>JBMDXB010000123.1:0-89716 GCA_048594885.1 Vicinamibacterales bacterium
GCGGCGGCTCGCTGACGATCATGGCCACCGCGCTCATCGACACCGGCTCGCGGATGGACGACATCATCTTCGAGGAGTTCAAGGGCACCGGCAACCTCGAGGTCCATCTCGATCGCAAGCTCACGGATCGCCGCGTCTTCCCGTCGATCGACATCCAGAAGAGCGGCACGCGCAAGGAAGAGCTGCTGATGCCGAAGGAAGACCTGAATCGCATCTGGGTCCTGCGCAAGGTCCTGACGCCGCTCTCCCCCGTCGAGGGCATGGAGCTGCTGCTGTCGAAGATGGCCAAGACGAAGTCGAACGCCGAGTTCCTCGCCTCGATGGCCAACGGGAAGTAGTCCGATCGAGTCCGACCATCTTGTGCGGTAGACTGACGGCGCATGGCTGACGCGACGAAGCCTCACCGACGTGCCGCTGTGAAGCGGTACCGGTCGGCAACCGACGCAGACCGCGACGACTTGCAGTACTGGCGGCAACTGACCGAGGCGGAGCGAGTGCTGCAGGTCTGGCGCCTCAGCGTCGAGCAGTGGACTCTGCGTGGCGAGGCTCCGGATGAACAGGGACTTTGTCGATCTATTGCGCGCGTTCATCGGCGCTGACGTCCGGTTCCTGATCGTCGGCGCTTACGCCCTGGCGCTGCATGGGCGTCCAAGGGCGACGGGTGACCTGGATGTCTGGATCGAGGCGACGCCGGACAACGCTACGCGCGTCATGCAGGCGCTTCGGGAGTTCGGAGCACCCATCGATCAGATCGCCGAGTCCGATTTTGCCGTACCCGGTGTCGTCTATCAGATCGGTGTGCCGCCGGGGCGCATCGACATCCTCACCGAGTTGACCGGCATCACGTTCGCCGACGCCTGGCCAGACCGTCTGCAGCGGCCATTCGGCGACGTCCAGGCCCCGTTCATCGGCCGTGTCGCCTTCTTGCGGAACAAGCGCGCCACCGGACGTGCGAAGGACCTCGGAGACATCGAAGGCCTGTAGGTCCCGCGGCGCAGGTTCCTCCTCGAGCGCCAGCGCGGGGTCTACCCGTCACGCCATTACGGCAGCCCTGGCGCTCGCAGCCACCCCCACCAGCACGAACACCGCGATCACAGCACCCGCGGTGAAATAGCTCAGAGCCAAATCCGCCGTGACGGCGCCGCCGGCCCGCTCGGCGACCGAGACCGCGATGGGTCGCGGCATCCCCTGTCAGCAAGCTGGAAGAGAACGTTTCGCGCAGGCTGAAGTCCTGAAGACGATGAGTCACCTCGCCCACCGAGCAGTGCCTGGCGGCGAGCCGGCGGGGGCTCCGTTCACGCATTAACGGGCATGACTCTCCATGCGGCCCTGCTCAAGGCCAGCTGTGGAGTGTGGGGCCACGTCGTCCACAATGAAGTGTTCAGCCGGACCCGCGGCGCAACCAGACGCTGCCGCTGCGGCGCCGAGTACCTGCGCGAGGACGGCTCTACCACCCACGTCCGGCACACGCTGTCCTGTTTCCTGCAACATCACACCTACGTGCGGCTCACGGATCGCGATGGCGTTCACGAGTATGTGTGCATCCGGTGCGGCCATCCGCTCGTCTACCCGGCCGACGCGGATCCCTTCGCGCATCGGGAGCTGTTCGGCAAGAAGGTCCGGTACGCCTGCGGCCTGTTCGGCCATCGCGTCCGCGCCGTGGGGTCGCGGAACGGCTTCACCGAGTACGCCTGCCACTGCGGCCACAGCTTTCTGAAAGCGGACGGGGACTCGCACGTCATCCGGCACCCGCTCGTCTGCTTCTTCACCGCGCATCGCATCCGCTTCCTGGCGCGGCGGTGCGGATTCGCGGAGTACGTATGCACCGACTGCGGCCATCCGTTCTGCTTCACCGACCAGATTGCGTCCTGAGCACACTGCTGCTGATCGCGGGGCAGACGCTGTTCCTCTGGATGTTCCTGTCGGCCGATCCGATCGAGACGGTCGGCCAATCGGAGGCCGCGCTGGCGTTCGCGGCGGACTGGCGTCATGGGATGGCGGGAAACTCATGGGTGTACATGCCGGGATTCTTCGCAACGGCCGCGGCTGTGTGGCTTCACGCGAGTGTTGCCGGCCGGGTCACGGCGAGCCGACTCGCGGCGAGCGGTCTCGCCGCGTTCCTCGCGGCGGCGCTGATGGCGCCGGTAGGAGCGCATCTGGCGCTCAGCGAGTTCAGACTCCTCGTCGCGACCGGGCTTCCCACCACGCTTCCACGCTTCACCGCGCGCGCCGCGCTGCAGGCTCTCTACACGCTCGCCACGTGGTCGGTCTTCGTCCTGGCGTGCCGGACGGCGCTCGAGCGTCGAACCTGGCGGCCGTTCGTGCTTCCCGCGATCCTGACGATCGGCCTGATGGTGATTCGCCCCTGGACCGTCGGCGATTTCACGTCACTGTGGCTGCGCCGGATCGCGGCGGGTGATCTGGTCGCGTGCGTGTCGGCGGCGGCGATCCCCCTGCTTGCAGCGCTTCTCACCCTGAGCGTACCGCGCGACAACACCGCAACAATCGCCGCTGGTGTCAGAACCGCCAGGTCGATCGCAACCCGGCACGCACGGAGCTGAGCGTACCAGAAGGGGTAATCCGCCACTCGGACGGCGGCGGCTCGTCATCGAGCACATGCAGCCAGCGAACGTCGCCGCCGACGGCCAGTCGCCTGGAAACGCGCACCGCGAAGCCGCCGCCGTACGCGACGGCGATACTGAGGCTCGATCGCGTGAACTCGACGGCACCGGGGCTGCCCTTGGACGGGCCCGGAAACCAGTACCGCTGGCGCAGGTGGCCCGCGCCGGCGCCCGCCTGCGCGTACGCGCGCAGACGCGACGACGCCGGCAGCAGCTCGAATGTCACTTGCGGGAGGAGCGAGACCGTGCGCCCGGTGACCGGAACCTGCCCTCCAATGATGCACACGCGCGGCGGCGGGCACAGGTCGATGGCGAAATCCAGCTTGCGCGCGTAGGTCAGCTCGAACTCGACGCCAACGCGGTCCGCCAGCCGGAAGCCCAACGCCGCGGTCAGCGCCAGCGCGGTGCCGCCGTCGCCGGCCGATGCTCCGGACATGAGCGACGCGCGGCGGCCGTACCGTTCTTCAGGACCCTGCGCGCCGACCGGCGCCTCGCATAAGATGACCGCCAGAACCATGAGGTGCCCAGCGCGTTTGCAGCACACGTTGCGCGCATTCTAGCGCCGTCCGGAGGTCGATCCCGGTGACCGAACTCGCGAGAACGATCCAGGGTACGGTCCAGATCCTGATCGTCTTCGTGGTCCCTCTGGTCATCTATTTCCGCCGATGGCATCTCGCAGCCGGACGAACCGTGGCGTACGTCCTGGCGGTCTACGCCATCTGGTTCGTCTCCTACAGCCCGACACATGAAGGGGCTCACCTCACCGGCGGCTTGCTGGCGGGACTGGACGTGAGGTCGTATCAGCTGGTGCCGCCGTTCTGGCGCGGCGACTTCGTTCACGGCTATATCGACTGGCAGCCCGGTGCGCCGAGAGCGGCGATGGTCGTGTCGACGCTGTCGGCGTATCTGCTCGACGCGCTGCTGCTCGGCGTCTGGGCGGTCGCCGTGCGGTGGGCCGATCGGGGTCCATTCGCCGGCGCGCTGATCCTCGCCCTTACCGCGCTGCGCTGCGTCTACGACGTCAGCAACAACTACCTTGCCGACACGGTGTTGGGCGGCCGCGGCGATGTCGGCTTCCTCCTGATGAACCTGCCACCGATCGCCGTTCACGCTGGCGCGTGGGCCCTCATGATTGGCGGAGGATGGTGCGCGCTGACGCAGATCGCGGCCACGAGCCGCTCGCCTTCCTGGCCCCGCTGAGCGTCATCGGAGCCAGAGCCGCTCGAACGCGACGTGGGCGACCGGCACGCGCCGGGCCGAGACGACCAGCAGCAGATAGGCCGGAACCGCGATCGCGTAGAACCCGGGCGACGACTCGGCGCCCGCGGCGCAGAACAGGAGGATGGCGGCAAAGCCGGCGTCGGCGGCGAGTGCCAGGCCGGCCGCGGAGTACCGCTGCAGCACGGGGCGCGCGGCCTCGGCGCCCGACTCCTTCTCGACGAGGCGCCGGATGCAGGAGACGCCGGCGGCCAGGCAGAACCACACCAACAGGTGTTCTGGCGGCGCCACGCGTCCGACCAGGAGCGTGCCCATCAGAAACCTCAGCGCGTGCGGCGCCGCGTTCAAGAGGACATCGGCCACCGGCATGTCGCGGCCGCCGCACGAGTACGCGAGGTTGAGCAAGGCGATCGCGCCGTAGCACGCCAGGATCGATGGCGGAAAAAACAGGGCGCCAAGGGTCGTGCCAGCGCCGCACAGCGACACCGCAATGATCACCGCCGTCGTCGTGCCCAGACGCCCCGACGCGATGGGCCGCAGCTGCTTGGCCGGATGACGCGCGTCGGCGGCCCGGTCGGCGATGTCGTTGAACGTATAGATGCCGCCGTAGAGCAACACGTTGAAGGAGAGATACAGGAGTGCGAGCCGCACCCCGAGGACCGGGTCCGGCCGTTCCGCGAACAGCAGCGCGGCGACCACGACGGTCACGAAGCTGGCGTGGTAACGCGGCTTGAGCAGGCAGATCGCCATACGCATACCGCAAATGGCGCAGGACGACGCCGCCTGGGCTCAACTGTGTCAGTTCTTGCGGATGATCCGCGTCACCTGCTGCAGCGGCGAGGACCCTGGCAGCGTGGCGCGCAGCACATACTCACCCGGCTCGAGGCGGGCAACGGTCAGCATGGCCGCCGCGACACGTGTCAACGGATCGGGCGTCTTCTCGATCCGCATGGCGGCGCTCGCGAGCGGCGAGCTCGCGCCCCGGCGCGTGACATCGAGCATCACCGACAGCTTCTCCAGCAGATTGCCGGCCGTGGCCTGCACTTCGATCTGCACCGCGATCTGCGGCGTATCCGGCTGGACTCTCACGAGAGGATGAAATCGCTCGTCCGCTTCGAGGCCGACGAAGATATCGCCGAAGGTGACCGGCGTGGCGGCCGATGCAGCCACGGTGAAGGCGTGCTCGATCGAGCCGCGGCGGCCGTCTTCCGCAATCAGGCCGAGCTTCAACCGATATGTCCCGGCAGCCAGCTCGATGCCCGTCACATACGTGGTGCGGGTCGAGGATGCCTTCGTCGCCGGATCGAGCTCGAACGCGTCGGCGATCGTCTTACCCTTCTCGTCGGAAATCTCATAGCCCGCAGCCGCAGCGCGAATGTTCGGCGGCAGCTCGCCGATGATGACGACCCGCCGTTTCTGCGCGTCCGCCTTCGGCAGTGCCACGAACGTCGCGACGTCGATGGCGATTTCCGCAATCGGAACGGGCCATCGGATCAACTCGCCGACACGGGCACGCAGATCCTTCGGCAGCGTGGCGGTCGCCGATGCAGAAGCGGCCGCGCCAGGAACCGCGAAATCCGATCGCGCGCGTACGCTGGCGCCCGGACGGCGGACCTCCACCGTGATCGTTCGCCGCTTGCCGCCGGCGTCTCCCGGATCGGACTGGAACGAGAGCAGATAGTAGCCCGCGAGCTGCGTGTCGATTCGACTGAGCGCGTTGTCGGCCGTGCCGCTGATCTGAAACATCTCACCGCCAGCCGCAATGGCCGTGTCGGCCATCCCGCCCGAGTTCAGCTCGATGTCGAGGCTTCGATCCGGCGGACGCGCCATGCCGTCGGACGCCTGCGTCGCCGGCGTGTGCAACAGCAGCGAATACAGCGTCACGCGCGACGCGGCGGCGGCCTCGGCGAAACGCCGCAGCGCGTCTCTGGTGTCGTGGTCGCGCAGCATGCCTTCCGAGACGAGGACGATGGTCTTGAGGCCGCGGATCGGCGCCATCGCGGATGCGAGCTGGCTGAGCGCGTCGAACAGGTGACGCGAGTGCAGACGCTCGCGGCGTACGACCTGCTGCGCCAGCGTCTGCGCGGTGCGCACGCAGTCTGGCGTGAGCGGAACGTCGAAGCCGCTGCTCACCAGACGGGGGTCGCCGCAGTTCGTCCGGTCGGCCCATTCCTGGAGCGTTCTCCGATCGTTGCGCTCGATCGCGACCGCCTCCCCCACGCTCATGCGGTTGTCGCGCTGCTGCCCTGCGCCGACGATGTGTCCGAGCGCCTGCTTCACGACGGCACGATTGGTCGTGAGATCGACGCGCGGCGTGCCGTAGGGCAGCGCAACCACGCCGACGCGATCGTCAGGGCGGAGAGCGCCCACGAACGCCGTCACGGAACGCATCGCGCCCATGCCGCCGCCCGAGTCGATCTGCTCGACATCGGCGACGATCAGGAACGAGCGCGACTCCCGCAGCGTGGTGTTCGACGTCGCTTCGGCGATGGGACCCGCGTCAGCCGGCGCGGGACCGCCGTCACACGTACCGGCGACCGGCACGAACTCGGCCGACACGACCTTCCGGACCTTGCCGGCAGCCGTGACGACGAAATCGGCAGCGGCAAGATCCGTGACCGGCTTGCCCTGCGCGTCGAGGACGATGGCGTCGACGGTGACGAGATCGACGCCCGAGCGGAAGACGGGACGCGGCAGATCCTGAGCGGCGATCGTCGCCGCGAGGACGACGACCGCCATGATGCTGCGCATGTGTACGCAGCATAGCATCCCGGCTGATGGTCAGACGCCGGCTGCCGTCGGGTCGTCCTTGTCGGCCGGCTGCGGGACGATACGGAGGTACGGTTTGGGGGCCTTCCAACCCTGCGGATACGTCTTCTTCGCTTCCTCGTCCGACACCGAACCGGCGATGATCACCTCGTCGCCCTGCTTCCAGTTCACCGGCGTCGCGACCTTGTGCTTGACGGTCAACTGCAGCGAGTCGATGACGCGGAGCACCTCGTCGAAGTTCCTGCCGGTCGTCATGGGGTACGCGATCAGCAGCTTGATCTTCTTGTCGGGTCCGATTACGTAGACATTACGTACGGTCTGGTTGTCCGCCGGCGTGCGGCCTTCGCAACTGCCTTCGATCTCCCCGGGCAGCATGCCGTACAACTTCGAAACCTCGAGGTTCGGGTCGCCGATCATCGGGTAGTTCGGCGCCTGCCCCTGCGTCTCGGCGATATCGTTCGCCCACCGCTTGTGGCTGTCGACCGGATCGACACTGAGGCCGATTACTTTCGTGTTGCGCTTGTCGAACTCAGGCTTCAGCTTCGCCATGTATCCGAGTTCGGTGGTGCAGACCGGCGTGAAGTCCTTCGGATGCGAGAACATCACCGCCCACGAGTTGCCAATCCACTCGTGAAAGCGGATCGGGCCTTCCGTCGTCTCTGCGACGAAGTCCGGTGCAACGTCACCAATGCGTAAAGTCATCGCCCCCTCCTTCTTTCGTGTGACCAGCTATTCAGAATTTCCTTCGGCGACAGGCGTGTCAAGCGGATTATGATGCCACCCGCTTCCTGGAGGATCCATGCCCCACGTCGTTCGGGTCGCGCTCCTCGTCCTTGCGGCGGCTGCACTTGGCGTCCCGGTCGCGTCCCAGCAGGCCACGCAGGGAAGGCGCCTGACGATCGAGGACTACTACCGCGTGAAGACCGTTGGCGGAGCGACGCTCGCGCCCGGCGGCCGCTGGGTCGCGTACACAGTGTCGACACGGGTCGAAGATGACAACGGCACGAAGACGGAGACCTGGATCGCGCCGTCGGACGCATCGACTGCTCCGCGGCGCATTCAGCACGAGGGCACGGACGTCTCGGGCCCGCGATGGACGGACGATGACCGGCTGCAGTATGTGGTGGAGCGGCAGAACGTCCCGGGCGCGCGTTCTTCGCGTGGTACGGTGGAGCAGTGGCGGATCGATCCGGCAGATCCGTCCGCCGCGCCCGAGCGCGTCGACTCCCCTGCTCCGGTTCAAGGGGGCGGCAGAGGCGGACGGGGAGGAGGGACGCCGGGCGTCCGCAGCCCGGACGGCCGGTGGATCGCGCTGGCCATCGACAAGCCGCAGCCGACGCCGCAGGCGGCGTACGCCAGCGACTTCGAACAACGCCACCAGGAGCGGTTCAAGGGCGCGATCTTCGACTGGAAGGACTTCCAGCGCGACGGCGCGCCGTTCCCCGCTCCGGATCCTACCGCCCTGCCCGCACAACAGATCGTGATTCGCGCGCCGGCCGATGGAACAACGACCGTGCTCGTCGACATGGACTTGCGCCCGTCAGGACTCGCGTGGCACCCGAACGGCCAGCAGCTCGCGTTCGTCGCCGATTCGGGCTGGCGCAACGCGTTGAAATACAGCCGCGCGGATCTGTGGATGGTGACGACGGACCGCCAGGTGACGCGGCTGACCGACGATGCCTACGTTTACAGCGACGTGCACTTCTCGCCGACCGGCAAGTACCTCTCGTACGTGCGAACGTTCGGCACCGACATGATCATCGACCGCAAGCTGAGTCATGGCGGACCGCGCGACATCTACATCCGGCCGGTCGCCGGCGGCGAACCGCTGAATCTCACGGCCAACTGGGACCTGGATCCGGGCGACACGCGGTGGTCGCCGGATGGACGATACATCTACTTCTCCGCCGGCATCGGCGGCGAGTCGCATCTGTTCCGCGTGCCGGTGCCCGCCGGACGCGTGGAGCAGGTCACCAGAGGACCACGGCGGTTGAACGCGATCGGCTACGACAGAGCGATGGCGAAGATCGTTTACACCGTCGGCCTGCACGAAGCGCCGGCCGACGTCTACGTCGCGGATATCGACGGCACCAACGAGCGGAAGCTTTCGGACATCCATCGCGACCTGCTCTCCGAGATTGCCTTCAGCCGCGCCGAGCGACTGCGGTGGCCGAGTGACGACGGCACGCACATCGAGGGCTGGCTGATGTTTCCCTATGGCTACGATCCGGCGAAGGGGCCGTACCCGATGATCGTGACGAGCCACGGCGGTCCGCACTCGGCGACCGGCTACCGCTTCGATTTCAAGGACCAGTACTTCGCGGCCAACGGCTACTTCGTGCTCGACACGAATTTCCGCAGCTCCACCGGCTACGGCGACGCGTTCAAGTGGGCGACGTGGGGCGCGTGGGGCACCAAGGACGGCCAGGACGTCGTGTCGGGCGTCGACTACGTGATGAAGCGCTACCCGATCGATCCGAAGCGGGTCGGCCACATCGGGCACTCGTACGGCGGGTTCATGACGAACTGGCTGATCACGCGGTATCCCGATCGCTTCGCCGCGGCGATCAGCGGCGCAGGGATCTCGAACTGGATCAGCGACTACGGCACTGCCGACATCTACCGCACGAAGGAGACGGAGTTCTTCGGGACGCCGTGGGAGGCCAGGGCGCGCGACATCATGATCCGGCAGTCACCGCTGACGCACGCCGGACGCGTGAAGACGCCGACGCTGTTCGTGCACGGCGAAGTCGATCAGCGCGTGCCGTACGAGGAAGGGGAACAGATGTACTTCGCGCTGAAACGGCGCGGTGTTCCGGCGAGGATGATCCAGTATCAGGGGCAGCCGCACGGCATCGGCGGCCACTGGAACAACGTGCATCGCATGCTGAACGAGCTGGCGTGGTGGGACGAATACCTGAAGCCGCGTCGAAGGCCGAAGACCAGCTCCCAGAGGCCGAACTGAGACTCCCAACCTCCAGTTGGCCGTTGGCCCTTGGCATCTGGCCTTTGGAAGTTGGGAGTTGACACGCGAAGTACTGTTATACCGACGTGACCGCTTCCGCGCGCACCGCACTGAACGACGCGAACATCAGCGCGAGTACCGCGATGCTCAGAAAACGAACCGTTCGACTCTGCATGTGACTTCCTCCATTCCACATCAGCGGAAATTCGCAGGGTGCTTCCTGTTTCCATGAGGCGTGCCAATGTGCAATCGCGTACAGCGCATCATGTGAGGGAGCCGTGCGGAGGCGTCGAGGACTCGAACGTCAGCGATTGGATGGCTGGGGCTTTGGCAGTGTTTTGCGCGGCAACTTCTCGTCGCGCATCGCTGCGTTATAGGCAAACACGGCGATCACCGTGGCATGCTGGACCATGTCGTCGCGCTGCACGCGATCGAAGACGTCCATGTTCGAGTGATGCGTGCGCGAGTTGTACTCGAGCCGGTCGACCATGAATTGGAACGCCGGCAACCCAACGTTGTCGAAGGACACGTGATCGGTGGAGCTTACCGAACGCGGTCCAAGCGCGACCACGCCGAGATCGCGCAGCGGCGCGATCCACTGCTCGAAGATGGGCCGCACGGCGAGGTTGCTTTGCAGCCAGACGCCGCGGATCCGCCCGGTGCCGTTGTCGGAGTTGAAGTACGCCGCGACTTTGGCGTGCGCCGGCTTCCGCACCATCGTCGCCGGGTCGGCGAAGTGCTCGCGGACGTAGGCACGCGAGCCCAGCAATCCCTGCTCTTCCGCTCCCCAGAGCGCAATGCGAATCGTTCGGCGCGGCTTCACGCCGAGCGTCTTCAGAATGCGCATCGCTTCCATCATCGCGGCGGAGCCGGTCGCATTGTCGGTTGCGCCGGTCGCGGCGGCGACAGAATCGAAATGCGCGCCGAGGATGACGACCTCGTCCTTGAGCAGCGGATCGACGCCCGGGATCTCCGCGACCGTATTGAACCCGTTCTCCGTCGTTTCGTCGTGGAACTTCGTCTCGAGATTGAGCTCGACCTTCACGGGAACGCCGTGGTCGAGCAGGCGGGCCAGGCGGTTGTAGTGCTCGACGGCGAGCGTCACGGTCGGCAGACCCGCGGCAGGGTCGGACGTGCGCGAACCGCCGCTGCCGGGAAACACGGTGCCGCCGTCCGTGCGCTGCTGCTGGAAGCTGAGATCGCTGCCGACCGACGCCATGTCACTGTCGCTGCCACGCTCGAACATGGCGACGACGCCTTCACTCTTCAGAAACTCGACGAGGCGCGATCGGAATCGCGTGCGTGACTGACGCTGTTCCGGCTCGTCCGGCTCGGCGCTTCGTCCGCGGCCGGCGCGGGCCCTGGGAACCGGTGTCGTCAGCGCCTCGTCCAGCTCGCGCTCACCCATCCGCGAGATGATCGGCCCCTCGAGCAACCGGACTTCTCGCGGCGGCTGCGTGAGCACGATGGTCCCGGCGAGCCTGCCCTTGTAGCGCGCGAAGTCCGCTTCGCTCGTAATCTGCACGCGCGCGACGCCGGCCGTGATCGTTCCATTCGTCCCCGGCGACCACGAGCCGGGGAAGCCGATGAGCGGCTGCACCTGCGGCTCGATCATGTGCGCGCTGAACCGCACGAGCGACCAGCCGCGGCCGAACGGGAACGTCTCGCGGTGGCCGTTGGCGAGGCCCCACTCCGCAAACTTCTTCAGCGCCCAGTCGCTCGCCTGGAGGATCTGCGGCCCTCCGGTCAGCCGCGGGCCGTAGACCTCGCTGAGCCGCCAGAGGTGATCCATCACCTGCGACCGGTTCAGTCCCTCGTCGCGGATCTGGGCGATCGTCGCGTAATCGAGCTTCTCACCGGTCTGCGCGCGCGGAACCGCGACGAGCGTCGCGGCGGCCAGAAACATGACGGCGGATCGCATCAGCATACGTTCGGCATTCTACGTCTTGCAGAACCGGACGGGGACCGTTTCCGACCGCTGTCGCGGCGAGCCGGCCATATAATTCCGCCGTGGCCTCGACACCACTCGCGCTCGACACGCCCGCCGAAGTCGAGCGCCTGCAGATCGAACGTTGGCGGCAGATGTCGCCCGCAGACAAGGCTGCCATCGTCACCGGATTGACGCAGGCCGCGCACGACCTCGCGCTCGCCGGAATACGGCACCGTTTTCCGGACGCCACGGCCCGCGAGCATTTTCTGCGGCTCGCTGTTCTGGTGCTCGGCCCCGAGCTCGCACACAAGGCGTATCCCGAAAGCGCCGCGCTCGATCGGCTGTGACCGTCGACCCCATTGCCGTCGCTATTTCAGTGACGACCGTCCTGGATCGAATCGGTGTGCTTCATACGATCGGCGGCTCGATCGCCGCCTCATTCGCCGGTGAGCCGCGAGCCTCGATCGACATCGACATCGTCGTCGCGCTGGACGAATCACACATCCCCGCCCTCGTGTCTTCCCTCGAACCCGACTTCTACGTTGACGCAGACGCGCTGCGGCGCGCCGTCCGCAACCGTGCGAGCGCAAACCTGGTCCACTATTCAACCCAGCTGAAAATCGACATCTTCGTCGCCGGCGGGACACCGCTCGACGATCAGCAGCTGGCGCGCCGGCAGGCAGTGGACGTCGGCGGCGGGCGTGTCATTCACGTGCATCCGCCCGAAGACATCGTGCTCCAGAAGCTTCGCTGGTATCGGATCGGCGGTGAGGTCTCGGATCGCCAATGGCGTGACGTCCAGGGAATCATTCGCACTCAGGGATCGCGTCTCGACCGCGAGTACCTCACGCGCAGCGCTCCTGTGCTTGGCGTCGCCGATCTGCTGGCTCGGGCGCTACAGGAGGGACGAGGGTAGAATTCCCGGATGCAATACAGAACGTTCGGCCGTACCGGGTGGCCGGTATCGGAAGTCGGCTACGGCATGTGGGGCATGGCGGGATGGAGCGGGAGCGACGATGCGGAATCGCTCGCGTCGCTCGATCGCGCCGTCGAACTCGGATGCACGTTCTTCGACACGGCTTGGGCCTACGGCGATGGACGCAGCGAGCGGCTGCTCGGCGAGACGCTGCGCCGGCATCCGAATCGACGCCTCTACGTCGCGACGAAGATCCCACCGAAGAACCGGCAGTGGCCGGGACGCGCCGAGTATCCGCTGGACGACGTGTTTCCCTCGGATCACATCCACGAGTACACCGAGAAGAGCCTCACGAATCTCGGCGTCGACACGGTCGACTTGCAGCAGTTTCACGTCTGGAGCGACGCGTGGGCAGCCGACGATCGCTGGCAGCGCGCAGTCAGGCGGCTGAAGGACGAAGGGCTCATCCGCGCGTTCGGCATCAGCATCAACCGGTGGGAACCGGAGAACGTGCTGCTCGCGTTCGAAAGCGGCCTCATCGACTCCGTGCAGGTCGTCTACAACGTCTTCGATCAGAACCCGGAGGACCGCCTGTTCCCGGCATGCCAGGCGCGGGACATCGCCGTCATCGCGCGGGTGCCGTTCGACGAAGGCAGCCTGACCGGCACGCTGACACTCGAATCGCAGTGGCCCGAAGGCGACTTCCGCAACCTGTACTTCTTCCCCGAACACCTGGCGGCGACGATTGACCGCGTCGAGCGGCTACGCCCGGTCGTCCCGCCGGGTATGACGATGCCCGAGCTCGCGCTGCGGCACATCCTGGAACATCCGGCCGTGAGGACGGTGATTCCTGGGATGCGAAAAAAGCGGCACGTCGAGGAGAACCTCAGGGTCAGCGATGGAAAACGGCTCCCGCCCGCGCTCATGGACGAGCTCAGGCGCCACCGCTGGGACCGGGCCCCGAACGCCTGCCCGTAACCTGCTATAATGGCTCTTTTCCCGAGAGCCCGAAGGAGCTGCTGTGAAGGAAGGCATTCATCCGAAGTACCACGAGGTCGAGGCGCGATGCGCCTGCGGCGCGACTTGGAAGACGCGCTCGACCAAGCCCGAGCTGCACCTCGAGATCTGCAACAACTGCCACCCGTTCTTTACGGGGCGTCAGAAGCTGATCGACACCGAGGGGCGCGTCGAGCGGTTCACGAAGCGCTTCGGAGCGCAGACGTCCGAGAGCCGGAAGACGGCCGCGGCAGCCGCCAAGGCGACGAAGAAAGCAGCCAAGTAGGCGCGAAGCGCCGCCTGCGAGCGCCGACTGAGACGCTCAGCTCGAAAAGAGCTGGGCGTCTTTGTTTGTACGCAGCTTCCGCTCGATTCTCGCCAGCCGATGCCGCACGTCGCCTGCGCTGGCCGCGTCGCTTTCCTCGAGCGCGAAAAGCGCATGCTCACGAGCGCGGACGAGGTCGCGGCGCCGGTGCTCATGGTGGATCGCCAGCGCCTCCGCGGCAAACCGGCGAACGTCGCCATGTCGCCGCTGAGCGGCCGCCAGCACCTGACGCCAGACTTCAGCGGCTTCCTCGAATCGCCGGTCGCGCCTCAGCCGCAGCCCGAGGCGGTATAACGCCTCGATCTTCACGTCCACGGAATCCGACTCAATCGCGCAGCGGTAGCAGGTCTCTGCCCGGTCGAGCGACCCGGCGCGCTCGTACACGCGTCCGAGCGCCAGCGCTTCCGCGGCATCGCGGCATGCGTCGGATCCCGCCAGCGCGAGCTGCGCCGCTCGCGCCGTCACGGCGGCAAGCGACACGAGGTCCAGTCGATTGTGTTCGAGCACCGGCTCGAGCGGGCGCGGATCGCCGCTGCGCACGAAGCTGAAGAACCGGTTGGGGATCTCGAATCCGTCCACGTCGCCTACCCGCTCGACGTCGAAGAGGACACGCTCGAGCGTGGACAGCCGGCAGCATCGCTCGTCGGCTTCCTGATAGTCGGACATCATGGACATGGCGGAACTGAAGTTCCGCCCCACGGCTCGCGATCGCCGCGCCGCCGCGCGCGAGCGCCACAAACGTCGCGCGGGGTGGAGCATGTCGAAGTGCGGCACGCCGTCGAGCGGCGGCGTCATGCGGTGGAACAACCATCGTGTCTCCATCACCGGCAGATCGAAGGTCTTGCCGTTGTAGGTGACGATGAGATCCGCGCCGTCGAAGAACTCGGCGACGGCCGCCAGCAGCGCACGCTCGGCCGCATGGCTCGGCAGCAGGAACTGGCGCACCTGGAACGCGCCGCAGTCGAAGTAGCCGCAGCCGACGAGAAACGCAATGGTTCCGGCGCCGCCGCTCAACCCCGTCGTTTCGAGATCGATGAAGATCGTGCGTGCCGCCGTTCGCTGATCGCTGGTCGCTGATCGCTCTTCGCCGTTCGCTGGCCGGACGAACAACTCCGGATCCAGCAGCCGCAGGCCGTCCACGTCGATCTGCGAGCAATCGTCGATGCGGATCCCGCCGTACGCCCGGTCGGACTCGTACCGTCGATCGATCACCAGCACCTTCCCGAACATCGTCGCGATCGTGCGTCCGGCGAGCATGTCCGCCACGTGCTCGAGGTCGAGCGACGCTGTGTAACCGGGATCTGGCTCGTACGTCAGCTCGCGGCGGGCGGCGGGCCGGGCAAGCCCGGCCCCTACATCGTGCGTCGGGGCCGAGCTTGCTCGGCCCACTGGTTGGTTGCCACGGACGATGGAACGCAGGCGCGAGGTGAGATCCACTAGACCTGCTCCGCCTGCAGCAGCGCGTGGAGGATCCGCGAGGCGACCGCCTTCGCGTACGGACCGGTGTTTCCCTCCGGGCCGACGCACGACGGGCATCCGGAGTTACATGGACACGTGGCGATCAGCTCGTGGGTCCTTGCGAGCAGGGAATCGTGCATCTCGAAGAGCGGCCGGCTGAAGCCGATTCCGCCTGGATAGTTGTCGTAGATGAAGATGTTCGGCTCGGCCGCCAGCGCTTCCGGAATGCCGCCCATGCCGCCGGTGCGCGTGGACCGGTCGAGCGATCCGCCGTCGACCGACAGGCCGATGTCGTGGCGATCGCACATGAGCAGCAACTGCGCCACGTTGCGCATGGCGAACGCGAGGCCGACGACCCCATCGCGCCGATCGTCGCCGCCGTTCGGCAGCGCCGGCATGACCGCGTCAGGAATCGTCAGCCAGTACGACGTCGTGTGCTTCTGCTGCTCCGGCAGATCGAGCTCGCCCGAGCCGACGTTCTCGTTCGTGTAGAACTTGATCTTCTTGAAGCCGACCACGCGCGACACGACGTGCACTTCGCCCTGAGCGCGGCCCGCCACCATCGCGTCCGCTTCGAAGGTGTCGAGGATCGTCACCTTCGTGTAGGTGATCGCGTCCGTGTAGTAGTCGCAGTCGACGGCGCGCACGTACGATTTCCGGCCGTCGAAATCGAGCCGCTCCACCTGGAACAGTTGTCCCTCGACGATGTAGATCGCCTTCTCGTGCAGCGTGGCGGGACCGCTGGAAAAGTCCGTCTCTCCAATCACGCGCTCGCCATTCGTCGTGTCGACGACGACGAAGTTGTCGGACGACACCGATCGCAGGCTGACGGCATCTGCCGGATAGGACTCGTGCGTCCAGTTCCACTGCCCGTCCGCCTGATGGACGAATCCCTCCTCCGCGAGCACGCGCAGGATTTCCTGCACGCTGATCTGGCCGAACACTTCGTCGTCGGTGAAGGGCAGCTCGAAGGCGGCGCACTTCACGTGGTCGAGCAGGATGTGCAGGTTGTCCGGATTGATCAGCGCGTGCTCCGGCGACGCGTCGAAGAAGTACGACGGGTTCCGGATGACGAACTGATCGATCGGCGCGCTGCTCGCTACGAGCACTGCCGCCGATCGTGTCGTGCGCCGCCCGGCGCGGCCGGCGCGCTGCCAGGTGGCGGCAATCGTGCCCGGATAGCCCGCGAGCACGGAGACATCGAGCGCGCCGATGTCGATGCCGAGCTCCAGCGCGTTCGTCGACACGACGGCGCGAACCGCGCCTTCGCGCAGACCGCGCTCGATCTCGCGGCGGCGGTTCGGAAGATAGCCGCCGCGGTAGCCGCGAATCACGTCGGCCGCCCCCGGAGGTCCGTGAAAGGCGTCCTTCAAATACGTCGTCAGGATCTCGACGGCGAGGCGGCTCTGCGCGAATAGGATCACCTGCAGGTTGTGATTCTGGAACTGGATCGCGACGCGGCGCGACTCCGCGTGATAGGAGCGGCGGATGCCGAGCTCCGCGTTGACCACCGGCGGGTTGACGAAGAGGAAGAACTTCTCCCCGCGCGGCGCGCCGCTCTATTCCACCAGCGCGAACGGCCGGCCGGTCAGTCCCTCCGCGAGCTCGCGCGGGTTCGCGATCGTCGCCGACGAGCAGATGAAGACCGGATCGGAGCCGTAGTGGCGGCAGATGCGCTGAAGCCGGCGCAGGATGTTCGCCAGATGGCTGCCGAACACGCCGCGATACGCGTGCAGCTCGTCGATGACGACGAACTTCAGGTTCTCGAACAGCTTCGCCCAGCGCGGATGGTGCGGCAGGATGCCGGAGTGCACCATGTCCGGGTTGCTGAGGACGACGTGCGCCTTGCCGCGGATCGCGCGGCGCGCATCGGAGGGCGTGTCGCCGTCGTAGGTGAACACTCCAATATTGAGCTCGTCGTGCTGCCCGACGAGTTGCGACAGCGCATGCAGTTCCGCGAGCTGGTCCTGCGCGAGCGCCTTGGTGGGAAACAGATAGAGCGCGCGCGTGGAGGGATCCTTCAGGATCGCGTTCAGGATCGGCGCGTTGTAGCAGAGCGTCTTGCCCGACGCGGTCGGCGTGATCGAAACGACGCTCCGTCCCGCGAGCACGTGCTCGAACGCTTCGGCCTGATGCGTGTAGAGCTGCTCGAGCCCGCGCGCGGCAAGCGCGGCGCGCAGCCGCTCGTCCGTGCCCTCCGGATAGGGGGCAAATGAGGCCGGCACCGCCTCCAACCGCTCGATGGCCGTGACGATCGGCTCGGCTTCGGCGCCCAGCGGGGCGCGGGAGCTGGTCAACCGCCGAAGGACTTCCTGGAGCGAGCGATCCTTGTCGCCGGAAATGACTGGAAGTGTTTGTGAGCCCATGGGTAACGGCGGGAATCTGGCACCCGATGGTAACAGGGCGCACGGGGGCGATCAAGAGGCGAAAACGATTGCGGATTGCGGATTGTCGATTGCGGATTGGGATTGGCGATTGGTGAATGGGGATTGGATGGGTGATTTGGGATTGATGATTAGCGGATCAGGCGGTCGCGGGCGAATTTGGCGACAAGCCCGCCCAGGCCGACGACTCCGATCAGGTTCGGAAAGACCTGCAGCGCGTTCATCAGGTCGCCCCACGCCCACACGACCTCGGGCTTGATCGCGGCGCCAAACGGGATCAGCAGGCAGTAGGCCCAGCGATAGGGGATCGTCACCCGTCGCCCGAGGATGTACTCGAGGAACTGTTCGCCGTAATACGCCCAGCCGATCAGCGTGGTGTAGCCGAACAGGAACGCGCAGAAGGCGACGATCCAGCCGCCGACGGTCGGCACCGCAGCGTTGAACGCGGCGGCCACGGCGGCGGTCGATGTCAGGAACGGGCCGCCCGCCTGCCGCGCGGCGATTGACGTCTCTGCCACGCCGCTCACGAGGATCGTCATCGCGCTGATCGTCGCCGTCACGAACGAGACGATGAACACCTCCATCACGGCTTGCAGCCCCTGCTGCACCGGCTGCGCCGTTCGCGCGGTACCGTAGGCAACCGCGGCGGTGCCGTAGCCCGCCTCGTTCGCGTAGATACCGCGCGCGATGCCGTAGCGCATCGCGATGAACATGCTGAACCCGAACGCCGACTGCCCGGGCGCCGCGAACGCCTCGCGCACCACCATCGACAGCACCGCCGGCAGGCGGCTGCCGAACGTCACGATCACGACAACGCCGCCGATGAGATACAGCCCGACCTTCAGCGGCGCGAGCTTCTCGGCGGCGCGGCCGATCGACTTGATGCCGCCGATGATCACCGCCCACGTCAGGACGGCGACGATGACGCCGGTGATCCACGCGCGCACGCCGAACACGCTCTCCACCGCGACCGCTATCGAGTTCGGCGGCGTGAACGGCGTCGTCGTCAGCGCCGCGACGCCGGCGACGAGCGCGTAGATCCAGGCGAGGGAGCGGGTGCGCAGGCCGTCGCGCAGGTAGTACATCGGCCCGGAGAGCGTCTCGCCGGCGCGCGTTTCGCGGAACGTCACGCCGAGCACGGCCTCGCCGAACTTGATGGACGTGGCGACGAAGCCGTAGACCCAGATCCAGAACAGCGCGCCCGGCCCCCCCGAGATGATTGCGGTCGCGACGCCGGCGATATTGCCGGTGCCGATTGATGCCGCCAGCGCGGTCATGAACGCCTGGAACGGCGTCAGCACACCTTCGCCGCCGGTGCCCGAGGGCCTGAACGCGACACGCACGGCGTCGCCGAACCGCCGCAGCTGCACGACGCCGGTCCGCAGCGTCAACCAGAGTCCCGCCCCGAGCAGCAGGAACACGACGTACGGCATGAAGAGCGCATCGGCGGCCGCCTGTACGCCATCCGCAAGAGGCGTCAGATTCATACGTGAAGGTCGATTCTAGGCTGCGTCAATGCTGAATGCTAAATGCTGAATGCTGAATGCTGAATGCTGAATGCTGAATGCTGAATGAATGCTAAATGGCCGAATGATGAACGATCTCTGTGTCAGATGTTCGAGCGGCTCTGGCAACCGTCCACCGTGATGCAGGAGCCGCTGATCCAGCTGGCGCGGCTGGAGGCGAGGAAGGCGACAACGGACGCGACTTCTTCGGGGCGGCCGAAGCGACCGAATGGCAGCTCGCGTTTGATGAACTCGGCGATGCCGGTCGGGTCCGCCTGCTGGCGGCGGTGCCACGAGCCGCCGGGAAACAGGATCGAGCCGGGCGCGACGCTGTTGACGCGGATGTTCAGCGCCGCAAGCTGCTGCGCGAGCGCCTTCGCGAGGCTGATCTCCGCGGCCTTGACGGCGTTGTAGGTCATGCGTCCGCCCGATTCGCGCCCCCAGATCGACGCGATCATGATGATGGCCCCGCCACCGCGCGTCTTCATGTGCGGCACCGCCGCGCGCGACGCGCGGATCGCGGGGAACAGCGTCTCGTCCAAGGCCGCCTGCCACTCGGCGTCGGAGGTGTCGAGCAGATCGGCGCCGGCCGCGCGGCCGACGTTGTTGACGAGCACGTCGAGGCCGCCGAAGGCCTCGACCGTACGGCTGATGACGAGATCCACTCCGGCCGCCGTCGAGACGTCGGCCTGCACGGCCATCACCATGTTCGGACGCTTCGCCGCGGCCTCGACCTCGATGGCCGCTTCGGCAAGCCGCTCGGCGCCGCGCGCGCAAATGCACACACGACAGCCTTCGGCGACGAGCGCGCGCGCGCTCGCCAGCCCCAGGCCCCGGCTCGACCCGGTGACGACGGCGACTTTATCTGTCAGTCCGAGATCCAAGGCGCCACTATCCGCTAATCGCTTACCCTTTACCCTTTACCCTTCTTCAGTCGCTCCTCCCACCCGTCAGGTCGTTCAAGCGCCAGTCGAAGTCATGGTATTTCACCTTGAACTCGTTCTTTCGCACGAACTCGCTCTCGAGCGGCAGCAGGTGCGGGAGGATGAAGACGACGATAGCGCGCTCGATCGGCGAGCGCCGGGCGAACGCCGGCGGCGCGGCCTCCGCATACGCCCCCGCGAATTCCGCTTCGTGCCAGCCTACAATCGGCGTCACGCTCACCTCGTTCAGCGTCCGATCCACCTTCAGCATCGTCTGGTGCGTGACGAACTCGTTTTCGACGCCGGTCAACTGCTGCCCGAGGCGATTGGCGGAGTACGCTTCACTCTTGAGGCGTCCGCTGCCGAGCGCGCCGCGGCCGAGCGCGAGATACAGGCGCGGCTCCTTGAACTCGGGCAGGATCGTCTTCTCGATCTCGTCGAGCGTCACGTTGCGTCCGGCGGCGCGACGGCGCAGCCGCTCGAACGCGCCGGGCACCTGCCGGATGCTGACGGCTGGATACGCGTCGCTCTTGCCGCGCGGCGGGTAGTGGTCGATCACCGTCTGGAGCACGAAGGTGTTGTAGGCATTCACCCAGAACGCCATCTTCTGCTCGCGGGTCCACTTGTCGTAGGTCGCCGCGGGCACGTTCAGCGACGCGGCGTAGCGATCGAGACGGCCGCGCTCCGATTTGAGCGCGCGGTAGTAGACGAGCCCGTCCCGGACGTAGAGATCGAGGATCTGGTCGAGCTGACGATGCAGTGGTTCGGTGTCGGATACGGCCTCCTGGCGGGCGATGCCGGAAGCAGTGGCCGCCAGGCAGACGGCAAGAGCAATGACGAGAGGCTTCATCTGGTTGATTGTATGCGCGGCCGCCTACATGTTGGACGTCAGGAAGTCGGCCAGGGCTTTGGAGAACTCGTCGGGGGTCTCGAGATTCGAGAGGTGGCCGGCACGGTGCAGCGTCACGAAGCGCGACCGCGGGATTCTGGCCTGCATCGCCTCGACCTCGTGCGGCGGGATCAGGGTGTCTTCCCCGCCCGCAACGATCAGCACCGCGGACGAGATCCGCTCGAGGCCCGGCGTCGAATCCTGGCGCTCCAACATCGCTTCGAGCGCCTCGGCGATCGCGTCCGGCGATCGCGATTCCGCGATCTGCCGGACCGCGGCTTGAACGTCCGGCCGCTCCGCCCGGGTTGTCGGGCCGAGCAGCTTCGGCAGCATCTCCTGCGCAATCGCTGCCGCTCCTTTCTCGCGGGCGAGCGCGATCATCTTCTGCCGGCCTTCGCGAGCCTGTGGCGTATCGGCCGTGGCACGCGTGTTCGCGAGCAGCATGCCGCTGAACCGCTCCGGCGTCAGGCGGTAGGCCGCAAACGTGACATACCCGCCCATCGAAAGGCCGCCGATCACGGCACGCTCGATCTCGAGGTGATCGAGCAGCCGCAGCACGCCGCCCGCCATCTCGTCCATCGTCCTGCCGCTCATGTCGGGCGCGACGAAACGCCAGCCGGCGGGCACACGCTCGAGCTGCGGGCGCCACATGTCGGCGTTCATCGGAAAGGCGTGAAGGAGGACGACAGGCCAACCGGTGCCGGCCGAGAGATACCGCACCTGTCGGCCGCGTATGGTCGCGACATGTTCGGCGATCATTTCGTCCATGATAGCTGCGGCCGGCGGCGCAACAGAAGTTGCGCCCTACGAAAGCCCTCGTGGGAACGCTTTCGTAGGGCGGAACTTCAGTTCCGCCTATCGCAGTACCACGTGCCGCGCCTGCGCGAACTCGCGCCTGAGATCGCCGCGCACGTCGGGATGCGCGATGCCGATCAGCGCCTCGGCGCGCTGCCGGAGCGTCAAGCCGAACAGATCGACGGCGCCGTACTCCGTCGCTACCCAGTGCACGTGCCCGCGTGTCGTGACGACACCCGCTCCCGGTTTGACGGAGCAGACGATGCGCGACACGCGTCCGGATCCGGCGGTCGAGGGTAGCGCGATGATCGGCTTGCCGCCGCACGACAGCGCCGCGCCGCGGATGAAATCCATCTGGCCGCCGATGCCCGAGTAGATGCGGAAGCCGACGGAATCGGCCACGACCTGTCCCGACAGATCGACCTCGAGCGCGGAGTTGATCGCGACGACCTTGTCGTTCTTCCGGATCAGCGCCGTGTCGTTGGTGCGGTCGCACGGGTGGAACTCGACGAACGGGTTGTCGTCGATGAAGCGGTAGAGCCGCTCGCTGCCGGCGACGAAGCTGGTCACAATCCGGCCCGGGTGCACGTTCTTGCGGCGGTTGGTAATCGCGCCGGCTTCGACGAGATCGACGATGCCGTCGGAGAACATCTCGGTGTGCACGCCGAGATCGTGCTTGTCGTGCAGGCGCCGCAGCGCCGCGTCGGGAATCGCGCCGATGCCCATCTGCAGCGTCGCGCCGTCGTCCACCAGCGCGGCGACGTGCCCGCCGATCGCTTCTTCGATCGGTGTCGGGGCCGAGGGGGGGTGCTCGTGCAGCGGCCGGTCGGAATGAATGAACGCATGAATGCGATCGAACGGCACGAGCGTGTTGCCGTGCGTGCGCGGCATCCGCTCGTTGATCTCGGCGATGATGTAGCGCGCCGTGCGTGCCGCCGCCAGCGCGGTGTCGACCGACGTCCCGAGCGTGCAATAGCCGTGCGCGTCGGGCGGCGACAACTGCAGCAGCGCGGCATCGAGCCGGATCCGGCCGGTCATGAACAACGAAGGAATGTCGGAAAGAAAGATCGGAATGAAGTCGGCGGCTCCCTCTTCGATCGCCTTGCGCACCGGCGCGCCGGTGAACAGCGACACGGAGAGAAACCGATCGCGATGATCGTCGGCCACGAACGGTGCCGGGCCGGCGGTGTGCATGTGGTACAGCGTGACGTTTCGCAGATCCGGATTGCAGACCAGCGCCTCGAGCAGCGGCGTCGGCGTCGCGGCGGCGCCGTGCACGAACACGCGCATGCCACTGCGGATCGACGCCAGCGCCTCGTCGGCTGAGACCGCGCGATCCGCCCAGCGCGGATTCCGCGTGCCTCTGCTCGTGACGGGTTCCATGATGGTTTGTGCGCCCATATCTGGATCATAGCCCGGGAAGGCGCGAATGGATCGGCCGCTGGCGCACGCTGGAGGTGCGCTCGTGACGAGAGACCGGGATCTTGCGGAGATCCGTCGGCGTTGCCGGCAATGCGTCAGGAAGTCCGCAGGCGATACAATCGGCCACCATGCAGGTTCGGCTCGCGGCGCTCCTCCTCGCGGCGGCGATCGTCGCTCCGAGCGACGCTTCGCTGCAGCAGTCCACGGCCGCGCGGCCGATGAACGTCATCGTGCTCGTCATCGACGACGTGCGGTGGGACTCGATCGGAGCAGCCGGCAACACCATCGTCAAGACGCCGAACATCGACAGCTTGGCCGCGGCCGGCGTCCGCTTCACCGAGGCGCGTGTCACGACGTCGATCTGCATGGTCAGCCGCGCGTCGCTGCTGACCGGCCAGTACATGTCGCGCCACGGGATCGACCGCTTCGGCAAACCGTTGACGCCCGGCGCGTTCGCCAGCACCTACCCCGCCGTTCTGCGGAGCGCTGGCTACTGGACGGGCTACGTGGGCAAGTACGACGTCGGCGCCGCGCGGCCCTCCGACTTCGATTTCGTTCGCGCGTATCACGGGCGGCACTGGCTCGACGCCGGCGGCGAGCGCGTCCACGTGACGGAGAAGAACGCGCGCGACTCGATCGAGTTCCTCCGCGCACGACCGAAGGACAAACCATTCCTGCTGAGCGTCGGCTACTTTGCGCCGCACGCACAGGACAACGCGCCGGAACAGTACCTGCCGCAGGACTGGAGCGCGGCCCTCTATGAGGGCGTGCAGATTCCGCCGTCGCCGCTCGGCGGCGACCGGCACCTGCGCGCGCTTCCGCCGTTTCTGTCACAAGACTCCAATGAGGGGCGCGTCCGATTCAAGTGGCGCTTCGATACGCCCGAGCGCTATCAGTCCTACATGAGGCGGTACTACCGCCTCATCACCGAGGTCGATGCGGCGATAGGCCGGCTCGTGGAAGAGTTGAAGACGCAGGGCGTCTACGGAAATACGCTCATCCTGGTCATCGGCGACAACGGATACTTTCACGGCGATCGAGGTCTCGCCGACAAGTGGTATCCCTACGAGCAGGCGCTGCGGGTGCCGTTCATCGTGCACGACCCGCGTCTCTCCGCCGACCGCCGAGGCGCAGCGAAGGAACAGGTCGTGCTCAACATCGACGTGGCGCCGACGATCCTTGCCGCCGTCGGCCTGCCCGTCCCCGCCGCGATGCAGGGGGAGGACGTGAGCCGCCTGTATCTGTCCGACCGCGTACCGGCGTGGCGCGACGAGTTCTTCTACGAACACCCGACGATCACCTCTCGCGATCGCATCCCGTCGTCGCAGGGCGTCATCCGTCGCGATTGGAAATACGTGTACTGGCCGGAATTCGAATACGAACAACTCTTCGATCTCACGACGGATGCCGACGAGATCCGGAATCTGGCGCCGGAGAGCGGCACGGCGCGTCGGCGGGAAGAGATGCGACGAAAGCTGGAGGCCTGGCGTGCGCGCGCGAAGTAGACGTCAGCGCGTGTCGACGACCCGCCCCGAACGATCCGTCACGGTGAGCTGCGGGAACGGATCGCCAGTGCGACGGATCCACGCGTCCAATTCCGACGCGAGCCGCGTGCGTTCGCCCGCAGCCGCCGGATCCGACGCCAGATTGCGCAACTCGCCGGGATCGACGGACAGGTTGTACAGCTCCTCGCCGTAACCGAGATAGCGCACGTACTTCCAGCGAGCGGTTCTCACCATGCGGATGGGCACACGCCACGCCTGCTTGCCGTAGTACTGTCCGAACACCTGGTCACGCCGCCACGCCGAGGCACGTCCTTCGAGCAGCGGGCGCAGCGTGAGGCCATCGACACGGGCGGGCACAGCGACGCCCGCCAGATCGCACAGCGTCGGAAGCAGATCGATGAGGCTGACGAGCGCGTCCGATCGTGCCGGCCGGATCCGGCCGGACCACGACATCACCAGCGGAATCCGCACGAGCTCCTCGTACATCGCGGGACCTTTGTACGGAAGGCCGTGGGCTCCGCCCAGATCGCCATGGTCCGCGCTGAAGACCACGATCGGCGGAACGCCGCTCGACGGCAGCGCCTCCATCACGGATCCAATCTGGCCGTCGACCTCCTCGATCAGACTGTTGTAGAAGGCCCGATACCGGCGCCACACGTCGCGATCGGCGCCGACATACGGCCTTCCCTGATCGGCCTCGAGATAGTGGCGCTGCGGAAACGGTTTCTGTTGCAGGTCGTCGACGAGATTCTGCGTAAGCGTCGTCCGGACCAGCGCCGCCGCGTCCGGGGCGGGCGCGCGCAGCGCGCCGTAGACATCGTGCGGGTTCAACCAGGAGACGATCAGCAGCAGCGGCTTCCGGGCACCACTGGCGGTGCGTTTCCGCAGGAACGCCGTGACGCGACTGGCCAGCGTGCGATCCTCGATCCGGCTGTCGTGCGTCGCGAACCCGTAGTCACCCGGCGTCCCGCCGAGGTGCCACTTTCCGAAGTACGCGGTGTCGTACCCGCCGTTCGCGAAAACACGCCCCATCGTCGGCAGCGATCGATCGAGCGCGTCCGACATGCCGGCGGGTGGCGGGCCGACGCGTGCGGGCATCCCGGCGTCCGCGTCGCTGCCAACGTTGCCCATGACACCCGTGCGGTGCGGGTAGAGACCCGTCAGCAGCGCGGCTCTCGACGCCGAGCACTGCGGCGTCGCGGCAAACGCGTGCGTGAACAGGACACCATCGCGCGCGAGGCGATCCATCGCCGGCGTCTTCAGGTCCACGGCACCGGCGGCGCTGAACCCGTCTGCGCGCTGCTGGTCGGTCAGCAGGATGACGACGTCCGGCTTGGCCTGAGCGGCCGGCTCGAGCACGAGCGTCGCCAGCGCGATGGTGGCAAGCAAACACTGCCTGACAGCCATTGGTCAGCGTCCGACGGCGATGATCCGCAGGCGCACGCTGGTGCCGCCGAGGTCGGACTCGCCGAACTCCTTCGACACCCCTCCTTCACCGATCGCCTCGCGCACGGCGCGATAGCGCACCTCGCCGCCGAGGGCAATCCAGCGCCAGATCGGGATTTCCGCGCCGCCGACGACGTGATAGCTGGTGTCGGTGCGCGAGACGTTCTCCCCCGAGTCCGCGAACTGCGATGTTTCGCGATAGCGCTGCTTGCCGAAGCCTCCGCCGGCGTACGGACGGAAGCGCCACACGCGCGGCAGCCGGTACGCCGTCGTGAACTCGATCGGCCTGATTTCGATCGTCGTCGGAATGCCGAGACGGAACACTTCGCCGTTGAAGAGGAACACGCGCTCGCCGGTGTCGCGGAAGCGCGAGCCGGTCACCTCGAACACGAGGTTCTTCCAGCGCGCCTGGGCGCCGCCGCCCAGGAACGTGCCGCGGTCGGTTTCGAGGATCGTGTTGAACGTCTCCGACGCCGTGAACACATGCGATCCGACGTCGAACAGCGCGCGGTAGCCGAAGGGCTTCTCGCGCCGCGCTGGCCGCGCTGTCTGAGCATCGGCCGGCACCGCGCCGGCGCAGCAGATCGACGCCGCTGCCACGAGAGAACAAACCTTCCTCTTCATCGCGCCGCCCCCAGTCCGCGCAGCGTCGCGCGCGGGTTGATCACTCCGGCCCCGTAATCATCGTCCCTGCCGGGCGCGCCGCGATCCGTGGCCCAGCGCTTCATGGCGGCCTCGATCGCCGCCGGCTTGGTGATGCCCTGCTGAATCAGCAGCGCCGCGAATCCGCTGACGTGCGGCGCCGCCATCGAGGTGCCCTGCGAGTACTGATAGATCATCGCGTCGAATCGCGGCCTGTTGAAGGGCGTCGCGAAGAGCGACGAGTCGATCGTCTGCTGCAGAATGCCGCCCGACTGCCCGCCGAGCGACGTATCGCCGCCGGGCGCCGCGATCTCGACCCATGCGCCGCGGCTCGAATACGGCGCGCGATCGAGGTTGCGCCCGACCGCCGCAACGGCGACGGCGCCGTCGACCCGCGACGCGATGTCGGCGATGACCTCGAGCTGACTCGACGGGCCGCCATTGCCGGCGGAGATCACCACGAACGCGCCCTTCGATACCGCATACCTGATCGCGTCTTCGACGACCGGCGCGGGCGCACCGCGGCGGCCGAAGCTCATGTTCATCACCTGCGCGCCGTTGTCGGCGGCATAGCGGATCGCGCGCGCGGTCTGATCGTCGGAGAATCCCGGACTGGGCGCGCCGAAAATGATGTCCCAGATGCCGCCGGCCGCCACCTTCACCGGCATCAGCCTGACGTTGAAGGCCATCCCGGCCACACCGACGCCGTTGTTCGTGAGCTGGCCGATCGTGCCGGCGACGTGCGTGCCGTGCCCGAGCGTGTCCACCGCGTTCGGATCGTTCCAGGTGAAGTCGTACGGCGCGACGAAGCGGCCGGCGCCCGCGAGATCCGGCGCGGCGGCGTACGGCACGTCGATGATGCCGTGATTGATCACCTGCCGCGTCCCGTTGGAGAAGATGATCGTGATCGGTCGCGTGTTGTAGCGCAACACGACGTCCTTGTGGGCGATGCCGCTGTCCAGCACGGCGACGATCACGCTGCTCGACGCGCCCGGGTTGATGTCCCACGCACGCTCCATGTCGATCGCCGGGAAGTTCCACTGCGACGCGTACATCGGATCGTTCGGCTTCCAGTGGAATTCCATGCGGTAAGCCGCCTGCGCGTATTCGACTTCCGGCCGCTGGCTGAGCGCCGCCGCGACCGCTTCCGGGTCGCCGGATTCGTCAATCTCCAGGATCGAGAAGTTCGCGTGCGGCAGCGGGGGCTGCTCCACCGCGCCGACCGACGACGCGACGGCGGCCAGCGCCGCGAGCGAGAGGCCGTGACGGTACTTGACGATGACGCGGCCCGGCACGTAGGGGCGATCGTCAGGCGTGTCGCTCTGAACGATCGGCAGCTCCGTCGAGAATCCCAGTCGATCGAAGCTCAGCCCGCGGTCGATCGCCGGCAGGCCATCGCCGACCACCTGCCGCGTGCCGAACGCAGGCGCGTCCGGCTGCTGCGCGGAGTGACCGGTACCCAGTACCACACACCCGAGGAGCACGATGACGACGCGTGCAACGGCGGTTCTGTTCATGAGCGACCTCGTTTGTCGGTGACCGTGGTTCGCGGCGCGGCCTGCGAATGTCGTGCCACGAGTGACGGACGAATCAACGGCATCGGCGACGACAGGTACGTGTCCGACGCGCTGGTGTGTCCTCGGTTCAAAGGCGTGATGTGGTCACGCGGGAGGTCACGCCACGATGCGCGTCACGAGTACGGATACCGGCAGCATCCGGGCGCCAGCCGATAGGAGATGGGCCATGGCTGCTCTTTGTTGACGATCGCCGTGCCGGCGCCCGCGCGGCCGTCCGGGTCCGTCATACCCAGGTGAATGGATTCGGTGAGCGTCACGCAGCGCAGATTCAGCAGACCGCCGGCGCACGGCACCCAGCGAGTCATCGTGATCTCCCAGGCGGTTGCGCCCTGCGGGCCGCCGGTTCGCGGCGCCGCGCCGGTGCCGAAGATCTCCGATGAAAACGGATACGCCTCGATGAACAGCCGCGGCGGCTGTGCCCCGCGCAACTGGTAGGTGCCGCGAAACGTGATGGTCACGCCGTCGACCGGCACGTCGATCGTGCCGCCCCAGGGGATGCTGCCCTGACCGGCGACGATCACCTGCGTCACTCTGATGTCGTCGGTGGGCGTCGGCGACGGTTCGGAGGGTCCTCCGCAGCCGGCGGCGATGAGCAGCAGGACGATTGGGAAGAAGCGTCGCACGCGATCACTCCTGACAATCCGCTGCCCTCAGATTATTCGAAGCGTCGAGCGGATGCGGCCGAAAAGGCGTCCGCGACGGATCGACAGCCGCGAGCCGCTTGCTGACGAACAGCACCTCGTAGCCCCACGCCGGAAACGGGTCGAGACCGTCCCAGCAACTGAAGTTGTTGAAGTGCAGGTGCGCGACGTGAAAGATCCGCTTCAACCGGCGCACCGCCGCGACGAACCGCGCTTCACTCGTTCCGTGAAACTCGACGACGAGCTGATCGATGCGCTCGAGCACGGGATCCGGCGCCGATGCAAACACGTCCCACTCCGCCCCTTCGACGTCCATCTTCACGACGACGTGCGCGTCAGCATCTCCGTTCGCGGCGAGCTGACGCTCGAGCGTGTCGAAGCGCCGCGCCGAGCTGTCGACGGATGCCGCGGCACCGACGCACTCCTCGTGAAATCGCGTGTCGCCGCCGGCGCATGACGGCCGCTCGGGATCGAAGCAATCGTATTGATGGACCGGGATGTGACGCCTCGTCGAGAGATCGCAGCCCCATTGGTCGTAGCCGGAGATGCCGTACGAGTATGCGGCCATCACCTGGTCGAGCAGGTTCGCGCACAGCAGATAGCCGCCGTCGTTCGGCTCGCCGAATCGGGCCAGCTCGCAGTTCACCAGCTGCACCGGCTGCAGCTCGGCATACAGCGCGCGCCTGATCTCGGCGGCCTGCGGCGTGTCGGATTCGGGAAAAATCGGCGCCGTGTAGGTCGGCCGCGTGAGGCGGCGCGCGGTGATGAACGCCGCAACGGCGAACACGACGACGATCGCGATTTGCGCCGGACGGGAACGGAAGGTCGTGAACAGGCGCGGCAGCAACGAGCCGATTATCGTCGCGACCTGTTCGCGGCGGCAATCATGTCGTCGATCATCCGATCCTCCGCCGCACGCTCCGGCGCTGACAACAAGCGCCCCGCCGCCGTTGCTGCGGCCGCTGCACGCCTGCTCCACTCGCCGTACGGCTGCCGGCGCTCGGCGAGCCGAGCCCAGTGATACGCCGCAACGGGACCTGACGCGCTGCCCCCGCGTCCTGCGAGCATCAGCTCGCTGATCGCAACCTCCGCTTCCGGATACCCTTCCGCAGCCGCATTCATGTACGCCTTCGCCGCCGCCTCATCGTCCACCTGCGGGGCACAGCCGTTCGCGTACATGTGACCGAGCTGGATGCTGGCGGTGGCCTCCCCCTTTTCCGCCGCGCGCCTGTACGCGGAGAGCGCACGCGCGTTGTCGGCTCGAACACCGAGGCCGCAGACGTACGCGTCGCCGAGGAAGCGTGTCGCCAACGAGTGTGACGGTTCTGCCTTGCGCCACCAGTAGACGGCCGCGCTCCAGTCCTGCGGCACGCCGCGGCCGGCGGCATAGAGCAGCCCGAGTGCCACCATCCCGACGTTGTGTCCGCTTGCGGCATCTCTGTAGAACCAGTACGCGGCGGCCGCATCGTTCCGCGCGACGCCGAGTCCCTGCCGGTAGCGGTAGCCGAGGAGGTAGAAGGCGCCGGAGCTTCCCTGCTGCGCGGCAAGATGCAGCCAGCGGACCGTCATCTCTTCGGTCGCAGCGTCCGCCGGCGCGAACAGCGGATGGTCGCTGAGATGCGCGGCGACGCTCATGCTCGAGGCGTCCTCTCCCGCGAGGCCTTTCTCTACGTCACCGCCGATCCGCGTGCGCTCGGCGATGTAGCGTGCGCGTTCGAGCTCACTCACCTGTAAGGTCACCGGCCGGTACGATGGCAGCGTGAACGGCGCCGAGATACACGGACAGGCTGGCGCCGTAATGGGACCGGCATCGACGAGCGTGTGGAAGTCCACCAGAAACTGCGCCGACGCGATCGAGCTTCCTGCAGCGATGGCGGCAGCCGTGAGCGCAGCGAGCATCCGGCGTTGGGACGACATCAATCTGTTCGGCGGTGCACAACCCCTGCCGCACGCATCAGCCGCAATTTCACGGCGTTTTGGCGAGCTCGCCATGGGACACGGTTACGGATTTCGCGCGGCACGTTCACTTCGCGCGAAGGCGGGTCCGCCAAGGATGACGTTCCGCGCACCGGACAATTCGCGCAGCGCCGCCGCCGTCAGCGTCGGCGGCACGGTGCCGGTCACGCGCAACTGCACGACGGCGTCGCCAGGTGTCGAGCCGATCGCCGCGGCGACACGCGCGTGCGCTTCGCGCGCGTCGGCATCGGCGAACGACAGCGTGCGGATCACCATCGGCCGCGCCGGCAGCGGCACGAACTCGAACGTGCCGAGGCCGGACGCCGTGAGCTCGAGCAGGACGTACCCCTTGGTCTCCGGCGCTTCGGCGAACGATGTGCGCTCGACGGAGCCCGCGTAGATGACCAGCGCGCGATCCGCCGGCCGCAGGACCTGATGACGATGGATGTGTCCGGACAGCGTCACGGCGGCGTCGCGCGGCAGGTCCTGCGCGCGGATGACGTCCGGTGCGCAGCGGAACGTGAAATTCCCCGGGCCGCAGGTCGCTCCCTCGATGCACTGATGCATGCAGAGCACCCGCACGTCCGCCGCCAACGCGTCGCGGGTGGCTTCGGACAGCACATCGTGGAAGCGGCGGCGGATATCGTGGACGTAGGGAAACCCGGTGAAACCCACGCGCAGGCCGCGTGCCTCGAGCACGACCGTCCTCGGCCGATCGAAGACGTGCAGGCACTCGTCTATCGCCAGCAGCGGGTACGGGATGCGGCTGCGCTCGTGGTTACCGGGGATCAGCAGCACCGGCACGCCGGACGCGGCCACGCGCTTGAGCGGTGCGAGCGCCGCTTCCGCGAGCCACGCCGGCACGCGGCTGCGATACAGCAGGTCGCCGCCGTGCACGACCACGTCGGCGCCGAACGTCGCGACGGCCGCGAGCGCGCGCTCGAAGTTGTCGAGGAAATCGTCGCCGCGCCGCCGCCGCTCGACTCGCGGACGTGCCGGCATGTCGATGCCGATGTGCGTGTCGGAGAGGAACAGCACGCGCATGGTCAGACCCGCGCCAGCGCGCGCGCGAGACGCTCGCCGGAAAGCGGTGGACGCTCGCCGAAGCGAAGCGACGCATGTGCGCCCTCTGAAACCAGCCGTTTCAGTTCGGTCGTCAGCACGCGCAGTCGATCGAATCGAGCGATCGTCAAGGCCTCGTGACGCGTGGCCGTCGGGCGTCGCCACCCCGAGGGCACGGGCGGTTCCGCGCCAGCGTCGGCGGACGCGCGCAGCGCGATGTCGGCGTTCTCGATGACGATCAGGCGCGCGGCGGGGGCGCCGGGCTCGGTCCACACGAGACTCGCGTCGGCGAGCCGCGTCAGCCAGCGCGCGCGGCGGCGCGCCAGCACGGCGCGGAGCGCGATCCGCTCGAGCATGAGCTGCACGTGCTCCGCCGTCCACGTCGATCGACGTGTGTCGCCGCCGCTCGAATCGTCCGACAGCAGATCCGAATCGCGGCGTCCCTCACGCCACAACCGCGCGCCGAGCCGCAGCAGCCGCGCGTGCGCCGCGAGGCTCCCGCCGGTCAGCTCGCGAGGATGCGCGGACATGAAGCGCGCATATCCCTCGTCGAACGTCTGCCGATCCGGTCCCCAGCGCCGATCGCCGAGCGCCTCAGGCCGGCCACGGGCGAGCGCGACGAACTGGTCGAGCGTCTGCGCGGAGGGAAACGGACCGACGGCACAGCGCGCCGATGAACGGCGGCTCCGCTCGCGGAGATCGCGCGGCGCGAACCACACGTCGCGCTCCGATTCAGTGAGCGCGACGTTGTAGGGCGGACGATGCCGCTTGATCTCGTCGCACTCGAGAAGCGCCGCCTCGAGCGCGCTCGGGGTGATCTCGAACGACACGCCTCGCGCCTGTGACAGCATCTCGAGCGTCCGCTCGTGCATGCCGTGCTGCTTGCGGAAGTAGCTGTTCACACGGTGGTTCAACGACGAGGCCTTACCGACGTAGAGCACGTCGCCGCTGGTGCGCAGCATGCGGTACACGCCCGGCGCATCCGGCAGCGAGAGGCGTAACTCGCGCGGCATCGGCCACACGCGACGGCGGCGGCCCGGCGCGACTCTCGGGCGCCGTTCGGGCGACTCGAGCCACTCGCACAGCGCGGCCCACGTCGAGATACCCTGATCGTCGAGCAACGGCACCAGCTCGCGCCAGACGAAACCGGTCGCCTCGACGTGCTCGGCGCTGCGCCGCAGCGTGCCGACCGCGCGTCCGAAGTAGCCCGTCACCGCCCGCAGGCTGCACCGCGGCAGATCGGGAAGGAGCCGGCGCGCGATCTCGTGCGTGCACACCAGGTCGAACGGACGCGCGCCGCCGGCGAGGGCGTTGAGGAACGGCGCCTCGAACCGCGCGAAGTGCGCAATCGCAGGCGCTGGCTGTTGGCCGACGCGTGCCGCTTCGGCCGAGAGCTCACGCCACACGGCCTGCCCCTCGACAGCGGTGCGCGACATGCGCTCCGAGATACCCGTGATGCGCGCCACAGCCGGCGGGATGCGCTCGCCGTGCGGAAGCCGAATCAGGCTGGCGTGCGGCTGGAAACCTTCGGGTCCGAGCCGCGCCCAGCCCAGTTCGAGGAGGTGCCCGCGGGGTGCCGCGGCGGTCGCCTGGCAATCGACCACGAGTACTTCGAGTTGCGAGAGCGGCGGCACTTGACGACTGTACCGCACGAGAGGCGAAAATACTACGAAGGTCTCTCGCGTGGGTTTTTCGCCGGTTGCGCGTCATTAATCGAGAAGCGTGATGGAAGACCCACAAGGCGGCCACGAAGAGCGAACGATCGCGGTCTACCGCCAAACGATCGATGCGCTCTACCGCTATGTCTCCCGTCGATGCGGCGGCGATCGCACGCTCGCTGAGGATGTCACGCAGGAGACCTGGCTCCGCGCGGTGCGGGACTGGCGCCGCAAGGGGCCGCCAGACGAGCCGATTGCCTGGCTGACGACCGTCGCGCGCAACCTGCTCGCGAGCTACTACCGGCGCAGGCCGCCAGCATCGCTCGATTCGCTGACGCCCGGCGAGGTGTTCGCCGCGCTGGAAGATGGCCGGGCCGCCGAATCCTCGTACATCACCGCCGTCGTCTGCCACGCACTGACGCGGTTGCCGGCCGCGGAGGCACAGCTGCTCGAGGCGTTTCACTTCGAGGATCGGCGAATGTCGCAGATTGCGGCGACCTCGGGTCTGTCTGAACGCGCCGTAGAAGGGCGGCTGCGCAGGGCGCGGCAGAAGCTGCGGCGCGAGCTGAAATCCATGATGACGTTCAGAGGAGACCGTCCATGACTACGTCCAATCACACGCACGAACCCACCGCGGAGTTTCGCGCACACCTCGAATGGCAGCTTGGGTCGGCGTTGCGCCGCGAGTCCCGGTTTACAGCGCCGATTGACACCGGTAAGCCACGTCTGCGCGCCGTGCTCATGGTACTGGTCGCGCTTGCCGTCGGCGGCATCGCGGTCGCCGCCTCCGAGCGGGTACAGGACGCGCGGAAGCGGGACACGTTGCTCGAGGCGGCTCGTTCCGAGGAATCGCTCGTTCGCCTGCGTCTCGATCTCGCGCGCGCGGATCTGCAGGACGCGATGGGCCGGTTCGAAGTCGGCGCCGGCGGCCGCGAAACGCTGCTCGACGCGCAGCGGCAGGTGCGCGAGCTGGAGACGGTTCTGAGGCGGATTCAGCTGGACCTCCAGGAGATCCAAGCGACGTCAGCGGCGCCGCGCACCGAGCTGCATGCGCCGCTCGTCGGTGAGCGCGACTTCGTCCGCGAACGGCTTCAGCTCGAGCTCGATGCGGCACAGCACGTGCTGAAGACGGCGGAACAGGAGGCGGCGGAGGCGCGAAAGAGGCTGGAGATCGGCCTTGGCCCACGCGCCGCGCTGCTCGGAGCCGATGCGCAGGTCGCCGAGGCGCGCGCCCGGATGCAGCAACTGCGCTCGAGCCTCGAACTGCGTCAGCGTTTGCTGCGGGGGGAAATCAAGGCCGAAGAAGTCGCGACGGTGACTCGCCGTTTGGAGTTGACGCTGCGGCGCGAACGCGTGGAGCGTGAAATGGGGATCGCCCGCGCACGCGTCGGAGAGCTGCGTCGGCAGGTGGAAGTCGGCCTCACCACGCAGCTCGAATTGAAGCGGGCCGAGGTCGAGCTGCTGGAGCGCGAGATCGAATTGCAGGGAATCCGGCGAGAACTGGAAGCGCTTCGCACGCCGCCGCGGTAGCGAGCAACGCTGCCGGCGTCTACGTCAACCCGCAGGCGAAAATATCACGAAACCTCTTCGGCGGGAACTGACCTCAGGTTTGCATACTCCGGCTTCCGGGAACCGAGAGACCGGTAGACAACCATGGAACTACGCCTCACACGAACCTCCGCTACCACCTCGTACGCATCGAGGCCCATCGCCTGATGACGAAGGGAGCCGCAGCCGCGCTCTCCGAGCCAGCGGCAACGGAAACGTCGGCGTCCGGCCCGTTGTTCAGTTCCGAACAGCTCGAGTCGCGTGCCCTCGCACTGGCCGCGGAACACTCGCTCTCCGCCGACCCTCGCCGCGCCCGACCGCTGCTTCCACGTCTCGACGACAGCGAGAAGCGGCTCGAGGAGGCGTATCAATTCCTGTCGACGATCGCGCGGACGGATCCCCAGCCGGTCGCCTCCGAAGACTGGCTTCGCGACAACTACCACATCGTCCAGGACCAGATCCGCGAGGTCCGTCAGGATCTGCCCCGCAGGTTCTACCTTCAGCTTCCGAAGCTCGCACGCGGAGCCTCTGAGGGATACCCGCGGGTCTTCGTAATCGCGCGGGAGCTGATCGTCCACACCGCCGGACGCTTCGATCTGGATACTCTGGTCGACTACACGACCGCCTATCAGCGAGGGGCCGTTCTCTCGATCGGCGAGACCTGGGCGATCCCCATCATGCTGCGCCTCGGGCTCATCGAGGAGCTCACGCGTCTGGTGGACGGCGTCGTGTCGGCGCGGCACAGCCGCGAGCAGGCACGCAAATGGGCGGCCGGGCTCGGTGAGGCGCGCATCGTGCGCGAGCGGGACGTCGATCGGCTGCTGCAGGCGGAAGCGGAGGCCAGCGGACGACTGTCGGCGGCGTTCGTCGTGGAGCTGATGCAATGGCTTCGGGATCAGCCGCCGTCAGCGACGCCTTCATGGCACGCGCTCCAGCGGGCGCTCGAAGCGCAGGGGGATTCGCCGGAGGAGCTGCTCCGCGTCGAGCACCAGCGCGAAGCGACCGACCAGCTCGCCATCGGCAACGTGATTACGAGCATGCGGCTGCTGTCGGCGATCGACTGGCCGCTGTTCTTCGATCGCGTCAGCGTCGTCGAGCAGGCGCTCAGGGAGGATCCCGCCGGCGCGTACGCGGAGATGGATTTCGGGACGCGCGACCGGTATCGCCACTCGATCGAGGATCTGTCGCGACGGTCGCGCACGCCCGAGCTCGTCGTCGCGCAGCGGGCGATCGCGCTCTGCCGCGAGGCACAGGCGCAGGATCCCTCGAGCGACCGCCGCCATCACGTCGGCTACTACCTCATCTCGCGCGGACGATTCAGGCTCGAACAGGATCTCGGGTACCCGCCGCGAGCGCGCGAGCGGCTGGCACGCTTCGTCTTCAGGCACCCTGCGATCGGCTATCTCGCGACGATTGCGGCCGGCACGGCGATCGGCGTCTGGGCGCTGGCCGTGTACGGCCTCCGTCAGGGCGCCGCGACCGCCGACGTGTGGCTCATCGTCCTGCTCGTCCTGATTCCCGTCAGCGAGCTGGCGATCGCGTTGCTGAACTCCCTCCTGACGTCGGCGATCCTGCCGCGCCAGCTCCCGCGGCTCGCCCTGCGCCACGGCATTCCGGCTCACGACCGCACGGTCGTCGCCGTGCCGGCGATCATCGACTCGGAGTCGCGCATCGAGTCGCTCTTCCACGATCTCGAGGTGCGGTTCTTCGCCAATCGCGACGCTCATCTTCATTTCGCGCTGCTCACCGACTTTGCCGATGCGACGGAACGGACGATGCCTGGAGACGATCGGTTGCTGGAGGCGGCGCGCGCCAAGATCGACGCGCTGAACGGGCGTCACGGCGAGGGCCGCTTCTTCCTGTTTCACCGCGAGCGGCGGTGGAACGCAGGGGAAGGGCGATGGATGGGATGGGAACGCAAGCGCGGCAAGCTGCACGAGTTCAACCGGCTGCTGCGCGGCGCGACGGATACGAGCTTCCTTCCCACGCACGGGGACCTGTCGATCCTGCGGTCGATTCGGTACGTGATCACGCTCGATTCCGACACGCGCCTGCCGATCGAAGCGGCGCGCCGCCTGGTCGGCACACTGGCGCACCCGCTCAACCGGCCGCGATTCGATCCGCGGCTTCAGCGTGTCACCGAAGGGTACGGCGTCCTGCAGCCGCGCGTGCAGGTCAGCATCGAGAGCGCGGCACGGACGACGTTCGCGCGCGTGTTCTCCGGCCACGTCGGCCTCGATCCCTACACGACGGCCGTATCGGACGTGTATCAGGACATCTTCCACGAGGGCAGCTACGTCGGAAAGGGCATTTACGACGTCGACGCGTTCGAAGCGGCGCTCGCCGGACGCGTGCCGGAAAACGCGCTGCTCAGCCACGATCTCTTCGAGGGACTGTACGCGCGCGCCGGCCTCTGCACCGACATCGATCTGGTGGACGACTATCCGTCGAACTACCTCGCGTTCGCGGCACGGCAACATCGCTGGGTGCGCGGCGACTGGCAGATCGCGCGCTGGCTCTGGCGCACGGTGCCCGACGCGAGCGGCCGGACCGTGCACAACACGCTGCCTGCCGTCTCGAGATGGAAGATCCTCGACAACCTCCGGCGGAGCCTGCTGGCGCCTGCGCTGGCCGCGCTCTTCGTCGCGGGCTGGACGGTACTTCCCGGGAGCGGCGCCGTCTGGTCGACGCTGGGGCTGATGGTGCTCGCCTACCCCGCCTACATGCAGGCCGGCCGATCGCTGACCAGCCGCATCCGCGGCGTGGCGCTGCGCGAACACGTCCGGGCGGAACGCGAGACGCTCGTCGGCACCGCGACACAGGCGTTCCTCTCGATCGTGTTCCTGCTGCATCAAAGCTGGGTGATGCTCGACGCCATCGGGCGCACGCTCGTGCGTGTCGTCGTCACCCGGCGCCACATGCTCGAGTGGGTGACCGCGGACCGTGCCGCCCACATCGAGGCGACGGCCGGCGGTGTCTGGCGCCGCATGGCCGCCACCCCGGTGGCGGCGGCAGCAATCGCCATGGCGGTGGGCGTCGTCGCGCCGGGACATCTGGCGCTGGCGCTTCCCGTCGTCGTGCTGTGGGGCCTGTCGCCCTTTCTCGCGTACGCGACGGGGCGCCCGCGATCCGGCAGCCACGCGGCGCTGTCCCCGGCGCAGCGCACCGCGTTCCGCCGGGTGGCGCGGAAGACGTGGCGGTTCTTCGACGAGCTCGCGGGACCCGGCGATCATTGGTTGATCCCGGACAACCTGCAGGAGAACCGCCGCGAGCTCGTCGCGCATCGGACGTCGCCCACCAACATCGGGCTCCAGCTGCTGTCGACACTGGCGGCCTACGACTTCGGGTACATCGGCGTCAGCGGGCTGCTCACGCGCCTCGAAGCGACCTTCGCCACGCTGCTCCGCATGCCGCGCTATCGCGGACACTTCTACAACTGGTACGACACGCGCACGCTCGCGCCGCTCGCGCCCTGCTACATCTCGACCGTCGACAGCGGCAACCTCGCCGCCTATCTCGTCGCGCTGCGCACGGCGCTCCTCGACATCGGCGAACGGGACGCCGCACCGGACGGATCGTTTCTTCAGGGGCTCGAGGATGTCGTCGGACTCGTCGAGGAGGAGGTCGCGCGTGACGACCGCGACATCGGCGACACCGGCGTGCTGAAGAGCGAGCTGGAGCAGCTCCGTGAGGCGCTCGCCGATCGGCCCGCCGCGCCGGACGACTGGAAGACACATCTGGCCCAGCTTCACGATCGCATTTCCGTCATCAGCGTGCTGCTCCACGAATTCGAGGAACCGCTGCTCGCCGAGGCGACCGGGCCGGAGGGACAGGTCTTCGGCGAAGCCGGCTACTGGCTCGATCAGGCGGCGGCGGTAGTGGCCGAACGGATGCACGAGATCGACCATCCCATGCCGCGCTCGACGCTCATCGAGCGCGTCGAGCGACTCGCGTCCCTCGCCGACGACCTGTTCGAGGAAACGGAGTTCGATTTCCTGTTCGACGCCGAGCGCCAGCTGTTCTCGATCGGCTTCAACGTCACGGAGGGACGGCTCGACGCCTCGTACTACGACACGCTCGCGTCGGAAGCGCGGCTCGCCAGCTTTCTCGCCATCGCCACCGGAAAAGTTGCCCACGACCACTGGTTCAGGCTGGGCCGATCGCTGACCTCGAGCGGCGGCCGGCGCGCGCTTCTCTCGTGGAGCGCATCGATGTTCGAGTACCTGATGCCGCTGCTGGTCATGCGGACCTACCCGGGGACGCTGCTGCACGAAACCTACGGCGCGATCGTCGAGCGGCAAATCCAGTACGGCGCGCGGCGCGGCGTACCGTGGGGCATGTCGGAATCCGCGTATTACGCGCAGGATCTCGAGGGCAATTATCAGTACCGCGCGTTCGGCGTGCCCGGGCTGGGCCTGAAGCGCGGGCTGGCCGACGATCTCGTCGTCGCACCCTATGCCAGCTTTCTGGCGGCAGCGCTGGCGCCGGCGGACGTGCTCTCCAACCTCGAGCGCCTCCGGACCGCGGGACTGGAAGGACGCTACGGGTTCTACGAGTCGATCGACTACACGGCCGATCGCCTCGCGAAAGATCACAGCGGCGGCGTCGCCCTGCCGACCTACATGGCGCACCACCAGGGAATGAGCCTCGTCGCGATCGACAACGCCGTCAACGGCGGACCGATGCAGAACCGGTTCCACGCCGATCCTCGCGTCGAGGCCACCGAGCTGCTGCTGCACGAGCGCATCCCGCACGTGGTTCCGCTGAGAACGCCGCCGGTCGAGAAGGCCGAGCACGTGCCGTCGACCCGCCGCGTGCCTGCGCTGCAGGTGCGGCGCTACGTGACGCCGCACACGCTCACCCCGCGCACGCACCTGCTGTCGAACGGGTCGTACGGCGTCATGCTCACGAACGCGGGCGGTGGATACAGCCGGCGGCAGGCCCTCGCGATGACGCGATGGCGCGAGGACATCACGACCGACGTCTGGGGCGCGTTCATCTACGTGCGCGATCTGCAGTCGGGGGCGGTGTGGTCCACGACGTACCAGCCGACTGGAGGTGAGCCGGCAGAATACGAGGTGACGTTCGCGCCCGACCGTGCGACCTGGCGGCGCGTCGACGGCGACATCGAGACGCGAACGGAGATCGTCGTGTCGCCTGAAGACGACGTGGAGTTGCGGCGGGTCTCGCTGACGAACCACGGACGCGAGGCGCGGAGCCTCGATCTCACCAGCTATGCCGAGGTCGTGCTCGCGCCGCCCGACGCGGACCTGGCGCACCCGGCGTTCAGCAACCTGTTCATCGAGACCGTCGCCGTGCCGGAACGCGATGCCCTGATGTGCGTCAGGCGCCCGCGCAGCGGCACGGATCGGCTGCACCTGATCCACGTTCTCAGCGGGCGAGGGCGGGTGGGCGGGCCGACCGAGTACGAGACGGATCGAGAACGATTCGTCGGCCGCGGGCGAAGCCTCGATCGTCCGCGGGCGCTGGACGCGAACGCGCGCTTGTCGAATACCACCGGCCCCGTCCTCGATCCCATCATCAGCCTGCGGCAGGCGGTGCGTGTGCCGCCGGGTGGAACGGCGCGCCTGTCGTTCACCACCGGGTTCGCCGAGCACGAGGATGGCGCGCGCCGGTTGATCGAGAAGTACAACGACCGGCGGGCGGTGGCGCGCGCGCTTGCCCTCGCGAGCACGCACAGCCAGATCGAGCTGCGTCACCTCGGACTCTCCGTCGAAGAGACGATGACGTTTCAGCGGCTGGCCGGGCGGCTGACCTACGGCGATCCCCGGCTGCGGTCGGCCGACGCGGTGCGGCAGAACCGGCGCGGACAGGCCGACCTCTGGAAGTACGGAATCTCCGGCGATCTGCCGATCGTTCTCGTCCTGCTCGAGGACGGCGGACAGGTCGCGCTCCTGCGCGATCTCCTCAAGGCGCACGAGTATCTCCGGCGCAAGGGCCTGGCGTTCGATCTGGTCGTCCTGAACGAACACGCCACCAGCTATCTGCAGGACCTGCAGAACACGCTGCTGCAGATGATCGAGAGCAGTCCCGAACAGAGCTGGGTGGATCGGCCGGGGGGCGTGTTCGTGCGCCGGGCGGATTTGATGCCGCCGGAGGATCGCGTGCTCCTGGCAGCCGCGGCACGCACCGTCATGAGCGGCGCCGACGGCGGCCTGATCGAACAGTTGAAACGCCCGCAGATTCCCATCGGACCGCCGGCTGGCGAGGTTCCGGAACTGAGCGCGCCGGTGTCCGCTCCGGATACCGCCACGAACGGAGCGGCGCCGCCTGCGCAACCCGACCTGTTCAACGGTCTCGGCGGGTTCGCGAACGACGGGCGTGAGTACGTCATCTCCGTCGAGCACCGTGCGGGCGCTCTGCCGCCGCAGCCATGGAGCAATGTCGTCGCCCATCCGACGTTCGGCTTCGCCGCGACCGACTCGAGTCCCGGCTACACCTGGTCGAAGAACAGCCACGACAACCGCCTCACGCCGTGGAAAAACGACGCCGTGAGCGACACCCCCGGCGAGGCGATCTTCATTCGCGACGAGGAGACCGGCCAGTTCTGGTCGGCCACGCCGCTTCCGGCCGGCGGCGGCCTGCGCTATACCGTGCGGCATTCGTCCGGCTGCTCGACATTCGAGCACCAGCGGAACGGCATCGCATCGACGCTTCGGCTGTTCGTGCCGCCCACCGATGATGTGAAGCTGTTCCATCTGACGATCGGCAACGAGTCGGCCGCGCCACGGCGACTGACGATCACGCTGCACGTCGAATGGGTGCTCGGCGAGAACCGCTCCCGCACGCAGACTCACATCGTCACGAGCCGGGACGAGGAGACCGGCGCATTGCTCGCGCGCAATGCATTCCGTCAGGAGTTCGCCCATCACGTCGCGTTCGTCGATCTCGATCCGGGCGAGGCGAGGCGGATCACCGGCGATCGCACCGAGTTCATTGGACGAAACGGCACGCTGGCGCGGCCGGCCGCCATGCGGCGCGCGGCGCTCTCCGATCGTACCGGTCCGGCCATCGATCCGTGCGGCGCGGTTCAGGTCACCGTCGGGCTCGCCCCATCGGAACGCCGAACGTTGGTGGGCATCCTCGGCGACGCCGTGGACGCGGAATCGGCGCGGGACCTCGTGCGCAAGTACCGCGATCCGACGATCGTCGACAACGCGCTGCAGCAGGTCACCGGATTCTGGCAGCGGCTGCTCGGGACGATCGTCGTCAAGACGCCGGACCGTGCGTTCGACGTCATGGTGAATCATTGGCTGCTCTATCAAACGCTTGCCTGCCGCGTCTGGGGCCGATCCGCGTTCTACCAGTCGAGCGGCGCCTTCGGGTTCCGCGATCAGCTGCAGGACGTGATGGCGCTGCTCTTTGCGGCGCCGGGGCTGGCGCGGACGCATCTGCTGCACGCCGCGTCCCGCCAGTTCGTCGCCGGCGACGTGCAGCACTGGTGGCACGAGCCGGGCGGACAGGGCGTACGCACGCGCTTTTCCGACGATCGGTTGTGGCTGGTGTACGCGACGCTGCACTACGTCTCGTCAACGGGCGATGAAAGCGTCCTGGACGAAGAGGTCTCGTTCCTGGAAGGCCGTGCGCTCGAGCCGGGAGAGCACGAAGCGTACGAACGGCCCGCCGTCTCGCTCGAGCGAGCGTCGCTCTACGAGCACTGCGCGCGCGCCGTCGCGCTCAACCTCGACGTGGGTCCGCACGGGCTGCCGCTCATCGGCACCGGCGACTGGAACGACGGCATGAACCTGGTGGGTCCGGAGGGGCGTGGCGAAAGCGTCTGGCTCGCCTGGTTCCTGCTCTCGCTCCTCCCGCCCGTTGCCGCGCTCGCCGAGGCGCGCGGCGACCGGGCCCGTGCCGCCGAGTATCGTGCGCATGCCGAGCGCCTGACGACAGCCGTGGAAGACGCGTGGGACGGCGAGTGGTACCGGCGCGCCTACTTCGATGATGGCACGCCGCTCGGTTCGCGGGAGAGCCCGGAGTGCCGCATCGATGCAATCGCGCAGTCGTGGGCCGTCATTGCGGCAGCCGGCAACCCGGATCGTGCCCGTCAGGCGATGGAGTCGCTGGACAGACACCTGATCCGCCGCGATGCGGGTCTGGCGCTGCTGCTCACACCTCCCTTCGATCGGATGGTGCCGACGCCCGGCTACATCCGCGGATACGTCCCGGGCGTGCGCGAGAACGGAGGACAGTACACGCACGCGGCGCTCTGGAGCGTGCTCGCCTTTGCGCGGCTTGGCGACGGCAATCGGGCGATGGAGCTGTTCGCGATGCTGAACCCCGCGAACAAGGCTCGCACCAGCGAGGACGTCGCCCGCTACCGGGCCGAGCCCTACGTCGTCGCGGCGGATGTGTACTCCGCCCCACAGCATCTGGGACGCGGAGGATGGACCTGGTACACCGGATCCGCGGGATGGATGTATCGGGTGGCGGTCGAGGAACTGCTGGGATTGACGCTTCGCCGCGGCGCGCTGCACATCGATCCGTGCATTCCCAGCCACTGGCCACGATACGAGGCCGTGTGCAGGACGGCGCGGGCCGAGATGGAGATCGTCGTCGAGAACCCTGACGGCGTGAACCGCGGTGTACGCCGGATCGAGCTCGACGGCGCACCGATTGAAGGTGACATCCCGTTTGCCGGCGCCGCCGGGCACCACACGGTTCGCGTCGTACTCGGCACGTGAGCGGCGAGCCGAGTTTGGACTATATTCCCGTCCGTGACTTCCAAGTCGATCCGCTTCGTTTCCCTCGCTGCCCTGGCCCTCGCGATTGCGTTGCCGCCGACGCCAAGTGCCATCGCCCGCGCACAGCAGCCGGTGACCGTGACCGTCGAGGCCGACAAGCCCGGCCCGAGAATCGATCCGATCTTCTACGGACTGATGACCGAGGAGATCAACTTCTCGTACGACGGCGGTCTGTATGCCGAGCTGATTCGCAATCGCACGTTCCGCGACGATCCAAAGACGCCTGTCCATTGGTCTGTCGTCAAGGACGGCGGCGGCGAAGGCGACATCTCGCTCGCTCAGGATCCCGTTCCCGACACGGCGCTCACCACCGCGTTGAAGCTGGAGGCGTCCGCCGTTCCGGCGAAGGGACGCGTCGGCGCGGCGAACGCAGGCTATTGGGGCATCCCCGTCAGGCCGGGCACGACGTACCGGGTGTCGTTCTGGGCGAAGGCTGACACGAATTTCAAGGGCCCGCTCGCGGTCTCGATCGAAAGCCACGATGGCGCGCAGGTCTGGGCGACGTCAACGGTGCCGGCCGTCACGTCCGCCTGGAAGAAGTACCAGACGACGTTGAAGACGGGAAAGCTGACGGCGTCAACGACGAACCGCTTCGTGATCTCGACGCGCAGTCCCGGCACGGTTTCACTCAGCCTCGTCTCGCTGTTCCCGCCGACCTACAAGAACCGCCCGAACGGCAATCGCATCGACATCATGGAACTGCTCGCGGCGATGAAGCCGAAGTTCCTGCGGTTTCCCGGCGGCAACTATCTCGAAGGCCCGAACTTCGAGAACCGGTTCAACTGGAAGGAGACGATCGGCCCGCTCGAGCAACGGCCGACTCACATGAGCCCGTGGCGATATCGCTCGTCGGACGGCATGGGGCTCCTCGAGTTCCTCCACTGGGCCGAAGACCTCGACGCGGAACCGATCCTCGGCGTCTACGCCGGCCTCCACATCGACAGGGGCGCCGACATTCTCACCGGCGACAGGCTGAAACCGCACGTGCAGGACGCGCTGGACGAGATCGAGTACATCACCGGCAGCACCAGCACGAAGTGGGGCGCGCGCCGCGCGAAAGACGGCCATCCGAAGCCGTTCACGCTGCGCTACGTCGAGATCGGCAACGAGGACTGGCTGAACAACGGCACCGCGAGCTACGACGAGCGGTTCACGATGTTCTACGACGCGATCAAGGCGAAGTACCCGGACATCCGCATCATTTCGACGATGCGGACGCAGGACGTGAAGTTCGTGCACAGCCGCAAGCCGGATCTGCTCGACGACCACTTCTACGTGTCGATCCCGGCGGCGCTCGCCAACGCGCATCTCTACGACACCCACAGCCGCAGCGCGACGAAGGTGTTCGTCGGCGAGTGGGCGACCAACAGCCCGCGGACCGGCGATACGCCGATGGTCGCGTTCGCGCTCGCCGACGCCGCCTGGCTCACCGGCCTCGAACGCAACGCCGACGTCGTCGTCATGAACTGCTACGCACCGCTGTTCGTCAACGTCAACCCCGGCGCGCGCCAGTGGGCGGTGAACCTGATCGGCTACGACGCCCTGACGTCGTTCGGCTCGCCGTCGTACTACGTGCAGAAGATGTTCTCGACCAACAAGGGGGACGTCGTGCTGCCGGCGACGATCGATCCGCTCCCGAGACTGACGCTGGAAGAGATTCCGCAGGCGCCTCCCCCGCCGCAGGCCGCCGGGCGCGGCCGGGCGGGCGGCGGACGCGGACCGCAGGGGCCGTTCGACGGCGTCTACGTCAGCGCCACGCGCGAGGATGCGACGGGCGACGTGATCCTGAAGCTGGTGAACGTCCAGAAGGCCACGCAACCGGTGCGCATCGACCTGCGCGGGATCAAGACGGTGCGCGGCGAGGCGACGGGCGAGATGCTCACCGGAGAGCTGACCGCCGTCAACACTGTGGCGGAGCCGAAGAAGGTCGTACCGAAGCCGATCACGATCGCCAACGCGGCGCCCTCATTCACCTACGAACTGCCAGGGCATTCCGTCAGCGTCGTTCGCTTGAAGACGCGCTGAGGGGCACGACCGACGCTCCATGTTCTTGTAGTTCTGGCCTGCAACAACTTGGATCCAGTCGCGCACTCGATGTGTGCGCGAACGAACGATCGCGTTAAGACCATCTGCTTCAACGAATTACGGAGCACGAACCTGCCGGACTGGATGGCTCGTGGTTTGCCAGCGTCAGCCCATTTCGGGCTCGCTCTCTCTCGCGTAAACGTCGGCGAACGCTCTCTATTTCGTTGGGAGGCATCCATGGTCAGACTGATTCGGTACGCCGTACCCCTGGTGCTGCTCGCCTTCATTGTGGCAGTGCCGGGAACGGTGTCCGCGCAGACCGACACCGGGACGATCGACGGCCGTGTGCTCGATCAGAGCAAGGCCGCGATACCCGGTGCCACCCTGACGGCCAAGAACCTGGCCACCGGTCTTACGCGGACGACGACGTCCGGCTCTACGGGCACGTACCGGTTCGAGGCGCTGCCCGCCGGGAAGTACGACGTCAGCGTCACCCTCCAGGGGTTCTCGGCGCCCACCCACACCGGCGTCGAAGTGCTCGTCGGGACGGCAACGACGGTCGATTTCACGATGCAGGTCGGTGGCGTGTCCGAGAACATCACCGTCTCGGGTGAATCGCCGCTGGTTCAAACGACCCGGTCGGACGTCGGCCAGGTGATCACGTCGCAGCTCGTCGAGAACATCCCGCTCAACGGCCGCAAGTTCCAGGATCTCTCGCTGCTGGTGCCGGGCACGCGCCAGGCCAATTACTACGACCCGACGAAGACGGAGGTTGGCGGCGTCAGCTACGGCGCGATGACGGGCCGTTCGGTGATCATCAACGTCGACGGCGGCGACAACAACGACGGCGTCGTCCGCGGCCTGCTGCAGCAGTTCAGCGCGGACGCCATCCAGGAATACAAGGTCACGACGCAGCGCTACAGCGCGGAATTCGGCCGCTCGGTCGGCGGCGTCGTCAACGTGATCACGAAGAGCGGCACCAACCAGGTGACTGGAAGCGGCTTCCTCTTCGCGCGCGACGATTCGCTGAACGCCAAGACGCATTTCGAGAAGGAGGAAGGCCTCGAAAAGCAGCCGTTCAGCCAGCAGCAGTTCGGCGGGTCGATCGGCGGTCCCATCAAGAAGGACCGGGCGCACTATTTCGGGTCGTACGAGCGGAACCGGCGAAACGATTTTGCGACGATTTCGACCGGCGGCGTGCTGCCGGACGAAGAAGGGCCGGCACCGAAGCCGTTCCGTAATCACCTGCTCGCCGGCAAGGCGAGCTTCACGCCGCTCGACGGTCAGACGCTGATGGTCCGCTACGCCCGCGAGGATCAGAGGCGCGAGCACGACTTCATCGGCGGGAATACCCTGCGGTCGGCGGGCGCGCTCAATACCAACGTGATCGACTCCGTCATCGGCAAGCACACCACGGTGTTCGGCGGCACGAAGGTGAACGAGGTCCTGGTGCTGTTCCAGAACTTCGAGAACAACATCACGGCGGAAGACAACACCAAGCCGGGCATCCAGACGCCGGACTTCTTCTTCGGGGCGAACATCAATACGCCGCAGCAGACGATCCAGCGGCGCTGGCAGGTGAAGGATGACTTGTCGTTCCGCAAGGCGGGCTGGGGCGGCGACCACGACTTCAAGGCGGGCGCGGAGATCATCCAGTCGCATTACGGCGGGTTCTTCACGCCGACGCTGTATGGCTGGTTCAACTTCGCGACAGCGGTGCCCGGCAACAACATCAACGCTTACCTCAACGCGATCGCCGACACCTTCACCGGATCCGCCGGGGACAACAGCTTCGATGACGACTGGACCTACACGTCGGTGTACTTCCAGGACGACTTCCGGCCGAGCGCCCGGTTGACGTTGAACCTCGGGGTCCGCTACGAGGTGCAGACCGGGCCGTACACGAACCGCTTCGACACGGTGCGCCGGCGCGCGATGAAAGACGTCGGCGCGCGCACGGAACGCAAGAACGACCTGAACAACGTCGGCCCGCGGATCGGCTTCGCCTACGACGTGCGGGGCAACGCCAAAACAGTCGTCCGCGGCGGCTACGGCCTCTACTACGACGAGATCTTCTCGAACATCACGCTGTACGAGTATTGGAGCCAGGTGAACAGCCCGACGTTCTTCGTCGCCGTGTCGCCGCCCTCGTTCACGCCGGGGCAATATGCCGCCAACCGTGACGCGATCCGGGACTCGTTCAAGGATCCGACGTTCGCCGGACAGCTGTTGCGGCTGACGGCGCCGGACCTGCAGCAGCCTTACTCCCACCACTTCAACCTGGGCGGCGCGCATCAGTTCACGCCGAACATCGCGCTGGATGTGGATTACGTGCACGCCGAGGGCAAACAGGAGATCCATCGCTGGCGCATCAACACGCCGCAGAACGTCAACACCCGACTGTCGCCGGCCGGCGTGTTCGCGCCGCAGTACGGGGCGATCCTCGTCGAGGGCAACCGCGGGCACTCGCGCTTCGACGGGCTGTATTTCACCGGCAAGATACGAATGCCACGCGCATCGGTGATCTCCACCTATTCGCTGACGTACGGGAAGAACATCGCCAACGACTTCGGCACCCAGCCGGCGGACATCACGAACGCCGATTTCGAGCTCGACTGGGGGTGGATGCCGAACGACGTGCGGCACCGCTTCACGACCGGTGCCGTCATCCAGTTGCCGGGCGGGTTCCAGTACTCGACGTCGGTTCAGGCCAACACGGGCAAGCCGTTCAGCGCCGGCGCCGGTCTCGCAGGCCTGCGCAACTCCGTTCGGGCGACCGATCCGGCCACCGGACAGATGTTCCCGCGCAACTCGTTCCGCGCGGGCAATTTCTTCAGTTGGGACATGCGGGCGTCGAAGATCTTCCGGTTCGACGATCGCCGCTCGGTGGAAGTGCTGTTCGAGGTGTTCAACCTCACCGATCACGTGAACTTCAGCCGCGACGATTACTTCACGCGATTCACGAGCTCGAACTTCGGCCAGCCGTCGGCGATCATCCCGAATAGCCAGCGACAGGCGGAGTTCGGCGCGCGATTCCGGTTTTAGGCAGTTTCACTTCAGCCGCGCGAGCCTGTCTCGCGCGGCTGCACGCATCTCGGGCGGCGCGTGGGGCGCATCGACCACGCGCCGCCACTCGGCGGCCGCTTCTGCATTCCGGCCCTGTCGCGCGAGCACTTCCGCGAGGTTCATCCGCGCCTCCACCTGGCTCGGCTCGAGATCCAGCGCACGACGCAGCACCCGCACGGCATCGTCGAGACGACCAGTTGACGCGTACAGCGCGCCGGCGCCGGTCAGCGCCGGCGCGTAATCCGGCTGCATCCGCAAGACCGTCTCGTACTCGGCTTCCGCCTCTTTGCCGCGCCCGGCCTCGGCGAGCACCTTGGCGAGGTCGAGCCGCACGATCGCCTTGCCTGGATCGGTCTCCACCGCGGTGCGCAGCTCCGCGATCGCCTCGGCATGATCGCCGCGCGCCGCGAGCACGCCACCGCGCAACACGCGCGCATCGGTGAATCGCGGATCGATCGCGAGCGTCCCTTCCGCTTCCTTCAGCGCCCGATCCGCATCCCCCAGCCGCAGATAGCAGATCGAGATCCAGTGGTGCGCGTAAGCGCTCGTCGGCACGAGCGTCAGGTACTCGCGGTACTGCTCGATGGCCTGCGCGTAGTGTCCCTGGCCCATGTACGCGCTGCCGAGAACGAGCCGCGCGAAACCGTTGCGCGGCTCCTGTCGCAGCACGTCGGTGAGGATGGTCATGGCTTCGGCGAAGCGGCGATCGCGAACGGCGCTGTTCGCACGGCGCAGCCGGTTGAACACGTCGATCTTGTCCTTGGGATCGACGCCCGTCGAAGCCGGCGCCGCACCCGGCGACGATCCCGCGCCGACGTAGCCCAGCGACGCGAGCTTCTCCAGCGCCTCGCGATCCAGCGCGCCGACGCTCATCTCCCCGGACGTTCCGCCCGTCAGGCGCTCCAGCGCGTTCCGCAGCGCCGCCGCGCGCTGCGGTTCGGCGTCGTAGACATTCTTCGTCTCGCGCGGATCGTGCTCGAGATCGTACAGTTCCGGCCGCGGCGCCTCGATGAACTTCCAGCGTTCGTCCCGAATCGCGCGGAGCGGCGCCCAGCCCATGTAGAACTGCGGCAGCAATGTCTCCGCATAGATCGGCTGCGGTTCGGCCCGGGCGCTCTCGATCGCGCGCGCGAGCGTGCGGCCCGATACCCTCGCCAGCGGTGTCGCACCGACGAGATCCAGCAGCGTCGGCGCCAGGTCGTTCAGCCGCACCGGCTCTCGCACGACGACGCCGGCGGGAATGATGCCGGGGCGCCAGACAATCAGCGGCACTCGCAGGTCGCCTTCGTAGACGAACATCGAATGCGTTTCCTCGCCGTGCTCGCCGAGGCTCTCGCCGTGATCGCCGACCACCGCGACGATCGTGTCGTTGAGCAGGCCGACACGGCCGAGACGGTCCAGCACCGACGCAACGATGGCATCGGTGAAGGCCACCTCGCCGTCATACGGAGCGTCGGGAAATGCGTCCCTGAACGGCGACGGCGCGCGATAGGGCTCGTGCGGATCGTAGAGGTGCAGCCACGCGAAGAACGGCCCGCCGGTCTTCTGGGCGATGCCGTCGAGCCACGCGCCGAGCGCAAGCGCCGTGCGATCGCCGCGACGCTCGGCCTCCAGGCTGATCACCTGCCGGCTCGCACCTTCGAGGCGGTCGTCGTACACGTCGAACCCGCGCGCGAGACCGTATCGGCGATCGAGGATGAACGAGCTGACGAACGCGCCGGTCCGATATCCCTCCTGCTTGAGCCGCGCCGCCAGCGTGTCGAACCGTTCGGCGAGGTAGAAGTTGCCGTTGTTCCGGACGCCGTGCTCGAAGGGATACAGCCCGGTGAACAACGTGGCGTGCGCCGGAAGCGTCAGCGGCGCCGGGCTGATCGCCTGATCGAACCGGACGCCTTCGGACGCGAGACGATCGAGATGCCGTGTCCGTGCGGACGCGTAGCCGTAGCTGCCGAGATGATCGGCGCGCATCGTGTCGAGCGTCACCAGGAGGATGTGGTGACGGGCTCGCGGAAGTCCCGGCGGCGGCGCGCCGCCACGTGCAACGAACCACCACGTGCCGGCGCCAATCGCGGCGATGGTCACCGCGGCGAGCACGATCGCCGCGCCGCGGCGCCGCGCGCGAGGTGGCCGTTCGACCGGTCGCCGCTGCCGCCGGCGCGTCACGGACGTCTCCCCGGATGCGAGGCGATCGTTGCGACCAGTTCGCGGACGTGCGGTTGCGACGGATCGATCTCGAGAGACGCGCGGAACGCCGACAGCGCCCCGGCGCGATCGCCCGACTCCATGCGGGCGGCCCCGAGCCCGTTCAAGGCCGCGGCCGTCCGGACGCCCGCCGCCACCGCACGCTCGAAGTAGGTGACGGCTTCGGCCGGCCGCCCGATCTTCGCGAGTGCGCCGCCGAGCGTCAGCAGCGCCTCGCCGTTCTGCGGATCGAGCGCCACCGCTTCGCGAAAGAGCGCGAGGCCTTCCTCAATGCGGCCCGCACGCACTCGCAGCACGCCAAGCTTCACGCGCGCATCGGCATCGTGTGGATCGTCGGCGACGATCTGCTCGAACCGAGCCGTCGCCGCGGCGAGATCGCCGCGCGCCATGGCGACTTCGGCCAGCCCTCGGAGCGCTTCGGGATGACCGGGCGACAGCGCGAGCACGCGCGTGTAGGTCGCGGCCGCGGCATCGACGTCCCGCTCGGCGAGCGCGGCGCGCGCCTGCGCGAGCAGCGGATCGGGCGACAAGGGATCCCGGCGTGCGGCCTCCTGGAGCGCGGCCCGGGCCCCGGCGGGATCGCCGGCGAGGCGCCGCCACTCACCGAGCAGGCGAAAATCGTCAGCCAAAGCGGCGCGATCGCGAACGACCGTGTCCATCTCATCGACAGCCCGCGCGTACTCGCGCCCGTTGGCGAGCGCCATCGCGAGATACCGCCGTGCGATGACCACTCGAGGATCGACGGCGAGAACCGCAGAGAGCTCGCGAGCCGCGTCCTGAGGATTGGCTGCGACCAGCGACAGGCCGCGCCACAACCGGTTCGCGAGCGCAATGCGATCCTTCGGGTCGACGGTGCCGCTTCCGGCCCCGCGCGGCCCACTCGCATAGCCGAGCGCCCGCAGACGATCCGACGACTCGCGGCTTGGTGCCACGGCTGCCGCAGGTGACGCAACCTGGCGTGTGGCGCGCAGTTGGCGCAGCAATCCGTCAACGACATCGCGCTCCGCCTCGGCGCGGTTGCTCTTTTCGGCGGAATCGACGTCGATCGCGTACAGCTCGAGTTGTGGAGCGTCGATGACCTTCCATCGCGGCGTGCGCCACGCGTAAAGCGGCGCCCAGCCGAAGTGAATCTGCGGCAGCAGCGATTCCGCGTACGCGGATTCCTCGCCCATCGCGCGGCCGCGGCCGGCGGGCGCCAGCGACCGTCCGTCGATGCCATCGGGAACGGAAATGCCGGCCAGGTCCAGCAGGGTCGGCATCGCGTCCACCCCACGCGCGAGCACACCGGACACAACACCTTTGCTGATGCCCGGGCCCTCCATGATCCAGGGCACGCGCAGCGTGGCGTCGTAGAGAAACACGCCGTGCGTGTCCTCCCCATGCTCGCCGAGCGCCTCACCGTGATCCGCCGTCACGAGGACGAGCGTTCGATTGCGAGTGCCGGCGCGATCGAGCTCGCCGATCAGCCGGCCGAGCTGCACGTCGACGTAGGCGATTTCACCGTCGTACGGGCGCCCTCGGAAGCGGCCCGAATCGTCCGGCGGCTCGTACGGCGTGTGCGGATCGAAGTAGTGAATCCACATGAACCACGGCTGACTGCCACGCCCGCCGGTGCCAAGCCATTGCAGCGCGCGATCCGTCGTCGCGTCGGCGCGGCGCTCGACGTAGTCGCCGCGCCGCCGATCGCCGCCGCGCGGCAGGCGGTCGTCGTAGTGATCGAATCCGCGGCCGAACCCGAAACGGCGATCGAGCGGAAAGCCGGAGATGAACGCGGCCGTTTGGTAGCCCGCCTGGCGATATCGCTCGGCAATCGTCGGCAGACGGTCCGGCAGCGCGAAGCCGCCGTTGTCGCGAACGCCATGTCGCGGAGGAATGACACCGGTCAGGATCGACGCGTGCGACGGCGCGGTCAGCGGCGCCTGCGCGATGGCGGTCTCGAACCGCACGCCGCGCGCCGCGATGCCGTCGAGTACGGGAGTGCCCGCATCCTTCGCGCCATACGCTCCCAGCCGATCCCATCGCATGGTGTCGATCGTCACGAGGAGCACGTTCGGCCGCTCGAGCGGGCGCGCGACGAATGCGCGCCACGCAGCCGCGCCGAGCGCGATGGCGAGCAGCACGCCGCTGAGCGCGACGATGGGGAATCGTCTGCTCACGGCATCCCCGGTGTTCGCGCGCCCTTCAGCGTCGCCACGAGCTCGCGAATCTGCGGCTGATCGCTTTTACGCGCGAGCGATCGTTGAAACGCGTCGAGTGCTTCGCGCGTGCGGCCTCGTTTGTATTCGGCCCACCCGAGGCCGTTCAGGATCTCGACGTTTTCTTCCGCTGCCAGCGCACTGCGGAACTCCGCCGCCGCGTCGTCCCACCGGTTCAGTGCCGAATAGGCTGCGCCAAGCAGGCGCGATCGTTCGGGCGATGCCGCCGCCGGACCGAGCGTCTCGACCGCTCGAGTGGGATGCTGCCGCGCGATCTGCGCCCGGGCGAGTTCGAGTCGAATCGTGGAACTGTCGGGCGCCTGCAGCAGCGCTCGCCGGAACGCCGCCTCGGCGCCTGCTGCATCGCGGGCCGCAAGCAGCGTCTCGCCCAACAGCGCCTGGTGCCGTACCGAGTCGGGTGCGCGGGTGACGGCGCTGCGGACGACGCGGACGACGTCGGCCGCGCGCCCGCCGCCGATCAGCAGATCGACGAGGCGCGAGAGCGGCTCGTAGGCGATGGCGTCGGCTGCGAGCGCCGCGCGGAACGCACGCTCGGCGTCGGCCGCACGCCGCTCCGCGGCGGCGATCGTCCCGGCCGCCGTTCGCGCCCACACGTCGGAGGCGGCCTGCCGCGGGGAGAGCATCGCTTTCGCGCGATCGATCGCCCCGGCCGCAATCGCCACGTCGACGGCTTCGAGCAGCGCGTCGCCTGCCTTCGGATCCAGCCGCAGCACGCGCTCGTAGATGGCCAGCGCCTGCTGCGGCCGGCCAAGATCGCGCCTGGTCTTGGCGAGCCAGAGATGTGCCGCCACGTTCGCCGGCTGACGCTCGACGACACGGATCAACTGACGCTCCGCCGCATCGAGACGGCCGGCGCGATAGAGAACCTCTCCGAGGTTCTGGTCCGCCAGCGACGAGCTGACGGCGCCGATGTACCCGAGCGCCTGCAGCCTCGCCCGTGCGGCCGGATCCACCTTCAACGCAATCGCATCGACACCCGGCACGTCGCGCCGCTCGTATTTCGCGATCGACGTGACGGCGCGGCCGCGTCCATATGACGGACCGGGAAGGAGATCGTCCGCGACGCGCCCCGGCATCTCGCGACTGACCGGCAGGCCGAGCACGTGGAGGATGGTGGGCGTCACGTCGAGCGGAGACACGAACCGCATCGGTCGAGGCGCGATGGATTTCTCTCGACTCGCCGCCAGGCCACGCGTCAATCGGCCCGCCTCGATCGTCGCGAAGATACCGTACGGCCGGTGCCACGCGGTCGCCGGCCCGGCGAGATCCGAGGGATCTTCGCGAATGCCTGCCGTCGGCCGATGGAAGCCGTGGTCCGAGCAGATGACGACGAGCGTGTCGGGAGACACGGCGGCGGCAAGCCGTCCGATGATGCGATCGGCATCGTCATAGGCCCGCGCGATCGCTGCCGGCCCGCGCCGTGCATCGCTGACGAACAGGTGAGAGATCGTATCGATGCCTTCGAAATATGCTGCGAGCAGATCCGGCTGCGCCGATCGCGTGAAGTGCGCCGCGATGGACTCGTAGGTGCGAGTGCCGGCGATGACCGCCGACAAGTGAGCGATGCGATCGCGGTACCGTCCGGTCGTTGTCGCAGCCGCGCGGCGTGCCGCTGCGTACTCGGCATCAGTCACGGTAACGTATCGCTCGATATCGGCGCGGGTGATGCGATCCGGTGCGGTGATCAGCGGCCGGAGGACAGCGGCCGACTCGGTCGGCGCGATCGATCCTTCTTCGAGAGCAGCGCCGGAACGAAGCAGTTGCGGCGCCACCCGATCCGACACGATCGTTCCGCGCACGAGTTCCGCCGGCCAGGTCGCCCACCATCCAACGACGGCCACGGAACGGCCGGCGTCCGAGACGATGTTCCAGAGCGCCGCCACCCGCCGGCTGGTCGCCGCAATCGGCGCCTGACCCCCGGACGGCAGATCGACCATGAAGTCGAGCACGCCGTGATCTTCCGGCCCACGCCCAGTGGCAATCGTCGTCCACAGCAACGGTGACACGAGCGGGGGCGTCGCGTGGAGAATGGCCGTGCGGCCGTCACGCTCGATCGTGGCAAACGCCGGCAGCCGTCCTGCGGCGATCAGGCGATCGATCTCCTGCCAATCCGCGCCGTCGAGCCCGATGAGCAGTACGCGCGGCGCCGAGCCCGGCTGCGGCCACACGCTGGCGGCGCACAGCAACATCGCCAGCAGTGCCATGCAGACAGTGGGCGCCGGATTACGACCCCGCAGGGCTGAGTGATCGCGCATGGCGTTCGGCCAGCCAGTACACTCCGCGAGCGGTCATGATCGCACACCCTTCGGCGACGAGCGCGCGGTTGCCGAGGCCCGCGTCCGGCCGCGACAGCCCGGTAACGCGCGCCAGCTCGCCCGGAATCGTCATGCCGGCGCCCGCGAGGAAACACCGCGCGATCTCACGCAACGCGGTGTCGCGGCTGACGCGTCGCCGCAGCGCGTCGGGAAAGCGTCCGACGGCGAGCGTCCAGATGTAGGTGAACCAGGGCGAGTACACGACCTCGCTGGGAACGACAATCATCGCGGCCTGGAGCTCGTCGAGCGCCTTCGTGAACGCGGCGCGGTTCTTCACGCCCGAGTCCTGGCGCAGGTCCGACGTGGCCATCTCCCATTCGTGGCGAAGCACGTTCAGGATTGCGCGCGCGTGCTTCGACAGGCGGCGTTGCTCGTCGGCGCGGCGCATGCCCCAGACGGCGTGGAAGTACGGAACCATGCGCGGCGCGATGAACATCGCCTTGCCGCGCGCGAGCTTCGCGTAGAAGACGTTGCCGCGCCTGACGATCTCATCCTTCAGCAGCCACGCCTGCGACGCCTCGGGATCGGTCTGCACGTTGCGCGGCATGACGGCGTCGCGGCGGCCGCAGACGGCAACGTAGAGCGACGGACCCGGCCGGCGCGAATCGGTCATGCACGCCGCGAAACCGACCTGCTCGATGAACCGTTCGGCGTCGGCGGCAGTGTGCACCTGCCGCGTCGCTTCACGCCGCCATCGCTCGTCGCGGTACTCTTCGATGTCTTCGGGGATCTCTACCCTGGGCACGTCAACGCGATGCCATGACCGGCTGCACCCATGCCATGCGGCCGTTGCTCTCCAGGACTCGAGCGCGGACGTAGCCTTCGTTGCCGGTGAAGGCGTAGGTCGCGGACGGCTCCGTGAATTCGCGCAGCACTTCTCCGCCGCGGCCGACGAACTGGATCCGGTATCGCGACGTGCCGTCCACCCTCACCTGCACCGTCATGCTCGACGGCGTCGTGCGTACGTCGTCGAGCACGACGCCGGTCGAGGCGTAGAAGTCGCCGCGCTCCATCGACTCGAGCAGCGTACGCGCGTCGAGGCGCGGGGCACGGACCACGACCCATCCCCGGCCCGGACCCGCCACTCTCGGATTCCCCGGATCCTTGAAGTTGTGCGCATCATCGACGGCGATGCCGTAGACGAGCATGCCGGACGCGAGGATGCGATCCCAGATCTCCTCGAGTCCGGGCACGCCGCCGCCGCCGACGTTGTTCACCGTCGGATGGCCGTTGTAGATTTCGAACAGCTTGTAGTTGCGCGTCTGCTTCAGATCCTCTGTCGTCAGCGCCCACTGGAAGTTGGGATGGTTGATGTGCGGCACGCCGGACGCGGCTCTGACCGCGTCGACGGCGCGCTGCAGCACTTCGGCGACCGTTGCGCCGGTCTGCGCGCCGCTCTGCTTGTTCACGTCGAGGCCGTTGACGTGGACGGGCTTTTTGGCGACCGACGACGTGACCTCTTCCCCTTTGATGACGAGGAAGCGCTCGTCCGCGCCGTGCAGCGCGTTGAGGCCGTCAACGCTGGTGAGGTAGTTGTGATCGGTCAGCACGAGGAACTGGTAGCCGTGCTCGCGATACCACCTCACCACGTCGTCCGGCGTGCTGTCGCCATCGCTGTTCAGCGTGTGCGTGTGCGTGTTGCCCTTGAACCACCGCAGGCGGCCGTCCGCGGCGCCGGACGCCGGCGCCTGCTGCGCCAGCGGACGCATCGCGGCCGCCGCGAGGCCGGCCCCGAGAACGAGCGCCAGTACGATCCGGCGCGCGGAAGTGACCCTTCGCATGATGCGAGCACGATATCAGAGAGACGCTCGTTCAGACCAATACCGCGGGCCGCCTATTGCGCCTGGAGAAACGCCGCCCCCGAGAGCGTCGCAATCGCCGCGTGGCCGGCGCCGCTCGGATGCGCACAGTCGGACGACACGAGCGTGTTAGCATTGAACGCAAAGGGCAGGAACAGATCCACCACCGTGGCGCCGTACTTCGCGGCGACGGAGCGAATGCGATCGTTGAGTCCGCGCTCGGCCAGGGTTCCCTCCAGCCCCTCGAGCGCGATCGTGGCAAGGGCGGCGACGTCCGGCGTGGCGCATCCGCTCCGAAGCAACGCGTTGTATTGCGTTCTCATCAGGATGACCGCGCCCGGCCCGAGCGCGTGCCGCAGGTCTCCGATCGTCCGATCGACCGTCTCCTCGACCTCGTTCAGCGCAGCGTTCAAGCGGCCGAGGCAGCTTTCGCTCTGGCGGCATGTCGCGGCCTGCGGTCCGGTCACGATGGCGGCGAGGTCGTTGCCGCCACCGCCCCAGGAAACGACGACCGGAGCGTTCCCCTCAGCCGCCGAAATCGCCGCCGGCGCCTGCACCTTCCATATCTCGCGCGTCTGCGCGGACGGTGTGCCGAAATTGTGCGTCTCGATCGGCTGGCCGAAGAAAGTGCCCAGGAATGCCGCGACGAGCGGCACATAGCCGAAGCCGTCGGCCGGCGTGTCGTCGCCGCGCCCGAACTCGATGGAGTCTCCAACGACGACGTACGCGGGTGTGACTGGTTGTGCCGACGCGGGTGAGATCGCGAACGCCACGAGAAGACCGCTGAGGATCACGATGCGAGCCATAGTGTGTCCCTCCATCGAAGGCCGGGGGCGCCGCAATTCTACGCCCTCACGTAGCGGTTGTGTTAGTGTGCCGCCATGTACACACGACGCGACTTCACGAAGCTCGCCCTCGCCGCGCTTCCCGCGGCGCATATCCTCCCCGCTCCCGTCTTCGCGTTCCAGGGGAAACCGAACTCGAAGGTGCGGGGCGTGATGATCGGGATGAACGTCCCCTACAACTTCGGCGGGCGCACGGCGCCGGTCGACGAGATCATTCAGAAGTGCGTCCAGCTCGGCGTCAGCGGTCTCGAGCTGCGCACGCAGCCGGTCGAAGCCGCGCTCGGCCTGCCGGCGGCATTGGCCGCTCCTCCCTCCGGCGGCGGCCGGAACGCCGCGCCTCCGACCGCGGAGCAGGAAGCGGCCCGGAAGAAGGCGGCCGACGACCTGAATGCCTGGCGCACATCGGTGTCAATGGACCGCGTGCGCGACGTGCGGAAGAAGTTCAACGACGCCGGGATCCTGATCGAGATCGTGAAGGTCGACGGCATCTTCACAATGCCGGACGCCGTGGTGGACTACGAGTTCAACCTCGCGAAGAACCTCGGCGCCCGCGCCATCTCCACCGAGATCGCCTCGGACCTCGCGGAGACGAAGCGGCTCGGCGCGTTCGCGGACAGGCACACGCTGCTGATTGCCTATCACGGACATGCGACGACGACCCCTGAGCACTTCGAAACGGCGCTCGGGTACGCCAAATACAACGGCACGAATCTGGACCTCGGCCATTTCGTCGCCGGCAACCACGGCTCGCCGATCGCATTCCTCCAGAAGCACCACGACCGCATCTCGCACATCCACGTGAAGGACCGAAAGAAGGACAACGGCCCGAACGTACCGTTCGGCCAGGGCGACACGCCGATTAAAGAAGCGCTGCAGTTGATCCGCGACAACAAGTGGCCGATTCAGGCCACCATCGAGTTCGAGTATCCGATCCCGCAGGGTTCCGATCGGATGACCGAGCTCGCCAAGACCGTCGAGTACTGTCGCGCCGCGCTCGCGTGAAGCGCGGAAGGAGTCCTGCATGCGCCGCCACATCCGCTTCGTTCTGCCGGTCGTGCTCGTCGGCGTGTTCTTCCTGACGGTGCGCGCGGGCAGCCAACCGGCACCGCTGCGTCCCGTCAGCGTCCAGATGCACGTGCACGCCTCGATGAGCGAAGGGCAAGGCAGCTGGCGCGGCGCCAACGTGCAGGCGAAGAAGATCGGGCTCGACGTGCTGTGGTGGAGCGATCACGACTGGCGGATGTCCTACCACACCTACAACCGCGCGTTCGGCTTCGAGGGGCCAGAGCTGTCGACGCCGGTGCCGACCTATTACGAGCAAGGCACCGACCTCAAGGTGGCAGCCGGCAATCCGCAGATGTTCATTACACTGGCCCCGCACAAGCTCAATGGCAGTGTCAGAGAGGCCGTGGCGCGCACCACCATGGAGCGCGCCACGGAGGGCACGCGCTCGGTCGAGCTCGCCGCTGCTCCGGCGGCTGCCGGCTGGCAGCGGTTCCTCTACACGATCGACGGCACCAGGCGGACGATGAAGCGCTCGCTGGCGTCGAAGGTGCGGCTGTCGTTCGCGGCGTTCGCCGCCGCCGGTCCCGACGTGATGGCCGCCGTCCGGGTCGATCTCTCGCATCAGCCGCCCGACATGAAGGCGGGCACCATCTACTACGTGCTGACGACCGCGACCGACGCCGATCTGAAGGCGCTCGAGGACGGGTCCACCAAGTTCGTGCGCGTGCCGTTCAAGCCCGGCACCTGGAATCGCATCGACGTCGACGTGACGCGCGACGCCGAGCGGCTGCAGCTCGGCGGCATCGACAACGCGATGGCCGCCGTCTCGTTCGGCGTGATCACGCGCGGCCCGCTCGCGCGCGTGTTTTTCGACGACTACCGGATCCATCACGAGCTCCAGGGCGAGAAGCTGCGGGACGAGGCGCGCGCGATGGCGGCGCAGTACCAGAAGGAGTACGGCGTCATCAACTACGTCGGCCAGGAGCTGTCCTACGACGCGCACATGAACCCGATCGGCGAGCGCGTGCCGATGATCGACCACGTCAAGCATCCGGCCGGCCTCAACGCGCGCGAGACGAGCGACTTCGTGCACGCCAACGGCGGCATCCTGTCGCTGAACCACATCTTCGGCACGAGCCGCCCGCCGGCGGGACTGAACCCGCAGGATCCGGAGTCCGTCCGCCAGTTCGAGGATGCCCGCATCCGCGAGCTCACCGAGAACCGGGTCTACGGCGCGGACATTCTCGAAGTCGGCTATCCGACCCGTGTGCTGCCGATGGCGAGCTTCCTCCGCGTCTGGGACGCCCTCTCCTCCGCCGGCGTGGTCGTCGTCGGCAACGGCATCAGCGACACGCATGGAAGCGTCGCGGGCTGGCAGGACGGGAACAACTTCGTGTCGTGGGTGTGGGCGCGCTCGACGTCGATGGCCGACATCGTCGACGGCTTCCGCCGGGGCGACGTGTATTTCGGCGATCCGGCGAGATTCAAGGGCAGGGTGACGGTCACGACGACCGACGGACATCGTATGGGATCCGTTGTCGTGACGAAGAAGCCCGAGCACGACGTCGCCGTAAAGATCGAGGGCTTGCCCGCCGGCGCGCGTGTCCGCATCGTGACGAACGGAACGGCCGGCGCCGAAGAGGTCTCCACACAGCCGGCGTTCGAGAAGGAGCTGCGCGTCAACACGTCGACGGCGGCATTCGTGCGCGTCGAGGCCTACACGGCGGAGGGACGTCCGCTCGTCTTCAGCAATCCGATCTACTTCCGGCGCGATACGAGCACGGCGATCGACGCGGCGAAACGGGTGGATTGCCACTGAAGTCAGAACAGCCGTAGGGCCGAACTTCAGTTCGGCCTTTTTCGGCGGTGCATCGGCCGCCGCGCTCAGACGTCGAACACCTTCAGCACCTCGTCGCCCGTAGTGGTTGATGACCTTCACCACGATCGTCCGGATCGCGATTGATTGCTACGTCCGGCTCGCCGAACACCGTGAACAGGTTACCGGCACCGGTCTTCTTGAGGAGCTCGTCGCCCATCGAGATCGGGGTTCATCCCCGTCGGTAGCACCGTCAGCTTGCTGTAGTGCTTCACTTCTTCGTTCACGTGCGGATCGAAGGCGAAGCGGCAGACGACGAGCAGCTCGAAGCCAACTCCCCTGAACGGCTTCCTTCGCGGCCTCCTGAACGAGCGTCGGCCGACCGTGCCGAGCGGCCCGTGTCGGGACAAGTACGCGAACGCGTCGAACAGGAAAGGCCGAACTGAAGTTCGGCCCTACGGCGGTTGGCGGCTTCTCTACGGCTGGCGGCTTCCGCGCCTGGTGGCACCAGATGCGGTAAACAGCCCGGGCGTCTACCTGCTGGACGGCTGAGCGCGAGGAGCGTTCAGCCTCGGAAACATCTTCCCGAGCTCGGCTTTGAGCTTGCCGTACTTCGGGTCGTCTGCCAGGTTCGTCCACTCGTAGACGTCGCCCGTCTTGTCGTACAACTCCTCTCCACCGTCCGCGTACCGGATGTAGCGCCATTTCGCCGTCCGCACCGCATGGTTGCCGTATTCGTGGGTCGTTACGGCGGGGCGAGCCCATTCCGCCCCAGGATTGACGAGCAACGGACGGATGCTGGTCCCCTCGACGTGCGACGGGATGGGCAGTCCGCACAATTGCGACAGTGTCGGATAAATGCTCATGAAGTCGACCGTCCGGTCGGACGTCGTTCCTGCCTTCGTCGCCCCGGGCGCCACCCAGATGAACGGCGCGCGCGTCGACTCTTCCCACAGCGAGAACTTGCGCCAGTGGTGCTTTTCACCCAGATTCCAACCGTGATCGCCGAACAGGAGGACAATCGTGTTGTCGCGGTATGCGCTGGCGTCGAGCGCGTTGAGGACTCGGCCAATCTGCCCGTCGACGTACGTGATCGTGGCCAGATAGGCCTGCACCGCCTCCTTCCAGCGGCCGGACGTCAGCATGAGTTCGTGATCGGAGGGCTTGTCGGGCGAATTCGAGCCGGGCGCGCGCGCCATCTTCACGCCAGCCGGCGGAATATCGCGCAGGTCGTCTTCGCGGTACGGCGGCAACTCGACCTTCTCGAGCGGGTAGAGATCGAAGTACTTCTGCGGAACGTTCCAGGGCATGTGCGGCTTGTGAAAGCCGATCGTCAACAGGAACGGCTTCGCGTGTTTGCGTCCGAGCTGCTCGACGGCGTAGTCCGCGATGCTGTAATCCGGGATGGCCTCATCGCCACAATCCACGGGTGAGAACTTGATGGCGCCGACGCCGTCCGTGGCGTTCAACAGCCGGCACGGCTTCCGGCGCTCGGCGCCGTACTCGTCCCATTCGGTCTCCCGATCGAACGCCCCGTGATAGATCTTGCCGGCGCCGAGCGTCGCGTAGCCGTTTCTGCGGAAATGCGTCACGAGCGTCTTGTCGGGCGCGATGTGCGGCCGCCAGTCCACTCCGTTGTCGTACACACCCGTCGTCGACGGGCGCAGTCCAGACATCAGCGCCGCGCGGGATGGATTGCAGACGGGCGCGGCCGTGTGGGCGTTGGTGAACGTCAGGCCGCGCGCCGCGAGCCTGTCGATGTTCGGGGTGAGGACCTGCTTGTGTCGGCCGAGATGGCCGACCCAGTGATTCAAGTCATCGACGGCGATCATCAGAACGTTCGGTTTCGTACTTTGTGGCGGCGCCGGTGCCGTTCGGACCTCGGCGCTGGCTGGCAGCACGGCGCAGGCGAAAATCAAGAGAGCCCACAGAGCGTCGACCGGCGAACGGGTGGAGAAACGGTTCATTGGGCGCCTCGATGAAGGAACGGCCGCAAAAGGATCGAGCTGCCTCGTCCCGGCGCGCATCATGCCTGGCGGGGAGGAACCTGTCAACGCGCGCGTCCATCTCCAGCGGTGCCCGCCTTCACCGCCTCGAGATCGGGGAACACCTTCTCCGCGCCGCTGTCGGGATCGAACAGCCGCACGGTATAGCGGCCCGGCCCGGGCACCGGCGCGGCGTGCGCGTCCTCCGTCAGACGCCACGTGTAGACGACGTCTTTGCCGCGAAGCACCTGGATGACCGGCTGCCGGATGCCGGGAGCGGTCACTCGCGGCAGGCGCCAGCCTTTGTTCGGCAGGCCGTTGTCGGTCTGCCGGATCGTGATCGGCCAGCCGTCGTACGGCTTTGCGCCGGGCGCGGTCGCATCCACCCACCGCGGCCAGTTCGCGATTGTGATTGAACGAGTCGCGCGATCGAACGTCACGATGCCGTAGCCGGGCGCGCGCTGGTGCAGCGCCTTCGGCTCGACGTTGACCGCGGACGGATTCGACACCGCGTGGACGGTCATCTTGTTGCCGAAGCCGTCGAGGAACTCGCCGGTATAGCGTGGCGACGCCGGCTTGCGGTTGCGGCCGGCCTCGGACGGATACCAGCGGCGCGGGAAATAGTTCGCCACCGACGGCACGCACAGCGCCCATGCCGCATCGTTCCAGTCGTCGACGCCGTACTGGATCGTGCTGCCGATGTGCTGATCGCCGGCGATGTGGAACGCGAGCGCCTTGCGCATCGAGCGCAGCGCGCGATCGCGCGGCACCTGCGGCCAGCTGTTGGAGTCGTGGTCCATCACCGGCACTTCCCCCGGGGCGTATTCGCCCGGCTGCAGGATGGGCAGCTTCGGCGTGACGGCGTCGCTGGTGGCGCCGCGCGGCAGCGTGACGACGTCGGCGAAGATCGTCTGCGAGAGGACGGTCTTCATCCACGCGCCCCCGGACCAGTCGGCCGCCCACTTGTCGAGAAAGGCCTCCTGCCGCGGTCCGAGCAGCTCCGCGCCAGGCACATCGCGGTTCTTCGCGGCGTCGTAGTCAGGCGCCTGCGGCCAGCCGTTGACGATCTTCGCCTGCGGCAGCATCTCGCGCGGCGCCGACTTCCACTTGCGATCCTCGATGATGGCGGTGCTGAGACCGCCGTAGAGCATGTCGGTGAAGTAGACGCCGATGCCCTGCTCGACGGGCGCGGGGTCCACCGGGTCAGGCATGTTCGACGTCTGCGTCCGCTGGACCATGTTCACCCACTCGGCCGGCATCATGTAGCCGCCCTGGTCGTGCCCTTCATATCCTTCGCGCGGCTCGGCGGGCCGGCCGCCGGCGCCCCAGACGTTGCCGTGATACACGTCGTGGTCGTCGGGCAGCGCCACCGCGGGGATGTCCTTCATCAGATCGCGGTACTCCCAGCCGAACAGGTACCACTTGCGCAGGTAGTCGAGCGCGGCCGTGCCGATTGGCGCGCGCTGGATGCCGTACTCGCCGACGCGCTCGTAGATCTGGTCGCCGGTGAAGAAGAGCAGGTCCGGACGGAAGTGCTGGACGTTCCGCACGACGTCGGCATGCGGGAAGCCGAGATCGTTGTTGCCGGTGAATGCGGCGACGACAATCTGCGTCTTCGTCTTCGGATCCTTGCGAATCGTACCGGCGTATTGCTGGCCGCCGTAGACGATGCGATACGGCGTGTCGCGAGTGTCGTCCCAGCCGGGGACACGGAACGTCGCCGTCCGCGCGAGCGGATCGATCCTGGACGAAGCCGCCTTCTTCCATCCCGAGGCATCGCGCGTCTCGAGGAGCACCTCGCCCGACGAGTCCTCGACCGGCGCGAGTTGTGCGGTCAGCTTGAGCACGCGGCGCGACAGCGTGTGCATCGCGAAGAGAATCGGGCCGAACGCGCGATCCTCGTGCGCGTCGACGGCGCTGCCGCCGACGCTCCAGTCGCGGAACCAGAAGCGCACCGTGCCGCCGCGCGCGTTCTCCTTGCGATCGCCGGATGCGGCCGTCACCGGCTGCGGGGACGGTGTCCTGAAGATCGGCCCGGAGCTCGAGACGAGCGCCACGATGCCCGGGATCCATTCGGCTGCCACGCGCTCCTGGAGCTCGATGGGCTTGTCGTTCGCTTTCGACGCGGACAACGTCACGAGATAGGCCGCGCCGTCAGGCGCGGCGCGCAGCCGAAGCGTGACGTTCTGGAGGGGCGGCGCAATCGACGGAGCGCCCGGCCTCAGCTCGCCGACGAACAGCCGACCGTTGCCGGCAATGCCGGCGTTCACCCCGTATCCGCGCACCGCGCTGTCGCGATAGTCACGGAACGCGCCGCGGATGCCGAAGCGAAATCCTGCGAAGCCTTCGCCGAGCGGAGCCGCGTCTTCCTCGAGACGTCCCATCACGACGCTCATCTCGAGCTCGCCGCGCCGCGCCGACACCTCGCGCGTCAGCAGCGCGACGTTGCGGTTGCCGCCGGCGACGATGTTCTCGAGGCGGCCGTCGTGGATGCGCCAGTCCTGCAGCGGGTTGGCCCAGTACTCGGGCCCCGCCCACGGCCGCGTGAGCCCCGCGGCCCACGCGCTGCGAAAGAAATTCGTGGGTTGCCGGTTGCCAACGGCGGAGCCTTGCACCGCCGTCGCGGTCAGAGCCGCCACCATCAAAGAGATCACCACGCGACCGCGCACTGACTCACCTCCTGGCTGATGTACTGCAGACGCTAGGGGATGGATCGGGCGATGTCAACCGGGCGCAGAGCAGCCCTGAAGGGCTGCACTACAACCGCCGCTACTCGCGGCGGAGGACGATCATCGGGTCGAGCGCGGTGGCGCGGCGCGCCGGCAGATACGAGGCGAGGATGGCCGTCAGCAGCAGCATCAGCACGGCGCCGCCAACCGTCGCCGGGTCGGTCGGCGACAGGCCGAACAGCAGGGAGTCGAGCACGCGGCTGGAGACGAGGGCCAGGGCGAGGCCGAGCAGCGCACCAGCCGCGACGAGATGCAGAGTGCCGCTCATCACGAGCCGGAGAACGCCCGCCCAACGCGCGCCCAGGGCGATGCGGATGCCGATTTCGCGGCTGCGGCGCTCGACGCCGTACGACACCACGCCGAACAGGCCGACGCACGTCAGCAACAGCGCCAGGCCGCCGAAAAAGGTCGAGAGCGTCGCCATCATGCGGTCTCGACGCAGCGACTCGTCCACCTGCCGCGCCAGCGTCCCGCCGCTGCGGATCTGAAGCGATCCGTCAACCGCTCGCAGCGCCTCGCGCACGTGCGCGAACAGCACTCCAGCGTTCCCGCGCGCGCGGACGTGGAGCGTGATGGGGGTCGCGTGGTCCTCTTGCAGCAGTGGCTCGTAGATCGTCGGCCGCGCCGGATCGCGCAGCGTTCTATGCCTGGCGTCCGCAACCACACCCACGACCTCGTAGCGTTCGCTCGATTCCGCTCCGCGATCGCCGAAGCGGCAGCCGATCGCCGCACCCTCTGGACAGTAACGGCGCGCGAACGCCTCGTTGACGATGACGACGCGAGGGGTACCGAGGCGATCGTGGACGGAGAAATCGCGTCCAAGCAGGAGCTTCATGCCGGTGGTCGCGAAGAACCCCGGCCCGACGACGTTGAATGCGCCAGACTGCCGCTCGTCCGCCGGGCGGCCAAGGACCCAGATCGATTTGCTGGACGCGGTGCCATAGATGGCAGTGGCCGCGGCGCTCGCCGAAACCACACCGGGGACGTTCTCAGCCTCCGAGACGAGACGCTGATAGAACGCCGCGGAACGTTCTCCCGTATACGCGCCCCTCGGCACCCCTACATGCACCAGGATCACATCGTCCTGGCGGAATCCCCGGTCGATTGTTCTGAGATTCCCGAGTGTCCGGACGAGAAGCCCGGCAGCGACCATCAGCACCACGCACGCCGCAACCTGCGCCACGACCAGCGCCCGGCCGAGTCCGAGCTTCGCGAGCGGCGCGTTGCGTTTCATCACCTGCACCAGGTCCACGCGCACGGCTCGCATGGCGGGCACGAGTCCGAAGAGCAGCGCCGTCGCGGCCGAGACCGCGATGGTGAACGAAAGGACGCGATGGTCCGGCGCGAACCGCAGGCCGGCGGGCACGACGTCGCCGAACATGAACCGGGCCAGCACGCGATGCGCCCAGAACGCGAACGCGACGCCGAGCGCTCCGCCAGCCGCCGCCAGCAATAGGCTCTCGACGAACAGCTGCCGGACGATGCGCGCGCGCCCCGCGCCGAGGGCGAGCCGCGTGCCGATCTCCGTGGTGCGTGCGGCCGCGCGCGCGTTCAGCAGGTTGGCGATGTTCGCGCAGCCGATCAGCAGGACGACCCCTGACAACAGCAGCAGCAGCCGCAACGGATCGACCTGCGAGCGCATGCCCATGCGGCCGCCCGTCTTGTCCGCGGCCATCAGGCTGACGCCGTGCGACAGCAGCTCGTCACGTTCGCTCTTCCGGTATCGGGCGTATCCCGGTCGCAGAACGTCCTGTGCGCGCTGCCACGCCAATTCCGTTTCGGCGCGCGCCTGCTCCGGCGTGATGCCGGCTGCAAGGCGTGCCGTGATCCAGACGTTCACGAGGCCGCGTGAATTGCCCAAGGGGACGGTGACGTCCGGCGCGACCGACCGATCGGTCCCAAAGAACCAGCGTGGTGTGATGCCGACGATCGTGCGAGCTGTTCCATCGACGGTCAGTGCGCGGCCGATGATCGAAGCGTCGCCGCCGAAGCGCCGCATCCAGAAGTCGTGGCCGAGCACGGCGACCTCGCCGCCGTCCGCCCTGTCGTCAGGGCGTTCGATCAAGCGGCCGGCGAATGGAGGCACGCCGAGCGTCGTGTAGTAGTCGCCCGAGACGTGCTGCACGACCACGCGCTCGATGTCGGCGCCCCACTGGACGTTCGCGAGTCCCTGCCAGAACCCGAACACACCGCTGAACGACCGCGGCGCGCGGCGCAACTCTTCGAACAGCGCGCTCGGCACGTTCGACATCCAGCCGCCCGACGGCATGGTGACGATGACCGATACGAGCTGCGCCGGCCGAGTGACGGGGAGCTGTTTGAAGAGGGCGGCATCGAGCAGCGTGAACAGCGCCGTGTTGGCGCCGATGCCGAGCGCCAGCGTCAGCAGCGCGACGGCCGTGACAGCCGGCGTCCGGCGCAGCTGCCGTAGACCGTAGCGGACGTCGTGCGTCAGGCCATCGAACACGCTGTACAGACGCCGCACAATGGGGTACCGTTCACTTGCGTGCCGCGAACTGCCGCTGGATCGAGGTGCGCAGCGCCGGCAGGTGCCGCAGCGCGTTCTCGAAGTAGATCTTGCGCAGCACGCTGTCGGGCAGACCGACGCCGGAGATGTGCCAGCGGCCGTGCCCCGGCGACCCGCCTTCGGTGCGGATCTGCGCCGGATGTGGGAAGTACTCGTCGTAGGTCTCGAGATAGCGCCAGTGCGGCGTCCAGAAGTCGTCCGGCTTCCGGTTCTGGTTGCCGTCCGACCCCATGAGCACGCGGTCCTGGTACTTGATCAGGAACTCGCGCCACATCCGCGGCGCGCGCCCGAGATCCTGCACCGTCGCCGAGATCTCGACGTCGGCGTTCGGATAGGTGTCGAGGAACTTCGCAAGCTTCTCCGGATCGTAGTACAGCATCGCGAGGTGCGCATTGACGAAGCGCGTCTTCGGATGCTTGCGGTGCATGTTCTCGCGCGCCTTCTCGATCACTTCGTGTTTCGGCCCGGTGACGTAGTAGTTCTGCGAGGTGTCGCCGGGCCGGCGCCACAGGCCCGCCTCGTAGCGCTCGTTCTTCGGGCCGATCGGATAGAAGCGGCCGATCGAGTCGCCGAGATGGATCATCACCGGCTTGTCGTGCTTCGCGAGCATCGCCCAGATGGGATCGAGCCGCGGATCGTCGGCCTGGATGAAGCTGCCGTCAGGATTCTTGGTCACGAGTCCCAACGCCTTCGACACCTTCATGCCGAGCGCGCCCGCCTTGAACGCCCGCTCCATCTCCGCGGCGAACTTCTCCGACCAGCCCGGCTCGTTGATGCCGTTCGCGTTGAACGTGATGAAGTTCGCGACGCGATCCTTGTACGGCTCACCCGCCTTCAGCACCGCGTCGAGGCTGTCGCCGGTTCCCGCGTTCAGGTTGACGATCGCGCCCATGCCGATCGTGTCCATCAGCGCGATCACGTTGTCGTAGGCCTGCTTCGAATTGAGGCCGCTGGCGTGCACGTGAAAGTCGATCGCCGGGAACTTCGCGCGCGTGATGTTGGTGCGCGGCAGGCGCAGCAGCGTCGCCGGCGGCGGCGGCACGTCCGGCCCGCTCGTCACCCATCCCGGCGGCGGCGCTACGCTCTCCATCGCCGGCATGGGCGGCACCCAGACCTGCCCTTCCTTCACGGACGGCGGCGCCTTCGGCTCGGCGACGACCTCGTAGGTGGCCTGGCTGTCGCCCGGACGGACCGTGATGGTGACGATTGCTGCGGCGATGAGCAGGATTGAAAACAGACGGAACATGCGTCACATCCTTCGGTGTGTGGCGGAACTGAAGTTCCGCCCTACGGACATTTTCCGTAGGGCGCGACTTCAGTCGCGCCGGAGCGCGTATGCATACAGCACGTTGCCGGCGGCGACGGCGACGTACTGTCTGCTGTCCACCTGATAGGTGATCGGCGCGGCGCCGACCTGCCCTCCGACGGTCGCCTTCCACAGCAGCGATCCGTTGCGCGCGTCGAGCGCGAAGAAGTAGCCCTCGCGGCCGCCGGTGAACAGCAGGTCCGTCGCGGTCGTCAGGATGCCGGCGTCCGTGACGTCGTGCATCTTGAACGCCCACTTGCGCTCGCCCGTCTTCGGATCGATCCCGAGCACGGCGCCGTGCCCCGCTTCCTCGGTCCACGCGTTGATCGCGCCGCGCCGCAGCGGCGGCGTCCCCGATCGCGCGCGGCCGCCCATGAACCGCTGTCCGGGCACGTGCGGCATCTCCTGCGGCGTGAAGACAGACGAGTACTCATCCCACGCGGAGACGTAGAACAGCCCGGTGCGCGGGCTGTACGACGGCGAGTACCAGTTCGTTCCCCCCTGGATACCGGGGAAGACCGGCGATCCTTCGGGCAGCGACGCGAGCACCGGACGCCCATTCGCGTCGAGCCCCGTCGCCCAGTTCTGTTTCACGAACGGCTTGCCGAGCAGGAACTTCCCGGTCGCGCGGTCGAACACGTAGAAGAACCCGTTGCGGTTCGCCCAGAGCAGCAGCTTGCGCGGGCTCCCCTGCCACTCGGCGTCGACGAGGACCGGCACCTGCACGGCGTCCCAATCCGCGCTGTCGTGCGGCGTGAACTGGAAGTACCACTTCAGCGCCCCGGTGTCGGCGTCGAGCGCGACGACTGAGTTCGTATAGAGATTGTCGCCGGGCCGCTGCGCCGCCGCGAAGTCGGGACCCGGATTGCCGATGCCCCAGTAGGTCAGATTCAGCTCGGGATCGTACGAGCCGGTCAACCACGCCGAGCCGCCGCCGGTCTTCCAGGAGTCGCCCTTCCACGTGTCATGGCCCGGCTCGCCCGGGCCGGGGATCGTCGTGAAGCGCCACGCTTCCTTTCCGGTGCGCGCGTCGTAGGCGGCGATGAAGCCGCGGATCCCGTACTCGCCGCCCGCCGTGCCCATCACCACCGTGTCCTTGATCACCAGCGGCGCCATCGTCAGCGAATATCCCGCGCTGGCGTCCGCGACGAGCACTTTCCAGATCGGGCGGCCGTTGCGCGCGTCGAGCGCGACGAGATATCCGTCGAGCGTTCCCATGAACAGCGTGTCGCCGAGGATCGCGAGCCCGCGATTGACCGAGCCGCAGCACAGCGCCAGCTTCGGCGAGAGCGTGTACTGGTAGATCCAGAACACGCGTCCCGTTTTCGCGTCGAGCGCGACGACGTGGTTGTTCGCCTGCGTCACGTACATGACGCCGTCGGCGACGAGCGGCGTGGCCGCGAACTTCTCGAGCGACGTCGCCTGGAATACCCACTTCTGCTCGAGGTCAGCGACGTTCGCCGGCGTGAGCTGGTCCAGGCGCGAGTGCCGCTGGCTGGAGTAGTCGCCTGAGTACGTCAGCCAGTTGTGCGGCTCGCCCGCTGCCTTCCGGAGGCGGTCGGCGTTCGCCGGAATCGTTGCCGTTCCCGAGGACACGCCCTTCAAGGTGGCGAGGTACGCAACCAGATGCGCCCGCTCGTCGGCGGTCAACTTGTCCTTGCCGGACGGCCGCGGCGACGTCCTGGTGACGGTGTACTCGCGAAGCTCCGATTTGACGAGCGACACGAGCCGTCCGCGGTCGTCGATCAACTGGACGGTGACGGTGTCTTCGTTGAGACGCCGGCCGTTGATCGTACGGCCATCGGGGGTCACCGCGCGGATGAAGCGCCGCTGCGGCGAGACGACGTCCGTGGCATCCGTCAGCGCCCGATCGAGCGCCTCCATCGAGCGCACGGATCCGATGTCGCTCAGATCCGCTGCGAACAGCGATCCGCGGCCGTTGACGCGGTGGCAGGACTGACATGCCTTCTGCTCGAACAGCGTCTCGCCGCGGACGGGATCGCCGGCCGCGACGCGGCGCGCGCCGAAGTCGCGCATCGATCGGATGTAGGCGACGAGCGCGTGGAGCTCCGCGGCGGTGAACTTCTGCGGCGTCATCGCCGTGCCGGGAATGCCGCGCGCGATCGTCCGCGAGATCTCCTCGTCCGAGGAACCGAAGCGGAAGACACCGCGCCGCAGATCGACGGAGGCCACGAGCGCGCCGTCGGCGCCATGGCAGGACGAGCAGTGCACGCCGTAGAGACGCGCGCCGTGCTCGATGTCGGCCGTGGTGTAGGAGCCGGCATGCTGCTGCGCGGCGGGACCCGCACGCAGAGCGATGGCGGCGATCGCAGAGAAGACCAGCACGATCGAGCGCATGACGCGGGCTAGTATACGTAGAAAAAGATTTACCGCAGAGCTCCGATCTCGACTGACCTGTTGTCTAATGTGGCCTCCCCGGCAGAACAACCGAAACCCCAGGAGATAGATATGCGGGTACACCCGTTGTACGTCTTCGTGCGTCCGATATCGCTCGCGGCGGTCGCCGCGTTGCTCGTCATAGCGCTGCCGGTGCGGTCCGCCGCGCAGACGACCTTCGCCACCATCACCGGCACCGTCACCGATTCGAGCGGCGGCGTGCTGGAAGGCGCCGCCATTACCGCCACCAACGTCGAGACCGGTGTGTCAACGAAGGCGACGACCAACAAGGAAGGCGTGTACACCGTTCCGCAGCTGCGCGAAGGGCCCTACATGCTGAGCGTCGTCGCGCCGGGCTTCCGCGAGTTCATCGCGACCGACATCCTCCTCGTTACCCGGGACGTGCGGCGCATCGACGCGCAACTGACGGTCGGCGGCGTCGAGCAGTCGATCCAGGTCACGGCCACGGCGCCGATCGAGCTCGAGACGCCGCGCGTCAGCGACGTGCGGACCGCGGAACAGCTGCGCACGCTGCCGTTGAACGATCCCGGCGTCTGGGCGTCGCTGGCCATCACGCCGACGCTCGCCGTCCGCAGCGGCACGTACTCGTTTGCCGGCAGCAAGTTCAACCAGTCGCAGTTCTCAATCGATGGCACGTCGATGAGCGACGGCATCGGCGAGACGCCAATCGGGCCGCTGGCCAACTACACCGAGTCCTTCAAAGAGGTGAAGATCGACCTCGCGAACAACAGCGCCGAGTTCCCGAGCCTCGGCCAGGTGACGATCATTTCGAAGTCGGGAACGAACAGCTTCAAGGGCGTGGCGTTCGACTACTACCAGAGCCCGATGTTCCGCGCCCGCAACCCGTTCACGCACGCGCGCGGCAGCGGCGTCCTCCACTTCCCCGGCCTCGCGATCGGCGGCCCGCTCGTGATCCCGAAGGTGTACGACGGACGGAAGCGCACGTTCTGGTTCCTCTCGGGCGAGACGGTCAACGGCAGCTCGCAGACCGCCATCCTCAATCCGACCGTGCCGATTGAGGCGTGGCGCCGCGGCGACTTCTCGGCGCTCGGCATCGCCATCCGTAACCCGCTGACGGGTGAGGTCTATGCGGACGGCCGCATTCCCACCGCGCGGCTGAATCCCGTCTCGCTGCGGATCCAGGAGCGCTTCTATCCGCTCCCGAACAACGGCGACACGACGGTGCTGCGTGCCAACAACTACCGCGACACGCTCGACACCGAGCGCTCGAAGCCGTACTACGCGACCGGGCGCGTCGATCACAACTTCAGCGACGCGGACCGCGTCTTCGCGCGCTTCACGATGCATCAGTCGACCAACCCCGTCTGGGAAGGCAACCTGCCGTCGTTCGGGAGACGCGTGCAGCTGCGGCAGAACAAGGCCGTCACCTTCTCCTGGACGCGGCTGCTGGGCTCGACGCTCGTCAACGAATTCCGCGCCGGCCACAACTACAACAACAACCCGGTGGCCGGACCGTTGAGCGGACAGGAGGTCGTGGAGTCGCTCGGCCTCGTCGGACTCGCGCCCGATCTGCCGAACATGGCAGGCGTGTTCAGAATGAGCTTTCCGACGATCGGTCTCACCGGCCTGTCGCAGATCAATTTCAGCAACCCGGGCTTCCTGAACCGCACGAACCAGGTCCAGAACCAGACCACGTGGCTCAGGGGCGCGCACACGATCAAGGGCGGCATCGAGATCAGGAAGACCGATTTCGAGGAGATCGCGGCGTCCACGAATCTGTTCGGCTCGGTGTCGTTCAACGGAAGCTACACCGGCCATCCGTACGCGGATTTCCTGCTCGGCATCCCGAACACCGCCGCGCGCGCGTTCCCGCCGGTGCCGACGATCAAGAACCGCTGGGTCTACGACTTCTTCGCGCAGGACGACTGGAAGGTCACGCGCAACCTGACGCTGAACCTCGGGCTGCGCTACGACGTGCATCCGGGCTGGACGGCCGAGGGCGATCGGCTGGCGATGTTCGACATGACGACGGGCACGATCGTCGTCGCCGACGGCGGCCTCAGCCACGTGTCGCCGCTCATGCCGCGCGCCTACGTCGACATCGTTACGGCCAGCAGCGCCGGACTGCCGTCGCGGACGCTCATCAAGACCGACCGTAACAACATCGCGCCGCGCCTCGGCTTCGCCTACCGTCCGTTCGGCGGCGGCAGCACGGTGCTCCGCGGCGGCTACGGGATGTATTTCGACATGATGCCGATCGAGCTGCACGCGAGCCGCACGCCGTTCGTCTTCTCGGAGACGACGTACACCAATCCGGCGGGCGCGCCCACCGTCGTCTTCCCGCGCGTGTTTCCTGCGGGCGGAACCTCGGGTCCCGCCACGGTGGGATTGCCGCTCGCCGTCAACCCCGAGCTGCAGCTCCCCTACAGCCATCAGTACAACGTCACGGTCGAGCACTCGCGCTGGAACACGGGCTTCCGCCTGTCCTACATCGCGACGCTCGGGCGCGAGATGTGGTACACGCGCGACGCCAACGCGCCGGCGCCGGACGGCCGGCTGTACATCCAGAAGCCGCGGCCGTTCCCGCAGTTCGGCGACATCTCCTATACCGACAACGGCGGCTCGCACGACTACCACGGCATGACGATCGAGGCGGAGCGCCGGATGGCCGGCGGCTTGTTCTGGCAGGTCGCCTACACCGCGGCGCGCGACCTTGGAAACACGCAGGAGTGGAGCGATCGCATCGAGAACCCGTTCGATCTCGAGCGCGAGCGCGGCAACGACAGCGCGGTGCCGAGGCACCGCGTGACGTCGGCCGTGATGTACGAGCTGCCGTTCGGCCGCGGCCGGACGTGGATGAGCAACGCGCCGTGGCTGCTGGATCTCGCCGTCGGAGGCTGGCAGGTGTCGATGGTCGGCTACCTGCAGAGCGGCGTCTTCCTGACGCCGACCGTCTCGATTCCCGATCCGACGGGCACGCGTTTCACCAGCACCGGCAACCGGCCCACCGTCACGCTGCGGCCCGATCAACTCGGCAGCGTCGATCTGTCGGATCCGACGATCGCGCAGTGGTTCAACGTCGGCGCTTACGGCACGCCGGCGATCGGCTCCTTCGGGTCCGCGAAGCGCGGCTCGGTCGAGGGACCGGGACTGAACCTGTGGCACTTCGGCATGCACAAGAAGTTCCGCCTGACGAACCAAGCGAACGCGCCGACACTGCGGATCGAGCTGACGTCGACGAACGTCTTCAACCAGCCGCAGTACGCCAACCCGAACATGAACGTCACGGCGACGAACGTGAACCGCGGACGCATCAGCGCGATCGGCGGCCCGTCGGGATCGTTCCAGCAGGCGGGCATGCGATCGATGCGTCTGGGCTTCCGGCTGGAGTGGTGATTTGAACGGGTTCGCGCAGCCGACGGGCTTCAGCCCGTCGGCCGCCGCGCCCGGAGGTTGCGCGCAAACCGTTGCGCCTCAAAACGCGAATCGCGCGCCGAGTTGCGCCGTGCGCGCGGCGCGGGCGCTCGAGACGATGCCGAAACCGGGGCCGCCGAACGTATGTCCCGGTAGACCGAAATTGGTGTGATTGAACGCGTTGAACAGCTCGGCGCGGAGCTGCAGCGTCCGCTGCGCTCCGAGCGCGACGCGTTTCCCGACCGACACGTCGAACTGAATGATCCCGTCGCCACGCAGGATGCCGCGGCCGGCGCTCCCGAAGCGGAAGGGCGCAGGCTGGGCAAACGCGTCGGTGTTGAACCAGCGCGTCAGCGTCCGTTCGTCCGCCGGCAGCGCCGGCGTACCGACGAGGTCCGCCCGCGGCGCGCCGGCTGAGAACGCGTTCGTCGTGTTCGTCTGCGTCGTCACGGTGAAGGGAGCCCCCGATTGGAGCGTCCCGAGCACGCCGAGCGACCAGTTGCCCGCGACCGCCGCGAGCCACCCCGTCGACATCCATTTGCGGCCGGTGCCGAACGGCAACTCCCAGACGCTGCTGATCGTCCAGCGGTGCCGGACGTCGTTTGCCGACGGACCGTAGTCGCGATCGCGGTTGTAGAAATCGGAGTAGACGCCCGTGTCGCCCAGCTCCGACCCGCCCTCGTCGGTGTTGTTGAGGAATTTCGCCCACGTGTATGTGCTCAGCACGTTGAAGCCGTGCGAGAAGCGTTTGTCCACGCGGAGCACGCCGGCGTGATAGTTCGATACGCCGAGCGACGGGAACAGCACCGTCACGCCCGAGAATTGAGGGAATGGCCGATCGCGCTGCGTCGCCGCGGCCCCCATCTTCTCCGGCGGAATCTGGTTGAGCGACAGGTTGGGGCCGGGCAGCTTCCGGGACAGGTTGCCGACGTAGCTCGCGTCGACCACGACCTGTCCGCGCAGTTCGCGCTGGATGCCGAAATTGAACTGCTGCGCGTAGCCGGTCGCGCGGTCCCGCTCGTAAAACGTCACCGCCGTGTTCGGGTTCTGTCCCACACGTACGGCGCCGAACGTGGCGTCGCGCACGGCCGCGGTCTCCCGCAGCGCCGGCACACCGTCGCGCAGGTAGAACGGCGCGGTGATGCCGTTGTCCGGCGACTGCAGCGATGCGGATCGCTCGAACCCGAGCGACGCCGAGCTGGGCGCGCCGTGATCGAAGGGGTGGGCGAAGAACACGCCGAAGCCTCCGCGCACGATCGTGTGGGGCTTGCCGAAGGGCCGCCACGCGAATCCCACCCGCGGGCCGACGTTGTTCCAGTCGGTACGGTACGGCGACGACGGCCAGCCGTCGACGCCCGCGAACCGGACGACGCCCGGCGTACCCGACACCGGGTTGATGGCGTCCGGGTCGAAGCCGTTCATGCGATCGTTCCGGTCGACGATCGGCGTATCCGTTTCCCAGCGCACGCCGAAGTTCAGCGTGAGGTTCGCGCTGACGGTCCAGTCGTCCTGGACGAACGCCGCCAGGTACCAGCTCGAGCGATCGAGGACCTCGGTCTCGCGCACGGTCACGCCGTTCGGGAAGCCAAGCAGGAAGCTGGCGAGCCCGAGTCCCGTCCCGGCGCGGTTCGGAAACGCCGTCGGCAGCGCGGAGAAGGCGAACGTCCCGGAGATCGACGGACGGTTGACCTCGTAGTTGAACGACGGCCGGATTTCCAGTCCCCCTTTCAGGGCGTGCCGGCCACGGACGTACGACGTCGTGTTGACCAACTGATGCTGCTCGATGGGGAGCTGGCGCCGCTCGTGGTTGGTCGCGCCGAGCGCGGCGATGCCGGCGATGGTGATGCGCGGAAAGGCCTCGTCCGAGACGCCATTGAGCCCCAGCCTGGTGGGCCAGCCACCGCCGAGGCCGGGAGACTGCGTGTGGTTGATGCGGTTCGAATACGTGTAGCGCAGCTCGTTCACCATCCGCTGGCCGATGGTGCGCGTCCAGCCGCCGTACCAGTAGTTCTGATGCCGGAGCGCCAGCGAGTTGCTGTCGGCGGCCTGCTCCGTGAAGACACTGGTGAAGTCGCGGTTGTCGCTGTTGTAGAGATACCGCGCGCTGAGGCGATCGTTGACGGTCAGGTTGTGATCGACCCGGACGGTGTAGTTGTCGCGAACCAGCTCCTGCGACCAGTTGCCGGTGAAGTTGTTGGCGCCCGTGACGCTGTCGGGCGTGCGGTTCGGAGCCGGATACAGCTCGAGGATCTTCAGCGCCACCGAATCCAGGCGTCCGGAGGGGATCCTGTTGTCCGTAAACTGCGTCCGAACGTTCGCGGTCCCCTGCCGCACGGTCGACGCCGGATCGTAGATGGGAATCACCTGGCCCTGCGCGTTGAACGTGCGGGAGAAATCGCCGCGGCGCTGTTCTTCCGTCGGCACCGTCATGATTGAGGTGAAGCCGTCTGTGCGCCGCGAGCCCTCGTAGCCGAAGAAAACGAAGGTCCGGTCCCGGCGTATCGGACCACCGGCCGTGCCGCCGAAGACGTTGTAGCGCAGGGGCGCCTTCTCCCGACGGCCGTCGACAATAGGCGCGAAGAAGTTCGCCGCGTCCATCGCATCGTCGCGGAAGTACTCGAACGCGCTGCCGCGAAGGACGTTCGTGCCGGACTTCGTCGTCGCGATGATCACCCCGCCCGCCGATCCGCCGAATTCCGCGGCGTAATTGTTCGAGACCACCTTGACTTCCTGGAGGGTTTCAACGGGCGGATCGAGATCGATCTGGCCGATGCCGAGCCGCATGTTCTGGCCGGTGCCGCCGTCAATCCAGAACATCTGGCTCTGCGTGCGGCCGCCGGCGAGACTGAAATTCGGCTTGGCACCGGAGTCGTACTGCACGAACACTGCGCCGCCGATCATGTTGATCAGGTTCATCGAGCGGCGGTCGCCGAGCGGCAGCTCCTGCACGCTGCGCGCGTCAATCAACTGACTGACGTCGGACGTCCGCACCTGTAGAAGCGGTGTGTCGGCGACCACCGTCACCGTGTCTTTGAGGTCGCCGAGCGTCAGTTGAATATCAACGCCGATCGTCGCTCCGGTCGTGACCACCAGCCCCTCGCGGCGGTACTTCTGAAATCCCGAGAGCTCGGCTTCGATGATGAACGCGCCGATGGGCAACTGTGTGAGCACGTAAAAGCCCCGCTCGTTCGTCGTCGTCGCCGTGCGCTGCCCGGTGTCGACGTGAACGGCGCTCACCGATACGCCGGGGACGATGGCCCCGGTCGAGTCGGTCGCGATGCCCGAGATGGTGCCGTGCGGTGATTGGGCGAGCGCAGGCGAGGCGAACAGAGCGACGAGGATGAGCGCAAGGCGGGCCGTCATTGACACCTCCGCGACAGGAGGCCGCTGCTGGCAGCGGCCCGCTGATGGTGCGCCGCTTCCCGAGGGGTGTCAAGGCTCGACCCGCGATCGACCCGCGATCCGATGGGTCAGTCGATGTGGCCGAGACGGACGCGGAACCGAGTACGATCGCCGCGGTAGTAGTCGGTCGCGTACTCGACGGGAACGCCCTTCGCCATTCCGATTCGCGTGATGAGCAGCGCGGAGGAGCCCGGCGCGACATGCAGCAGCTGCGCATCCTCGCTTCCCAGCGTCACCGCCTCGAACGTCTGCGTCGCGTCGTCCGGCCTGCGGCTGTACTCCTTGTCCATGACGTCGTACACGTGCCGCCGTTTCAGATCGTGCTTCAGGAAGTCCGGGAACAGCCGATCGGGCAGATAGGTCGTCGCAATGACGAGCGGCTCGCTGTTGCCGAGTCGCAGGCGTCGCAGGCAGATGACGCGCTCTCCGACCGGGAGCTGCAGCGCCGCGAGGATCGGAGAATCGATCATCGAGACCTCGCGCACCTCGGCGGCCAGCAGTCGCGCGCCCGGCTTCAGGCCGCGGTGCACCATGACCTCGGAAAAGCTGAAGAGCGCATCGAGTTCCTGATCCACCTTCGGTTCTTCCACGAAGCTGCCGACGGCGCGGCGCGCGCTGACGAGACCGCTGTCCTGCAGGTGGCCGAGGGCGCGCCGGATCGTTTCGCGCGCGACGCCATATTTCTTCGCGAGCTGGTGCTCGGACAGGAGCCGGGCGCCAGGCGCGAGGCGGCCGCAGACGATGTCGCGGCGGAGCGCTTCAGCGATGCGGCGATACGCGGGAACGCCGTCGTCGGGACGCCGGCTGCCAGCTCGGACCATGGCTCACTATAGCCGAGGGCACGCCGGCGTCTCGATCCGCCACTCTCGCTCAGAAGTCGTAGCGTGCGCCGATCTGGACGCGCCGCATCTCGCGGAAGCTGATCACGTCGCCGAAGCTGGCCGCCGGCGTGCTGCCGGTGCCGAATACGCGATTGACCGCGGCGTTCGAGCCGGCGGGATTCACCCGGTTGAGCAGGTTCGCGGATTCGATGAAGAACATGAGCCGCTGTCGATCCGCCAGCCGCACGAAGCGGGCGTACCGCGCGTCGATTTGCACAGATGAAGGTCCTCTGCCGGCGTTGCGCCCGACAAACGGCGGCCGATCGTTGTTGACGGAATCACGATTGAGGTCGGTCCCGGCCCGCACGTCGAACGTGTTGCCGCTGCGCGCGAAGAGCAGCAGCGAGATCTGGTTGTCGTCGAGCAGCCAGTGCCGGGCTCGCGGACGGAACACGAGACTCGCGTTCACGCTGTGTCGAACATCCGACAGCGCGTTGCCCCACTCGGCGTCGAGGTCGTTCGAGTCCAGCGGGAATTCGCTGCCGCCGGCAATACCCGCCTCCGGCGCGTTGTCGCGCCCATGGCTCCAGGTCCATGCGGCGTTGAATTGAAGGCCTCGGAGCAGCGCGTGGCCGCTGTGGCCGAACCGCTTGCTGACGTTCACCCCGAGGCCGTTGTATATCGAGCGGCCTCGCCCCGTAATCATCGTGACGTTGTTGAACCGCGGGTCGATTCGCGCGGAGCTGTACAGGTTGCGCCCATCGGAGAGCTGGCCTACCGGCGCCGTGAGATTGACGTTGATCTGCACGGGGATCAGGCGGCCGCGTGTATGCGCGTAGCTGACCGTCAACAGCACATCCTCGGTCAGCGCGCGGTCGAACGCCAGCGATGCCTGCTGGACGGACATCCACTCGTACTCCGGGTCCATCACGGTGATCGACGACCGCGTCACCGTGAGCGCCGCCGGCGACGTTGCGGCGTTCGGGTAGACGGGCGCATCCGGCGATCGTCCCGAGATCGTTGCCGCGAACTGCCGCTGGCCGTCCTCGTTGAGCACGTCGCGGTAGTAATTGCCCTGCGGCGCGTCGAAGTACAACCCGTAGCTTCCCCGCACCGCCGTCCGGGCGGAGCCTCTGGGCGTCCACGCGAAGCCGGCGCGCGGCGCGACGTTGTTCGCGTCGACGTGAAACTGCCGCGAGAGCTCGTGCGGCGCCGTGGCATCCGGCTCCGGCGGCGACAGCGTCTCCCAGCGAACGCCATAGTTGATCGTCAGGTCTCGCCGGACCCGCCACTCGTCCTGCGCGTACGCGCCGTAGTACGTCATCGCGTAGGAAAGCATGGGGTCCCCGAACGTCATCGAGAGCTGCGTGTAGGTGTAGCGCTGGCCCGTGGCGGGGTCGATTCGCCCGGCAATCGCGTTCAGATAGTTGTCGATGGCGGACACGGCACCGCGCCCGCCTGCCGCCGCGAGGCCGCCGAACGTGAACGTCGGCAGGAACTGGGATTCGAACTTGAGCGGTGAGTGAACGAGGTTGAAACCGGTCTTGAGCTCGTGCGCGCCCGCGGCGTACGTGAGATCGTCGCTGACTTCGATGATCTGTTCGCGATTGGCCGTGAGTCCCGACGGGTAGCCGAAGGTGGCGACGCCGCTCACGACGGTACGGGGCGGCGTCGCCGGTCCTGGCTCGACAACCGGCCGCCGCCGCGTCTGCCGATCCGCATACTGCGTGCGGATCTGGTTGACCATCCGTGGCGTGATGATCGAGGTCCATGAGAGCGCCAACGCCGCCTCGTTGAAGGTGGCGCCGTTCGACGAGCTCAGCACCGTCGTCCCTCCGGGATCGCGCGCGGCGAAGAACTCGCGGAACGTATTGCCGCGCAGCGCCACGCGCTGCGCCGTGGCAGGCTGCCAATCCTGCTTGACGAGCCACAACTGCGGGTTGAAGTTCGACGGCAGGACGTCCACCTCCTGTCCGGTGAAGCCGAGGCGCGCCGCGTTGGCACGCGACTGCTCCGTCCGGAAGCCGAGCGACGCGGGAAACGCGCGCTTGCTTCCCTCATAGTTCAGGAAGTAGAAAAGGCGATCCTTTCGCAACGGCCCACCGATGTTGCCGATGAAGGTATTCCCACTGGGCTCGTTCCCCGGCTGCGATCCGTACGGGAGCGAGTTGAAAGCCTTGCGGTAGGTCTGATAGCGAAGCTGCCCTTGCACCTGATTGGTGCCCGACTTGACGATGTTGTTGATGACGGCGGGCCCGCCCGTTCGCCCGCTCTCGGCCGTGCTGCCATAGCTCGAGATCTGCGTCTCCTGCAGCGCCGCGGTCGAGAAGATGATCACGCGAAACGCCTTCTGCTGCGCCGTGCTGTTCTGGAAGCCGTCCACCTGGAAGTTCAACCGCTTGTTGAGGCCGCCGGCATCGACCCGCGGCGCCTCGTACTCGCGCGGCGGATCGCCGGTCACGAACGGCTGCAGGAAGACGAAATTCAGCTCGCTGCTCGACAGGTTCGGCAGCTCGCGGATGTCCGTTTCGTTCACCGCGCGGCTCTGCGCGATTCGCGAACGCTCGACCATGTCCGCGTCCGCCACGACCGTCAGTTCTTCCCTCACCCCCGCCGCCTCGAGGCGCACGTCCACCGCGAGCACCTGCCCCGTCGAGAGGGTGATGCCACTTCGCTGAAACGACGCGAACCCGGGCATCCGGACGGTCAGCTCGTACTGGCCGATCTGCAACAGCGACGCGCGATAGAAGCCGCGGGCGTCGCTGGCCAGCTCGCGCGTCTGGTTCGTATCGGCATTGCGGATGATGACGACGGCGCCGGGCAGCACCGCGCCGGACGCGTCGGTGACGACGCCTTCGATCTGTCCCGTGTTCGCCTGCGTCTGGGCGTGACCTGTTCCCGCCCACGCCAGGCAGATGAGTAGCGCAAATCCTGCTCTCAGCATGCCGCCTCCTCTCCTCTATCAGGCCGCTGAAGAACGCCGCCCCGCCGCGTCGGCTCGCGGAATGCCAGGCTGCGTTCAACCGTCCGGTCGTAGTCGTGCAGCTCCGCCTGCCGGCGAGCCTCCGTCCATCCGAGCTCCGCCGCCATGAGCGCCGCGACGCGCGCCACCGCATGCCGGCCCTGATCTCCGCCGAAGCCGAGCGCGGTCCGGCGAAACATGACGTCGGCGAGCCGCACCGCCTGCTCATGACGTACCGCAAAGAGCACTTGTGCGGCGATCGCCGGGCCTTGCGGTTCGAGCCGCTCGGCCAGGGCGGCATTCACGGCTGTCAGCCGCGCCACGTCGAACGCGCGCGATCCATAAAGGTCGTGCAGATGACGTCTCGAGTCCGGCTCAATCGCGGCGGGCCACGTCTCGGCCGCGGGAACCAGCGCGCCCGGCAACGCCGCTTCCGCCGTCGTGCAGCGGGCGGACACGCGGAGCGTGCGGCAGATACGATCGACGGCCTCCTCGGCAATCGCGCGGTACCCCGTGAGCTTGCCTCCGACAATCGACAGCAGGCCTGGCGCGCCGGCGTGCGCGCCGTCGACGATGCGGTGAAGGCGCGAGACCGCCGAGGGGCGGCCACCTTCCATGACCAGCGCGCGGACACCGGTCGTCGCAAAGAGAATGTTCGTCTCGTTGATCGTCGGCAGGTACGGCTGTACCGATCGAAGGAGATACGTGACGTCGGCCGCCGCAGGGCTGGCGAGGCGTGGATCGCCGGTGACGTCGGTGTCCGTCGTACCGATCAGCGCGTGATCGAGCCAGGGAATGACGAACACGAGCCGGCGGTCCACCGGCGAAACCAGCGCGAGCGCGCGGTCGGTGATCCGCGGGTACGCCAGGTGTATTCCGAGCGTCGTCCGCAGCCGTGGCACTGGCGACGGCTCGAGGCGGCGGGCGACCCGATCGAGCCAGGGGCCCGCGGCGTTGACGACGACGCGAGCGCGGATGTTCGCGCGGCTGCCGTCGAGCCGGTCGCGCACGCGGACCCCTGCCACGCGTCCGCCGTCGACGATCGCACCGGTGACCTCGACATGATTGAAGGCGACGGCCCCGTGTTCTTGCGCGTCGAGGAGGTTCTCCAGACAGAGGCGCTCCGGCAGCGCCGCCTGCGCGTCGAAGTACGCGGCCGCCCCGCGCAGGCCGCGCGACGCGAGATGCGGCTCGCGATCGAGGACATCCGCCGCCGAGAGCATCCGGTGACGGGGCAATGTCTTGTCGAAGCTCAGCGCGTCGTACAACCACATGCCCGCGCGCAGCCCGAGACGTGTCGACCACGAGGCGTCGTAGAGAGGCAACAGGAATTCGAGCGGGCGCACCAGGTGTGGCGCGATGCGCAGCAGCGTCTCACGCTCGCGCAGGTCGACGCGGACCAGACGGATGTCAGCCGACGCCAGGTAGCGGAGTCCGCCGTGAATCAACCGGGTCGATCCGGCGGTGGTCCCGCCGCCGAAGTCGTCCTGCTCGAACAGCGCGACGCTGAGGCCGCGGCGCGCCGCGTCGCGGGCCACGCCGGCGCCGATGATGCCGCCGCCGACGACGGCAACATCGACCGGTCCGGCCAGGGCTTCCAGACGCGTCATGAGGGCCTACACATAGGGGCCGAGCTTGCTCGGCCGGTTTCGCTCGGGCTGCCGCCCGTTTCAGGTCTAGTTGTCTAGACAGGACCGGAGGGTAGCATCATTGTGGGAGCGCGGTCAACGCGGAAGTACGGTTCGGCCGGGGGGGCGGCTCTGACGCTACCGTGAGAACGCAGGCCGGCTGCGGCCGGATTGTCTGATCTGGTTGAGTCGCGCCGCCATCGCCTTGACGCGATCCGGATGCGCGCCGGCGACGTTCGTTCTTTCGCCGAGATCCGCTGCGAGATCGTACAGCTGCCCCTCCGGATCGTTTCCCGTCTCGATGCCGTTGTTCTTGTTGACGCGCTGGCCCTTGCCCGGCTCGATGTACTTCCACGCGCCGACGCGCAGCGACAAAACCGACGCCTGTTCCACGAGGTGGTCGCGCGCAGTCTTCGTCTTGCCAAGCAGCGCCGGCATGACGTTCATGCTGTCCGGTGCATCGGCGTCGCCGAGCGCCTGATTCGTGAACGACGCGAACGACGCGGGGAAATCCACCTGCGAGACAAGCGCATCCGACACGCCCGGCTTCACCTGGCCCGGCCACCGGACGATGAACGGCACGCGCGTGCCGGCCTCGAAGTTGCTGTACTTGCCGCCGCGCAGCGGTCCGGCCGGCTTGTGATCGCCGAGCCGAGCCACCGCCTCGTCCAGGTACCCGTCGTTGACGACCGGCCCGTTGTCGCTCGTGAAGATGACGAGCGTGTTCCTCGCCAGCCCGAGCCGATCGAGTGCCGCGACGACCTGGCCTGCGCACCAGTCGGCCTGCACGATGGCGTCACCCCGCGGCCCCAACGTTGTCTTGCCGGCGAAGCGCGGATGCGGCACGCGCGGCACGTGCGGATCATGGAGAGAGAAGAAGAGGAAGAACGGCCGCGATCGGTTCGCTTCGATGAACTTCACCGCCTTGGCCGTGAAGACGTCGGCCATCTCTTCGTCCTTCCACAGTGCCGCCTTGCCGCCCGTCATCCAGCCGATGCGGCTGATGCCGTTGGTGATCGTCATGTCGTGGCCGTGGCTCGGACGCATCCGGAGCAGCTCCGGATTCTCGCGGCCGGTCGGCCAGTCGCCGATCTTCTTCTCGTAGCTCACGGCGATCGGATCGCCAGGGTCGAGGCCGGCGACCCGGTGGTCTTCCACGTACACCGTCGGCACGCGGTCGCCGGTGGCCGGCATGATGAAGGAATAATCGAAGCCGATCTCACGAGGGCCCGGCTTGATCTCCCCGTTCCAGTCCGGGCCGCCGGCCGGCCCGAGGCCGAGATGCCATTTCCCGACGACGGCCGTGCGGTAACCGGCGCGTTGAAGAATGCTCGCCAGCGTCGCCCGGCCAGGCTCGATGATGAGCGCGGCGTTGCCCGGCAGCACGCCCGTGCCCTTCTTGCGGAACGCGTACTCGCCCGTGAGCATGGCGTAGCGCGACGGCGTGCAGGTCGCCGCTGCCGCGTGCGCATCGGTGAAGCGGACGCCCTCGCGTGCCAGACGATCGATGCTCGGCGTTTTCACCGCCGTCGCGCCGTATGCGCTCGTGTCGCCGTAGCCGAGATCGTCGGCGTAAATGAGCACGACGTTGGGCGGCCTCTGGGCAGCCGGAAACGCCAGCGCCGCGCCGATGACCATCACGGCACACAAGAACGGCTTCTTCATAGGTCGCATCCCGTCGTGCAGAAGGCTACTTCCGGCTTTTCACGATCGCAACGGCATTTGGATTGCTGCCGGGCTTCGTGGCGCCTTTCGCGGCCGCGAGCTCCGCCGGCTCGAGCGTCCTGCCCTGATCGCTCGTCTCGTCGATCCACTTCGTCAGCGCCGCGCGCATCCGCTCGAGCGTTCCGCGGTGCTCGCGTGACGCAACGAGATTCACCGTCTCGTGCGGATCGCGCTCCAGATCGTACAGCTCCTCGGCGGGCATGGCCGGCGCCGTCAGGAAGGCCTGCACCGGTGTCAGCTTTCCTTCCGCGTGCAACTGCTTCAGCAGGTTCCATACCGGATAGCTGCGCTCCTTGTAGTCGTTCGGCTGCAGGAACGGCCGCTCCGGCGTGAAGTTGCGGATGTAGCGGTAGCGCGCGTCCCGGACTGTCCGGAATCTGAAGACGGTTTCGTCGCAGCGATCGCGCGCGCCAAACACGTACTGCCGCGGCGGCGCCGCGCGATCGCCGAGGAAGATCTCACCCTGCATGCCGGCCGGCTTCAGCGCGCCGATCGCATCCAGCATCGTCGGCAGCAGATCGATCGCCGCGATGAGACGATCGTCGACCGTTCCGGGTTTGAAGTGCTTCGGCGCCGGAAAGGACTTCGGCCAGCGGACGATCAGCGGGACGCGCAACCCGCTGTCGTACACGAACTGCTTGCCGCGCACCATCGACTGCCCGTTGTCGCCGAAGAACACGACGATGGTGTTGTCCGCCAGTCCGTCGGCTTCGAGCTGCCGCAGCACGAGACCGACCTTGCGATCGAGCTCGGTCGCCGAGTCGAGGTACTGCGCCCAGTCGCTCCGCGTCACCGGATGCTCGGGATAGTACGGCGGGATCTCGACTTTCGCGGGATCGGCCTTCGCAGGCGCGTGGAACCTGCGGTGCGTCTCGTTGAAGTTGACCTGCGCGAAGAACGGTTGATGCGAGGGCAGGTCGCTCCAACGCGACGAATCGAACGGATCACCGTAATACGTGAAGTTCCAATCGGTCTTGCCCGTTCCCTTGAATCCGACGCTCGCCGGCAGCTCGACGACGTTGGCGGTGAAGTAGCCGGCCTGCCGCATCCAGTCGCTCGCCACGCGGACGCCCGCCGGTAGCGTATATCCGTCGTCCCGATGGGAGCGATGGTTGTGCGCTCCGATCGTCGTTTGATACATGCCGGTGCTGAACGCGGAGCGGCTCGGCGAGCAGACCGGCGCCGTCGTGAAGGCACGCGCGTAGCGCATGCCGTCGACGGAAAGCCGATCGAGGTTGGGCGAGAAGACCTCGCGCGTTCCGTAAGCGCCGAGCTGGGGACCGAAGTCCTCGGCGATGAGCCACAGGATGTTTGGCCGGCGTGCGGTCGACTGCGCATCCACCTGCGGCGTGCCTGCGATCGCCGCGAGCAGGCAGATGATGGCCAGCCACAATGCGCGCAACCGGGTCAGCATGGCGTCCCTCCCCTACGGATGCGATATCACGGCGGATTATACGTGCGCCGCAAACGTCCGCGGGCCGCACTCCGTCTAAGCATCCCGGAGCCTCCCACATGCACCACTTGATTGGCGACACCCGGGTTGCGATCCGGGCGCTCCTGCGCGCGCGGTTCGTGTCCATCCTCGCGCTGACGGCCTTCGCCCTCGGCATCGGCATCACGACGGCCGTGTTCAGCATCTTCAACAGCGTGCTGCTCGCGCCGCTGCCGTATCCGGAGCCGCAGCGGATCGTTGCCGTCTACGACACGCAGCCCGCGTGCCCCACCTGCCCGGCGTCGTTCCCGAAGTACCACGACTGGAAGGACCGCAATCGCGTGTTCGCCGCGATCGGCGGCTCAGCGGGCGCCAGCTTCGTGCTCACGGGGCACGGCGACGCGGTGCGCGTCTCCGGGGCGTCGACGACGGCCTCGTTCGCCGACGTGTTCGGCGTCCGCCCGGCGATCGGCCGATGGTATACCGAGGAGGAAGATCGCGCCGGCGGCCCGAAGGTCGTCGTCCTGCAGCATGATTTCTGGACGCGCCAGCTCGGCGCCGATCGCGGGGTCCCCGGGCGGAAGCTGCTGCTCAACGGCGAGCCGTACGAAGTGATCGGTGTCATGCCGCCAGGCTTCTCGCACCGTCGCGCGGACGTGTTCGTGCCGCTGCAGCGGACACTCGATCCGGCGACCCGCGGCAGTCACTTCCTCGCCACATTCGCACGGTTGAAGGACGGCGTTACGGTGGAGCGCGCGGCGGCGGAGATGCGCGAGCTCGGGCGCGGGCTGGCGCGCGAGTTCGGGCACAACCACGGCATCGACGTCCGGTCGTACACCGAGGTTGTCATCGGCAACGTACGCCGGCCGCTGCGGATCCTGCTCGGCGCGGTGTTCCTCGTGCTGCTCATCGCGTGCGCCAACGTCGCCAACCTGCTGCTCGCCGCCGGCATGGCGCGGCGCCGCGAGCTGGCAATACGGCTGGCGCTCGGTGCTCGAATGCGGGATCTCGCGCGGCAGCTCACGGTCGAGGGGCTCCTGCTCGCGATCGCCGGCGGGCTCGCCGGGATGCTGCTCTCCCACTGGGCCGTCCGCACGTTCGTCGCGCTTGCCGGCAACCAGCTTCCGCGCGCGAACACGATCCAGATGGACGGGCGCGCCCTGGCGTTCGCCGCCGTTCTGACGCTCGCCGTCGGCGTGTTCTGCGGGCTGTGGCCGCTCGTGCTGCTGCGCGCGCGCCAGCTCGCGGCCGTCGTCCGCGAGGGAGACACGCGCACGGCGAGCGGCGGCGGCCGCCAGGTGGGCAACGGGCTGGTCGTCGCCGAGATTGCGATCGCGTTCGCGCTGCTCATCGGCGCCGGGCTGCTCGTCAAGAACCTGGTGCTGCTGCGCGGGCGCGATACCGGCATGCGCGCCGAGGGCATCGTCGCGTTCGACATCGCCGCGTCCGGCGTGCGCTACAGAGCACCGGAACAGATCACCGCCTTTTACCGCGAGCTCCAGGCGCGGCTCGCGCAGATCGATCCGATCGAGCGCGCCGGGATGACGAGCCACTTGCCGATGTACAACTTCGGCTGGAACGGCGAGTATCAGATCGAGGGGGGCACGCCGTGGGGACCGAACGAGGCGCCGCTCGTGGAGAACCGCATCTATTTCGGTGACTACTTCGAGACGATTGGCGTGCCGCTGGTGAAGGGACGCATGCTCGACAGCCGCGATCGCGAGGCAACGCGCACCGTGACGATCAACCAGGCGATGGCCGAGAAGTTCTGGCCCGGCAAGGACCCCATCGGCAAGCGGTTCGGCCAGGGCCGCGACACCTCGCAGTGGTTCGAAGTGGTGGGCGTGATCGGCAACATCCGATCGTTCGGCCTCGATCGCGCGGTGCCGTACGAGTTCTACCGCACCATGGAGCAGCAGGCGTTCCCGACGATGACGGTGGTGCTGCGCACGCGGACGGCGGATCCGACCGCGGTGATTCCGACGGTGCGTCAGATGGTCGCGTCGATCGATCCGTCACTGCCGATCGCGCGCGTGCAGACGCTCGAGCATGTCGTCGCCGACTCCGTAGGTCAGCCGCGGCTGATCTCCGCGCTCACGGGGCTGTTCGCCGCCCTCGCAGGATTGCTGGCGATGGTCGGCGTCTACGGCGTGATGGCGTTCAACGTGCGGCGGCAGCGGCGTGAGTTCGGCATCCGCCTC
>JBMDXB010000124.1:0-69834 GCA_048594885.1 Vicinamibacterales bacterium
GCGCTCGGTAGCTACGTGCGGAAGGGAGAAACGCTGAAGGCATCTAAGCGTGAAACCCTCCACAAGATGAGATCTCCCAGACCTTCGGGTCTCTAAAGGCTCCTGGAAGATGACCAGGTAATAGGTCGGGTGTGGAAGCGCCGCGAGGCGTGGAGCTAACCGATACTAATCAGCCGTGAGGCTTGACCATAATCTCTTCTCTCCGCAAGGAGAGACAGTGCACACATCCAACTGCTGTGTGCCGGTCGCGACGAAACTACCGTTTGCAGAGTATTCAATTGTCCTTTGTTCTTTGAATAGCTTGGGACGACCCGCCTTCGAGAGCTGCAGCGGCTTGCCCGCCGTAGCGTGCGAAGCGGAGGCGGGACCCCAGGCACCAATTCGACGATTGCCAATCGACGATCGCAATCCGCAATCCGCAATCGACGATCCGCAATCGATCTTTCCCGGTGGTCATAGGAGAGGGGTCACACCCGTTCCCATTCCGAACACGGAAGTTAAGCCCTCTACCGCCGATGGTACTGCGTGGGAAACTGCGTGGGAGAGTAGGTCACTGCCGGGAGTAATATCCGCAAAAGGCCGGACGCTGAAGCGTCCGGCCTTTTTGCTCATCTGGGCGCCGGAACGGGCTGTTCTCTGCTGTCTGCCGATCGCCGATCCCCGATCGGTACGCGTTCCAGCACTTCGCTCAGATCCGGCTTGCCAAGCTCCTGCAGCTCGTAGCGGACACGTACGGTCGGCTGCCGGATGGTCATGATGCGGTTCAGGTCGATCGGTGTTCCGATCACCACCACGTCGCAGGGGACCCGCGCGATCGTCGCCGCCAGATCCCTGACCTGCTCGTCCCCGTAGCCCATCGCCGGGAGGATCTCACCCGTGCCCGGATACTTTCGAAACGTCTCGGCGATGCTGCCGACCGCGTACGGCCGTGGATCGACGATTTCCGCGGCGCCGAACTTCATCGCCGCGACGGTTCCGGCGCCGAACCTCATCTCGCCGTGCGTCAGCGTCGGCCCGTCTTCGATGACCAGGACGCGGCGGCCGCGGATGGCGTCGGATCCCTCGACCGAAATCGGCGACGCCGCCTCGATGATCGTCGCGTGCGCGTTGACGCGGCGGATGTTGTTGCGCAGCGCGTTGACCGCGTGCAGATCGGCCGCATCGACCTTGTTGATCACGACGACGTCGGCCATCCGCAGGTTCGTCTCTCCCGGGTAATACGTCAGCTCGTTGCCGACGCGCAGCGGATCGGCGACGACGATGAGCAGGTCGGGCACGTAGAACGGCGTGTCGTTGTTGCCGCCGTCCCAGAGGATGACATCCGCCTCGGCTTCGGCCTGCCGCAGGATGTCGCCGTAATCGACACCCGCGTACACCACGGTGCCGTTCGCGAGGTGTGGCTCGTACTCCTCGATCTCTTCGACCGTGCAGTGATGCGTCGCCAGATCGGCAAGCGTGGCGAACCGCTGCGCGCGCTGGCTCGCCAGATCGCCGTACGGCATCGGGTGGCGCACGGCGGCGACCCGGAATCCCCGTTTTCGCATCAAATCCGCGACGCGCCTCGTCGTCTGGCTCTTGCCGGCACCGGTGCGTACGGCGCAGATCGCCATCACCGGTTTCACGCTCGTCAGCATCGTCTCCGCGGCGCCAAGCAGCCGGAATGACGCGCCGGCGGCGTTTGCGATCGAGCAACGGTCCATGACGTGGGTGTACGACACGTCGCTGTAGGCGAAGACCACCTCGTTGATCCCGTTCGAGCGAACCAGCGATTCCAGATCGCCTTCCGGATGGATCGGTATACCGGCCGGATACAGCGGACCCGCGAGTGAGGGCGGGTAACGCCGGCCGTCGATGTTCGGGATCTGTGCCGCGGTGAAGGCCACGACTTCGTGCGACGGGTCGTCGCGATACACCACGTTGAAGTTGTGAAAGTCGCGCCCGGCGGCGCCCATGATGAGAGTCCGGATCCGATCCATGGCCTACCTCGCCGCGAGCGACGCCATGCGCTCGAAGACTGCCGCGAAACGCTCGAGGGCCCAGTCAATCTCGGCCCGCTCGATCACGAGCGGCGGCGCGATGCGCAACACACGGTCGTGCGTCTCCTTGCACAGGATGCCTTCGTGCATCAGCGCCTCGCAGACGGGCCGGGCGGGGCCTTGCAGTTCGACGCCTATCCAGAGCCCGCGACCCCGTGTCTCCACGATCTCGGGGTTGTGCAGTTCCCGCAGCCCTCCCAGGAGATAGGCGCCGAGCTCCGCCGAACGCTCGGCCAGCCGTTCATCGATGAGTACGGCGAGGGCCTCGCGAGCTACCGCGCAGGCCAGCGGGTTGCCGCCGAACGTGCTGCCGTGATCGCCGGGGCGGAAGACGCCCAGCACCTCCGCGGCTGACAGCACAGCGGACACCGGGTAGTAGCCTCCGGACAGCGCCTTCCCGATGATGACGAGATCGGGCTGCACGTCGTCGTACTGATATGCGAACAGCCGTCCGGCCCGTCCCAGTCCCGATTGGATCTCATCGACAATGAGCAGGACGCGGTTGTCGCGGCAGATGCGTTCGGCTTCGCGGAGATAGCCGGCGGGCGGGATGACGATACCGGCCTCTCCCTGGATGGGTTCGACCAGGAACGCGCAGGTCCTCGGCGTGATCGCCTGCCGCAGCGCGTTCGCGTCTCCGTACGGCACGACGCGGAAGCCCGGCGTGAACGGACCGAACCCCGCGCGGTACTGTGGCTCGGTCGAGAAGCTGATGATCGATATCGTTCGCCCATGGAAATTGTTGCGGCAGACGATGATCTCGCCGGTGTCCTCGGGAATGCCCTTGACGGCGTGTCCCCACTTCCGTGCGGCCTTCAGCGCGGTCTCGACGGCCTCGGCGCCGGAGTTCATGGGCAGCACCGTGTCGTAGCCCGTGAGCTCGTGCAGATCGCGGCACAAGAGCGGCAACTGGTCGTTGCGGAAGGCGCGCGAGGTGAGCGTGACGCGCCGCGCCTGTCCCATCATCGCCTGGAGGATGCGCGGGTGGCAGTGTCCTTGGTTCACGGCGGAGTACGCCGCCAGGCAGTCGAGGTATTTCCGGCCGTCGACGTCCCACACCCACACGCCGCTGGCGGCCTCGATGACCACATCGAGCGGATGGTAGTTGTGGGCGCCGTATCTGTCTTCGAGAGCGATGTAGTCCAGAGTCCGCATGGGTTTCTCCGATTCAGCGATCCCACAGCATGGTCAGGAGCGCCATTCGCACGTACAGTCCGTTGGTGGCCTGCTGGAAATATTGGGCGCGCGGGTCGGCGTCGACCGCGGGATCGAGCTCGACGGTGCGCGGTAACGGATGGAGCACCATCGCGTTCGGACGCATCTGCTGAAGCAGACGTGCGGTAATCGCGTAGCGGCCGGCGTCTTCCCGGCCCTGCCCCCGGCCCGGCCTGATGCGCGTCTGATAGAGCACGTCGACCTGGCCGACGACCGCCGCCAGGTCGGCGTCCTCCGCGTACCACGTCCCGTGCCGCGCGAGGTGGTCGAGGATGTCGGGCCGCATCCGCAGATCGGGCGGACTGACGAAGTGGATTTTGATGCGCTCGAACTTGCTGAGCAGGTACGCCAGCGATCGCGCCGTCCGGCCGCGATCGAGCTCGCCGACGATGGCGATGGTCAGGCCGTCGAGCGTGCCCCGGCGGCGGAAGATGGTGTAGAGGTCCAGCAGGGCCTGGGTGGGATGCTGTCCGCCGTTGCCATCGCCGGCGTTGACGATCGGAACGCGCGACACGGCGGCCGCCCGGGCGGCGCCGCCCGCCTCGTTGTGGCGCAGGACGATCACGTCGGCGTATCCGCCGAGGATCCGGATCGTGTCCTCGAGCTGCTCGCCCTCGATGGCCGAGGAGAAGATGCGCGCCTGCTCCGTCGAGAGGACGTGGCCTCCAAGCCGGAACATCGCCGCCTCGAACGAGAACCGGGTGCGCGTCGACGGCTCGTAGAACAGCGACGCCATGATCCGCTCGCTGTAATCACGCGTGCCACCGCGCGCGACGATCTTCTCCATCGTATGCGCCCGCTCGAAGAGCTCCACCAGGAGCGGGAGCGTGAACTGCTGCGACTCGATGACGTGTTCGAGTTTCATGGCTCCGCCACAACGTGGGTGCCGCCATCCCCCGCGATGGCAGGGGCCAGGCAGTCATCGCGCGTGATGATGGCTTCGCGGCCACCGGCGTCCAGGAACCGCAGCGTCGCGAGGACCTTCGGGCCCATGTTCCCCGGCTGAAAGTGACCCGCCAGGTAATACTCGCGCAGCTCGCCGACGGTGACGCGCTCGAGCGGACGCTCGCCGTGCTGGCGGTAGTTCAGGTAGACGTACTCGACGTCGGTGGAGATGACGAGGCGGTCGACCCTCAACCGTGATGCCAGCAGCGCTGACACAGCGTCCTTGTCGATCACGGCCTCGATACCCTGGAGCGTGCCGTTGCGACGCACCACCGGGATTCCGCCGCCGCCTGCAGTGATCACGATGACGCCGCGGCGGAACAGGGTATCGATGACGTGCTCCTCGACGACTTCGAGCGGTTCCGGCGATGGCACCACGCGCCGCCAGCCGCGTGAGGCGTCGTTCACCACGTGCCAGCCGAGCACGTCGCGCGCGGTTTCGGCCTGGCGCTGCGACATGAACGGTCCGATTGGCTTGGTTGGCGATGCGAACGCAGGATCGCCCGGGTCGACCACCACCTGGCATACGGTCGTGACGACATCGTTGCGCAGGCCGGAGCCGGCGATGGCCGCGATCAGGCCCTGCTCGAGGATGTAGCCGATCTCTCCCTGTGTCTCCGCGACGCACACGTCCAGCGGCTGGCGGTAGGCGTCCGCGCCGGCACGCTCGGAGCGCAGCAGCGCGGCGCCCACTTGCGGTCCGTTCCCGTGTGTGACGACGACGGCGTAGCCGCTGGCGACGACGGCGGCAATCGCCTCGCTCGCCCGCCGCGCGTTCGCGCGCTGCTCGGCGACGTGGCCGGTTTCCCCCGCGCGAATCAGCGAATTGCCGCCGACCGCGATGACGGCGGTCTTCACAGCTTCTCCTACTGCATCAGCAGCAGCATGACGGCCTTCTGCACATGCAGCCGGTTCTCCGCCTGGTCGAACACCACCGACGCGGACGAGTCGAGCACGTCGTCGGTCACCTCGTCTCCGCGATGGGCGGGCAGGCAGTGCATGAAGAGGGCATCGGGCTTCGCCGCGTCCATCAGGGCCGCATTCACCTGATACGGGCGGAAGATCGCTTTGCGCCGCTCCGCCTCGGACTCCTGGCCCATGCTGGCCCAGACATCGGTGTAGACCGCATCCGCATTGCGCACCGCTTCGAATGGATCGTTGGTGACCTCGCAGCGGCAGCCCGCGTGGCTTCCAGCCGCGCGTGCCCACGAGACAACGTCCTCCCGCGGCTCGTAGCCGCGAGGCGAGGCGACGGTCACGTTGACGCCGAAGCGGGCGCCCGCGAACATCAGCGAGTTCGCGACGTTGTTGCCGTCGCCGACGAAGGCGAGCGTAAGCCCCTCCAGCCTGCCGCGATGCTCGAACAGCGTCAGGTAGTCCGCGAGCGCCTGACAGGGGTGACTGAAATCGGTCAGGCCGTTGATGACCGGCACCCGCGCCGCGGCGGCGAGCTGCTCGGCGACGTCATGACCGAACGTGCGAATCATGATCGCCTGCACCATCCGTTCGAGGTTGCGTCCGACGTCGGCGATCGATTCGCGCGTGCCAAGCTGGATCTCCGTAGGCAACAGGCAGACGGAGTAGCCGCCCAACTGCTGGATCCCGATATCGAAGCTGACTCGCGTGCGCAGCGACGGCTTCTCGAAAATGAGCGCGAGCGTCTTGCCGTCGAGCGCGGTGCGGAAGCGATGCGGGCAGCGTTTGACTTCGGCCGCGAGCGTCAGGCAGCGTGAGAGCTCCTCGGTGGTGAAGCTCCGAATCGAAAGGAAGTCCTTGTTGGAGTGCATAGCGTCCATCCGGGGACGCTCCGGGCCGCGGGACGTAAACGGCTGCACACTGCACATGCCAAACGAAGGCCGCCCGCAAGTAACTGGAAATTGCGCGTTCTGCCGGTGGACCGTTGTTCGACCGGCTGGAATTGCTGGAGCGGCGGCGGATTTCCGGCCGCCCGCCGCTGCATACCTATGCAGCCGCATGCAGTACGACGTGACGCAGATTGACATTCGGCAGCGGACGAACGCGCCGTTTCGGCGCGTATAGCAGTCGATGGCGCACCGAACCGGACTGTCTAGCGGAAGAGCCCGCGAGACCTGGGCCGTTTCTGCCGGGAACGCTGATTGCGATAGCAGCTCGCAGGGAGGTCACCGTGGAATCACAGACCCTGATGTTGGTAGTAATAGCCGTGCTCGTCGTGGCCGCGCTCGCTGTTGCGGCATGGCTGTACTCGGCGCGCCGGCGCCGGGCGCAACTGCGGGAGCGATTCGGGCCGGAATACGACCGCGCGGTTCGCGAAACCGGCGCGCCGGAGAAGGCGGACGCGCTCCTCGAGGGCCGCGTGCGGCGCGTGCAGCAGTTCAAGATCCATCCGCTTTCCCGCGACCAGGCGCAGGCGTTCTCGACGGAGTGGCGCCGCGTCCAGGCGATGTTCGTCGACGATCCGGTCGGCGCGGTTTCGGCTGCCGACGCGCTCGTGACGCAGGTGATGTCGGCGCGCGGGTATCCCATCGAGGATTTCGACACGCGCGCGGCTGACCTGTCGGTCGACCATCCGCGCGTGGTCGAGAACTACCGCGCGGCACGCACGCTCGCCGAGCGCAACCGCCGCGGCGAGGCGAGCACCGAGGAGCTGAGACAGGCGGTCGTCAACTACCGCGCGCTGTTCGACGATCTGCTCGACGTGCCGGCGCGATCGATCAGGAGGGCGTCATGACCCACGAACGCGATCGTGTAGTCGTCACGGATCCGAATCCCGACGCGGGCACGCCACGGCCAGATGTGCCGACGGCGAGTACCGATCAACGCCTGCCGCTGTTTCACGATGAGGAGACGCGCGGCTTCAGGACACGGTGGGAGGCGATCCAGACGGGCTTCGTCGACGAGCCGCGGTCTGCGGTCGAGCAGGCCAACAGCCTGGTCGACGAGATGATGAACCGGCTCACCGACGTCTTCCGCAACGAACGCTCGACTCTGGAGCAGCAGTGGTCCAAGGGCGAGAGCGTCTCCACGGAAGATCTGCGGGTTGCGCTCAAGCGCTACCGGTCGTTCTTCGAGCGGCTGCTATCGGTCTAGCCAGCGGCCCAGCGCGTAGAGATGATCCATGTGGTCGGGCGCGGAGTTTCCCGCGAATCCGGCCACATGGAAGTTCCCCCTCCCGGCTTCGCTCAACTGCTGCATCCCCAAGGGTCCGTCCCGCAGCACTCGCCGCCGCGACAGTCCCAGCCGCCGCAGCAGAACATCGGTCGTTTCCGTGGTGCTCGCAAACGTCCCCGGAAACACTTCCGAATGTGTCACGCGCATCCACTTGCGACGGCCGACGGCCTCGCCGGCAAACCTGACGAACGGCTCCAGCATCGACTCGTCCACCGGCAGATCGGTCGCGCGAGCCGAAGCTTCTCCAACGTACGAGGCGTGCAGCGAGTCGGCGAGTAGCACCGCGTCCACTCGGGAGTAGTGAGCCGGCTGTCCCAGAATTGTGCGCACCGCACCGTAACCGGCGCTGAAGGAACTGAGCGTCACGGCGTCCCAGGTCACCGCCCGTCCAGTCAGCGCAGACAACTGCGCCGCCGCCTCAGCGAGCAGGGTGCCAAACGCCTCGGGTCCCGAGAACGCATCCGCATACACGCGTGAACCGGCGCCGATCTGCAGGCTGACGAGCGCCGAGCCGGGCAGCCCGGAGTGGATGTGGTGCTCGATCAGCCACGGCGCACCGTGGAAGTGAACGATGAGCGGAACGCGGGGACGGACCCGGAAGCGCGACGACAGATACAGCGTGCCGACAGACAGTGGCGCGCGTTGCCCCGGCACGTCGTAGCGCGCGACGCGCGGGTGCGGCCGCGTCGAGTCCGACATCGGCGACGGGTTCTGCGGCGCAGCCTGGATGGCGATCGCCAGCAGGAGTGTGGCGAACAGACGCATGGTGCGCGGCAGTATAAAACGCCGGGCTCGAACGGGTACGCGGCGTGCTGTGTCCTCGACGCGAAGGAGGGTCGATGCGATACAGCGCGGTGTTGCCATCCGCGGCTCTGGCGTTCGCGTTGGTGGCGGTGGGCCGAGCAGGACAGTTCCCGAGCGCGACGGATAGCGCGCTCACCCGAGGCGCGATCATCGGCGACGAGCTGACGCACGTGGTTGGCAACGGAGAGACCCTGCGAAAGCTCGCGGCCTGGTACGGCGTCGATCCCGCCGTTATTGCCGCCGAAAATGGACTCAGCCCGGGCGCCGCGGTGAAGCCCGGCCAACCGTGCAGCTGAAGACGCCGGTGAACGTGATCTACCAGCCCGTGCTCGTCGGGATCGCGGACGACGGCATCTACCTCGAGGCTCACCCGGACGTGTACCGCAACGGCGGCAACGTGACGAACACGCTGCAGCATCTGACCACTCAGGCTGGATCCCCTCGCATCATTGACTGGCAGCGCGCAGAAGAAGTGCTGGCGAAACGTGAAGGCGTCGCGCGGCTGGTCTCGAAGACCCGCCCGGATTGAGCCGGCCGCGCTGCGGTATCATGCGCGTACTTTCGAGGAGCCATGATGCCCAGAAGAATCCCGGCACCGTACCTGGCGGTGTTCGCCGCCGCCATTTGCACCACCCTTTCCGCACAGCAGCCGCAGGGCGGTGGCGGACAGCGGCCCGCCGTCAAGGTCGATCCCGATCGCGCGGCGCAGCTGTACGTCAGCAACGATCCGGCGGATCACGGCCGCGGCGTCAACTTCGAGGCGCAGATCAAGAGCCGGCAGGAGACCGAGAAGCGCTACGAAGAGGCGAGCCGCGGCGTGATGGACTACCAGAAAGTCACGTATCGCAGCACGGTCGGCGACATGGAGATTCCCGCGTACCTCTTCCAGCCGCTGAAGAAGCGTGGACCCAAGGGGCACGCGGCGATGGTCTGGGTGCACGGCGGCGTGCACGGCAACTGGGGCATCACGATGTTCCCGTTCGTGAAGGAAGCCGTCGAGCGCGGCTACGTGATCATCTGCCCGGAGTACCGCGGCAGCACCGGCTACGGCGCCGAGCACTACAACGCGATCGACTACGGCGGCTACGAGGTCGACGACTCGATGAGCGCCGTCGAGTACCTGAAGACGCTGCCGCACGTCGACCAGGATCGGCTCGGCATCATGGGCTGGAGCCACGGCGGCTACATCACGCTGTTCTCCGTCTTCCGCGAGCGGACGCCGTTCAAGGCGAGCGCGGCGATCGTGCCGGTCACCAACCTCGTCTTCCGACTCTCGTACAAGGGGCCGCGCTACCAGCGCAGCTTCTCGACGCAGTCACGAATCCAGGGCCTGCCCTTCGAGAAGCAGGCGCTCTACATCGAGCGCTCGCCGCTCTATCACGTGGACAAGCTGAGGACGCCTCTCCTCGTGCACGTCGCGACAAATGACGAGGACGTCAACTTCGTCGAGGATCAGCAGATCGTCGACGCGTTGCGGTCGCGGAAACCGGATCTGGCGGAGACCAAGGTGTACGTCGATCCCGCGCCGTGGGGGCCGAGCGTCGGGCACGCGTTCAGCCGCCGCGTCGATCCGAAGACGCTCCAACGCGTCGATTCGCCCGAGCAAATCGACTCCTGGAACCGCACGTGGGTGTTCTTCGAATGGTACCTCCGGCCGTACGAGGATCGGTCCAAACCGCAGACGACGACCACGCGGTAGCGCCGCGTCGGCGGCGCGTTGTCAAGCTCAGAAGCGCATCAGGACGCCGATCTGCGGACCGACGGCCTCGATGTCGGGATTGCGATGGCGTCCGGCGAGGCCGTTGTTCGAGATGTGAATCCAGCGCATCGTGCCCACCAGATGCACGCCCGGACGGAGGCGCAGCGTCGCGCCTCCGCCGCCGAGCGCCAGGTAGTTGAACTGCGTGCCGCGCGGCGGCGTGTGGACATCCGCTCTCGAGACGCCGACGTCGAACTCCCAGAAGACTGATATCCGCGACGTCCGGAAGACACGGCCGCGAAGCCCCATCGTCGCGCCGACGACCCAGGCGTCGGCGCCGCGCTGGTCGACGAAATAGAGCGGCCACGCCGCGGTGAACGCCAGGCCGTCGCGCAGTCCATAGGTGAACCCCGGGATCACGCCCCACAGCTCCTCGTGCGAGATGTTGTAATTCCACGTCTCGATCGCGCCGTGGCCGGCGAGCTGAAGGTGCCATGCCGCGTTGGCGAACGGATCGTCCGGCGGCGGCTCCTGGGCGGAGGCGCCCGCGACGATGACGGCGAGAAACGCTATCGTATGGGCGATGCGTGAGAGCACGCGCAGACGGGTTGGGTTGTGGTGCGTGGCGATGTTCGTCATTGCCGCGGCGCCGGCTGCGCGCGCGCAGCAAGCGGTCCGGACCACGTCCGGACCAGGCGTCACGCTCGAAGGCGACGTTCTGTTGTACGGCGACAACACGGAGTTCCGCAACCCATTCCGCGAAGGCGAGACGATCTTCGGCGCGGCGCCGCGCCTCTCGGTCGCGTTGGCATTGAACGAACGCGTCCACCTGCGCCTTGGCGCGACCGCGAACCATCTGTTCGGCGGCGACGACGCGTTCGAGTTCGTGCGCCCGGTGGTCTCGCTCACGCTCGAGGGCCGGAGATCGACGTTCACGTTTGGCACGCTGCCGATGCCGCGTATCGATCCGGCGGAAGGTCCCGACAACGGCAGTCCCCATCGTCTGCTGCCGCCGCTGCAACGCGAGACTCTGTCGTTCACGCGGCCGTACGAAGCGGGCATGGAGTGGACGTTCGCGGGCGAGCGGCTGCGTCACGACCTCTGGATCAACTGGCAGCGCGTCAACACGGCGGAGCACCGCGAGCGGTTCGATGCTGGAGCGGCAGCAGAGGTGCGGCTCTCCAGCCTCGTATCACTTCCGCTGCAGCTCCACGTCGAGCACGAAGGGGGGCAACTGTTCGCGTCGGGCGCGGTGCGCGACAGCGCGGCGGCGGCAGCCGGCGTTGCTGTTCGCGGCGCACCGGGCGGCTTCGAGACCGCTTCGCTCGAAGCAGCCGGTCTGATCTCGCGATACGTTCCCGATCGCAGCGCACCGGACCGGACCCGCAGCGGCGCCGGTTTCTTCGCGCGCGCCGCAGCCGTGCGATCCGGCTGGCGCGCGCACATCCTCTTCTGGCGCGGCGACGATTTCATCAAGGAGGAGGGCGACCCGAATTACCAGTCAATCCGGCGCAACGGCACGCGCTATCGCGGAATCCGCGACTACTCGGAGGCAGGCCTGACGCGCCTCTTCCGCCCGGCGCAGGGCTTCTCCGTGGCGGTGTCGGCCCGGCTGCACCGCGTCGAGCGGCATTACGAATACTCGTATCGTGTCCTGGGAGTAACCCGATTCAGCCTGCGACTCCGGTGATTCCGGCGGTACCCCAGGATGCCGGATGGGAGTAAGATTCCGCGCACGCACGGCTGAAGAGCGGAGGACACGATGAGCGGCATCAACACGGCGCGGGTGATCGTCGGCGGCATCGTCGCGGGGCTCGTGATCAACATCGGCGAGTTCGCGCTCAACATGTACGTGGTGAAAGCGGACATGGAGGCGGCAATCGCGCGTCTGAACCTGCCGCCGGTCGACCAATCCGCGATCGGCATTTTCGTCACGATGGGCTTCGTGCTCGGCATCGCGGCGGTCTGGCTGTATGCGGCGATCAGGCCACGGTACGGTGCCGGTCCGGGCACCGCGCTTTGCGCCGGCGCGGCGGTCTGGTTCTTCGCCTATCTGTTTCCGGGGATCAGCTACTCAGCAATGGGCATGTTCCCGACCAGCCTGACGGTGACGGGGCTCGCCTGGGGGCTCGGCGAAGTGCTGCTCGGCACGGTCGCGGGGGCGGCGCTGTACCGCGAACAAGGTTCGACCACCGCGGCGCGAGTGTAATAGGATCGCTTTCTCCGGAGGACCAGCGATGGCGTTCACCTACCACGAGCTGAAGGAGAAGACGGTCGGCGAGCTGCGCGACATAGCCAAGGAGACCGGGCACGATGACCTGAAGGGCGCCGCGCAGATGAACAAGGAGCACCTGCTGCCGGTGCTCTGCCGCGTGCTCGGCGTCGATACGCACGAGCATCACGTCGTCACGGGCATCGACAAGCCGGCGATCAAGGCGAAGATGCGAGAGCTGAAGAGGCAGCGCGACGCCGCGCTCGAGGCGCAGGATCACGCGCAACTGAAAAGCGTGCGCCGGCAGATGCACCGGCTCAACCACCAGATCCGATCGCACATGCATTAAAACGAGGAAGCCGTCCGCAGCGTCGCACGGCGGACCGAGAACGCGTCGTCGCCGGAAAAGACGAGATGCACCGTCTTGCCGTCGGCGCTCATCCACTTCGGGGGAAACGCGCTCGTTTCCCCCGGCCCCACATCCCACGCGTCCGTGTAGAACACCGTCGTCCACGGGCCCCACGGTTGCGGCGCGTCGTAGATTCCGAAGCCACCCTTGAAGCGCGCATCGGTTCCTGGATGGGTTTGCGACCAGAGGTACCGCCGCAGGCCGGCGTTGTAGGTGATGCCCGAGCGATACGCGCGGCCAGGATGCGTGAAGACGGCGCCGCGTTCGGCGATGTCGCGCGTCCACACGGGCTGATGTTGCGCGTCAACAGCCGCGAGGAATTCATAGGCTGCGCGATCGCGAAGGCGATCTTTCGGCACGCGCGTAAGGACCATGCGGTCGGCAGCCTCGTAGGCGCTGTCCGAATCGTGTGAGTACACGTAGACGAAGTTGTCCCGCGCGCCCGCGTAGTTACGGCCGAAATTGAGGAAGGTGGGGCAGCCGAAGCTGGTGGTGAACCGCCAGTCGCTCCAGATCCAGGTGACGCCGCGATCGCTCGACCACGCCAGTTGCGAGTTGCCCGCGTTGCGCGCCCACAGATGCAGCACGCCGTCGACCATCAGCAGCCCGCTGGCCTTTCGTCCCTTCGCGCCGTCGCCGCGCGTCTCGCCAGTCGGCGAACGGATGTTGATGCCCGTGAATGCCGGAGGCATGCCGGTGATCTTCGCGAATCCCATGCTGAGTTTCTGCGGCGTACGCGGCATGAAACCGTTGCCGTCGCCGTACGAAGCATAAAGCGCGTCGTCGTCACCCCACGTCATTGGCCAGTTGTCGCTGCCTCGAGCATCACGCGTGATGGTCTCGATCGGCGCCCACTCGACCGAGCTGATGACTGGACTCGGAGGATACGGCGCACGCGCGGCCGCTGCGACCACCGGCGTGAACAGCGACGCGTTGAGCATGTCGTGATGTTCCATCGACTCGCCGAGCGACGCACCGTTTCGGACGGCGATGAGATTCAACGACGGCACGACGAACACGACCTGATGTCCAGCCCCGGAGCCCCAGAACGCGTCGCGCGGTAGCGTTGGGTACTTGCCGTCGTGATTACTCCACCAGCCGATCGCGCCGTGGCCCGGCGTTCCCGCATCGGTCGTGACGAGACGAACCGTGTCGCTCGAGACGATCGGCTTCCCGTCCCAGTCGCCCCGCCGCAGCATCAGCCGGCCGACGCGGGCGACGGCGCGCGCCGTGTAGCTGCCGCCGCCCCATGCGGCGACGAGCGGAAGCCCGTCGACGGCGTAGGTGGCGCCGTAGCCGATCGACCACTCGCTGTCGGCGACGCCGATCGGGCGCATGACGCGGTCGCGCAGTAACGTGCGCACGTCCGTCGCCGGACCGCCGGCGAGCGTCGACGTGACCGCGTAGGTGAGCATCGCGATGCCGGGGTTGCTGTACTGGAACTTCTCGCCTGGCTCGAACGTGATCGGCGCGAGGTCACGCGAGATCGTGAAAGGGTCGCGCGGCGGGTCGAGACGCTTCCAGAAGTCGCCCTTCCATCCCGTGAGCTTCTCGTGCGGCACGTGATCGTCTTCTTCCGCGTCGGCGATACCGGAGGTGTGCGATCCGAGATGCCGCAGCGTGATGCGCGACTTCCGCGGGTCGTCCTTCCATTTCGGCACGAACGTCGCCACGCGATCGTCGAGCGTGAGCCGCCGATCGGTCAGCGCGACAGCCATGGAGACGCCGCCGACGAGCGCCTTGGCCATCGACGCGGTGTAGTGCTTCGCCGCCGCCGAGTGTCCCTCCGCGTACCACTCGCGGACGATCCGGTCGTTGCGGATGACGAGGAGCGCCTTCGTGCCCGAGTGCGAGAGGCGGACCTGGAGTTCGTCGAGCGCTGCACTCGACATGCCCTGACTTTCCGGCGTCGCCGCCTCCCACTCGAACGGCTGCACGGCGGGCGTCGAGGCGAGCGTCGCCAGGCACACCGCGGCGAGCGCGACGACTGCGACTACGAGCCTCATACAGGCCTCCCTGGCAGGAATCAGTAGCGAAGAACGAGACCGACGCTCGCCGTCCAGAAGCTGAGATGCTCCCGGGCGAAGGACTCACCGGACGTATCGGCGGGCTGCAGATTGCTGTAGTAGCGCACATCGAAGCGGACGCCGGTAGACACCGAAAGAAAGCCCGTTGCGCCGCCGCCGGCATTCCAGCCGAGGATGTTCCGCGTGATGGGGAACACCCCGAAATTATCGCGCTGTGACGCGTGAAGCAGCCCGAGGCCGCCCGAGACGAACGGCCGCAGCCCGTACTCGTTCCACTCGCGCGGCGTGGCGAAGATCACGTTCCCCATGAGTCCGAGAACACGACTGGAGAGCACGCGGGGTTCCAGGATGTCGGGTTCGGAGATTGGGTTCGGATCCGTGCCCTCGAAGAAACCTGGGACGTACACGAACAACGCCTCGATGCCGAGCGGGTACTTGCCAATGCGCGACACCGCCACACCGTAATGCGTGCGCGTCTTTTCCGCACCCGTCTCGAGGTCGACGATCGTGGTGCTCCCGCCGAAAGTAGCGCCGAGGAAAGGCGTGAAATGCCAGTCTGCCGAGGCGGGCGTGGCCAGAGCCGTCAGGACGAGGATCCACGTGCAGACGCGGAGCGCCTTCAACGAACGGGATCCTCTACGTGAACATCCGCAGGAACAGCGTGGCGAAGACCGACTTGGTGACGTCTCCCGCGGAGAGCTGGTACGGCGCGACGAGGCGGTCGCTGTTGGCGAGCAGCACGAACGTGAGCCGCCGCGCGGGCAGCTTGATGTAGAGCGCCGAATACGCATTCGGAATGTTGCCGAAGTGCCAGACAACCGGCTCGCCCTTGTAGGTCTGCACGAACCAGCCGAGCCCCGTCGGGAGCATCAGGCCGTCCTTGCCCGGCAGCGGACGCCAGGCCGCCGCCCACGTCGAGTCGAGCAGCAGCGGCACCTCGGTTTCGAGTCCCTCCCGGATGTTGACCGCCTGATCGAACCGCGCGAGGTCGCGAACGGTCGTGACGAGCCCGGCGGCTGCGTTGACGCCGTGCGGCGGCGGCAGCTCGGAGCGGACCGCCTTGCCCTTCTTGTCGATTCGATAGGGAACCGCGAGCCGCTCGAGCACTCCCTTGTAGCGCTCGAGCATCGCCGGATCCCACATCTCCTCCGGTACGACGCTGCTGTTCTGAAGGTCGGTGCCGGGCACGGAGTCGCGCATGGCCATCCGCTCGAGAATGCGGTGCGACACGCTCTTCCGGTACGCCTGCGGCGCGCACCATTCCATCGCAAACGTCAGCTGCGCGAACCGCTCGGGATCGTACCTGAACGTTCCGCCGTTCGAGTCCGGCGCCGCATGGCTCAGGACCTGGCGCAGGGTCGCCTGGTCTTCCAGCTTCGCGCCGTACCGCGCTGCCCCATCGTCGAGTGCAAAGCGCCGCTGCTCGACGCATTGGAGGAGCAGGACGGATGCAACCGCCTGGCTGATGTCGCCGACGAGGTACGGGGTGTCGGGCGTTGCGTGGATGCGCGCCTCGACGTCCTGGAAGCCGAAGCCGCGCTCCCAGACGATCTCGCGATCCTGGATGACGGCCGCGGACATGCCGGGAATGCCGGCCTGCTGCCGCAGGAGCTCCAGGTACGCCTCGAATGCCGTCGACGGAAACGGCCCGGCAGCTGGATTCTGTGCCGACAGCCGGAGGCCGGCCCCGAGCAACAGGGCGACGGCAATAGCGAGCGAACCGCGCTTGAGGGTCATGGGAACGCCAGACCCAAGTTTAGCTGAGGTACCGCCGATTGGCTATCCCGGCCCGTAGGGAGGAAACGGCCGGGCTCGGACTATCTGAGCACCGGCGCGTCCTGCCGCGCGCGGACCTCGGCGACGATCAACTCCACCAGCTCCGTCGCGCTCATTCGACTCAAGGTGGCGCCGCTCAGGTCGCTGAGCTCGTAGGCCCGCACGATGTTGACAAGATGCCACTGTGCCAGCGCCGCGAGTTGCGCGCGCAGCGTCGCCTCGCCCTTGCGGAACACCGAGAACGGGTTGAGCACGGCCTCGCCGCGCGCGGGCGGCGGCACAGGCTCCGGAGCCGGGCCGTCGTACGCCGGCGTCGGCTGTGGCTCGGCGGGTGCGCGTTCCAGCGGCTTCAGCGCGCGCCGCAGCGCGCCCTCGAGGTACACCGGCGTCAGACCGGTCGCCCAGTACATCGTGTCGCCGCGATTGGGCTGTGTCGTCTCGCGGCCGGAGCGCAGCACTTCACCGCCGGTCGTTCTTACAAACTCGATCCACCCTTGCCACAATCCATTTTCGCCTTCGCTGCCGCACGCACGGGCGATATATCGCTGCCCGTCTGGCCCGACGACGGGATCACTGAATTCGACGAGAACTTCGGCCATAGACCCCCCGCATGGCATGTGCAACTCGAGGGCCAGCCCGGCGCGTCATTTCGAGGCCGATGGCCTCAGCGTCAGCCGGTGCGCCGCACGCGCCTCGACTGCCTTCCGCGTGTACACGAGGGGAAAGTATTCATTGTCGGCCCACAGCGCGAGCAGGTTGCCGTAGAACGGACTTTCCGGCTGCGCTGATTGTCCCGGCGTGTTCGTGACGACGGAGTTGTCCCAGTTGGAGACGTCGAGGACCTCGCGGTACGAGGCGCCGTCGGCGGCGACGGTACCGGCACCGCCGGGCCGCTCGACGGATGGCAGATCGAAGGCCTTGACGAAGGGGTGCGCAAACGCCCGCTGATGCATGCGCCCCCAGCGCCACGTTCGCCAGTCCGAGCCCATGCGCTCGGTGAGCTGCTGGAGCGCGCGCTGCAGTTGACGCTCGACAGCGGCCGGCGATCGGTCGGTGTTCGCCGGCGTCTGACCGCGGCCGCCGCGTCCGCCGGATTCGAGCGCACGCCATGTCTCATAGAGGGCCGCGGCCGCGCTGTCGCGGGTGTAGACGCCATCCCAGCTCGCGAGTATCGCGCGTGCGCGCTCGACGTCCGCGTCCGATGCGGTCCAACCGCGGAACAGCGCGCGATCCGCCGCTGCGCGCAATGAGTGCGCGTCGTTCTGCATGCGCTGATGATCGGCCAGTGAGTACTTCTTCGCTGACGTGATGAGCTCACGCAGCCGAGTGATGCGATCGAACCGCGTATCAGCGTTCTTGAACATGATGGGTGGCGAGTAGCCGGCGGGATGGATGTTGTGGTTCGCGGTCACGATGAAGCCGCGTGACGGATTCAGCTCGCGCGGCAGATCGCGTCTGAATCCCTGCCACTCGTACTTCCCGGTGCCGGGCACTGGCAGACGGCCGCTCCATCCTTTGCGCGACGGCGTCAGCGCCGACGCCTGCCAGGAGATGCTGCCGTCCACGTCACCGCAAATCAGGTTTTCCGACGGTGCCTTCCAGTACATCGCGGCATCGAGGAACTCGCGGCAGTTGCGGCTCTGCGACAGCCGCAGCCCGGCGAGGTACGGCGCCGTGCCCGGCTCGTGGAGCGCGGATTTGAGTGCGTACGCGAAGTTACGTTTGCGGTCCTCGTGGAAGATCGGTCCGTGGCGGCTGAATTTCAGCTCGACGACTTCAAGACGCCGTCCCTTGACGGTTATCTCCTCTTTCACGACTCGCAGTGGTTCCCATTTGCCGTTCCACAGCACTTCGTTCGCGTTCGCCGGATTCAGCGTTTCGACGAACACATCGTGCTGATCGGTGCCGACGATCGTGAGGCCCCATGCAAGCCGATCGTTGTGCCCGATCGCGACGCCGAGAAACGGCGGCTCCGACGCGCCGATCGCGTTCCAGCCCGGGGCGTTGAGGTGAACGATGTAGCGTAGCGACGGATTGCCGACCTCGCGATGCGGATCGTTGGCGACCACCGGCCTGCCGGTCGCCGACAAGGCGCCGCTCAGGACCCAGTTGTTGGAGCCCGGCTGCGGCACCGACGTGTCCGGCGCGTCGCCGGTGGTCTCGGTCAGCGATTGATAGCGCGGGAGGATTTCCGGCCGCGGCGCGCCGCCGCGCCCTCGCTGCGTGCTCGCGACGACGTCGGCATCGATCGCGTCCACGTTGAGACCGTCGGGGACGCCGAGCTCGTCCCAGGGGTCGGGATTGCGCTGACGATTGGCTTCGGCGGCGCCGAGCCGCGCGACGCGCTGCGCGAGCTGCAGCTCCGCGGTCGCGTCGCCGAAGGCGATCTGCCGCAGCACCAGCGTCTCGATCGACCAGGGCTCCGGGCGGATGCCGGTGAGGACGAATTCCACCGGCAGGCGATCCGCTTGATCGCGGATGTATGCGTTCACGCCGGCAGTAAACGCCGTCATGATGCGGCGCGCGTCCGGGTGATAGCTCGTGAGCTCCGTATCGTCGACGGGTCCGCGATACTTCAGCAGGCGTGTCTGGCGATCGCGCGCCAGCGCGCCGGGGCCGAGCACTTCTGCGAGCCGGCCCTCGGCGGCGCGGCGCCACATCTCCATCTGCCAGAGGCGATCCTGCGCGGCGACGTAACCCTGGGCGAAGTAGAGATCGTCGACCGACTGCGCGTAGATGTGCGGCACACCCCAGCGGTCGCGCAGCACCTGCACGTTCGCTCGCAGGCCGGCGACCGGCAGGTCCCCGTCGATCTTCGCGAGCGACTGCCGCGCGAGGTCTTTGAGCGAGGCCTGCTTCGGGACCGCCGGAGCGGTGAAGGTCACGACAGCAGCGCAGACGCACCAGGGGACGAGCAGCAGTGTGGGTCGCATGGGCGTCATTCTAGCGGCGGCGGCATGTCGGCGGATGTTCGATATGCTTACGGGCGGACATGGCGAAACATCCCGAATTCTGGCTGAGTGGACCAGTCGAGGGCGTCAACCCGCTGCTGATGCCGGCGGCGCACGCGCTGCTCCAGACGCTGGAGGACGTGCAGGCGGCGACGGCCGATCTGACGATCGACGAACTCTGGAAGGCACCCGGCCCGGCGGCGCCGCTCGGCTTTCACCTGAAGCATCTCGCCGCGAGCACCGACCGGCTGATGACGTATGCGCGCGGCGAGCGGCTCAGCGACGCGCAGCGCGCGGCGCTTGCGGACGAGAAGTCGCCGGGCACGCCGCCAGCGGATGCGGCGACGCTGCTCGTGGTGCTGAAGTCGACAATCGATGGCGCGGTCGATCAGATTCGCGCGACGCCCGGCGACTCACTGCAGGAGCCGCGTCAGGTGGGCCGCTCGGCAATCTCGACGGTGATGGGCTTGATCTTCCACGCCGCGGAGCACTCGCAGCGCCACGCCGGGCAGGTCGTGACGACCGTCAAGATCATCCGTAGCGCGTGACGCCAAAAAACCGTGACACTCACCGTTTTCGGAAATTGCGTACCCCCTGTGTTCTGTTTTGAGAAACGGTGAGTGTCACGGTTTTTCGCAATACGTAAAACGGTGAGTGTCACGGTTTTTGGGGGGCCGTGCGATGATGGCTCCATGGCGAGGCGGATCGATCCCCGCGTGGACATCGGCCACGTCCACTTGAAGGTCAGCGATCTCGAGCGCGCCATCACCTTCTACGCGGACGTCCTTGGCTTCGAGCTGATGCAGCGCTACGGCTCGCAGGCCGCGTTTCTCAGCGCCGGCGGCTATCACCATCACGTCGGACTGAATACGTGGGAGAGCCACGGCGGCAACGCCCCGCCCCGCGGCAGCACCGGCCTCTACCACTTCGCCATCCGCTATCCCGATCGCGCCGCGCTTGGCGAGGCGCTGCGGCGATTGCAGGCGGCCGGCGTGCGTCTCGATGGCGCCAGCGATCACGGCGTCAGCGAAGCGCTCTACCTGCACGATCCGGACGGCAATGGCATCGAGCTGTACTGGGACCGCCCGCGCAGCGAATGGCCCAGAGCGGCCGACGGCTCGCTGCGCATGCAGACCGAGCCGCTCGACCTCGACGTGCTGCTCGCGGCCGCTGAGCAGGAGCGACCGCCGGCGCCCGCGGCCGGATATACGCCGATGTCGGACGAGAGTCGCCAGATCCTGCGCGATCTTCGGACGCGGCTGCTGCACCTCCACAAGGCGCTGCTGGACGATACGCGCGTGGCCTACGAGATGGATCGCGGGCGTGTGGGCTCGAACGCCAGCCTGCTGCAGCTCGTCATCAACGATCCGTGGTTCGCGTGGCTGCACTCGCTGTCCGAGATGGTCGTGCGCATCGACGAAACGCTCGAACCGGATGCGCCCGCGACCGAAACCGATGCGACGGCGCTCATCGAACAGGTCGAGCGCCTGCTCACTGCATCTGAAACCGGCGAAGGATTCCAGCGCCGCTACTACGAAGCCTTGCAGCGGCAGCCCGCCGTCGTCCTCGCGCACGCCGAGGTCCGGCGCGTGCTCAAGCGCAAATCTGACTAACCGGTGCCTCGGCTGGAATGGCGCCGAACATGCGCACTCGCGCTATGATCGGCGGCACGTGTCTTCCGCAGTACCTCCCGCGAGCGCACCTACGGCGGCTCAGGCGGGCACCGGATCCTCGGCCGATCTGACCGCCTCCGCCCAAGCACCGGGCGTCGCGGCGCCGCCGTCCGGCCGGCGCCGGCAGTTCGATCGATCGATCGTCGAGGGGCCGATCGCCAGCGCGGTCTGGAAGATGGCGTGGCCGACGGTGCTGCAGAACGCGATCGGCGGACTCCAGGGCATCATCGATCACGCGATGGTCGGCCACTACGTCGGCTTCGCCGGCAACGCGGCCATCGGCGTGAGCTGGCAGATCTTCCTCGTCGTCATCGTCTTCATCACGTCGATCTTCACGGGCATGGGTGCGCTGGTCGCGCGGTTCGCGGGCGCGAACGAACCGGACAAAGTGAACCGCACGGTGTATCAGGCGTTCCTCACAGCGGTCCTGCTCGGCGTGGGCATCATGGCGCCCCTCGGCTACGTGCTCTCACCGACATTGCTCGACATGGTGAACGCCACTCCCGAGGTGCGCGCCGAAGCGCTCCCGTACCTCCGGACGATGTTCCTCTGCAGCATCGGCATGCTGCTGTTCTTCATGCTCGGCGGCGCGCTGCGCGCGGCGGGCGACGCGCGTACGCCACTGCGGCTCGGCGTGGCCATGACGGTCCTGAACATCGGTCTGAACGTCGTGCTCATCGCCGGCTACGGTCCGATCCCGGCGCTCGGCACGTGGGGCGCGGCGCTCGGCACGGTGATCGCGAGCAGCGTCGTCTCGGCCGTCGCGATCGTGATGATCCTCACGGATCGCCTCGTCGTGCACTTCCCGCGGACGATGTCATGGTGGCCGGACTGGAGCATCATCCGCGCGCTGTTCCGATTCGGGCTGCCCGCAGGTCTGCAGGGTGTGGCGATGAACGTCGCGGGCGTGCTGATGGTGCGGTTCATCGGCTCGCTGCAGCACAGTGCCGAAGCCCAGGCGGCGTTTGCCGTTGGCTACGCCGAGCTCTTCTCGTTGATCACGTGGACGTCGGTCGGGCTGATGGGCGCGGCGGCCGCCGTGGCTGGGCAGAACCTCGGCGCCGGCCAGCCGCAGCGCAGTATCCAAGCCGTTCGCATTGCTGCTGAGTACGGCGTCGGCGTTGCTGTTACGGTCGGCGCGCTGTTCCTGCTCATCCCTGAATACCTGCTCGCCATTTTTGGCATCGACGATCCCACCGTCGTCGCGCTCGGCACGCAGCTGCTGCGGTATCTCAGCGTGTCCGGCCTGTTCATTACGGTTGCGCTCACGTACACCGGCGGGCTTCAGGGCACTGGCGATACCCGCAGTCCACTCTTCATTACTCTCGCGTCCCAGGTTGGGGTCCCGCTCGGGCTCTGCTTCACGCTCCAAGGCACGGGCCAGCTCACCTCGTCGGGGGTGTGGACGGCAATTCTCCTCGGCCATCTCACTCGCTGCGTGTTGTCGGTTGCCCGCTTCCACCAGGGCAAGTGGAAGAGCATCCGTGTCGAATTGAAGTGACCGGCTCCCGCCGAAGGCGCGCCGCTTGCACTTACCGACGGCGGGAGTACGCACATGAGGTGGACGCCTGGAAACCGCGGCAATATCGAAGACGTTCGGGGACGGACAGGGATGGGGATGCGCATGGGTGCGCCCATGGGCATCGGCGGTCTCCTTGTCATTCTTCTGCTCAGTTGGATCACCGGTGTCGACTTCAGCGCGCTGCTGGGCGGCGGCGGCGGCGCGCCGCCGTCCGAGTACGTCGGCACGTCGGGCCGCACCCCGGCGACGCCGGAAGAGGAGCGGATGGTCGATTTCGTCGATGCCGTGATGGAGGACGCGCAGGACACATGGAGTGACCTGCTCGGCGGCCGATATCAGGAGACGCGCGCGGTGCTGTTCCGCGACGCGGTCGACTCCACGTGTGGCTTCGCCCAATCGGCGACCGGTCCGTTCTACTGCCCGGCCGATCGCAAGGTGTACCTCGATCTCGGGTTCTTCGACGAGCTACATCGCCGGTTCGGCGCGCCCGGCGATTTCGCGCAGGCGTACGTGCTCGCGCACGAAGTCGGGCACCACGTGCAGACGCTGCTCGGGATCGAATCGCAGGTGCGATCGCGCCAGGGCGCGAGCCCCGCATCGCGCAACGCCCTCTCGGTGCGCATGGAGCTGCAGGCCGACTGCTTCGCCGGCGTGTGGGGCCATGCGGCAAACAAGCGCGGCCGCGCGGCCGAAGGACGCGTCGAGCTCGATCCCGGCGATTTCGAGGAGGGCATCACGGCGGCCGGGGCGATCGGCGACGACCGCATCCAGCGCCAGACGACCGGTCACGTTTCGCCCGATCGCTTCACGCATGGGTCATCCGCTCAGCGCGTCGAGTGGTTCCGCCGCGGGTTCGACAGCGGAGATCCCGCCGCCTGCGATACTTTCGGCGGCTAATCGATTGCCGATCGTCGATTGCCGATTGCCGATTGACGGGATTGGGGATTGGGGATTGGGATTGACGATTGGGGGATTGGATTGCGGATTGGCGATTGGGGATTGGATTGAGGATTGATGGATGGGGATTGTTGGCGATTGCGCCGAAAATCCCCAATCAATCCCCAATCGCCAATCCCCAATCCAATCCCCAATCGCCAATCCCCAATTCAATCCTCAATCCGTCAATCCCAATCCCCAATCCCCAATCCCGTCAATCGGCAATCGACGATCGGCAATCGACAATCAGGCGAGTCGATAGATACAATCGGCAGCGACCCCGAGATGCCAGCGATCGGAAGCTCCATTCCCCGGCGGGAGGGCCGTTCGAAAGTCACCGGTGAAGCACGGTATATCGACGACCTGACGCTGCCGGGCATGCTGCACGGCGTGACGGTGCGCAGCGCCGTGCCGCGCGGCATCATTCGCGACATCCGCTTCGATCCGGCATTTCCCTGGCAGGACGTCACAATCGTCACGGCCGCCGACGTTCCGGGCCGCAACGTGGTCGCGCTGCTGACCGACGATCAGCCCTATCTCGCGCACGATCGCATCAACCACCGCGAAGAGCCGATCCTGCTGCTCGCGCACCGCAATCGCGCGCTGATCGAGGATGCGCGGCGCGCGATCACGATCGACGTCGATCCGCTGCCGCCGGTCTTCACGATCGACGACTCGCTCGCACGGCGGGAAACCATCTGGGGTGAGGACAACATCTTCAAGTCGTACGCGGTCACGCACGGTGACGTCGACGCCGCGTGGGCCTCTGCCGACCTTGTGGTCGAGGGGGAATACCAGACCGGCGCGCAGGAGCAGCTCTACATCGAGCCGAACGGGATGCTTGCGGTCGCGACACCCGAAGCCGGCGTGACGGTGTGGGGCTCGATGCAGTGTCCCTACTACGTTCACCACGCGCTCGCCGGATTGTTCAACCTGCCTGCCGAGAAGATTCGCGTCGTGCAGGTGGAGACGGGCGGCGGCTTCGGCGGCAAGGAAGAGTACCCGTCGATCGTTGCCGGCCACGCTGCGCTGCTGGCCTGGAAGTCGGGACGGCCGGTGAAGATCGTCTACGACCGCGCGGAGGACATGGCGGCAACGACGAAACGGCATCCATCGCGCACGCGGCACCGCACGGGCGTGACGCGCGACGGCCGGCTCGTCGCCATGGACATCGATTTCGTCATCGACGGCGGGGCGTATTGCACCTTGTCGCCCGTCGTGCTCTCGCGCGGGACCATTCATGCGGCCGGCCCGTACCACTGCCCGAACGTGCGCGTTCGCGGCCGCGCGGTGGCGACGAGCGTACCGCCGCACGGCGCGTTCCGCGGGTTCGGCGCGCCACAGAGCCTGTTCGCGCTCGAGCGGCAGATGGATCGCGTCGCCGCCGCCGTCGGCCTGTCACCGGACGAATTCAGACGGCGCAATTTCATCCGCCAGGGCCAGACGAGCGCCGTCGGGCAGACGATCCACGAACCGGTCGACATGGAGCGGCTGCTCGATCGTGCGCTCAAAGAGTCCGACTACCACGGCAAGCGCACCCGCTTTGCCCGCGACAATCCGCAGTCGCCGACCAAGCGTGGCATCGGCCTCGCCGCGTTCATGCACGGCGCGGGGTTCACGGGCTCCGGCGAGGACCACCTCGCCTCGATGGTGACGATCGACGTGACGCGCGACGGTCTCGTGCGCGTGCTGACGTCGAACACCGAGATCGGTCAGGGGACGAACACGGTCTTTTCGCAGATCGCGGCCGACGCGCTGGCAATCGCCGCCGACGCCATCGAGGTCGCGCAGCCGGACACGGCGCAGGTGCCGAACAGCGGACCGACGGTCGCGTCGCGCACCTGCATGGTCGTCGGGAAGCTCGTCGAGTCAGCGGCGCTGGCGATCCGGCGAACGCTCGTCGATGCCACGCTGCTGGCCGAGCCGTATTCGATCGAGGACTTCCGACAGGCATGCACCGCCTATCTCGAACGCAACGGCTCACTGCGCGCGACCGTGCAGTATCAGGCGCCGCCGGGCGTGCGATGGGACGACGAGCGGTATCAGGGCGATGCGTACGGGTCGTACGCCTGGGCCGTTTACGTCGCGGATGTGGCCGTCGACACCGTGACGTGCGAGGTCCAGGTGCTGGATTTCGTCGCGGTGCAGGACGTCGGCAAGGTGATCAACCCGGTACTCGCGACGGGACAGATCGAGGGCGGCGTTGCGCAGGCGATTGGATGGGCGCTCTACGAGCAGGTCGTCTGGCACGACGGCGTCATGCAGAACGCGCAAATGACGAACTACATCATGCCCACGTCGATGGACGCCGGCGCGATTCGCGTGTTCTTCGAGGAAACGCCGTATGAGCACGGTCCGTCGGGCGCGAAAGGGATCGGCGAACTGCCGATGGACGGACCGGCGCCGGCGATCGTCAACGCCGTCGAGAACGCGCTCGGCGTGTCAGCCGCGAGGCTGCCGCTCACCCCGGAAGCGCTGATGGAGCTCACCGAGGCGGCGCATGCCTGAGAGCAACGAGGTCAGCGTCCGCTGCTGGGTGAACGGCGACGAGGTCGTCCTCAAGGGCCACCCGATGGGGCGTCTGCTCGACGAGCTGCGCCTCGGCCTCCACCTCACGGGCACGAAGGAAGGCTGCGGCGAGGGGGAGTGCGGCGCATGCGCGGTGCTCATCGACGGGCAACTCGCGAACAGTTGCCTTGTCCCGCTGCTGCACGCCGACGGGACGGAAATCACCACCATCGAAGGCCTCGCACGCAGCGAGCGGCTGCACATCGTGCAGCAGGCCTTCATCGATCACGGCGGCGCCCAGTGCGGCATCTGCACGCCCGGCATGGTGCTCGCTGCCGCGGCGCTGATGGAGCGCCACCCGCGCGCGACGGTCGCCCAGATTCGCGCAGGGCTCGCCGGCAACCTGTGCCGGTGCACCGGCTACACGCGGATCATCGAAGCCGTTTGCGCCGCGATTCGTGGCGACAAGACGATCGCATGAGGGCTCCGCTCGGGCAATACGAGCTTCGCGCGCCGCGCAGCCTCGGCGAGGCGCTCGATCTGCTGGCCCGGACCGAGGAGCGATGGCAGCCGATGGCCGGCGGCACCGACCTGATGGTGCTGCTCGAAGCCGGCAAGCTGCCACCCGGCCGCTTCATCAGCCTGTGGCACCTGCGCGAGCTGCGCGGGATCGACGTGACCGATCGCTACGCGGTGCTCGGCGCGCTCACCACCTACACCGACATCCTGCGCCACCCCGTACTCACCGAGGAATTTCCACTCCTTGGCCACGCGGCTCGCGAGACCGGCGGTGTCGCCACCCAGAACCGCGGCACGATCGGCGGCAACATCGCCAACGCGTCGCCGGCCGCCGACACGCCGCCGGCGCTGCTGGTGTACGACACGGTCGTCGAGCTCGTCTCCGTTCACGGCAAGCGCCTCGTGCCGTACGACCGCTTCCATACCGGCTACAAGACGATGGATCTGAGGCCCGGCGAGCTCATTGGCGCCGTGCGGATGCCGCACGAGAAGCGGCTGTGGAAGCAGGCGTACCGCAAGGTCGGCACGCGCCGCGCGCAGGCCATCTCGAAGGTGTGCTTCGCCGCCGCGGCGGATGTGGACGAAGGGGTGATCAGGGACGCGCGGATCGCATTCGGCAGCGTGGCGCCCACCGTCCTCCGCTGCTATCCGGTCGAGGATCTGCTTCGCGGCCAGCGCCTGACGCCTGACCTGATCGACGCGGCCGCCGGCGAGCTCCCGCGCTGCATCGCACCCATCGACGACATCCGATCGACCGCCGCGTATCGCCGCAAGGTATCGCAGAACCTGCTGCGCGAGTTCCTGCGCGGCCTGAGCTGATACTCATCTTCTGGCGAACGGCGCCGAGCGCAGCTCCTCGAGCGTCAGCCCGCTCAGCTTCTCGACTTCGTCCTCGCGCACCGCGCCACAGTTCAGCGCCCGCAGGAAGTAGTTCAGCAGTCCCTGTCCTGTCGCCGCGTCGTCGAAGACGTCGCCGACGAGCGTCGCCTGCGCTGCCTGCGCGATCAAGTTGCGCAGCCGCTCGGATGCGGCCTCGAGGCTCTGGAGGAAGAACGCGTAGACGGCGGCGTAGCGTGTGACGAGCTGCGCGGGGTGCAGATCCCAACTCTGATAGAAGCCGTTCATCAGTGAGTGCTGGATGTCGTCGTAGTGCAGGCGCCACGCGTGGTGGACAGCCGCGCGATTCGCCTCGCGCTGTTCAGACGTCAGCTCGCGATCGCTCGTCGCGCGATCAACGGGAACGGGCAGGATGTTCGTCACGCTGTCCGAGAGCCACACGCCCGTTCCGGCGAGCGCGACCTGCATCATGCTCCGCGCGAAGTCGCACGCCGGATGCTGCAGGTGCTGGTGCGCCGCCGTGATGCCGTACGCGGCGGTGTAGTCGTAGGCGCCGAAATGCGCCGCGGTCACGCGCCCCGCGCCGGCGCGCACCAGCGACGGCAGCGCGCACACGCCGCTGTCGTCGACGATCGCCTGCGTCGTCTCGATCATCAGCTCCATCCGGAGCGCGCCGGACGGCAGCCCGTAAATGACCTCCAACCGTTCGAACAGCTCGCGCAGCGCGGCGACCTGCTCGGCAGACGTGATCTTGGGCAGCGTGACGACGAAGTTCTGCGGCAGCACGCCGCCGGAGGCGCGGAGCAGCTCGGCGACGAAGATGTCGAGCGTGCGGATCGACCGTCCGTGCAGCTCCTCGTTGAATGGCTTGATGCGGATGCCAATGAACGGCGGCGCCTGCTTCGCCGCGACGCTCGCCGCCACTTCCCGCGCTGCCGACGCGGCGTGGCCATCCTCCTCGTCGTCCGGCCGGTGGCCGTAGCCGTCCTCGAAGTCCAGCCGGTAGTCCTCGACCGGCTCGCGCTGCAGCTTGTCGCGCATCCGCGAGTAGATCGCCGTCGCGAGCGCCGGCGGGAAGAGAGGATCGCCGCCCGCTGGACGCAACGCCTCGTTGAAGAGCGCAGCGTCCGGCGCATACTCGTCGAGCGCGCGCAGCGCCGCGGCTCCGAGCCGCGCCGCCGTGTCCGCCCGGAAGATGTGGGCGCCGCCGTAGACGACGTGGACCGGTTGCCGGCGGCCGCTCTCGCCCGGATACCAGCGCTGCTGTTGCCGGTTCCGGTCGGAGAGCTTCATCGTGATTTCTTTGATGCTGTCCGATGAGAGCACGCGGTCGTATGTCATGACTCGGGACCCGGGACGAGGGACCCGGGACCGGGACGAGGGACAAGAGACCCAATCATGTCACAATGATCCTCTGGTCTTTCGACGGAGGCCCCTGCAGATGCGTATGGCTCGCGCGGCGACGATGACGGTGCTGATGACGATCGCGTGGTCTGCGGCTGCAGGCGCGCAGACGGCCGAGCCGTCGGTCCGCGATGTGGACGCGGCGCTCGCGCGCGTCGCTCCCAGCCTCGTCCGCATCCACGTCGTCTCGATCAATCACCAGGACGGCCGTGAGATGAAGCGCGAGTCGGCCGGGAGCGGCACCATCATCACGCCTGAAGGGCACGTCATCACCAACCATCACGTCGCGGGCAAGACGCGGGCGATCATCTGCACGCTGGCGACGCGTGAGGAAGTGCCGGCGGATCTCGTCGGCACGGATCCGCTATCGGACATCGCCGTCGTCAAGCTGCGCCCGGCCAAGCTGAGGAAGTTTCCGGTGGCGGCCTTCGGCGATCCGGCAAAGCTGAGGGTCGGCGATCGCGTGCTCGCGCTCGGCAGTCCACTCGCGCTGTCCCAGTCGGTGACGGCCGGCATCGTCAGCAACAAGGAAATGATCATGCCGGGGCTGTTCTGGCCGTTCAATCGGATGACGCTCGACGGCGAGGACGTCGGCTCGCTCGTCCGGTGGATCGGGCACGACGCGCCGATCTTCGGCGGCAATTCCGGCGGACCGCTCGTCAACATGCAGGGGGAGATCGTCGGCGTCAACGAGATCAGTATGGGGCTCGCCGGCGCGATCCCGGCCGACCTCGCGCGCGAGGTGGCAGAGGCGATCATCAAGGAAGGCCGCGTGCGCCGGAGCTGGATCGGACTCGAGGTGCAGCCGCTGCTGAAATCGTCCGAATCGAGGCGCGGCGCGCTCGTCGGCGGGACAATCGAAGGCTCGCCCGCGGCGCGCGCCGGATTCCAGCCGGGCGACCTGCTGCTGACGCTGGCCGGGCGCGAGGTGAACATCCGCTTCTCGGAGGAGATTCCGCTCTACAACCAGATGGTGATGCGGCTGACACCGGGCAAACCGGTGGACGCCGTCGTCCGCCGCGGCGGCGTCGAGAAGAAGCTGACGGTGACGCCGGACGAGCGCGAGCGAGCCGATGCGATCGTGCAGGAACTGCCGCTGCTCGGCATCACGGCGTCGAATCTCACGGCGCTGTCCGCGCGTGAGCTGAAGCGGCCGGACAGCAACGGCGCGCGCGTGCGCGGCGTCAGGCCGGGCGGACCGGCGGATCAGGCCAAGCCGTCGCTCAACAACGACGACGTCCTCGTCGCGATCGACGACCGGAAGGTGAGCGACGTCAACGCGCTGAAGGCCGCGGCGGAGCGGCTCGTGGAGGGGCAGTCCGAGCCGACGCCGGTGCTCGTCTCGTTCGAGCGGCGCGGCGAGAAGCTGCTGACGGTCGTCGAGCTCGGGAAGCCGGGACTTCAGGATCCCGGTCTCGAAGCGCGGAAGGCGTGGATCGCGGTGAGCACGCAGGTGCTCACGCCGGAGCTTGCGCGCAAGCTCGGTCTCGAAGGGCGCACGGGCGTGCGCGTCTCGCGCGTGCTTGGCGGCGCCGCGTCCGCCGCGGGGCTACAGGTCGGCGACGTCATCACGGCCGTCGACGGCGACCCGGTGCTGGCGTCGCAGCCGTCGGATGCCGATCTGTTCGCGACGATGATCCGCCAGTACAAGGTCGGATCGAACGTGAAGCTGTCGGTATTCCGCGGGAAAAAGGAGCGGCAGCTCCAGGTGAAGCTCGAGACGGCGCCGCGCCTCTCGCGAGAGATGAAGAAGTACGAGGATCCGAACTTCGAGTTCCGCGTGCGCGACGTCGCGGCGGCCGACCGCCTGCAGCAGGGGATTCCCGAAGACCAGCAGGGGGTGCTCGTCGAGGCGGTGCGCGAAGGAGGATGGGCGGCGCTCGGCCATCTTGCCGACGGCGATCTGATTCTCGCCATCGACGGCGATCCCGTCGCGTCGGTCGAGGTAGTGCAGCAGAAGATGACCCGCATCGCGGAACAAAAGCCCTCCTCGGTGGTATTACAGGTACGCCGCGGGATCCGCACGTTCTTCGTCGAGCTGCAGACGGGGTGGAAATAGGGCTCATGACTTTTCGAATTGCGCTAATCGCCGCAACCGTACTGGCCGTTACCTCCCTCGATGGCCAGACCGACGCCCGCGCGCAGGCACGCGACGTCGTCAAGAAGTGGCAGGAGGCGGTCGTCAACGTCCGCGTCGTGCTGAAGACACGCGTATCGATCGGGGGCCGTGAGATGCAGTCGACCGACGACACGGTTGAAGCGGTCGGCACCGTGATCCACCCGTCAGGCCTGACGGTGATGTCGCTCGGCACGCTGAACCCTGCCGCGATGATGAACAAACTGATGGCCGGGTCAGGCGGCGGCGGCGATCAGAAGATGGAGATCACGAGCGAGCCGGCGGACCTGAAGCTGCGGCTGCCGGATGGGCGGGAACTCGCTGCGAAGATCGTGCTGCGGGACGAGGACCTCGATCTTGCGTTCATTCGACCCGCGGTCAAACCGGACAAGCCGCTCGTGGCCGTCGATCTGAAGAACGCCGGCCGGCCGGCGGTGCTCGATCAGGTCGTCGTGCTGTCGCGGCTCGGCCGCGTCGGCGGCTGGGCGGCGGGCGCCGCGCTCTTCGATGTCGGCGCGATCATCGAGCGCCCGCGCACGTTCTACGTGCTCGCCGGCGCATCAGCCGTGATGGGCGCGCCGGCGTTCCTGCCTGACGGCAAGACCGTCGGTCTGCTGACGCTGCGGCAGGTCGAAGCCGGCCGCGCGAGCATGATGTCGATGATGAGCGGCACCGAATCGATGGGCATGCTGCCGGTGATTCTGCCGGCCGCCGACGTCCTCGAGATAGCCGAACAGGCGGCCGAGAAATAATCATGGCCGATCGGTTCGAAGTCACGAAAACAGACGAAGAGTGGCGGCAGCAACTGACGCCGGAGCAGTACCAGGTGCTGCGTCAGCACGGCACCGAGCGGCCGGGCTCGTGCGCGCTGCTGCACGAGAAGCGGGCGGGTACCTTCACGTGCGTGGGCTGCGGGCAGCCGCTCTTCCGCGCCACGCGCAAGTTCGAGAGTGGGACGGGCTGGCCCAGCTTCTTCGCGCCGCTCGAAGGCGCGATCGGCGAATCGGTCGACGACAGCTACTTCATGCGGCGCACTGAAGTGCACTGCAGCCGCTGTGGCGGGCACCTCGGGCACGTGTTCCCGGATGGACCGCCACCGACCGGGCTCCGTTACTGCATCAACGGCGTTGCGCTGGAATTCGAGCCGGCGTAGATCGCTTCAGTCGCCGCGTATCAAATCGATCAGATCCAGGACGCTCAGGCCGACGTCACCGCTGGTGGCGAATGCCGAATGGCGTTCCGCGGTCGGATGCCGCCGCTCCTCCTCCTTCAGTTCCTCGATGCGGCGCTTCCGCGCGGCGTCCAGACCGCCGCCGCGGATGAACGTGACGATCGCGTGAAGCTCTCCCGCATCGAGAAATGTCCCGTGCCCGCGACAGACGTCGACGATCGTCCCTGACACCTGCCCGAAGTTCAGGCGGTTCATCATCGTCCCGCAGCGAAGGCAGCGGCGGTAGCGGACGATCTCGCCGCTGCGGGCGGCCTGCCGCGGATGCACGTGGTGCAGAACGGCTGACTGCGCGTCGTGCTCGGCGCACAGCCGTTCGAAATCGGGAGCGTCGACCCACACGCCGTCGCACTTGCGGCATTCGAGCAGCGCCGTGCCGCCGACGCCTACGCGCCGCATGTCCTCACGGCAGCCCGGACATCTCGCCGCCGCGTCCCCTTCGACGGCGCGGGCGCGGCGGGCGCCGCACGCCTGGCAGTAGGTGGCCGTGTCGAGCATCAGCGCGAAGCACGACGGACAACTGATCGTCGCCAGCCGCGCCGTGCAGTACGGGCACCGCCTCGCGTCCGGCGGGACGTTCGCGCCGCATCCCGGACACCGCAGCGCCCCGGCCTCCCGTTTCTCTGTCATTTTCGCCGGCGATCATACAATCATTGGGCGTGATGCGCGCCCGTGGCGCGCCTGCATACAGAGAGAGGTTCCGATGGGCATCATGGATTTTCTCAAGGGCGAGCTGATCGAGATCATCGACTGGACCGATGACTCCCGCGACACGCTCTCCTTCCGCTTCCCGGACGATGACAAGGCGATCAAGAACGGCGCGCAGTTGATCGTCCGCGAGTCGCAACAGGTGCAGTTCGTCTACCTCGGCGAGTTCGGTGACACGTTCGGCCCGGGCAAGCACACGCTGACCACGGACAACATTCCCATCCTGACGCGGCTGAAGTCGTGGAAGTACGGGTTCAACTCGCCGTTCAAGGCGGACGTCTACTACCTGAACACGCGCCTGTTCACCGGCAACAAGTGGGGCACGGCGAACCCGATCATGATGCGCGACGACGACCTCGGGATCGTGCGCGCGCGGGCGTTCGGCACGTACGACTTCCGCATCGTCGAGCCGAAGATGTTCCTGAAAGAGGTCGCCGGATCGGATCACAACTTCCGGCTCGACGAGTTCGCCGACACGATGCGCTCGCGGATCGTCAGCATCTTCGCCGACGCGCTGGCGTCAGCGAAGGTCCCGGTGTTCGACGTCGCCAGCCGCTACTCGGAGCTCGGCGAGGCGCTGCTGCCGCTCATCAATCCCGCCGTGTCTGCCAAGTACGGCGTGGCCATCACCAGCTTCATCGTCGAGAACGTGTCGGTGCCGCCGGAGGTCGAACAGGCGATCGACAAGCGGTCGAGCATGGCCGCCGTCGGCAATCTCAACGACTACGTGAAGTTCCAGATGGCGCAGGGGATGGAGAAGGGCGGCGGGTCGGGAGGGATGGCGACCGAGCTGGCCGTGGGTCTCTCGATCGCGCAGCAGATCATGAAGGAGCAGGGCGGCAGCCTCGCGCCAGGGGCCGGAGGCGGCACGGCGGTGGCGACGGTCTCAGCGGATCTGCTCGCGCCGGCCGACGTCGCGAAGGTCCTCGGCGTGCCCGAAGCAGACGTCATGTCGATCATCGAGTCCGGAGAGCTGGCGGCGAAGAAGATCGGAACGTCGTACCGCGTGAAGCGCAGCGCGCTCGACGAGTACCTCGAGCGGTAGGGCTGTCGGCGCGCCTCATGCCCGCCATCACTGCTCTCGACAAGTACCCGTGCGCGGCGTGCGGCGCACAGGCGGAGTGGAATCCGTCGAAGCAGCTGCTCGTCTGCCCCTTCTGCGGCACCGCGACGCCCTTCGAGGTGGACGAGACCACCGGCGCCTTCGTCGAGCACGACCTGGCGAAGGCGCTGCGCGAGCTTGGCGACGACGCGCGCGGATGGCAGGCGGAGAAACGGTCGGTGCAGTGCCAGAGCTGCAAGGCCGTGTCGGTCTTCGATCCGGAGCGCGTCGGCCAGAACTGCGATTTCTGCGGCTCGCCGAAGCTGGTCGACTACCACGAGATCAAGGCGCCCATCCGGCCGCAGTGCCTCCTGCCCTTCAAGGTCTCCGAAGCGCAGGTTCGCGAGAGCATGCGGCGATGGTATGCCGGCAAGTGGCTGGCGCCGTCGAGGCTGAAGTCGCGCGCGATGGTCGACCGCGTGCGCGGCATCTACGTTCCCTACTGGACGTTCGACGCCGAGGCGGTGTGCCCGTGGCAGGCGGAGGCGGGCCACTACTACTACACGACGGAAACCTACCGCGACAGCAAGGGCCACACGCAGACGCGGCAAGTACGCCACGTGCGCTGGGAGCCCGCCTCGGGGACGGTGCGCCATTTCTTCGACGACGAGCCGGTGCCCGCGACGATGGGCGTGTCGCACAAGCTGTTGACGCAGATCGAACCGTTTCCGACGGGCGAGATGGTTCCTTACGACACGGCGTTCCTTTCCGGTTTCGTCGTCGAGCATTATCAGATCGCACTGGTGCAGGCCGCGGAGCACTCACAGGAGGCGATGAAGCAGCAGCTCTACGCGATGTGCGCGTCGGAAGTGCCGGGCGACACGCATCGCAACTTGCGCATTTCCCCGTCGTTCTCGAAGCAGACGTTCAAGCACATGCTCGTGCCGGTCTGGCTGCTGACGTACACGTACGGCACCAAGGCCTACCAGGTGCTGGCCAACGGCTACAGCGGCCGCATTGCCGGCGAGTACCCGCTCAGCCCGTGGAAGGTGGCGCTGCTCATCCTCGCCATTCTCATCGTCACGTTCATCGTGCTCGCGAGCCAACAGTAACAGGCCGCTGAACCATGGCGGCCTGAAATGCCAAATCCCAAAGGCCAAAGGCCAACAGACATCTCTGCAGTGTCCGGTCGCACGATCGGCTTCTGGACGACGGTGGCGCTCGTCATGGGGAACATGATCGGCTCCGGCGTGTTCCTGCTGCCGGCGTCGCTCGCGCCGTACGGCGGCATCAGTCTCGCGGGGTGGCTCATCACGACGATCGGCGCGCTGCTGCTGGCGCTGGTGTTCGCGCGGCTCGCCAGGCTGCACCCCGCGGCGGGCGGACCGTATGCGTACACGCGCCACGCGTTCGGCGACTTCGCGGGGTTTCTCGTCGCCTGGGGCTACTGGATCTCGACGTGGTGTACGAACGCCGCGCTCGCCGTGGCGCTCGTCGGCTATCTCGATCCCTTCGTCCCGGATCTCGTACGGCGTCCCCCGGCAGCGGCGGCGTTGGCGCTCGCGGCGATCTGGATCCTGACGGTCGTCAACCTGCAGGGTGTCCGCGCAGCGGGACGCGTGCAGGCGGTGACAACGGTCTTGAAGATCCTGCCGCTGATCGTCATCGGCCTCGCGGGGCTGTTTGTCTTTGACCGCAGCCATTTCGCGGTCGCGGACACCAGCGCCCGCGGGCTGGCATCAGGCGCGTTCGCGACCGCGACGCTGACGCTGTGGGCGTTCCTCGGCCTCGAGTCGGCGACGATCCCTGCCGGCAGCATCCGCGATCCCGCTCGAACGATTCCGCGCGCGACGATGATCGGGACGATCCTGACGGCCGCGATCTACGTGGTGAGCACGGTGGGTGTCATGGCGGTGCTGTCACCGTCCGCTCTGGCGAAGTCGACGGCGCCGTTCAGCGATGCCGCGCTGGCGCTCGCGGGGAGCCCGGCGGCAACGCTCGTTGCGCTCGGCGCTGCGCTGTCCTGCTTCGGCGCGCTCAACGGATGGATTCTCGTGTCGGGCCAGTTGCCGATGGCAATTGCCGCCGACGGCCTGTTCCCGCGCGTCTTTGCGGCGCAGTCCGCTCGTGCGGTTCCGGCGCGCGCCATCCTCATCGGCAGCGTGCTGTCGTCGGCGCTCATCGTGATGAACTACTCGCGTGGTCTCGTCGAGCTGTTCACCTTCATCATCCTCCTCGCCACGCTGGCGACGCTGATCCCCTACGTCTTCTGCTCGATGGCGATATGTCTCGTCCGAGATCCGGCAGGCTCCAGGCCGCGGGGCGGCGCAATGCTCATCGGTATCGTCGCTTTCGTGTACTCGCTCGGCGCTATCGCCGGCGCCGGAGCGGAAATCGTCTACTGGGGATTTTTGTTGCTGTTTTCCGGGTTACCTGTGTATGTGTGGGTGAAGAGGACCTAACGACCGTAGGGGCGGAGCTTGCTCCGCCCGCGGGCCGACCAAGGTCAGCCCCTACGGGAGACGAAACGCTGTCCCAGGAGGAAGCCTTGGTATTCAGCAAGACCTCGATGCCGCTGAGAGAAGACGCGCTGCCCGGCAGGGCGGAGAGGATGCGGGTGCCGGAGCGACACCATGTGAACGGCGCGCCGTTGCAGGAGCCGTTTCCTGCGGGGTCCGAGCGCGCGATGTTCGCGATGGGCTGCTTCTGGGGCGCCGAGAAGATGTTCTGGCAGCTTCCCGGCGTCTATACCACGGCCGTCGGGTATGCGGCCGGCTACACGCCGAACCCGACGTATCGCGAAGTGTGCAGCGGCATGACCGGCCATGCCGAAGTCGTTCTCGTCGTGTTCGATCCGAACCGCATCTCGTACGAGCAGTTGCTCAAGACCTTCTGGGAGAATCACGACCCGACGCAGGGCATGCGCCAGGGGAACGACATCGGCACGCAGTATCGCTCGGGGATCTACGTCTACGACCAGGCGCAACGCGAAGCGGCGGACCGATCGCGCGACGCGTATCAACAGCGGCTGGCGGCGGCCGGGTACGGCCGCATCACGACGGAGATCCTGCCCGCCCAGGAGTTCTACTACGCCGAGGACTACCACCAGCAGTACCTGTCCAAGAATCCTGACGGCTACTGCGGCCTCGGCGGCACCGGCGTGAGCTGCCCGGCGGGTGTTGGCGTCAGTTAAGTGCCCCTCGCCACCTTCTTCCACGATCTCCCGCCGATGTGCAGGTACTCAATCGCGCCGTCGGAGCCAGCGACGAACACGATGCCTGCCCCGAAACGGTGTTCGCCCTGGTGTCGCAACTCCGTTTCACGTGTCCCCTGTTTCAGAAATAGCTTCCCGTCTTTCTTGACGATTTCCATCGTCCGCTGGCCCTGCGAATAGCTGCCCGCGTACGCGGACATCTGCGCGTCGGTGAGCGGCACCGGCGCCGCGGCCGTGGGCGCCGTTGTCGTTGACGACGACAAGCCCAGTCCAACTTCGAGCGCCTTCTCCGCAGTGCGCGGGAAGCTCGCTCCCGATCGGTTGCCGAGGATGATGACGCCGAACCGACGCGCGGGCGCCATGCGGATCGTGGATCCGTAGCCGCTCCGGGAGCCGCCGTGCTGTATCAGGCGGACGCCACGGAAGCTGTCGATGTTCAAGCCGTATCCGTACGCGCTGTCGCTTCCCGGGATGGTCGTCGCAGGAGTGCTCACCGTCGCGATCACCTTCGCCGGCAGCACGGCCTTTCCTTCGAGCGTGCCGCCGCCGACGAACGCCATCACGAAGCGCGAGAGATCGAGCACGTTCGAAAAGATCGATCCGGCCGGCCACGAAGCGGTGTTGTCGGCGAACGGCCGGATCACCGTTGCCTTGCCATCCGTGACGTCGTGCCCCTGCGCGAGCGGATACGTCATCGCCACCGTCGGCCGGAAGGTCGTCGTCGACATGCCGAGCGGCGTGAAGATCAGGTCGCGCACCGCGTCGGCGAACGCCTTGCCGGCGACCGACTCAACGACACCGCCCGCCAGCCAGTACGCCGGGTTCGAGTACGAGTAGATCTTCCCGGGTTCCGTGAAGAACCGATCGTCTGACCACGCTCTCGCGTTCTTCAGCAGCGCCTCGTCGTCATGGCTGCCGTACATCGGCGCCTCGTCGAGGATTCCTGACGTGTGCGAGAGGAGCTGATGTGCCGTGACACGCGCGATCGAAGGATGCAGTCCCTTGATGTAGGTCCCGACCGGCGCGCGCAGATCGACGCGCCCGTCGTGTGCGAGCAGCGTCAGCGCAATCGCAGTGAACATCTTCGTCGTCGATCCGAGGCGGAACAGTCGTTCCGGCGTCATCGGCTCGCCGGTCTCGATGTTCGCGAGGCCGACGCCCTTGACATGCACGACGCGGCCGCCGCTGACGATCGCGATCGTCGCGCCGGGGATCCCGGCGGCCTTGATCTCTTGCTGCAGAACGCTGTCGACGGCTGCGAAATCTGGTGCCTGTGCCAGCACCATCTGCCCGCGGAACACGACCAGGACGGCGAAGAACGCAACGGCGGCGACAGACCGGGATGACTGCGGCATCGGTGACCTCGTCCGAGAAGTGTTGCCGATATGCTAGTCGAACTCAAAGGCGGGTCGCTGCGCGCTGTCTGGACTTGCCATACAATAGGCCCGCTTCCCAACCGCTACTTCTTCCGAGAGACGCCCATGGTCTGGTGGCACTGGCTCGTAATCGGACTCGTGCTGATCGCGCTGGAGATGGCGGCGTCCGGCGGCTTCTACGTGATCTTCTTCGGCGTCGCCGCGCTCGCCATCGGCACGTTGCACGCGTTCGACATCGCCGGCCCGATCTGGTTCCAACTCCTGCTGTTTTCGGCGCTCTCCGTGATTTCGCTGCTGGTGTTTCGACAGCCGCTGCTGCGCTGGATGAAGCTCGATGTGCCCGGACAGGACGTCGATTCGCTGGTGGGTGAGACAGCCGTGCCGCTCGAGGCGCTCGCCGTCGGAGCCGTCGGCCGTGCCGAGCTGCGCGGCAGCGCGTGGTCGGCGCGCAACGTCGACGAATCGCCGCTCGTCCCGGGCCAGCGCTGTACCGTCGTGGCCGTCGATCGGCTGATGATTCACCTCAGAGCTGAACGCAGGTAGTCCAGTTCGCCTGGCGGGGTGCAGGGACCCCGCCATTCAAACAAGGAGATCACATGATGACCGGCGGCGTTGTCGTCTTCTTCATTCTCGCGGTCGTCGTCCTCATCGTCATTGCCAAGACCGCGATTGTCGTCCCGCAGCAGAGCGCCTACGTCGTCGAGCGTCTCGGACGCTATTCGACGACGCTCGGCGCGGGGTTCCACATCCTGCTGCCGTTCGTGGACACGATTCGCTATCGGCATTCGCTGAAAGAAATGGCGGTCGACATTCCGGCGCAGGTCTGCATCACGCGCGACAACGTGCAGGTCGGCGTCGACGGCGTGCTCTATCTGAAGGTCCTGAACCCCGAGCGCGCGTCGTACGGCATCGCCGACTACATGTTCGCCATCAGCCAGCTCGCACAGACGACGCTGCGCAGCGAAGTGGGGAAGATCGATCTGGACCGAACGTTCGAGGAGCGCACGAACATCAACACCGCCGTCGTCAGCGAGCTGGACAAGGCGTCGGAGTCCTGGGGGGTGAAGGTGCTGCGCTACGAGATCAAGAACATCACCCCGCCGTCCGACGTGCTCGCCGCGATGGAGAAGCAGATGCGCGCCGAGCGCGAGAAACGCGCGGTGATTCTCACGTCCGAAGGCGCCCGCGACGCCGCGATCAATACGGCGGAGGGCGCCAAGCAGGAAGTGATCAAGCAGTCAGAGGCGCGCAAGCAGCAGCAGATCAACGAGGCCGAGGGCGAGGCCGCCGCCATCATGGCGGTGGCGACGGCAACCGCGGAAGGCATTCGCCGCGTGGCCGATGCCATCAAAGTCCCCGGCGGATATGAGGCGGTGCAGTTGCGGGTCGCCGAGCAGTACATCGGGCAGTTCGGGGAGCTCGCGAAGGAGAGCAACACGATCGTGCTGCCGGCCAACGTCGCCGACGTGGGTTCGATGATCGCCATGGCGATGAAGATGATCGGCCGCGAGCATCCGCAGCCGCCTGTCAGGTGACCTCGATGCGCCGATTCGTTCCCGCGCTCTTCGTTATCGCCGCCATCTCCGCGGTCGTGTCGGCGCGCGGCGCCGCGCAACAGAGACCCGCGGCGGCTGCTGCCGTGAAGGCGCTCGTCGGCGGCACGTTGATCGACGGCTTCGCGGGCCCTCCGATTCGCAACAGCGTCATCCTCATCGAACGCGAACGGATTACTGCCGTCGGCCAGGTCGGGACGCTCGCCGTGCCCGCAGGTGCCGAAGTGATCTCCACGGAAGGCATGAGCGTGCTGCCCGGCCTGTGGGACATGCACGTTCACCTGATGATCAACGGTCACGCGGACTACCCGCACTGGGACAAGACCTATCCGTCGCAGTTCGAGCCGGTGATCATGCCCGCATCCGCGAAGCAGCTCCTGCTGGCCGGCGTCACGAGCGCGCGTGACCTCGGCGCGCCGCTCGAGGCGAGCATCAACGTCCGCGACCGCATCAACCAGGGGAAGATCCCCGGCCCGACGATGTACGTGTCAGGGCCGTTCATCCAGCACGCACCGTATCCGGGAACCGAACTGTTCCGTTGGGGCGTCAGGGGTGTGGAGGATGCGGCCGCGAAGGTGAAGAAGCTGGCGGACGCGAAGGTCGACGCCATCAAGCTGATCGATCAGGACGAGATGACGATGGACGAAGTGCAGGCCGTGGTGGACATGGCGCATCGCCATCGCCTGCCAGTCGTCGCGCACTCACATCGTCCCGAGGAGATCCGGCGCGGCCTCGCTGCCGGCGTCGACTGCTTCGAGCACACCGGCCTGTCCAGCGCCCCGGAGTACCCGGACGACATCGTCAAGGCGATTCGCGAGCGGACGGCGAAGATGGCGCTCGGTCCGCTGTTCTGGACGCCGACGATCGAAGGTCTGTTGAATTACGAGTCCTTGCGCGACAACCCGGAGGAGCTCGACAACACGTCGTGGCACGAAGGGCTGCCGCCGAACATCATCGACGACATCCGCAAGTCGATTCAGCACCCCGATCGACTCCCGTACTTCCAGCTGACGCCGGCACGCCGGCCGACGCTGGCGAAGAAGTTCAAGCAGCTTCAGGAATCGGGCGTCGTGCTGCTCGTCGGCACCGACAGCGGCATCCCGATGAAGTTCCACAGCCAGTCCACGTGGAAAGAGCTCGATGCCTGGGTGAACATCCTCGGCGTGGATCCGATGACAGCGATCCGCGGCGCGACGTACTGGCCATCGGTCGCGATGAAAGTCGATCGAGAGGTCGGCACCGTCACGCCGGGCAAGTACGCCGACATCATCGCCGTGAAGGGCGATGTGCTCCGCCACATCGCCCTGCTCCAGCGCGTTGACATCGTCGTCAAGCGCGGCGTGCGATATCGCTAGACGGCCGTCTTCCGGTGCACGAAGAGGCGGAGCAGTCCGTTCACCGCCATGTGCAGCAGGACGTAGACGATCAGCGCGATGACGTACGAGATGCGGAAGGTGAACGGACCGATGTCCGGGTCCGGCATCAGCCCCTCGAACGGCGCAAGCAGCGGCGCCGTCGCGCCGTCGATGAGCCGCTTGAATCCTGCCTCTTCGCGCGCGCCGAGCGCCTCGAGGATGATCTCCAGTCCTATCAGTCCATAGATCAGGTAGAACGCGTAATCGACGACGTGTGAGACCTGCGCGAGCGCCTGGCCTCGCTCGAGCTCTTCCTCGGTCTGAAAGACCTCGCGAACGGCCTTTGTCTTGAGCGACTGCGCCAGCACGTCCGCCTTCGCTTCCTCGCGAGGTGTGGTGTCCGCGGCTTTTCGCGCGACTTCGTCGTGCACCTTGCCTCGGACCTCGCCCTTGATCGCTTCGTGTTGCGCCGTCCGCCGAGCTTCGTCGGCGGCGAGCTTCTGATCCTCGTCCATGAGCTCTCCTCGGTTGAGGAGGAGCAAGTCGTGCGCCAGCAGCCTGTCAAGGATGAGGCGTCGCGGGTACACTGGACGGTGTGAGGCGCGTGACCTTTGCCGTTCTCCTCGCGGCGGCCGGTGTGGCCGCACAGGAGCCGCAGCGCGAGGCGGCGGCCGGCGCGTCGGAGGCTGCGGCCGGGCCCGCGATCGTGCGGCTCGACGCGGTCGTGACGGATCGTCGCGGCCGGCCGATCCTCGACCTGAAGGCAGCGGACTTCGAGTTGCGCGCCGCCGGCTCGCCCCAGCCGATCGCCTCGATCGAGCTGCGCCGCACTACGGCATCGACCGAGGCGCCCGGCCGCACGCTCGCGCTGCTGCTCGACGAGTTTCACGTGAGCAGCGGCTCGAACACCGATCGCGTCCGTGAGATGCTCTTGCGTTTCGTCGACGAGCAGATCCGGCCCCAGGATCGCGTCATCGTCATGAAGCCGCTCGACTCGCAGCTCGCGATTCCGTTCGTGAGCGATCGACACGCGCTGCGATCCGCGATCGAGACGTTCTCGGGCCGCGCCGGTGATTACACGCCGCGCACGCCGTTCGAGCAGCAGTATCTTGGGCACGCGCCGGAGGCGGTCGAAACAGCGCGACGGCAGATCGTGACAGCGGCGATCCGGGCGCTCGTGACGCGTCTCGGCGAGACCGCGGCTGGCCGCAGCGCCGTCGCGATCGTCACCGAGGGCGTCGGCACGGGAGGACGCAGCGATCGCGAGCGCCGGTTGCCGGATCTTCAGAGCGTCGCGAGGGTGGCGAGCCGCTTCAACGTGGCCGTCTACGCTTTCGATCCATCGGCTGCGCCTTCAGCGGCGGAGGACAAGAAGAGCGGCGGGTTGCCCACGCTCGCCGCGGAGACGGGCGGTGAAGCCGCCAGGGGCGATCGGGTTTCCGATGCCCTCCTTCAGATGATGCGCGACCTCGACGCCTACTATCTCGTCACGTTCACGCCGTCGCAGCGTTCCGACGGACGCTTCCATCGTGTGGAGCTGAGCACGAAGCGTGCTGGCGCATCCGTGCGGACGCGCACGGGCTACTGGATGCCACTTCCCGCGCCGGCACTGACGCGCTCGGATGCGATGCCGCCGCCGATGCGCGCCCTTCGCCGCAGTCCCCACATCGAGTCCTGGTACGGGTTGACGCGGCTGCCGGACGGGACGATCCGAATGCGCATCACCTGGGAGCCTGGCCCGCGCCGGAGCGGCGCACCCGAGAAACAGCCGGCGGCCGTCATCGTGCGCGCGGCGAGGCGGCAGGGGGCGACGTTGTTCGAGGGATCGATCGCGCGAGTCGGCATCGTTTCGGCGTCAGGCGCGCCCCAACTTGCGGAATTCGCCGTGCCGACCGGGCGCATCGAGCTCGATCTCGCAGTCGTCGCCGCCGACGGGACGAGGCTGGACACCGAGACGCGCGACGTCGACGTCCCCGACCGGCGATCGCTTCGCCCCTCGGGACTGGTGCCGGAGATCGTTCGCGCCGCCACCATGCGTGATTTCCGCGCGCTCGGTCCGGATCCGCAGGCGCCGCCGACGCCCGTGCGGCAATTCCGTCGCGGCGATCGGCTGCTCGTGCGCGTGCCGGCGATCGGCGCCGATGGTTCGCGGATGGCGGTCTCGGCGAAGCTGCTGAACCGTTGGGGGCAGCCGATGCGCGAGCTCGCCGAGCTGCCGCTTTCGAGCGACGCTGTGGTTCAATTCGATCTGCCGCTTGCCTGGCTGGCTGCGGGAGAGTACGAAGTGTCCGTCACGGCCAGCAGCGGCGGCGCCGACACGATGCATCGCATTCCGATCAAAGTCACGGGCTGATGCCACGCTGCGCAGAGGTCCTCGCAGGCGCGCTCCGCGATGCCGGGGTGACGCGCGTCTTCGGGCTGCCGGGCGGCGAGATCCTCGAGTTCGTCGAGGCGGCGCGCCGCGCCGGCCTCGAGTTCCTGCTCACGCGGCACGAGGCGACCGCGTCGTTGATGGCGGACGTGACGGGGCAGATCACCGGCGTGCCCGGCGTCTGCGTCGCGACGCTCGGGCCCGGCGCCGTCAACATGACGCTCGGCGTCGCCAACGCCTATCTCGATCGCGCGCCGCTCATCGCCATCACCGCCGCGCACGCGACGGCCGCGGCGCCCGTCGCGACGCATCAGAAGCTCGATCTCAATGCTGTTTACCGGCCGTTCACCAAGCTCGCGATCACGCTCGACGGCGTCGACACCGAGGCAAAAGTGCAGCACGCGATTGCGGTGAGCCTGGCGCCGCGCCGCGGCCCCGTGCACATCGCCCTGCCGAGCGACATCGCCAAAAACCGTGACACTCACCGTTTTACGAAAACCGAAAAACCGGGACACTTACCGTTTCTCGAAACGGAACACTCGGCGTACGCAGTTTCTGCAAACGGTGAGTGTCACGGTTTTTCGGTTTTCGTAAGCGCGGTCGGCGGCGCGCAACGGCCCGTCGCCATCCTCGGGCTCGATCTCGACCAGCGCCGCGACGCGCCGGCCGCGCGCGCGTTCGTCGAGGCGCTCGGCCTGCCCACGTTCGTCACGCCGAAGGCGAAAGGCATGCTGCCGGAAGACCATCCGCTCTTCTGCGGCGTCTGCGCCGGCGTTGCCGGCGACGCCGTCGTTCTCGACTTCTTCGAACGCGCGGATCTGCTTCTGGGCATCGGCTTCGAACCGGTCGAGTCCGACAAGCTCTGGCACCACACCATGAAGTTGGTGAACGTCGGCCCCGTGTCGATTGCCGCCGACGACTATCGGCCCCACGCTGAAGCCGTCGGTGACGTGCGGGCATTGCTCTCGGACTTGCGCCAGCGCATCTCGCGCCGGTTCGAGTGGACGCCGGACGACTGCGCGCGCTTCCGCGACGACCTCACGGCCGTCCTCCGGCCAGCGAAACGACCTGATGGACTTTCCGGCTACGAGCTCACGCGCCGCCTGCGTGAGCTGTTCCCGCGCGACACAATCTGCACGACCGACGTTGGTTCGGTGAAGCTGATCGCCACGCAGGCGTGGACGACGTACGAGCCGCTGACGTTCTTCGAGTCGAACGGCCTGTCGGCAATGAGCTACGGCCTGCCGGCCGCCATGGCGGCGCGGCTGATCTTTCCGGACCGGCCGATCCTCTGCACCGTCGGCGACGGCGGCTTCGGCATGACGATGGCGGACATCGAGACGTGCGTGCGCGAGCGGCTGCACTTCGTCACCGTCGTGTTCAACGACAGCAGCTTGAGCCTGATCGACGTCGCGCAACAGCGGCGCGGCTACCTGACGTGCGGCGTTCGTTACGGACCGGTCGACTTCGCGGCCGCGTGCGCCGGCCTCGGCGCATGGACACGGCGCGTGCAGACGATGGACGAACTGGACGTGGCGGTCCGTGAGGCGCAACGCGTGGATCGACCGGCGGTGATTGACGCGGTCGTCGACCCAGCCGAATACGGCGCGCACACGGCGCCGTTCCGCGGGCAATAATGATGGCAATCCTGAAGCTTCTGGAGGCTTGATGCACAGATTCATATCGACACGAACTGCTGTCCTCGCCGCCGCCGTACTGTGCGCCGCGCTGAGCGTCCCGGCACTGCGGGCGCAGGCGCCCGCGAAGGCGGACGCCGCGTTCCTGCTGAAGGCGTACGACACCTACCGCTCGATGACGTCGTCATCGCCGTATCGCGGCATTCCCTGGCAGTATCTGGGGCCGACGAACATCAGCGGCCGCGCCACGGACATCGACGTCGCCGACCGCGCGGGATCGCGGCGCATCTACGTCGCCTACGCGACGAGCGGCGTGTGGAAGACGGACGACGACGGCGCGAGCTGGCAGCCGATCTTCGACGAGCAGGCGACGCCGAGCATTGGCGACCTCGCCCTCGCGCCGAGCAATCCAGACATCGTCTGGATCGGGACCGGCGAGGCGAACATCTTCCGCGCCTCGATGGCCGGCACCGGGATCTACAAGTCGACCGACGGCGGCAAGACGTTCCGCCACTCCGGCCTCACCGACACGCAGACGATCGCCCGCATCGTCGTTCACCCGACAAATCCGGCCATCGTCTATGTGGCCGCGACCGGGCACGAGTGGACCGACAACGAGATGCGTGGCGTGTTCAAGACGACCGACGGCGGCACGTCATGGACGAAGGTCTTCTACCGGAGTCCGCGGACGGGCGCGAACGATCTCGTGATGGATCCCGCCGATCCGAACACGCTGTATGCGGCGATGTGGCAGCGCATGCGTCGGAAGTGGAGCGATCCGCGGGTCGAACCGGATTACAACGAGGGCGGCGTCTGGAAGACGACGGACGCGGGGAAGACATGGACTGAGGTGAACACCGGCCTTCCGCCGGCGACGGCGCGAGGCCGCATCGGCATCGACATCTCACGGACGAATCCGAAGGTGCTCTACGCGTTCGTCGACAACTACGAGCCCGGCCACCAGGCGCCGAAGCCGGGCGAACAGGACTCCTACGGCCGGCCGCTGCTCGAGCCGCGCATCAAGGGAGCGGAGGTGTACCGGACCGACAGCGCGGGCGCGAGCTGGCAGAAGGCGAGCGGCCTGACAGACGAGACGCGCGACTTCATGCTGCGCCACTCTGGCACCTACGGCTGGGTGTTCGCGCAGATTCGCGTGGATCCGACGGACGAGAACACGATCTATACGATGGGGCTCGGCCTCCACGTGTCGCGGGATGGTGGCAAGACGTACACGACGCTGCGCGGCATGCACGGCGACCATCACGGGCTCTGGATCGATCCGAAGAACCCCGCGATCCTCTACAACGCGAACGACGGCGGGTTCTACCAGTCGGCGGACGCCGGGAAGACGTGGAAGTTCGCGGTGTCGGCCGGCGGCGCGCAGTTCTACAACGTCACGGTCGACAACAGCTCGCCGGCATCGGCCTACGGTTCGATTCAGGACCATGGTAGCTACCGGGCGAAGATCGATCTGAGCGCCGGCCGCGACAAGATTCCCGCAGTAGAGTGGGAGCGCGCGCCAGGCGGCGAGGGCTCGTTCCAGGCCGTCGACCCGACCAACCCCAACATCGTCTACTCGCACAACTTCTACGGCCAGTTCACGCGGACGGACCTGAGCGTCCCGGCGCCGGCCGGCGGCCGTCGCGGCGGGCCGCCTGCGGACGAGCAGGCGAAGCCTGCGGGACCGCAGCGCACGACGAGCATCCGCCCCAAGGAGGCGGACCTGCGGGCGCAGTGGATGGCGCCGATCATCGTGTCGCCGCACGACAACACGACCATCTACGCGGGCTTTCAGTACGTCTTCAAATCGACGAACCGCGGCGACACCTGGACGAAGATCAGCGGCGACCTGTCGGCCAACGACCAGTCGCTGTTCCTGCGCAACGCGAGCGCGATTCCCTACCAGACAATCACGGCGCTGGCCGAGTCGCCGAAGGCGAAGGGGCTGCTCTACGCCGGCACGGACGATGGGAAGCTGCACGTGACGCGCAACGGCGGAGAGTCGTGGACCGAGATCACGTCGGCATTGCCGGCACGCACGTGGGTCTCGCGCGTGGTGCCGTCAGAGCACGCCGAAGGAACCGTCTACGTGACCCTGCGCGGCCGCGAAGACGACGACTTCGGCGTCTACATCTACAAGTCGACCGACTACGGAAAGACGTTCACCAGCATCGCCGGCAATCTTCCGGCAGGACCGATGAACGTCGTTCGCGAAGATCCCACGAATGCGGGCACGCTGTACGCCGGCAACGACTTCGGCGCGTTCGTGACGACGGACGGCGGCAAGCACTGGGACGTGCTCGGCAGCAATCTACCGACGCAGCAGGTGTCGGACCTTGGCATCCAGCCGCGCGACAACCTGATCGTCATCTCGACCTACGGCCGCGGGATGTACGTGATGGATGCGCTGAAAGTGCGCGGGACGAAGTAGGGGCGGAGCTTGCTCCGCCCGGAGTGTGGGCCGGGCAAGCCCGGCCCCTACGAATGGCGCAGCGTTTCCGCGAGCTGATGGAGGAACAGTCCGACGTCAGTGACGATCCCGATCGTCTGCGTCGATCCGCGGTCGGCCAGCTTGGTGACGACCGCGGGGTTGATATCGACGCAGACGACCTTCACCCATGACGGCAGCATGTTGCCGACGCCGATGCTGTGCAGCATCGACGAGAGCATGACGACGATCTCCACGCCGTCCAGCGCGGCCGAATAGGCATCCTGCGCCGCGATCAGATCCATCATCGTCTCCGGCAGCGGCCCGTCGTCGCGGATGGAGCCGGCGAGAAGGTACGGCACGCGGTGGACGTGGCAGGCGTGCATGATGCCGGAGCGGAGCACGCCGGCCTCCACCGCCTGCGCGATGCCGCCGGCCCGCCGGATCGCGTTGATCGCGCGCATGTGATTGCGATGGCCGTGCTCGACCGGCTGGCCGCTGCGCAGATCGATGCCGAGCGACGTGCCCGCCAGCGCCAGCTCGATGTCGTGGACCGCGAGCGCGTTGCCTGACAACACCAGGCTGACATAGCCCGCTCGAATCAGCTCGCAAAAGTAGTCCGTGCCGCCGGTGTGAACGACAACCGGGCCGGCGACGAAGGCGATCCGTCCGCCGCGCTCGCGGGCGGCGCGCATCATGTCGGCGACGCGGCCGACGGCGGTCTCGACGCGACGCTCCGAGGAAACCTCGTTGCTCATGAAGCCGAACGTCGGCCGATCGCGCGACTGCACGTCGGGCATGACGCGCACGCCGAGCATCCCGGAGACGATCGTGTCGCCGGCGCGGATGTCACGCAGCTTACGGCAGGTCGCGCGGCCGCCTTCGACGACGATCGCGGCGTCCATGCGCTGCCGTTCGACCGTGAGCCACGCACCGTTCAGGCGCACTTCCGTCCGATGGTTCGTCGTCGAGTAGAAGTCCTCCGGCGCCGCGCCGTCCTGCTCGGCGGCACACAGCACCGCGTCCGGCGTGTGGTGCACGTAGCAGCCGAACGAGGAGAGCTTCTCCAGGAGATGCTTGAGCGAATCGCTCGTGTCCGCGTTGACGCGCAGCTCGAGCCGCGAGGGCTCGTCGTTCCTGCGGCCCATGTCGAAGCGCAGGATCTCGTAGCTGGCGCCGTGATCGACGATCGTCGTGAGGATCGCCTGCAGATCCCCGGAGTCGATCAGGTGGCCCTGTGCCTCGAGCGTCTCGACGTGCATGCGACTATCCTAGTGCAGCCCTGAAGGGCTGGACTACGAACGGGACTCGTCGTGCAGGCCTTCAGGCCTGCGATCGCGGCGCGGCAACGTGAATCCCGCACTCCAGCTTCTGCCCTTGCCAGCGTCCGGAGCGCGGGTTCGACGGATCGAGCGGCAGCGACGTGCATGGCTCGCAGCCGACGCTGGTGTAGCCGGCGTCGTAGAGCGGCAGCAGCGGGATGTCGTGAGCCTTCGCATAGCTCCACACGTCCTTCGTCGTCCACGCCGCGAGCGGGCTCACCTTGCGCAGCACTTTCCCCGACGGCAGCGAAAACGGCTCTTCCTCCCGCAGCGCGGCGCGCGACGGAGACTGCTCGCGTCGGAGCCCCGTGAACCACACGTCGTAGCCTTCGAGTGCCTCGAACAGCGGTCCCACCTTGTGTCGCGCGCAGCAGCCGTGCGTGTCGGTCTGCCACAGCCCCCGCTGTGGGTCGGGGGCACGGAGGTTCACGAGGTTCAGTGCCCAGCGCCGCGCGAGGCCGTCGCGATAGGCATACGTCTCGGCGAAATGGTGCACCGTGTCGAGAAACAGCACAGGGATGCGCGGCGCCAATTCGCGCAGCATGTGCACGAGGACGACGCACTCGGCCTGGAAGCTGGAGGTGACGCACGGCGCGTTGGCGCCATCGAGTGCCCGGGCGATGAGCGTGCGGATGTCGTTCATATGACCAGCTCTTCGAGTGCGCGCTGCACGGCGGCGATGGCGTCGGCTTCGTTCGACGCGCCGCGCGCCAGTTGCACCAGGCGACCCGCAGCGAGTGGCCGGAAGGCTGCAGCGGTGCGTTCGCGCACCGCCCTGACGATCATTCCGGCTCCAGCCGTGAAGTTCGTCGCGGGATCGATCAGGATGAAGCTGCCGGTCGCACGATTGTGAACGTACGGATCGAAGAAGATCGGCCGGGACGTTGTGACGCCGACCGATGCGATCTGATTGAGTGCGAGCGGCCGATCGACTTCGGCCATCACGGTCCTGGTCGTGTGTTTCAACGCGTAGACGCGCGACGGATCGAGCGGCCGCTCGTCCATCCAGACGACCTGCGCCTCGAAATGCGAGCCGGCGACGCCCGCGCCGGTGACGAGCATGTCGCCGCGGCTGACGTCGAGATCGTCGCGAAGCACGAGCGTGATCGACATCGGCGCGCAGGCGCTCTGCAGATCGCCATCCCACGTCACAATCCTCGCCACGCGAGTCGCCAGGCCCGACGGCCACACCGTCACGTCATCACCGACGCTGATCGTTCCCGACACGATCTGGCCGGCACAGCCGCGGAAGTCGTGTGTCGGGCGGAGGACGAGTTGCACGGGAAACCGGAAGTCCGACGCGCGGCGGCCGGTCACGTCGACGGTTTCGAGATGGTGGAGGAGACTGCGTCCCGAGTACCACGGTGTCCGATCGCTGCTGGCGATGACGTTGTCGCCGTGGAGCGCGCTCAGGGGGATCGAGTGCCGCCTTGCATCGGGGACAAGGCGCGCGAAGTCTTCGTCGATCTCCTCGAACACCTCGCGATCGAAATCCACCAGATCCATCTTGTTGACGGCGAGCACGAACGTCGAGATTCCGAGCAGGTCCGCGATGCGCGCGTGCCGGCGCGTCTGCTCGCGTACGCCGTGGCGCGCGTCGACGAGCAGAATCGCGACGTCGGCCGTCGACGCCCCTGTCGCCATGTTGCGGGTGTACTGCTCGTGGCCTGGCGTGTCGGCGAGGATGAACGAGCGCCGGCGCGTGGCGAAGTGCCGGTACGCGACGTCGATCGTGATGCCCTGCTCGCGCTCCGCGCGCAGTCCGTCGGTGAACAGCGAGAAATCGATCGGGCCGGCGGACCGGTGGCGCGACGCGTGCTCGACGGAGCGGACGTGGTCGTCGTACAGCGCCCGCGAGTCGTACAGCAGCCGTCCGATGAGCGTGCTCTTGCCGTCATCGACGCTGCCCGCGGTGCAGATGCGAAGGAGGTCGCTCATCAGAAGTACCCCTCCCGTTTCTTGAGCTCCATCGAGCCGTCCTGGTCGTGATCGATCACCCTCAACTGCCGCTCGGAGTGCCGCGTCGCGAGCAGTTCCTCGACGATCGCGGACACGGTCGTCGCTGTCGACCGGACCGCGCCGCTGCACGGCGAGCAGCCGAGCGATCGCATCCGGCACATGACGCGCTGGGGCCGCTCGCCAGGCAGCAGCGGCACGAACGGCTGCTCGACGGGAATCAGCGCGTCACCGCGGACGACGACCTCGCGTTCCTTCGCGAAATACAGGGGGACGACTGGGATGCGCTCCGCGTCGATGTAGCGCCAGACGTCGATCTCCGTCCAGTTCGAGAGCGGGAAGACGCGGATGCTCTCGCCGGGCGCGATGCGGCCGTTGAGCAGGTGCCACAACTCGGGACGCTGCCGCTTCGGGTCCCACTGCCCCTTCGGATCGCGCAGCGAGAAGATTCGCTCCTTCGCCCGCGAGCGCTCCTCGTCGCGGCGTGCGCCGCCGAATGCCGCGTCGAAGCCGCCAGCCTGCAGCGCATCGAGCAGCGCCTTCGTCTTGAGCAGCGCGCAGCAGCGCTGCGTGCCGACGGCGAACGGCTGCGTGCCCTCCGCGATCGCCTCGGTGTTCGTGTGGACGATGAGCTGCGCGCCGATCTCGGCGGCGTATCGATCGCGGAACTCGATCATCTCGCGGAACTTGTAGGTCGTGTCGACGTGGAGCAGCGGAAACGGGATCGGCCCGGGATGGAACGCTTTCTGCGCCAGGCGCAGCATCACGGACGAGTCCTTCCCGATCGAGTAGAGCATCACGGGACGCTCGAACTCCGCTGCGACCTCACGGATGATGTGGATGCTCTCCGCCTCGAGCGCGCGCAGGTGGCTAAGCCGCATGGGTCACCACCGGACGATTCCCTCCGCTGAAGAAGAAGCGATACAGCAGCCACGCGTCGACGGCGATCACAGCCGCGAGCACCGAGTACGCCGCAGTTCCGTCAACGATCTCGAACGTACGCAGCAGCGTCGAGATGCCAAAGCCGACGATCCACGCGTCGAAGCTCAGACAGATCCGCCTGAACGTCTCCTGCCGCATGTGCCGGATGATCGTTGCGCCAATCGGCACGCCGACGATGACGCTCGGGAGGATGTAGGGGAGAAGCGAAAGGCTCGTGGCGGTGTACAGACCCGTGTATGCGTACGCGACCGCCGTCAGAGTCGATTCGACGAGGCGAATCAGCCCGAGGGAAGCCCGGAAGTCCTGTTTCGTCAGGCCTTGGTTGTTGAGAAACACCGCCAGCGGCGGTCCCGAGATGGTCGTCACGGAGTAGAGCGCACCGACGCCACCGCCGAACACGAGGCCGGTTGCGCGCTCCGCGCGGATCGGTCTCCGGAATCCAGCCGCCTGGACGAGGATGAGTGGCAGCAGGACGACGAAGGTGTAGAGCTTCAGCCAGCCGGGCTCCACGCGCGACACGATCAACGTTCCCGCCACGACACCCGGCGCGATCCCGACCGCGATCGGCAACACTCGCCGCCAGATCGCCGGAAGCGCCTCGCGGTTCACCCACAACACGTAGGCGTTGAGCGCAACTTCGACGGGAACGAGCGCCGGATTGAGGACGCGATTCGTCAGGAACAGCAGCGCGACGGGCACCGTGATCGACGAGAAGCCGTACCCCAATGCGCCGTTGACGATCGCGGCGGCCAGCGTGATGACGACGAGCGCAAAGAGTCCTTCGGTTGACATGACAGCTCCGGCTGAAACGACTGTGCTGGGAATTGAGCCGACGCGTTCGGCCGGAGAGATGAGCTAGAGCGGGAAGATCCTCACCGGGCGCACGCCGGCACGAGACACGCGCATCGACACGTGGCCGATGCGGCAGCCGGGCGGCGACAGGTGAGTGAAGCGGACATCGAAGCTATGGGTACTTAACACGCGACAGCGGGCGTCTGTCAACCCCGCGATGGACGGAAGATCCCGAAGAGCCTGCGCCACCCGCCGCGCTTCTCCTTCTTCACGCCCTTCACGGTGCGCTTCGCGTCCGGCCTTTTCGCCTTGACCTTCACCGCGGACGCCTTGCGCACCTTCTTGACCTTCTTCCCGATCTCGCCTGTCGCGAACGGCATCGCTGGCGCGACGCCCGCCGCGAGAACCGGCTTGGTCGCGGCTGCAGAGTCACGCGCCGTTACCGGTGGTGCAGTGACGCTGGTGGCGCGGACGATGAACCGCCGCGGTGCCGACCCCACGTAGTTGAACGGGTAGCACGTGACGAGCGTCAGCGTCGGCTGCGGCGTCGGGTCGAGGACCCAGACGTCCTCGGGGTCGACGATCCGCGTCTCGCTGACGGCGTACTCGTGCGTGCCCTCCGGCGTCGTGACCTGAATGCGATCGCCTTTGCGCACGTGCTTCAGCGGCCGGAAGAAGCTATCGCGATGCGCCGCGAGCGCGGCGTTGCCGTGCTCGCCCGGCAGCGCGGTTTCCGGGATGTGCCCGACGGCCCGCCGCAGCGTCCCATCATCGACACCTTCGCGGACCATTGCCGACAAGCCGAGGCGCGGGATCTCGACGCACCCGATCAGCGCCTTGGGCTCCGGCCTCGGCCGGGGCGGCGGGGCAGGCGCGAGCGGCACGTCCTTCGCCACCGGCGCCGCCTCCGGCGGCGTCACCCGCTCGGATCGCATCCGCTCCAGCGTGCGGTGCTGCGACATCTGGTCGAGCGTCGTGACGATGTGGACGCCCGCGTACCAGCCGAGCGCAGCGAGACCAATGATGAGCAGGCTGCGCTCGAGCAGCCACAGCCACAGGCGCGCGGGCTTATCGGCTGCCATGCGCCTCCCTCCGCGGGGTGTTGAGATAGCCGGAACGCGACCGGACGATCAGCCGGCGGCGATTGGGCGCATTCACCTCGACGCGGATCGAGCGGTAACCGGAGGCGCCGGTCACAGGCGGCACGTAGCCAATCAGGTAGCCGCTGCGAATGTCCTTCGCAATCCGCTCGAGCACGCGCGTGACGTCGTCGATCTTGCGCAACACGAACGTTTCGGCGCCGCTCGCCTCCGCCAGATCTTCGAGCGTGTCGGGATCCGCCTCGCCATCATAGGCATCGGCGGCATCCATCAGGCACACCGTGTAGACGAGCACGTTCGATCGATCGACGGCGGCGAGGACCTCTGATCGGGGCGTCGTGCTCGCGTTGTCGCCGCCGTCGCTGATCACGACGAGCGCCTTCTTCGGCGCCGTGCTCTGCTCGACGTGCTTCAGAGCGGCTGACACCGCATCGAACAAGGCGGTGCGGCCGCGCGCCGTCCCCTGCTGCAGCGCCGCGCGGAACACGTCGAGGTCGCCCGTGAAGGCCTGGCCGGCGGGCAGCCCGAACCAGACGCGCTCGTTGAAGTGGACGGCGAACATCTCGTCCTTCGGGTGGCTCGAGCGCGCGAACGCGAGGACGCCGGCGGTGAGCGCCTCGCGCTTGCGGTGCATGCTGGTGCTCGAGTCGATGACGAGGCCGACGGCCGCCGGACTGTCCTCGCTGTCGAAGAACGCAATCGCCTGCGGCCGTCCGTCTTCGTATACGGAGAAGGCGTCGCGCGTCAGTCCGGAGACGAATCCCTTCTTGCGATCGACGACGCTGACGTTGAGCACGACGAGATCCGATCGCGTCGTGAAGACCGCGCGGCCGGGCTGCGGCTCCTGCATCGCGCCTTGCGCCGCCTTCGCGCGGAGCGCTTCCGCCTTCGCGCTGCGCGCTCCGGCGGACAAGTCGGCGCCCAAGGCCGCGCACGACACCAGCAGCGCCATCGCGCCGTACGACCGACAGCGTCTGCTGGTGCTGAAGTGCATCTACGTCCGTGGGGTTCGGTAGGCCCGCGCGGCAAACGCGCCGCCGAGCGCCAGGAGTCCGATCAGGCCCACGAGCGGCAACTGGCTCGCGGTCCGCGGCAGCCGTTCACGCCGCTCCATCGTGTCGGCGCGGCCCGTCGTGCCTGTGGCCCGCATGTCGGTGTCGACTCGCGTGTCCGCCTGCGCGCGCGTGTCGATCACCACCTGCTCGCGCTCGCGCGCGACTGTGGCCTGCGTGTCGACCGCCGCGACGTCCGGCTCGACGCGGGTGATCTCGGCCGATGCCGCTTCCCCTTCCATCGCGAGCACCGGCTGGCGCGACGCGGCGGCAAGGCGCAGCGCCTGTTCCTTCGGGTAGGCGAGCTCCTGTCCCATGATGTCGTTGGGGTAGTACCAGAACCGTGCCGCGGGCGTGGCCTCCGCCGGCAGCTCGTGGAACGTCACGACCGTCTCTTCGGTCGTGTTCACCCGCCGGACCGGGATCGCGAGGATCGTCGTGTGGAGCTTCTGGCCGTCACGATCGAGTACGCGCACGATGTGACGATCCGACGTGGACTCGGCGAGCTCGAATGTGTAGGTACCTGCCGGAAGTGTGACGCCCGGCAACTCGACGGGTGTGCTGAACGTCAGGTGTGTAGTGCGGCGCAGCGTCGGCGTCTGCGCGTCGGCCGCAGCCGCGAACAGCAGCGTCGCGCACGCGACCGCGGCGAGAGCGTTGACATGCCTCATCAGTCGATACCTCCCTTGAAACGCACTCTTTCGGGGCGTTCCCGGTGCATGCGGCATGCCTCTCTGCGTAGGTGCTGGGTATGGCCGTGCTCGACAGACCGTCGACTGGCTCCGCGAGGCCCGAGAAAACGCTGGTCCCTGGTCCCTCGTCCCTGGTCCCGGCGTCGCGAGTCCCTAGTCCCTAGTCCCTAGTCCCGGGACCCGTGACCAGGGACCCGCGACCAGGGACCAGGGACCAGGGACCTGCGTTTAGAACTCGTACCGCAACGCGAACTGCATGCAGCGGCCGGCCTGCCCGTCGCACGCCGCGAGCGTGCCGTTGTAGCGGCCGAAGCCGCTGCGATCCGGCACCATCGTCACGTTGCCGACGTCGAACTTCGCCGCGTTCGTCAGATTGAACACATCCCACCGGAAGCGCAGCCGGTGATCCGAGAAGCCGAGGCCGAACGACTTCGTCACGCTCGTATCGATGGTGAAATAGCCGTCGCCGCGCAGCACGTTGCGGATACCGACCTCACCGGGCAGCGAGCGCCGGAAGTACGTCAACGCTTCGGTTGGGTTCGCGAACGGGCTCGGACGATTGTCCACTGCGTTCTTCGTCAGCTCCGTCTCCGGCAGCCTGTCCGGGTCGACGAGGCTCGCGTTGCCCTGCAGGTTCCAGTTCGTCGGCCAGCAGGAACGGCAGTTCTGGACGTTGAACGGGAAGCCGCTCGTCCAGCGCGTCAACCCGGCGATCGACCAGTCGCCGATGATCGAGTTGAGCAGTCCACCGGCCTGTCCGCCCCACTTGCGCCCCCTGCCGAACGGCAGGTCCCAGATGCCGTTGAAGTTCACCTGGTGGCGGACGTCGAAGTCCGACGTGCCGTAGTGCGCGTCGACGTCGAACGAGTTCAGCAGGAAGCCGGTGTAGCCGCCGTTGCCGAAGTTGCCGAACGCGCTGCCGCGCTCGACCTGCGAGCCGGTGTCCTTCGACTCCGACAGCGTGTAGTTCAGGTCGAACTGCAGCCCCTTGCTGTACCGCTTGCGGAGCGTCAGCACCATCGAGTGGTAGTTCGAGTAGCCGATGGAGCTGATCATCGCCAGCGAGTCGTACTGCTCGGCGAAGTAGGAGAACGGACCGTAGATGCTGCAGCCCGGCACGCAGAACTGGTCGGCGCGCCAGAGCGTGGTGATGTAGTCGGGCGCGTCGCGGTTGAACCGGCGTCCAATCGCCTGCGTTGCCGACAGCACGCCCGGGTGCGCGTTCACCGCCTCAGGAAACAGGTTCTCCCAGTACGGCATGTTCGGGACCGCGCGGTAGGCGTCAACGGGCGCTCCCGCCGGGATGCCGAGCGCCTGCATCGAGCGAATCAACTGCTGCGCCGCGGTGAAGTAATCCATGCCGGACTTCGTGTCCACGAGGTTCAGCGGCATGGCCGCGTCGCGGCGGTTCAGTAGGTCGCGGCCGAAGCGTCCGATGTAGCCGGCCTCGATCGCGAAGTTGCCCGGCAGTTCGCGGCCGACGATGAAGTTGGCCATGTGCGCCGAGGGCGTGACGAGCGTGTCGTCGATCGACTGCGTGATGATGCCGGCCTGGAGCGGCGGGGTCTGCGGGAACCCGCCTTGCGGCGCCGCCGGCATCGTCGGCGGCATGACGTTGATGCCCTGGAAGCGGACGGCCGGGTTCGTTTCGTACGGCCCGCCGAACGGACTGCTGATCGACGTCGACATGCCGAAGGCAAACCCTTGATCGAAGTTCAGCGCGAGGCCCTGGCCGACGCGGTCGTACACCTTCGAGTAGCCGCCGCGCACGACCATGCGGTCGCCGCCGGTGAGCCAGCCGAGGAGGCCGGACTGCGCATGCGGAGACCATGCGAACGACAGGCGCGGCGCCCAGTTGTTCTTGTCGGTCTCGTAGAACCCCCTCTTCCCGTTCTTCGGGCCGGCGAGATCGAACGTCGTACTCGGGAACTGATTCGCGGGGATGCCCTTCAGCATGCCGGCGGCGCGGTCGTTGAACCACTGGCCCATGCTGATCGTCGGCGCGACCTGCAGCCCGTTGACCTCATATGGCGGCGAGTACAGGCTGTACCGCAGGCCGCCCGTGATCGTCAGGTTGGGCCGGATACGCCACGTGTCCTGGAGGTACCACTCATACTCGTTCGATGCGTAGTCACGCGAGATCGGCTCGCCGATCGGCAGGATGTTTCCCTGCTTGTCGTAGTTGGCGCGCAGGTTGGCCTGCGAGAGGACCGCGATGATGTTCAGCCACGCGTCGGCGTAACCGGCCTCGAAGGTGCTGGCGACGGCCGGCACGGTTGTGCAGCCCGGTGTCGGACAGTTCGCTCCGCCGGGCATGTAGGTGCGGCCGATGCCGTCGACCCACGACGGATTGATCGTCGTGCTCAGCCACGATCCACTGTCGCGCGTCTGCGGGATGCGCGTGAACCGCAGGTTCGTTCCGACCTTGAACGTGTGGGTCCCTTTCAGCCACGACAGGTCGTTGACCACGTTGTGCGTCGGCGTCTCTCGCGCGCTCGAGGATGTGGTTGGCTCGAATGAATCGATGAACCGGAAGTTGACGACGTTCGCGTTCAGCCGGCCGACCGACCTCGTGTCGATCTGCGTCATGCCGTAGCGGAAGCTGTTCACCAGGTTCGAGCTGAACGCGGTGTCGTAGCCGACGGCGAAGCCGAGGTTCTTCGTCACGCCCTGGCTGCGCGGCGGCTGGCCGGGGAACTGCGGCGGCGCGTTGGTCGTGTCGTCCTGGCTGTTGAGGCGGAAGAACAGGCTGGTGTTGTCCGACATGCGGTAGTCGAGACGTCCGATGAACGTGTTGAAGTCGTTCTGGATCGGCGCCGAGAACCGGTACTCCATGATGTTCTTGCCGTCGGTGCCGGGCTCGTTCGGCGACGGGTACTGCTTGAAGTACTGCGACGCCGCGAGGCTCGGACCGATACGGAGCGGATCGATGTCCGCGATCTGCGCCGGCGTCAGCCCGAACCAGCCCGGTGCGATCGTGTGCGTGTTGCTCAAGCCGCGCACCGTGCCGCCGGGGCACTGCGACGCGACGGCGCAGCGATACTGCAGGATGCCATCGCGGAACGTGTCGGAGGGCACCGCGCGCGAGACCGGCGTCTGGCTGTTCTCGCGGAACTTCTCGTAGTTCCCGAAGAAGAACATCTTGTTGCGGCGCACCGGACCACCAAAGGCGCCGCCGCCGATGTCCTTATCGAGCTTCGGCGGCACGCTCGGTTCGCCGGCGAGCACCTGCGCCAGTTTCGTGAAGTACTCGTTGGCCGACGTCTTCGTGCGACGGCCGAACCAGTAGCCGGAGCCGTTGAACTGGTTCGTCCCGCTCCTCGTAACCAGCGAGACCTGCGCGCCGCTGGAGCGTCCCGCCTCGGCGCCGTAATTCGTGGTCGAGACCTTGAATTCCTGGAGCGCATCCTGCGTCATGCGGACGGCGGACGTGTAGGCCGACTGCAGCTGCGGATCGTTGACGTCGACGCCGTCGAGCGTGACGTTCTGCTGGTCGGCGCGGGCGCCGGAGATCGCGCCGTAGCGCGGGTCCACGGTGTTCGCGTTTTGCGTCGGGATGAAAACCGCGCCCGGCTGCAGGCTCAGCAGGTGGACGACGTTGCGTCCTTCGACCGGCAGCGACTGAATCGTCCGCTCGTCGAGCGCGTTGCCGACCGACGCGTCGGTCGTGTTGATGATCGGCGTTTCGCCGGCGACCGTGACCGTCTCCGTCATCTGGCCGATGGCGAGCACCGCATCGATCTGCGTCGTCGTGTCGACGCGCAGCGGCACGTTTTCGTGCTGCAGCGTCTTGAAGCCTCCGAGCTCGATCTTGACGGTGTAGGTTCCCGGCGGCAGGCCGGGCAGGTTGTACGCGCCATCCGTGTTGGTCGTCACCGTACGGACCGCGCCCGTCGCAGTGTTCGTAGCCGACACCGTCGCGCCAGGAATAATGGCGCCCTGCGTGTCCTTGACGGTTCCCGCGAGCCCGGCCGTGCCGGCCTGCGCCCACACGTCCGACGTACCGATCAGCAGCAGCGCGCACAGCGCCGCCATGACTCGCCACCGAGTCATCGTGAGTCTCACCTTCCACCTCCGTAGCGTAAAGGGCCGGGGAGGCCCCTCGTGTGACACGAGGGCGTGGAAGCCCTCGACCGTGACGCGCGCAGTATGCCGTACTCCGCCGAGGAATGCGCGGTCCACTTTGGGCGGGATCGCAGTTCGTTGCCGGTTTCCCGGCAGTGCCGTGGTCGGGAGACCACAACCGCTCGGGGTTGGACTCTCGGACTCCTCGGACTCGGACTCCTCGGACTCTCGGACTCCTCGGACTCTCGGACTCTCGGACTCTCGGACTACTCGGACCGCAACGCCACCAGCGGATCGACACTGGCCGCGCGCCGCGCGGGAACAACGCTGGCCACAAGACCGGCGACTGCGAGCGCGAGGAGCGCCGCGATGAAGATCCAGGGGTCGTTCGGCTCGACTTCGAACAGGAACGTCTTCACGCCCTTGCCCGACAGCCACGCCGCGGCGCCGCCGATCGCGAGCCCGATCACCATGAGCAGGCCGGCGCGCGTCAGGACCATCGACACGACGTGCCGTCTCGTTGCGCCGAGCGCCATGCGGACGCCGATCTCACTCGTCCGCTGTGCGACCACGTACGCCATGACGCCGTAGATGCCGGCCGCGGCGATGACGAGCCCGAGCGCACCGAACAGCGCGAGCACCGCCATGTTGAAGCGCCGCTGCGCGATGAGGCGATCCATGTGCGCTTCGAGCGTCGGTAACTCCGTTCTGAGACTCTGCTCTCTGTTCACGGACCAGATCGCGGCCTTTACAGCGGGCAGAATCGCGAGCGGCTCTGTGTCCGTGCGTGCGACCACGGTGGTGCCCCACCAGTTGTCCTGAGCTGCCGGCACGTAGCATTCCTGCCGTGGTGGAGTTTCGGGGCCAAGGTGACGGATATCCCCGACGATCCCAACGACGACGACTTCGTTCTCGTTCATCGTCATTCGTCGGCCGAGCGGGTCGCTGCCGGGCCAGTACTTTCGCGCGGCCGCCTCGTTGATGACGGCGACGCGCTGTGATCCTGCACGGTCCTCGGCTGTGACCAGCCGCCCTCGCCGAAGCGGAATGCGCATCAACTCCAGATACCCCGGCGTGACCGATCGGCGGTCGATCGAATCGTCATCCCCTTTGAGCTCGCCTCGCCCTGGCAGCGTCACGCTCGTCCTGCTCCAGCTGCCGGTCAGGGGCAAGCCGCCTTGAACGGCCGCGGCCGCCCGGACGCCGGGAACGGCGCGAACCGCCGCGAGAACCTGTTCGACGTACGGAGCATTCCGTCTGCCCACGTCTTCCCAGGCCGCCGAACCGGTGAGTTTCGGATCCATGCGGAGGCCGATGCCGTCGATGACGAGCACGTTGCGGTAATCGAACCCGGGGTCGATCCGCATCAGCCTGGCGAAGCTGCCGATGAACAGCCCCGCGCCGACCAGCAGCAGCACTGCGAGCGCCACCTCGGCGACCACGAGTATGCTGCGGACCGTCTGGCTGCTGCGCCCGGCCGTTGTCGATCGTCCGCTGTCCTTCAACGCACGTGTGAGATCGGGACGCGAGGAATGGAGCGCGGGCACGGCGCCGAACAGAAGGCCCGTCACGATCGCCGCCGCGCTGGCGGCGGCGAGGACGCGCAGATCGATGGCGATGGCGGCGACACGCGGGACGTTGGCCGGCATCCACGCCTTGATCGCGTGCACGCCGACGTACGCGAGCGCGAGACCGAGCGCTCCGGCGATGAGCGAGAGGACAAGGCCCTCGACGAGCAGTCCCCGCACGAGCCTCCAACGGCCCGCGCCGAGGGCAGACCGGATGGCGATCTCGCGGCCGCGCACCGTTGCGCGCGCGAGCATCAGGTTCGCGACGTTCGCGCACGCGATCAGCAGGACGAGCGTCACGGCCGCCAGCAGCAACAGCATCCAGCCGCGGACGCGGCCGACAAGGTGCTCGTGCAGCGAGATGACGCGTGCGCGGCGGCCCGGACTCCACTTCGGATGCTGTTGGTCGAGAGCGGCCATCAGCCGGTTCATGTCGTCGCTCGCCTGCTGCGGCGTGACCCCGTTCTTCAGCCGCGCGATGGCCGTGAAGTTGTAGTTGCGGCTGCCGCCGCGCACCTTGTCCTCGGGCCGGAACGGAATCGGGCAATACACATCCGTTGGCCGATCGCTCGCCACCGGATACTCGAACCACGCCGGCATGACGCCGACGATCTCCCACTTCTGATCGTTCAGCTCGATCATCTTGCCGACCGCATCGGGGGATCCGGCGAACCGTCGCTGCCAGTATCCGTGGCTGAGGATGACGACCCGGTGCTGGCCGGAGACTTCATCCTTGCTGGTGAACGCGCGGCCGACGAGCGGCGTCACGCGGAGGACCGGGAAGAACTCCCACGTGACGCGCAGCCCGCGCGCTTCGGCGGGCTCGCCGGCGTCGTTCTTGTACTCGAAACGCGTGGTGCCGACGGCGGTGATCGCCTCGAACGACTGCTGCTGCGTCCGCCAGTCGCTGAACATCTGCGTCGTCGTCGAGCCGCTGCCGAACGTCGTCGCGCGCTTCGTGTCGTGCTCGAGCACCGCGGCCAGCCGATCGTGCTCGTCGAACGGCAACCCGCGGAGGACGACCGCGTCGACGACGGAGAAGATGGCCGTTCCGGCGCCGATGGCGAGCGTCAACACCGTCAGGGCGACGGTGGTGAAGGTGGGCGAGCTGCGAAGCGAGCGGAAGGCGGCCCTGAGGTCGTCGCGCATATCAGCATTAGACGGACGACATACGCGCCGCGTTGGTCTGGCGCAACGAACCGGGTGCGGCCGACGTCTAATGTCGCGCTGCCCCGAGGCGCGGTCGCAATCGCGCCGGCAATCCTATAGCATCCCCGTGAACGGAGTACGACGATGCTGCTGGACGACGTGCGTGACGCCATACGCGGCCTGATCAAACAGCCGCGATTCCTCGTCGTTGCCTCGCTCACCCTCGCGCTCGGCATCGGCGCCGTGACCGCCATCTTCAGCGTCGTCAACGGCGTCCTGTTGTCGCCGCTGCCGTACCCGCACGCCGATCGCCTGGTGAACGTCTGGAGCTCGGCGCCGGGCCTCGGGTACAACCAATTTCCGCTCTCGCCGGACCTGTTCCTGTTCTACCAGAAGCATCAACAGGTATTCGACGACATGGCGCTGATTGACGCCACGCGGGTCAACCTCACCGAAGGCGGCGCACCGGAAGTCGTGGAGGCGGCGGTTACGACGCACAGCTACTTCGACACGCTGGGCGCCGGCCTCTCGATCGGGCGAGCCTACACGAAAGAGGAAGACAAAGAGGGAGCGAGCGCCGTGGTCGTCCTCAGTCATCGGCTGTGGACGAAACGATACGGCGGCGATCGAACGATCGTTGGTCGCACGGTACGGGTGCAAGGCGACGCGTTGCCGGTCGTCGGCATCGCTCCCGCATGGCTCGACCGTCCGGGCTCTCCTGACGTGTTCATGCCTGCGAGATTCAACGACGCCAATCCGCCGGCCGGCAGCTTTGGATGGAACGCCATCGCTCGTCTGAAGGAAGGCGTCAGGCCCGATCAGGCGGCAACGCATCTGGAGCCACTGGTGCGGCGGGCGATGGCGGAGTACATCCGCAGCCCGAACTATCGCGCGTTCCTGAAGGACGGCGGCTACCGGCCGCTCGTGCACTCGATGAAGGAGGACATCATCGGCGGCGTGCGCGAGCCGCTGTGGATCCTGCTCGGCACGGTCGGCATGGTCCTGCTCGTCGCCTGCGGCAACGTCGCGAACCTGTGCCTGGTGCGCGCCGAGGCGCGTCAACGCGAGATCGCGGTCCGTCTTGCGCTCGGCAGCAGCCGCTCGCGTCTGCTGCGCAAGCTGCTCGCCGAGTCGTTCGTCCTGTCAATTGTCGGGACCGTGATGGGCGTGGTCGTCACGGCCATCGCGCTGCCGCTGTTGATCCAGATGGCGCCGGAAGACATTCCACGGCTCGATCGTGTGCGCGTCGACGGCTTCGTGCTGTTGTTTGCCGCAGGCGCGGCGGTGATCTCGGCGTTGATCTTCGGCCTGGTTCCCGCGATCCGCTACTCGAGGCCCGCGCTGCTGGCGTCGCTGCGTCACGGCGGCAGGAGCGCAACCGATCACCCGTCGAGGCAGCGCGGCCGGAGCCTGCTCGTGATCGCGCAGACGGCGATGGCGCTGATTCTCCTCGTCGGGTCCGGACTGCTCGCGCGCAGCTTCGCGCGGCTGATGAGCGCCGATCCCGGGTTCGATGCGGACGGCGTCATGACGTTCAGCATCACGCTCCCCGCGGCAGCGGCTCCGAAATCAGCGGACGTCGTTCGCTTCACGCAGCAGCTCGTCGATCGCCTGGCGCAGTTGCCCGGCGTCGAGGCTGCCGGCGCCGCCAGCAATCTGCCGATCAGCGGGCGCACGTCCGGCACCGCGTGGGAGTTCGATGGCAGACCCACTGAGCCGGGCCGGCTACCGCCGATGGTTCACTATGCGACGGTCACACCCGGGTTCTTCCCGGCGTTGCGCATACGGCTGATGCGTGGCAGCGACTTCGACACGAGCGATTATCGTGAAGGGGTGCGCACCGTGATCGTCAATCAGGCCGCGGCCGCGCAGTACTGGCCCGGTCAGGATCCGATCGGCAAACGCGTGCGCGGCGTCGGCGAGTCGCAGACGCGGCCGTGGTACACGGTAAAGGGGATCGTGGCGGACGTCCGCTATGAGGGGCTGCGGGTGCCGCCGCGGCCGTTGTTCTACTTGCCGCAGACCCCGACCGACGATCGCGCCGCGCGGACGCTCCGCTACGTCGTCCGCGGCTCCAACGCGCACCGTCAGGCGGACGCGATGCGGCAGGCCGTGTGGGGACTCAATCCCGACCTCCCCGTCGCCTCGATGCGGACGATGGGGGACATCGTCCAGGAGTCGGTGGTGCAGTTCACGTTCACGATGCTGACGCTCGGCATCGCCGCGGCGATCGCGCTGCTGCTCGGCGCGATCGGCCTTTACGGCGTGCTGTCGTATGCCGTGAGCCTGCGGACGCGCGAGATCGGCGTCCGCATCGCGCTCGGCGCGCCGCCCACGCGCGTCAAGCGCGCCATTCTCGTCAACGCGGCCGCCATCACGTCGATCGGGCTGGTGATTGGCATCGGCGGCGCCGCTGCGCTCACGCGGCTTCTGCGCGGCCAGCTGTACGAAACGAAGCCGCTCGACATCCCGACGTTCGCGGCAATGTCCGCGGCGCTGTTGGCGGTCGGTTTGCTTGCCGCCTACCTGCCGGCGCGCAGGGCGGCGGCCGTCAGCCCGATGGAAGCGATGCGAACGGAATGAGCGAGATGCCAGTGAGCAGCGCGAGTGAGCAGCGCGATTGAACATGAGTAAACCTCCGATTGCGATCGACCTCACCTGGGAGCGTGACCTGGTCTTCAGTGCGAGGTCCGGCACAATCGAGTTGACGATCGACAGCGACGGCGCCGCCGGTGTCTCGCCGATGCAGGCGCTCGCGGCCGGTCTCGCCGGCTGCATGGCTGTCGATCTCGTCCACATCCTGCGGAAAGGCCGTCACGATCTGCAGGGGCTGCACGCGCGCCTCACCGGCCGGCGCGCTGAACAGGAGCCGCGACGGTTCGTCGAGATCACCCTGCACTACACCATCAGCGGTGTCGTGCCGGATTCGGCAGTACAGCGCGCGATCGATCTCTCGCGCGACAAGTACTGCTCCGTCTGGCACTCGCTCCGGCCCGACATCGCCCTCACCGTGACGTTCGAGTCCACCTCCGCCTGAATGCCCGAAGCGCCCCGCGTGCGGACGCGCCGCGGATACCTCGACTGGGCGCGCGGCATCGCCGTCCTGATCATGATCGTCGTCCATCTCACGGACAGCTGGACGAACGACGTGAGCCGGCAGGGCGCCGCGTTCATCTGGACGATCAAGATCGGCGGCTTCGGATCGACGATGTTCCTGTTTCTCGCCGGCACGGCGGTGGCGCTGTCGGCGGGATCGAAGGCGCGGGCGAGCGGCGACATGCGGCGCGCGATGCGCGCGGTGGTGCATCGCGGGATGCAGATCTTCGCGCTCGCGTTCCTGTTCCGGCTCCAGTCGTGGCTCATCTCCGGCGGCCCAGCGTGGATGCTGCTGCGTGTCGACATGCTCAACATCATGGGGCTGTCGATCATGGCGGCGGCTGCCGTGTGGGGCTTCGCGAAGACGCCGCGGTCCCGCTATGTCGCGTTCGGCGTGGTTGCGATCGCCATCACGCTGCTCACGCCGCCGGTACGCGGCTTCACGCCGCTTGCGGCGTTGCCGGATCCGATCGAAGGCTACTTGCGGCCGATTCCCGTTCTCGTCAACTTCGTGCTGTTTCCATGGGCGGGGTTCGTCTTTGCCGGCGCGATCGTCGGGCTGCTGATCGACGCGACGACCACGCGCGAGCGCGAGCTGCGGATCAACCTGGGATTCGCGGTCGCGGGCGTGGCCCTCATCGCCGGCGGCTATGCCGGGTCGTTGTTGCCGTCGATCTATCGCAACTCCGACTTCTGGACCAGCTCGCCGACGTACTTCGCGATGCGGGTCGGCGTCGTGCTGCTGCTCGTCGCGGCCGCGTACGGCTGGGAGCGGCTGACGGGGCCAGACTGGGGTCCCGTCCAGCAGCTCGGCCGGACGTCCCTCTTCATCTACTGGATTCACGTCGAGATGGTCTACGGGGTCCTGTCGGGACCCCTCCACCGGGCGCTGACCTACCCGCAGGCGTTTGCCAGTTTTTGCGCGTTCACGCTGCTGATGCTGGGCCTGTCGCTGGCCAAGGACCGCGTTGTTGGGCGCTGGCGGCTTTATGCCAAACGCCCAACTCGCCCATGAAGGCCGTCACAATGTAGAATCGGCCGGCGTATATAGGCTCTCACGAAGGATACAGCCGCTCATGATCAGCGTCGCCGCGATTCGCATGCAGCAGTTCGGCGTCCAGTTCTATCAGGCGTCGCTCACGGCCAATGACATCGACAAGCTCGTCCGTTTCGAGGTTTTGAGCTATGGCGAGCAGGCCCAGCCCGTCCGGGGCGGGCGCAAAAGGGCGCCGGCGCCCACCAGCAAGGTGAACTGGGACCTGCTCGAGCGCCGCATCGCCGCCAGCGAGAAAGCGTATCAGCGGCAGATCATCCGCAAGAAGATCGACGAGCTGGTCCAGTACTACGAGCAGTGCCGTCAGGCGCGGGACCTGCCGTCGATTCCCGGCGCCGTCATCATCTCGTGCGACGAGACGCTCCGGTTCGAGCCGGCGAGCGAGGGCTCGTCGGTCGGCACGCTGAAGGTGCCCGAGCGTGAAGGCATCCTGCGGGCGATCGACGGGCAGCACCGGCTGCTCGCGCTGCACGCAGACATCGACAAGTTCGGCGACGAGCCGTTCACGGTGCCCGCGGTCATCTTCGATCGCCTGCCCGAGGACCATGTGGTCCAGATGTTCGTCACGATCAACGCCAAGCACACGCGGCTCAATGCATCGCACCTGGTGTCGCTGTCAGGCCGTCAGCTCTATCGCGACGACAGCCTGGCGGCCGCCCACGACGTGGTCCGCGCACTGAACGACCGCGAGGATTCGCCGCTCTACGGCGACATAAAGCTGCTTGGCGTCGGTAAAGGGCGAGTGGCCCAGGCGCCGCTCGCGCAAGAGCTGAAGAAGCTGTTCGCGACGGAGGCGTTTGGCGCGGGCCGCAAGGGCGATGAGTTCCGCGAGGAGTCGAAGCGGTTCTTCGTCAACTACTTGAAACAGGTCGCGCAGGTGTTCGGCGCCGCGTGGGGCGGGAGGAAATACAGCATCAAGAGCGCGACCGCTCTCCGCGCCTTCGTCCGCGTCGCTCCCGACGTCGTCCGCCGCCTGGATCAGGAGCATGCCGATCGAACCGATTTTCGAGCGATCGGCCGCGTCATCTCGCCGTGGGGCCGCCGCATCGGCGACCTGCGCTTCGAGACCGAAGGCGCCTGGAAGCGCACCGGAACGACGGTCGATTCGCTGGCGAAGGAGTTACGCCTCGCGCTGCAGTACCCGGAAGGCGCTGCCGTTTGAAGCTGGTAGGCAGTAGGCAGTAGGCAGTAGGCAGTAGGCAGTAAGAGAACGAAAACGGCGAAGCGCCTGACGCAGCGAGCGGAACGGAGCGAGCGCCGAAGCGCGAGCGGAATGAAGCGAGCCTAAGCGAGGGGCCGGAGGGAACCGCCGCGAAGCGGCGGCCCCGAGCGCCAAAAAAAAGGGCATCGTCTTTTCGTTGACGATGCCCTGGTGTTTTGCGGGCGACCCGGCTCCCCAGCAACTCACGGCTCCCTGCCGTAAATATTCAGGCCGCCTGCGCCTCGCTACTCAGCAAGCGGTGTACCGGAACGGTTCCTTCGAAATTTCGTGCATTTGTGCCGGGAGCTCGCCAGATCCGCACACGAATTCGTCACCGATCTTACGAATTTGCAAGGCCTTGCTCCGATACGGGACGGGGTACACACTAGGCGCTTCATGCCAAATCCGACTCGCGTCGTGTGCGCAGCCCTGATCGGGCTCGCGTGTGCCGGCGACGCCTTTGGAAAAACCGTGACACTCACCGTTTCCGGTGAGACCCGGACGGAAACGGTGAGTGTCACGGTTTTTCCGCAGCCGACCCAGGGCGTCGAAGGGCGCGTCGTCGACGCGCGCACGGGCGCGGGGCTGACGAAAGTCTCCGTCATCGCGGAAAAGGGGGCGGAGTCGGGGCGCGCGGAGACGCTGACCGACAGCGACGGCCGGTTCTCGCTCTCCGGCCTGTTCCCCGGTCCGCAGCGCCTCTACGTGTCCGTCGTCGGCTACATCCTGGTGCAGCGCGAGATCGACGTGCCCTTGGGGCGCATGCTGACGCTGACCATCCCGCTCACCGAGGGGACCGGCACCTATACCGAGACCGTCACCGTCGCCTCCGACGTCTTCCGCACGTCGGAGGCGGGTGTCGTGTCGCAGCAGGTGCTCGGCAGCGCTGACATCCAGAACCTTCGCGGCGTTCTCGCCGACGATCCGTTGCGCGCCGTCCAGGTGCTGCCGGGCGTCGCGACCGGCGACGACCTGCGCAGCGAGTTCAGCGTGCGCGGCAGCGACTTCAGCCGTATGAACTTCACGGTCGAAGGGTTCTCGACGCCGTTTCTTCTCCACACCGTCCGCGCGATCGAGGACCGCGCGAACTCCGGCTCGGTCGCGATGATCAACAGCGACATCCTCGAGGACGTGACGCTGCTGAACGGGGGCTATCCGCAGCGGTACGGCAACCGCACGGGCGCCGAGGTCCAGTTCCGGCTGCGCGAGGGGTCGCGGCAGCGGCAGCAATTGCGCGCCGCGGTCAGCGGCACCAATGCATCGGCCGTGCTCGAAGGTCCGCTCGGGGCCGCCAGACGCGGCTCATGGCTCGTGTCGGCGCGCAAGAGCTATCTCGATCTCATCGTCCGCCGGCTCGCGCGCGAAGGCCTGACGTTCGCGTTCGCCGACGTGCAGACGAAGGTGGTCTACGACGTCACTCCCGCGCAGAAAGCGGAGCTCATCGTGCTCGCCGGCAACTCGAAGCTGCGCGACGAGGACGAGGACGATGCGTCGGATGTGTTCACAGGGCGGAACCGGTCGGTGGTGTCGGTGATGGGATGGCAGCTCTCGGGCCAGCATGGGCTGTTGCGGCTGCACGCGCTCGGCGCCTATAACGACTTCCGCAACACCCAGTCGAACACGCGCGACCTCGACGAGGGAGACACCACGCAGTTGGCCGGCCGCGCGGACGCGACGCTGCAGGTGACGACACAGCTCGAGCTCGAGAGCGGCGCGCAGGTGGAGCGCGTGCAGGAGTCGAAGCTGCGGCATCGCAGCAGTCCGTTTCGCGTGATCAACGATTACTCGGGGTCCGCGGTGCGGAGCGGCGGCTTCGTGCAACTGCGATGGTCGCCCGCGCCGTCGATCAGCATCGCGCCGGGATCGCGCATCGATCACTGGACGCTGACCGACGAGACGTTCGCGTCGCCGTGGATCGTCGGTCAGTGGGACCTTTCGTCCGGGTTCGGCGTTCGCGGCGGTGCCGGGCTGTACCGGCAGTTCCCCGAGTTCGAGCACGTGATCGGCATGCTGGGAACACCGTCCAACACGCACGAGCGTGCGCGGCAGTTCGACCTCGGTTTGGCTGGACGTGCCGGCGCGCACACGAAATGGCAGGTGAGCGTCTACGACCGCGAGGAAGAGAACTTCATGCGGCGGGTCGGCGCCGCCACACGGGGGGTGAAAAACCCGCAGCTCCAAGGGTCCGCGAGCA
>JBMDXB010000125.1:0-6346 GCA_048594885.1 Vicinamibacterales bacterium
TCGATCCGCGGTCGTTCGTCGACATCAAGGCCGACACGTGCAACGTCCCGCCCAACTCGATCGCCCTCGCGCGGACGATCGAGTACTTCCGGATCCCGCGCGACGTCCTGACCGTGTGCCTCGGGAAGTCCACCTACGCCCGCTGCGGGATCATCGTCAACGTCACGCCGTTCGAGCCGGAGTGGGAGGGGACCGCGACGCTCGAGATCTCCAACACGACGCCGCTGCCGGCCAAGGTGTACGCCAACGAGGGGATCGCGCAGGTGCTCTTCTTCCAGAGCGACGAGGTCTGCGAGGTCTCGTACGGCGACAAGAAGGGGAAGTACCTCAAGCAGCTGGAAGTCACGCTGCCGCGGATTTGAGCATTGGTGGGCGTGGCGGCGACGCGAGCGTCAGTGCTTGTAGTCCGGCCCCGCCCGCATGCCGACGTGATTGGTCTTCGGCTTCCACACGCCTCCGCTGACCCGCAGTTCGAATCTCGGTGAGTCAGACGGCCGGAACGCGAGACCCCCCTCGACCGTCAGATTCGAGCGCCGCCCGAGCGGCACCTCGACGAACGGTCCGAACGCGATCCAGGTGTCCTTCAGCGGCGGTGAATACACGCGCACGGCGCTGAAGATCCCAAACAGGTTCGCAACGAACTGTTCGTACCGGATCGCCCAGCCGCCACCGGCGCTGTGCGAGCAGTCGGCGATGCAGGAATCCGTGTCCAGTGTGTAACGATCCTGACGCCAATAGAAGCCGTCAACGCCCAGCCGACCGGGCAGCGGCAGGAACCTGCCGACCAGCGGCACTCGATCGAGATCGGTCGCGTAGCCGACACCGATGCTGTGCAACCCGCGTCGTGGACCGATGCCGTAGGTCGCCCGCACGAACGACTGTGGAAACGCCCACTCCTTCAGGATCGTGCGTACGTCGATGAAGTCGGGATGCTCCGTGACGTGCCGGCGCGCGCAATCTGCGGTCAGCTCGTGGCAGGGGGGCAGGATAAACCAGTCCGACACGCGGCACAACGGCCGTCGCGCGCGGGTGTTCGTCGGCGGCATCGGCTGCAGACGGCATATCGCTCGGGCAGCGGGCGGCAACTCACCCGCAAACCGCGTGTTGGCCGACGCAAGCGCAAGCCAGTGCTCCGGGCGCCTTGCGGTGCTCATGGCCGTGTCGAAGGCGAGGATCTGATTGTTGATCGTGCCTATCACATCGCGGACGCCCCAGATCTTCGAGCGTTCGCGGTATTCGTTTTCGTCGATCCCTGGCGTGAAGAGGCCGTCGCGGTCGATGTCCGGCGCGCTCGCGTGCTTGCCGAGCTCGACGATCGCGAACAGCGGAAGGCCGAGCGCGCGGGCGCCGGCCCTGTCGGCCGTGTACATGTTGTTGCCGGCGACATAGCCATGTCCGGCGCCGATGATACGCCGCGGTGCGCCACCGAGCTTGTCGACCTCGACGAAAATGTGCTCAGGGTCGTGAGGATGCGATACGAACCCGCCGACGTCGAAGGGGTAGTACAGCCAGTATTCGATCAGCCATGACCCGTGTGTTGAATGCGTGCGGTAGTACATCGTGCACTGAGCCTCGCGCGCACTGCGAGCCAGACGAAGGTATTTGTCGTACAACCTCTCGACGACGCGCGGTTGGGTTCCCTTGATACCATCTCCCTTCGTCATTCCGTCGAAGGCCTCGAATGGAGCAGGAAACACCGACTCGAGCGCGGCAAGCTCCAGGACCGGCGCGTACAGGTCTTCCTCCGCTACTACACGAAAGAAACGCCAGTTCGTGACCGGATGCCCAGCGGCGGCCCACGTGTCGGCGCTCTCCCGGACGAGTGTGTTGGCGTACGAGGCGATCTTGGCGGCGGACATCGACATGCCGTTCACCATGAGGCACGCCTGCAGCGCTGCCTCGGTACGTTGCATGCGTGAAGGCGCTGCGCGGTGCTCTGGGTCGATCAAGTCCGTGCGATCGTCGGCCTCGGCGAGCACGAGGAACCGGGGTACTGACAAGCCGTTGTTTCGCGCGGTCGATCTGGCGTTCACTGCGGTACCTTGAACGTTCAGCCGATCCGGAAGGTCCCGACAATCCCGCGGGTTCGATGCCCGTTCGCCGCAGATCACCGCCACGCCATCCGGCCGAACATATAGCGCGACGCCGTCGTCGCTTATCGCGGCGGCGACGGCGCTCTGGGCGGGGAATTCCGTCTGAATCGTGCCGACATCGTCGATTATGTATGCCTCGCCGTCGTGAATGCTGACGAAACGCTGTCGCACGAGCCGGTGCGAATGGGCGCGCGTTCCTCCACCTGGCGCGAGATCCGCCGGGGCGACGTACTGCAAGGGGGTGTTGTGCCGATGCTGCCGCGTCAGATCGAGCACCACGCCGCGGCTCCTGCCAGGTTGCACGAACAGCTTCGTGCCGCCTGCGGACAGGACAACGTGCTGAATTGGCTGCGGCAGGTCGCTCGTGTCGAGAGAGCGGAACCGCCAGATCCGCCCCCGGTTCGGGAGCCCGGACGTCGCCAGCACGATTGCACGGCCGTGCTCCACGATGCCGATTGCGACCAGATCTCGACCGTCCGTCTCTTCAGCGGCGCGGGCGGGAACCGCCTGCGCCGCGCATGCCAGCAGCAATCCCCCGATGCAGCACACCCTCGTTGGGAGCATTCGTTCCAGTGGCATGGATACCTCCACAGCAGGCTCGGCCACGGCGTATCGATGGCATCGAGATCGGCGTCCGGACGTCGATGACCTCGAGAAACCTCCCTGGGCGAGGACACTCGTCACCCCGGGGGGCTGCCCGCTTCACCTGACTGGAGGAGGGGAGTGCGAACGACAAGGGACCACACTTGCGCGCCGGAGTCAAGGGGTCGAGGGCGCGAGGCCTGCCCGAGACGGGATTGCGGTGGCCGCTTGGACTACGGTGTCGGCAGGCGGGTAAGATTGCCGATATGTCCGACCCGCTGCTCCGGCGCATCCCCGTCGTCGGCGGCCTCGGCTACCGCGAGCGCCTCCGGCGGCTGCCCTCGTCGTTCGTCGCGACGCTGGTGCCGGAACCGGAGAACCGGTATCTCCCCTTCGCCATCGCCGTCGTCGCCGAGCGCGAAAAGGTGGGCTACGTGGCGCCCGAGATCGCGGGGCGGTATTTCGCGCCCATCCGCGCGCGCTCGGCTGAGTCGCCGCTCAGCTGCGCCGGGAGGCGCGCGGCGCGTTCGGATCACGAGACCTCGGGCGTGGAATTGCTCCTGGATTTCACGGATCTCCCGATCGAGCCGACGGATTGAGCGTCGGGGAATCGATGTGCTGGTTGACCTTGATGTATCGGGGTGTTACGATCTATTGTTTTCGACGCGGGGTGGAGCAGTCCGGTAGCTCGTTGGGCTCATAACCCAAAGGTCGCAGGTTCAAATCCTGCCCCCGCAACCAGCTCTATTTGGACCAAGAGGTCGCCGGTATCTGGCGACCTCTTGCTGTCTCTGGCCGCACTCAGCATTCCCGCCAGGTCGACATTCAGCGTGATCCTCGGCTCGTCGCCGTCGACTGCACAGCAGGGTCGTTTCGGTCAGCGCGCGAATGGCGTCCACGGCGCCCGTGCGGCTCTCTTCGGTTTCCAGCGCAGAACAGAGGCTCCCACCCTTCTCCCGATAGAGGTCGGCCATGCGTGGGTGCAGCAGCTCCGGTGCAGATGCTGGAGGCGCCGCTCGGAAAGTAGACCAGTACGCCGCTCGGAAAGTGATCCAGTCTGAGGGCGGTTCATTCTACGTTCTTCTCCCGGAAATGAAATAGGGATCGGCTTGTGGGAATGTGGAAATCTCGCGTTCTGTGCGAGATTTCCAAGCGGCGGTGGAAATCGTTTTGTGATTTCCATGGCCGCGTCATTTCCACAGCCGCGGCGCACTTCGTGATCACCTCCTCTGGCTCAGAATTCGGGGCGAGCAGACCCTGCGTGCTGAGACGATCGTCGGTCCTGGAGCCGCTGGTGCGGTCGAGGTTGCGGGTGATCGTGCTCATGCTCCGCTCCCGCGCCGTGTTCGCATCCGATAACTCTTGCCCTTCGTCGTGATGACGGTCGCGTGGTGTGCCAGGCGATCGAGCAACGCCGTGGTGAGTTTCTCATCGCCGGCGAAGACCGTCACCCATTCCGCAAATGCTAAGTTGGTCGTCACCACCGTGGCCCGCCGCTCGTAGCGGTCGGTGATCAGATTGAAGAGCAGCTCCCCGCCGACGCGATCGAACGGGACGAATCCGACTTCGTCGATGATGAGCGCGTCGACGCGGAGCAGGCGCTGCTGCAGCCGCGTGAGCTCGCGCGCGTCACGCGCCTCGAGTAACTGCCGCACCAGATCAGCCGCACGGGTGAAGAGGACGCGGCGTTTGTGCTTGGTGGCTTCGACGCCGAGGGCGATCGCGAGGTGCGTCTTGCCCGTGCCGATCGGCCCCGCGAAAATGAGATTCTCAGGCGCGGTGACCCATTCGCCGCGCGCGAGCCCGTGAATCTGTGTCGCGCTGATGCCCTCGGCCGCGGTGAAGTCGAAGCTGTCGAGGGTCTTGATTTCGGGAAACCGGGCCTCGCGCAGCCGCTGGCGAATCACCGACTCGTGCCGCGACGCCTGCTCTGCCGTCAACGCTTCGTGCAGGTAGTCTGCATGCGGCCAGTGGGCCTCGCGCGCCTGACGGGCGAGGTTTTCAAAGACGCGCGCGATGCCCGGCAGCTTGAGCGCGCGGGTCTGCGCGATGATCAGATCCCGAGTGACGGTGGCGGCCGTCATACGGCCTCCGCCAGCCAGCCGTCGTAGTCCGCGGCGCGTCCGCTCGGCACCTCCACGTCGCGCAACACCGCCGGAACGACGTCCGCCTCGAGCGGCGGCGGCACTGCGGTGCCGGGGGTCAGCGCGAGCAGGACGGGCGTGCTGGTTTGCAGGGCACGCTCCAAGGCCGGCACCAGGACGTCGAACCCATGCGTGTCGAGCTGGCCAAGCACCCTGGCAAAGAGGCGGGCCGCTTCGCGCGGCGTGTGCGCCGCGTGAAACTGCTCCCACACGGCGGCAAACGGGGCGCCGAGATCCCGCAGCAGCTCCGGGAGGACCTGGCGCACCGCCTGCGGCTTGCGCGCGAGCTCCGGCAAATAGTGGCGGTAATCGATCGACCGCTGCCCGAAGCGCTGGCGCGGATGCTCGATGCAGGTCCCGTCGCGCCCCACAATCGTCACGGTGGTCGCGCCCACGCGCGCAATCAGATCGAGCCCCGCCCACCGACACGGGACCGAGTAGTACGCGCCCTCGAGCCGCACGAGCGCCCGCGGCGACACGGTGCCGATCGTGGTCGCCTCGGCGACAAACGGGCCGGACAGGGGTCGGAAATGGGATGTCTCCGCCGCGAACCGGGTCCCAATCGTCTCGCCGCTCACGTCACGGCCCGACTCGAGCCGGGCGTCCAGGCGGGCGAGCAGCGCCGTGTTGATCGCCTCGAGGGTCGGCCCGCTCGGGATCGGCACGAGCGCTTGGCGGCGCAGCGCTTTCCCCCGCGCCTCGACCCCACCTTTGTCGTGGCCTTCACCCGGGCGGCAGAAGCACGGCTCGAACAGATAATGCGAGGCCAGCGCGGCAAACCGCGGCGTCAGCGCGCGCTCCCCGCCGACAAGAATGCGCACGACCGCCGGCTTCAGATTGTCGTACGCCAGGCGGATGGGCACGCCGTCGAAGTGCGCGAACCCGCGCACGTGCCCGTCGAGGAAGCTGATTTGGTCCTGGCGCTCGTAGATCCACGCGAAATCGCGACCGGAGTACATCAGGCGCATCAGAAAGAGCCACGCCTTGCGCCGGGTGCCGTCGACATCAACGAACACCTCGAAGAAATCGACTTCCGCGAGGTCGCCCGGCCGATACGTCAGCGGCACGAACACCTCGCGGCGCTGTCGTTTCCACTCGGCGACGGCGTCTTTGACCAGCGTGACGCCAACGCGATGGCCCTCACCGATCAGTAACTCGTGGAGCCGCGTCGCTGTCAGCTGCTGTTTCCCGGCTGTCCATGCTTTCGATTCGGCCAGCAGGGCCTGAATCCGCGGTCCAACCTTCTCCCAGACGGGTCGTCCTCGCGGACCGGTCTCCTTCCGAACCGGCACCGACTCCTCGACGTACTTGCGAACGGTGACCCGGGAAATCCCGAATTCCTTGGCGACCTGCCGCTGGGAGCGGCCTTCGACCAAGACCTTATGACGAATGACGTGTACCTGGTCCACTCTGAGCATCCTTTCCAGCAAACCGCGGAGCTGGACAGCCCCGCAAGCCCGCTAGCAGGCCCTTAGGTGGATCAGTTTCCGAGCGGCGAGTGGATCACTTTCCGAGCGGCGCGCCCAG
>JBMDXB010000126.1:0-2047 GCA_048594885.1 Vicinamibacterales bacterium
GCGACGCCTTCCGGCAGCTCACCGAAGGGCCGATCGTCGTCCACAAGTCGAGCGAGCCCTTCCTCGAATGGGACCAGCTCGGGCGGCGGGCGAACACGCGCGCCATCGTGGCGATCGACGCCGCCACCGGCGCCGCGCGCACCATCCTCACCGAGACTCGCCTGAGCAGCTATCAGTTCGCGCGCGACGGCTCCTTCCTCACCGTGATGGAAGACGTCACGCAGAAGACCGACTACGACGTCATCCGCGGCACGGACAACGTCCTGAAGCGCGTGGACGCGAGGACGGGCGAAGCGAAGGTCGTCGTGGACGCGAAGGACCTCAAGGGACTCACGCTGAGATGGTCCGACGACGGGCGGCGGTTCGCGTATGCGAAGCGGGGCGAAGTGTTCGTGCAGGACGTGGATGGCGGCAAGCCGCGCAGCCTGACGCCGAAGCCGCAGAAGACCGGCAAGCCGGAGGCCGAGCCGGCGAAAGATCCCGCGCCGCCCGCGCCGGGCGAGGCGCCGAAGCCGGGCGAGGAGTCGTTCACGCCCGTGTCGTTCAGCCGCGACGGCGCGAAGCTGCTCGTCACGAGCCGCAAGGGCTGGTACGTCCTCTCGGTCGCGGACGCCGCGCGCGAGCTGATCGTGCCGATGGACGAAGACGAGGAGAAGAACCCGCGGCTGACGGCGATCGACTGGGCGCCGGACGGCTCCGCGATCTACGCCTCCTGGTCGTCGCGCGGCAGGTGGGAACGCGGCGTCGTCCGTGTCGACGTGGCGGCCAAAACCGTGACGCCGCTGGTCCGCGACGACCGCGTCTACAGCGGCACGCGCCTGTCACGCGACGGCAGCACGCTCGTGTTCACCATGTCGGACGGAACCCGTCCGCCGGAGCTGCACGTGGCCGATGCGCGCTTCTCCATGGTCAGGAAGCTCTCGGACCTGAACCCGTGGCTGTCGGCGAAGGCGCTGCCGAGATCGGAGCTGGTCGCCTATCGCGACACCGACGGCAAGCCGCTGTACGGCGTGCTGCGGTATCCGGTCGGCTACGAGAAGGGGCGGACGTACCCGACGATCTTCGAGATCTACGAGACGTTCTTCGACAACGGGTTCAACGCGCGCGCGGCGTTCCTCGCGAACCACGGCTACGCGGTGTTCCACCCCTCGGTGAACCTCGTCGTCGGCCGGCCCGGCGAGGCGTGGGTCAAGGGGGTCACCTCCGCGGCGAACAAGCTGATCGAGATGGGGATCGCCGACCCGGATCGGCTCGGCGTGCACGGCACGAGCTACGGCGGCTACGCCACGGCGCTGCTCATCACGCAGACCGACCGGTTCAAGGCGGCGATCAACATCTCGGGCAAGGTGAACATGGTGAGCTTCTACACCGACAGCCCGCGGCTCGGCGTCCGCAACACGCACGCGCCGGAGAAGAGCCAGGACCGGATCGGCGGCACGCTGTGGGAATACCCGGAACGCTACCTCGAGCACTCCGCCGTCCTGCGCGCCGACCGCGTCAAGACGCCGCTGCTGAACATCACCGGCGACCAGGACCCGAACGTCCCCGCCAGCCAGTCGCGCGAGATGTATTACGCGCTCCGGAGGCTCGGCAAGGAGGTCGAGTGGGTGCGGTACGTCAACGGCGGCCACAGGCCGCCGAACAGCAACAGCGAGTCGATCGACTTCGAACAGCGCATCGTGAGCTGGTACGACAAGTACCTGAAGAAGGGGGCGAAGCCGGGCACCTAGGCCTGGCTCGCGAATGAGCAGCCGGACCAGCGTGGGACGCGCGGATGTTCGGGCTCGTCTGTTCGCGGCGTCGCATGATTCACCTGCTTTCGCGACGCTGGTCCGCCTCTTGACAGCCAGCGTAAACTTGGCTGCTACAGCTCAGCTGTAAGGTCTCTGCCCCTAACGTTCGCTGCGATCTGCCTGACTCCTTACATATCGCGAGGAGCATACGCCCTGTATGACAGCGTGTCTCGCAACGCGCACGGCCGGAAGGCACCGGGTTCGGATCACCCTTGTTGTCCTCGCCCTCAGCGCTGCTCCGGCGTACCCTCAGT
>JBMDXB010000127.1:0-25255 GCA_048594885.1 Vicinamibacterales bacterium
CGGCGTGCTGATCGAACGCAATGAGAGGAGTAGACTGCATGGCGACCGACCTCCTTTGTATGCGGCTCTGCGTTGAGCGGTGCACGCGCAGCGTAACCCGCGCCTTGCAAAGCCGAGGTCGGTCTTTCCATATGGTCTAGCACAGATCTTGCTCCCGAGGTGCGCGGAGGAGAGACCATGCCACCTCGTGGAGTGAAGAGCGCAAAGCGCAAGCGGCAGTACGAAAAAATCAAGGCATCAGCCAAGAAGCAGGGGCGCAGCACCGCGACCGCCAAGCGCATCGCCGCCGCGACGACCAACAAGACGCGGCGCCAGAAGGGCGAGACGAAGGGCAGTCGCACGGGATCGCGCAAGGGCGGCAAGAAGCGCTAAATAATCTTCTGCCCGAACGCCGACAGCGCCAGCTCCACGCCGAGCACCGCCGTCGTGTTGCGATCGTCGAGGATGGGATTGACTTCGACGAGATCGAGCGCGCGGAGCAGTCCCGAATCCGCGATCATCTCCATCACCATGTGAGCTTCGCGGTAATCGAGACCGCCCTTCACCGGCGTGCCGACGCCCGGAGCGATCGACGGATCGCAGACATCCATGTCGAACGACACGTGAATGCCGGCCGTGCCCCGTCCGGCATACGCGAGGGCCTGCTCGACAACCGCGGCGATGCCGTTGCGATCGATGTCGTTCATCGTGAAGACCCGCACGCGCGAGCCGCGCACGAGCTCCTTCTCGCGGTTGTCGAGATTGCGGATCCCGATGAGGACGGTGTACTCGGGCAGTACCTTCGGCGAGAACCCGCCGATCCGCGACAGCTCGGCCGGCTCCGGCCCGAGCAGCGCCGCGAGCGGCATGCCGTGCACGTTGCCGCTGTCGCTGGTCGTCGGCGTGTTCATGTCGCCGTGCGCGTCGACCCACAGCAGCCCGAGCGGCTTCTCCTCGCGGCGGACGTAATCGGCGGTCGCCGCGACCGAGCCGGCCGCGACCGAATGATCGCCGCCGAGCACGAGCGGCAGCCCGCCCCCCTCGAGCGCCGCGAGCGAGGTCTTGTACAACTTGTCGCAGACGCGCGCGATCTCGCGCACGTACTTCTTGGAAGGATCGCCGAACGACTTCATCTCCGGGATGGGCGCCACGAGGTCGCCGGCGTCCACGACCGGCACGCCGAGTCCCGCCAGTCGCTCGCTGACGCCAGCGATACGGAACGCCGACGGCCCCATGTCGACGCCGCGGCGGTTCCCGCCGAGGTCGAGCGACACGCCGATGAGGTGGACGGGGCGCATGGCGCAGCAGCAACTGTACCACGCCGGTCGCGGTTGACGTCGCCGGTAAATGTCAGATAGGATGAGGTTTGCGGCGGCTCGCTGGGCCGCGGTCAGGAGTTATACATGAAGCGGTTCGAAGTCGGTTCCCGGGTCGTTGAGCCAACCTATGGTCTCGGGTCCGTTGTGGCGGTAGAGGACGCGTACACCAGGGTCCAGTTCGACGAGCACGGCGTGAAGAAATTCCTCACGAGCATGTCGCGCCTCGAACCGAGCGACGAGCCCGTCCCTGCCGGGCTGCGCGGCAAGGTCCGCAAGAAGCGGACAACGAAGAAGGCGGCCGCGGCGGCGCCTGCGGCAGAGGAATAGCTACTTCTTCAGCGAGATCGACATCCCCTCGCCGGAGGGCGCCACCGTGGTCGTCCACAGCGAGGGGTGTTTCTCGATCGCCTCCAGAAAATCCCCCAGCTCGTCGCGCTTGTTGATCACGTTGTGGGCGATGAACAGCCCGCCGCGATCCAGCCGCGGGAACACGCCGTCGAAGAACTTCTTGTAGTCGCGCTTCCACGCATCCAGGAAGACGAAATCGAAGGTGCCGGAGAGGCGCGGGATCTGCGCGAACGCATCGCCCGCGACGACGGTGACGATGTCGCCGAGGCCCGCGCGGCGCACGTTTTCGGCGAGCTCCTTCGCGCGGGCGGCGTCGTATTCGATCGTGGTCAGCGTGCCGCCGGTCTCGCGCAAGCCCATGCCGATCCAGATGGCGCTGTAGCCGCTTGCGCCGCCGATCTCGAGCGCGCGCTTGGCGCCGCTCGTCGCCACCATCAGGCGCAGAAATCGTCCATCCTCCTCGGAGACCGAGAGCTGGCCCGCGTCCTTCGCTTTGATGTCCGCGAGGATCTTCGGGATGTCGGGATTCGCTTCCGTCGGCGTGCCGGCGCAGCCCGCGACACAGCCGGCCGCGAGCAACACCGCGAGGATCGGTCTCACCATCTGTCGATCTTACCCTTGAAGCCAGGCGGCCGCTGCCCGCGCCGCGGCGCGGCCATCGGCGATGCAGTCGGGAATGCCAGTCGAACGGAATCCGCTCCCCGCCACGAACAGCCCCGGAGCGCCAGCCAGCCGCTGCTCGATCCGGGCGACGCGGTCGAGCTGACCGACGTTGTGCTGCGCGCCGGCGTTCCGCCAGCGATAGACCCGCGACATCAGCGGCGCACCGCGGACGTCGATCACCGGCGCGAGGTCGCGTGTCCCCATCTCGACGAGCGCGTCATCGTCCAGATCGACTGCGTCCGGATCGTGAGAGCCGCCCCCATAGACGCGCAGCAGCGCAAATCCATCGGGCGCGCGCGCGTCCCACTTCGACGACACCCATGTGCACGCCGTCGTGCGCAGCGCGTTGTAGCGCCGCGCCACCACGAAGCCGCTGCCGTCGAGGCGATGGCCGATGGCGTGGCGAGGAAACACAAGCGCGATGCTGACGGTCGAGACGTATCGAACCTGCGCGCACAACTCCGCGACGTCGCGGTTGACGCGTGCGAACAAACGCGCCGCGGCGTGAGCAGGCGCGGCAACGAGAACGCCGCGCGTATCGATCGCTCCGGACGATGTCGAGACGCGCCACCCGGTGCCGTGTCGCTCGATATATTCGGCTGCCGTGCTGAGACGCACGCTGCCGGCTGGCAGACGCGCCTCGATGGCGGCGACCAGCGTGCTCATCCCGCCGCGAAGCGATCGGAACGGTCCCTCGTCGTCACCGGACCGCGGCCTGGGCCTGAACTCGCGGATGACGCTGCGCCCGGCGTGCTCGACGTCCGCAAGCCGAGGGAACAGCGAGCGCACCGAGAGCTGCTCGATATCTCCCGCATGAATGCCGCCGAGCAGGGGCTCCGCGATCGAGGCCACAGTCGCCGCGCCGAAACGGCGCCGGAAGAACGACGCGACTGATTCATCGCTCGCCGCACGTGCCGGCACGAACGGTTCGAGCGCGAGACGCACGCGTGCGGCGGGCGGAAGCAGATCGTACGAGGCGATGGCGCCGAGCGTCGTCGGAATGCCGAGGATCGACGGCGCCGGCAGTGGATGGAGACGACCGTGTTTCAGGACGAACGCCGTGCGCGGCCGCCGCATCGTCTGCACGTGCGGCGTCAGCTTCAGCTCCTCGAACAGCTCGAGCGCTGCACGCTTCTGCACGAGCACCGAGTCAGCACCGGCCTCGAGCGTGAACCCCTCAACGTGTTCGGTACGAATGAGGCCGCCGAGGCGCGACGACGCCTCGAGCAGGACAAAGGGGATCCTCCGTGCCGCGAGCTCGAACGCCGCGGCAAGGCCCGCAATGCCGCCGCCTATCACGACGATCATCGTCAAAGACCAACTTCCAAAGGGCCAAAGGCCAAGACAAAGAAACTACCAAAGACCAAAGGCCAAAGGCCAAAGAGACCAAGGGCCAAAGAGACCAAGGGCCAAAGAGACCAAAGGCCAAAGAGACCAAAGGCCAAAGAGACCAAAGGCCAAAGAGACCAAGGGCCAAAGAGACCAAAGGTCAAAGGGCCAAAGGCCAAAGAGACAAAGGCCAAAGGGCCTTTGGGAGTTGGCTTCAGTTGGGAGTTGGAAGTTGGCCCCTTGGTCCTTGACGAGACGCCGCATGAACATGGCGCGCCAACTCCTGTACCCGCTCGAGCGGCGTCATCGGCAGCACGCCGTGACCGAGATTGAAGATGTGCCCCGGCCGCCGGTTCGCTCGGTGCAGCACATCGTCGGCCGCCATCAACAGCCGGTCGGCCGGTCCGAGCAGCAGCGTCGGATCGAGGTTCCCCTGCACGCCGCGATCGTGACCGACGATTGCCCACGCTTCATCCAGGGGCAGACGCCAGTCCAGACCAATGACGTCGCCGCCGGCTTCGGCGATCTCGCGCAGGATCGCTGTAGTGCCGACGCCGAAGTGCACGATCGGCACGCCCGCGGTCGCCAGCGCGTACGTCAATCGCTTCGAGTGCGGCAACACGAACTCACGGTAGTCCGCGCGGTTGAGCGCGCCGGCCCACGAATCGAAAATCTGGAGCGCCTGCGCGCCGGCCTCGACCTGCGCCTTCAGGTAATCGGCCATCACGTCGGCGAAGTACTCGCAGAGGCGATGCCACGCCTGGGGGTGCGAGTACATGAACGCCTTCGTGTGCGCGTAGCTGGTGGACGGCCCACCTTCGATCGCGTACGACGCGAGCGTGAAGGGCGCGCCGCCGAAGCCGATGAGCGGCACACGATCCGCGAGCTCGCGACCGAGCAGCCGAATCGTCTCGAGCACGTGACCGAGCGCTTCACGCGGCTCGAAGCGGCGGAGCCTGGCGACATCCGCCTCCGATCGGATCGGCTTCTCAATCGACGGTCCCTCGCCCTTGACGAAGTCGAAGTCGAGGCCCATCGGCGTGAAGGGCAGCAGCAGATCGGAGAACAGGATCGCCGCGTCCACCTCGATCGCGTTCACCGGCTGCATCGTCACGGCGACGGCGAGCTCCGGCTCGCGGCAGATCTGCAGCAGCGAGTAGCGCCGCCGCAGCTCGCGGTACTCGGCCATGTAGCGGCCTGCCTGCCGCATGAACCAGACGGGGGTTGCGTCAACCGGCTCGCGCCGGCATGCGCGGAGGAACCGATCGTTCACGCGGAGACCAGGGTGCGGGCGAGCGCGACGAGATCTTCGAGCCAGAGCGGCTTGAACCGGATCGACGCGCCAAGCGACTTCAATTCCTGCTGGATGGATTCAGAGAGGAAGTAGTCGCCCGTGACGATGGCGACCGGCACCGAGATCAGATGCGGCCGCTTGCGGATCTCTCGCAGAAACTGCAACCCGCTCGTGATCGGCATCCGCATGTCGAGGATGATGGCGTCCGGACGGGACTTGTCCGCCAGCTCGAGCCCGGCATCGGCACTCAAGGCCGTGGCCACGGAAAACCCCTCGAGCTCCAGCATGCGGGTGAACGTCTCGGCGACAGATTTGTCGTCGTCGATTACGAGAATATTCCGAAACGTGGTCACGGAGCGGCCCTGAACGCCAGCGATCACCGCATCATTCTGAAGGCAAATGAGATCTCCGTCAAGCGGCCGGGGTGGGGCCGGATCGCCCGCTCTATACAAATGGCTCGAAACGTGACTACAATTGAGGGTTCTCATCAGGCTTCATTCCGGGTTTTCTTCCTTGCTGGAGGTCTTGTGAGCCCCATCCTGGTGCGACCGGTGCGCGAGCAGCTCGAGCACGACCGGGTCATTCGGTTGCTGCAGACAAAACTCAAGCGCCGTCATGACGTTGCGATGAACATTGGCGAGGACCAGACGGTCCCGGTCCGCATTGGCCAGGTGCAGATTTTTCCCGATCTGGTGCTGACCGCCACCGACCGCGGTCGGAAGCTGATGGGCACCGTCGAGGTCGAGACGGCTGAATCGGTGAATCACCTCGAGGCGATGGCGCAGTGGGCGCATCTGGGTCGTGCGAAAGCGCCCTTTCACCTGTATGTGCCCGCGGGTTCGGTGGATATCGCCCGTCGTCTCGCTGCCGAGAACCACGTGAACGTGGCCGAGATCTGGAGCTTTCACACCATCGGCGATCAGACCCGCTTCACTCTCGTGCACCGCACGCCTGCGACCGAGGGTCGTGCGGCGCGCTCGGCGCAGTCTCCGCGCAAGCGCGAGGCGGAGGCTCCTCGCAAGCGGCCAGGTGGCGGCCGGCGGGCGGCACCGGCGCCACGACGGGCCAAGGGCGGAGGACGGCCGGCGGCGCGCAAATCGGCGCGGCCGAAAGCGGGGGCGGGCAAATCCGCGCGGGTCCAAAAGAGGAAGTAAGTCCTGCCACACCTGAGGTTCAGCCGCGACAAACGCGGGTACGAAAATACGTTTGTCGTCCACGCGGGACGCCGCAGGGGAAAGCCGCGCACGCGAATCCTTTATTGGTTCCGCACGCCGCCGGGCGTTCGCGTCGGCCGCGCTGCGTTGGACGAGGAGGCGATTCGTCTCATCGAAGAGCACAACCCGGACGTCGACTTCGATTGGACTCGAATCCTGAAGGGCGAGAAGGCCGAGAAGGCCGAACGGTCCGAGAAGGCCGAGCGGTCCGAGAGGGCCGAGTTGCCGGAGGTGGCGGAGAGGGCCGAGCCATTGGCTGAAGCCGAGGCAACGGAAGAGCTCGAGATGATTGCGGCCGAAGAGCCGGGCCTGGTCGAAGCCGAGCCCGCCGGCTACCCAGAGGCGGCGCACCGGCGGCTCGGGTCCGAGGGGCTCGCCCGGCTGCGCGCGCGGTACGCCGAGGTTCTGGCCCGGATCTCCGAGCGGATTCAGGATCCGCCGCAGCGGGAACAGCTGAAGTCCCAGGCGGAACGTCTTAATCCTGATGCCTGGGTGACGGGCGAAGAAGTGTCGCGCGGCCTGGAGGAATACGAATCCGTTTTCGCCACGCTCCGCGCCGCGGTCGGTGGACGCGGCCGGCGCCGCCGCCGCCGCCGCGCCGACCCCTTGTAAGCGTTTGTATAATCACGATATGTCTGCACATCTCCCGCGACGTCCGTTCGTGCTCGTACTGCTGCTGGCCGCCGCGGCCGGTTCAGCCCTTTATGCGCAGACCGCGCCGCAGACGCCGGCGCAGGGCACGGCGCGCGCCGATCAGCCGATCCGGCGCTCGTTCGACCTGATCACCACCGACGTCATCGTCCGCAACAGCCGCGGACAGTTCGTTGCCGATCTGAAGAAGGACGATTTCGAGGTTTACGAAGACGGCGTGCGGCAGAACATCATCTCGTTCGTGCTGACGCACGGCGGCCGCATCTTCAACGTCGCCGCGCCGCCTCCGCCGCCGCCGCAGGAAGGCATCATCCTGCCGCCGCCGCGTCCGACCAACGATGCCGCCGGCCGCATCTTCGTGATCTTCGTCGACGACCTGCACATGGACTTCCGGAACACCGGACGGATCAAGGACCTGTTCAAGAAGATCGCCAACGAATTGATCCACGAAGGCGACATGTTCTGCATCGTCTCGACGGGACCGTCGTCGATCGCGATCGACATGACGTACGACCGCAAGCGGCTGGACGAGGCGTACAAGAAGATTTCCGGTGCCGGGCTGTCGCCGAAGGAAATTCTCGATACGCCGGAAGGGCAGGAGGGACCGCCCGAAGTCCGCTATCGCGCGAACGTCGCGTTCTCGACCGCGTACGACCTGATGGGGCAGCTCGAGCAGGTGCACAACCGCCGCAAGGCGTTCGTCTACGTCAGCAACGGCTACGACTTCGATCCGTTCCCCGAAACCCGCAAGAAGGTCGAGAAGGAACGCTGGGGCATCCCGCAGCGCGGCAACTCCGACGATGGCAGCGGCGACAGCAACACCAACGACGAGTACACGAACCCGTTCTCGTCGACGAAGAACGTCTTCAGCTTCGCCGATCTCGCCGCGCAGCTCTCGGAACTGACGCGCGCGGCGAACCGGGCGAACGCGACGATCTACACGATCGATCCGCGCGGACTCGTCGGCGGCCCCGATCTCGACGAAAACCTCGACATGGTCGACTGGCAGAACCACGTGCGGCAGACGCAGGACACGCTGCGCGTCCTCGCCGAGCTCACCGGTGGCTACGCCGTCGTCAACCAGAACGACTTCCGGAAGGCGCTGCAGCGGATCGACAACGAGACCAGCGACTACTACGTCGTCGGCTACTACTCGAACAACCCGGATCCGCGGAAGCGCACGCGGCGGATCGACGTGAAGGTCAGTCGCGAGGGGCTCAACGTCCACCACCGGACGTCGTATTCGCTCAAGCTGCCGAAGAGCAAGTAAGTGAGCGGAGTAGGGCGGAACTTCAGTTCCGCCGAACGAGGGCGGGACTGAAGTCCCGCCCTACGTCTGTACCGGTCACCAGACGAACCGGATACCCAACTGCATGTCGCGCGGGCCGAAGAGCGTGTTGCTCGCGGTCGTCGGCAGGCCGAAGTCCGGCTCCTCGTTCAGGTTCACCGTCACGCGATTGGTGGCCGCGTTGTAGCTGGAGTTGGCCACGCGGTACTTCGTCGACGAGAACCCCGTGTAGTTGGTGATGTTGAAGAGGTTGAACGCCTCCCACAGCGCCACGATCTGACGGCGGCCGCCGAGGTTGAACCGCTTCGAGAGGCGAAGGTCGAACGTGTTCCGCCCCTCGCGCCGGAAGCCGTTGCGGGTGTCGAACGGCGAACGGTTCGAGGCACCGCTGCCGTTGGTCGTCGCGGTGCTCGTCGCGCCGGTGGACGAGCCGACGCCGCCGCTGATCGACGCGGTGAGCGGCAGTCCGCTTTCGAACGTTCCGGTCCCGCCGACCTGGATTCCGAACAGGAAGTCCGGCGCATAGTGGAAGCTCGCGACCAGGCGGTGCCGGCGATCGAACGCCGACGGCCCCTCTTCGAGCTCGATGTTCTTCGGGTCGTAGAGCGTCGAGAAGTTCGAGATGAACGTCGTCGAGTTCTGGCCGGTGTCCTCGGACTTCGAAAGCGTGTAGTTCACGTTGAACAGCAGCCCGCGGCTGAAGCGCTTGTTCGCCTGCAGCACCAGCGCGTGATAGCTCGATTCGACGATGTCCGCGACCATGATCGCATTGCCGATGCGGGTGTCCGGCCGCGAGCCGCGATAGAACGGGAAGACCCCGCGGCTCTCGCCGGCGACGAAGTACTCGACCGTCGCTGTCGGATCCGGCAGGTTCGTATCGGGGAATGTCGGCAGGTGCCGGCCCTCGCTGTTCAGGTAGGACGCCGACAGCGTGATGTCCCGTCCGATCGCACGATCGACCGTCACTTCCGACATATAAATCTGCGGCCGCTGGAGATCCGGCGACAGGTACTGGATCGACGGCGGCGTACCCGTGCCGCTGGGCGGCGCGCTGAAGACGTTCGGATACTGCGGCGAACCCGGCGACGACGGCGTGAAGCTGTAGGTGGCAAACGTCACGGCGTTGTTGGTCAGCGCGCTGGAGATGACGCTGTTGCTCGAACGGCCGTAGTACATGCCCCATCCGCCCCGCACGACGGTGCGGTGATCGCCGTCGATGTCGTAGATGACGCCGACGCGCGGGCCGAAGTTGTTCGTGTCCTGCGCGAACCGCTGTGTCGCGGGATAGTTCGGATTCCCGGTGAACGTCACGCCGCGGACTTCGGTGTCGCCGGGCTGCGGGAACTTCTGGTACTCGTAACGCACACCGAGGTTCAGCGTCAGCTTGTTCGACACGCGCCACGTGTCCTGCACGAACGCGTTGTAGTCGGTCGTCGTGAAGAAGATGTCGCCGGCGAAGCCGGCGCCACGCAGGTCGAACGCCTGGGTGAAGGTGCTGTAGTGGCGCCGATCATTCGTCGCGCCGGTGAGCACCGGGACGCAGCCCGTTGCCTCCGCTGGACAGTCCTGCGCGAGGTTGTTCAGGTTACTGTAGTTGTAGACGCCGCCTCCCTGGAACAGATTGACCAGATCCTCGCGCACGTAGTTGATGTCGACGCCCATCTTCACGTTGTGCGCGCCGGTGTACCAGGTGACGTTGTCGATGAACTGGTAGCGGCGCTCATCCGGATACTTCGGACGCGGCAGGAAGTTCGGCATGCCGAAGTTGATCCCGGCGCTGCTGCTGAACGTCGTGCTCGGACCCGAACTGTTGGGAATCTGCGCCTCGAAGTCGCGTCCGACCTGCACGCGCGCCTCATTCAGCCAGCGCTGTGAGATGACGGTGTTGAGCGTGACCAGGCCGAAGTCGGTCTTGACGATGTCCTTGCCGTTCGCGGATTGCGAGGAGGAGCCGCTCAGCACCGGCTGCGTCTGGATGCCGTTGGGCGAATCCCAGCGGTGCCCGTTGTACTGCATCGACAGGTTGTTCTTCGAGCTGAGCGCCCAGTCGACCTTGCCGAGGATGATCTTGTTGTCCCCCTCGCGCGGAAAGAAGCCGCGGAGGCTGTTGATGAACGCGGCCGTCGCGGCGCAACCCGGCGCCGTGCAGTTGGCGGGCGCCCTTCCGTCGGTCGTCAGGAACGTCGGCTGGCCCGTCTTCACCAGGTAGGGAAAATCACGAAGCTGCTGGTCGAAGTTGACGAAGTAGAAGATCCGATCGCGCTTGATTGGACCACCCGTGCTGATGCCGAACTGCTGGCGCCGCTCGTCCGGCCGGGGCAGCTTGTGGCCGGGATTGTTGGGGTCCTCCGGATATGTCGGATCCGCCGCCGTGAACTTGTCGTCGCGCAGGAAGTAGAACGCCTCGCCGCGCGTCTGGTTCGTTCCAGATCTCGTGACGGCGTTGACCGTGCCGCCGGCGGCGCGGCCGAACTCCGCGGAGAAGTTGCTGATGCCCACCTGGAACTCGCGGATCGCCGACTGGCTGATCGTGTAGGACACGCGCGTGCGGCCGCGCGCCTCGGAGAAGAACGCCTGGTTGTTGTCGGCGCCGTCGACGGTGTTGTTGTTGTAGAGGCCCGAGATGCCGCGGTAACTGACGAGGCCGAAGTTGCCGTCGTTCGTGACGGCAGGACCGAGCAGAACGAAGTTGTCCCAGCGGCGGCCGTTGATCGGCAGGTTCGAGATCTCCGTTTCGCCGATCACGTTGCTGACGTCGGTGCGCCGCGTGTCGATGAGCGGCGTTTCGCCAGTGACGACGACGTCCTCGGTGACGCCGGCCGGTCGCATCTTCACGTCCACGGGCGCCGTCTGTCCGACCTGGACCTGGATGTTCGTCATCGGTGTGGCTTCGAAGCCGGCGAGCGTGACGGTGACCTCGTAGAGGCCCGGCTGCAGCGCCGTCGCGCGATACCGGCCCGCTTCGTCGGTCGTCAGCTCGCGCGTGAGGTTCGTCTCCATGTTGCGGACGACGACGGTGGCGCCTGGCACGACCGCGCCGGACGTATCGGTGACGACCCCTTCGACGTTGCCGGTGGCCGCCGTCTGCGCTGGCACGGGTGTGGGCAGCAACGCGCACGCGAGCGCCAGCGCGAGCGCGCCGAGATGGCGGAGCGCAATGTTCATTCGTGACTCCTCCGAGGTGGCGATTCAGCGAAATGGAACGCCACGTCCAAAATAGCGAAGCGGAATCGTAGCATCTTATTCAGATCGTGCGTTGGTCGTATGACCGGAAGCGCGCCTGCAAGCGCCAGGCCTGGAGACCGAAATCTGTGGAGCAGGCGGCCGGCTGATCGTGTAAAGTTGTGCGAATCCCGTCCGCAAAATCTCTCCACTTCCCGGAGTGTGATCTGATGAAGTGTTCGTTCAGGCTCAGTTGCAGGACCTTTGCAGTTCTTGCCCTGGCCGCGCTCGTCTGGCCCGTTGAGGCCGGGGCGCAGGGCGTTACGACCGGAGCGTTGTCCGGCCGTGTCATCGACGCGCAGCAGCAGCCAATCGCTGGTGCGAACGTCATCGCCATTCATGTTCCGTCCGGTACCACCTACGAAGGCACGACCCGCGCCGACGGCCGCTTCACGCTGCCCGGCATGCGCGTCGGCGGTCCGTATTCCGTCACCGTCACGCAGGCCGCCGGCGGCGGCGCCGCCGCCTTCGAGCCGCAGACCCAGGACGACGTCTACGTCAATCTGGGCGTCGCCACCGACCTCGATTTCGTCGTGCGATCGATTGCCGTCGAAGTGACCGTCGTCGCCGAGAAGTCCGACGCCGTGTTCAGCTCGGAGCGGACCGGCGCCGCGACCGCGATCAGCCGCGACGCGCTGGCATCGCTGCCGACGATTACCGGGCGTCTCGAGAACATCACGCGCCTGACGCCGCAGCAGGGCGGCAACATGTCGTTTGCCGGCCAGGACAACCGGATGAACAACATCACGGTCGACGGCGCGGCGTTCAACAACTCGTTCGGCCTACGTACGACGCCGGGCGAGACCACAGGCGTGGCGCCCATCTCGCTCGACGCGATCGAGCAGGTGCAGGTCAGCATCGCGCCGTTCGACGTGCGTCAGGGCAACTTCGTCGGCGCCGGCGTGAATACCGTCACGCGCAGCGGCACGAATCAGATCCGCGGCTCGTTCTCGCACCAGTTCCGCGACAACGAGCTGGTGGGCACGAAGGCGAAGTCGAACTTCGTCAACCCTGGCACGTTCAGCTACCGCCGGACCGGCGGTGTGGTCGGCGGACCGGTCATCCGCAACCGTGCGTTCTTCTTCGCCAACTACGAAGACGAATCGCTCGAGACGCCCGGCACGACGTTCCGCGCCAATACCGGAGGCGAACCCGTCGGCGGCTCGGTGACGCGCGTCCTGGCCAGGGACCTCGACGAGCTCAGCGCCTACCTGAAGTCGAAGTTCAATTACGACACGGGTCCCTACCAGGACTATCCGTTCTTCGTGCCGGCGAAGCGCTTCCTCGCGCGCGGCGACTACAACCTGAATCAGAAGAACAAGCTGATGTTCCGGTACTCGCACCTCGACTCGAGCTCCGACACGCTGGTGTCGAACTCGTCCTCGCTCGGCCTCGGCAGCCGCCGGAGCAGCACGACGGGCCTGAACTTCCAGGCGTCGAACTACGAGATCCTCGAGAACATCCGCACGGTGTCCGGCGAGTGGAACTCGATCGTCGGCAACACCATGGCGAACAATTTCTTGGTGACCTACAGCCATCACGATGAGAGCCGCGGCGACGTCGGCGAGCTGTTCCCGTTCGTCGACATCCTCGACCAGCCGGGCGGGTCGGTCTACACCTCGTTCGGGTCCGAGCCGTTCACGCCGAACAACGAGCTGCGCTACAAGTCCTTCATCGTCAAGAACGACTTCACGAAGTTCGGGCCGAAGCACACGCTCACCTTCGGCGCGAGCTTCGAGCGCTACGAGTCGGAGAACGTCTTCTTCTCGGGCAAGCAGAGCGTCTACGTCTACAACTCGCTCGCCGACTTCCGTCGCGATGCGGACGACTACCTGGCCAATCCGAACCGCACGACGTCGCCGGTGACGCTGCGCCGCTTCCAGGTCCGCTGGATGAACATTCCGGGGCTCGAAAAGCCGGTGCAGCCGCTCGAAGTCGGCTATGCCAGCGCCTACGCGCAGGACAACTGGCGCCTCCGCGGCAACTTCACGATCAACGCCGGCATCCGCATGGATCTGCCGACGTTCGGCGACACGGCGTATTCGAACGACAATGCGGATGGCCTCTCCTTCCGCGATCCGTCGGGCACGACGGTGAAGTTCTCGAGCGGCAAGCTGCCGGAGGCGAACCCGCTGTGGTCGCCGCGCGTCGGCTTCAACTGGGACATGAACGGCAACCGCACGACGCAGTTCCGCGGCGGCACGGGCGTGTTCACCGGCAAGCCGGCGTTCGTCTGGATCTCGAACCAGGTGGGCAACACCGGCGTGCTGACCGGATTCGCGTCGGTGGACAACACGACGACCCGGCCGTTCCATCCCGATCCGAATTACTACAAGCCGTCGACCGTCACCGGCGCGCCCGCCTCGTCGTACGAGCTGGCGTTGACCGAGTCCGACTTCAAGTTCCCGCAGACCTGGCGCACCAACATCGCCGTCGACCAGCGCCTGCCGTGGGGCTGGAGCGGTACGGCGGAGTTCCTCTACAGCAAGGACGTGAACGGGCTCTTCTACTACAACGCCAACCTGCCGGGCCCGAACACGACGTTTGCCGGCGTTGACGCGCGCCCGCGCTGGTCGGCCGTGCAGTGCGGCTCGACGACCGTCAATCGTCTGCCAGCCAATTGCCACGTCTCCAACGCGGTCGTGCTGTCGAACCGGAACGACGGCCGCTCATGGAACTTCGCGGGCTCTCTCGAACGCTCGCTCCGCAACGGCCTGTGGGTCAAGGCGGCCTACAGCTATGGAGAGTCGAAGAACCTGGTGGATCCGGGGTCGATCGCGTTCGGCTCCTGGAACAACAACCAGCACCCGGGCGATCCGAACAACCCGCCACTGGCGTTCTCGGATTACTCGCCGGGCCACCGTGTGTTCCTGACCGCGTCGTACCGGAAGGAGTACTTCAAGTTCGGCGCGACGACGGTGTCGATGTTCTGGGAGGCGTTCACCAACGGGAACACGAGCTACACCTACGCGACCGATCTCAACGGTGACGGCGGCACGAGCAACGATCTGATCTACATTCCGCGCAGCACCGACGAGATGAACTTCGTCCAGTTTCCCTCCGGCGGCCGCACCTACACGGCGGCCCAGCAGGCGGCAGCGTGGGACGCCTACATCCAGCAGGATCCGTATCTGAGCAAGCATCGCGGCGAGTACGCGGAGCGTGAAGCGGTGTTCCTGCCGATGGTGAATCGGCTCGACGTCAGCCTCGCGCAGGATCTCTTCCGCGACCTGGGCGGCCGGCGTCACGGGTTCCAGTTCCGGGTGGACGTCCTGAACTTCGGCAACATGCTGAACAAGAACTGGGGCGTCGGCCAGCGGCTGATTCACAACCAGCCGTTGACGAACGCAGGCGCCGACGCACAGGGGCGGGTGTCCTACCGGCTGCGCGTCGTGAACAATGAGCTGATGACGAAGACGTTCGAGCCGACGGCCGGCCTCGGCGACGTCTGGCGCGTCCAATTCGGCCTCCGCTACTTGTTCAACTAGCCTCACTCGGGCCCTCGGATCGGTACCCGATTCGAGGGCCTCGTCGTGTACGGCCGTCAGTCAACTCCCAAAGGCCAAAGGCCAACTCCCAAACAAGGGGAACTCCCAAAGACCAAAGACCAACGCCCAAAGACGAACGCCCAAAGACCAAACTCCAACAATCAACCTTGGGATTTGGGAGTTGGCCTTTGGCCCTTGGGAATTATTCAACTTGGCAGTTGGCCTTTGGCCCTTGGGAGTTATTCGATTTGGGAGTTGGCCTTTGGTCCTTGGGAGTTGACGAGCGCCCCCCTGGTGCGCTCGATCGCCTCGTCCAGATAGTGGCGATCGATCTCGGTCCCGATGAAATCGACACCGAGCTGCGCCGCGGCGACGGCGGTGCTTCCGAGGCCGAGGAACGGGTCCATCGCCACCGTGATCCGGTCAAGGCCGTGCAGCTTCAGGCAGTTCTCCGCGAGGCGCGGCGGGAATGTGGCCGGATGCGGACGGTCCTTGTCGCGGCTCTGGATGGTCTCGTAGGGGATGAACCAGGTGTTGCCGCGGCACCGGCGGTTGCTGCCGCCGCGCCGCCAGCGGCTGATGTTCGACGGGTCCTGATAGGCCACACCAATCGACAGCCGATCCAGCGGCGTCGTGCCGTGCGGCGAGAAGTGGAACACGAACTCGTGGCAATCGTTCACGAACCGCTCGCTGTTGATTGGCTTGTAATGCCCGACGGCGATGTCGCGATCGAGATCGGCGCCGGCGCCGGCAGCCTCTTTGTCGATCGCAATCGACTTGATCCAGTGCAGCGTGTTCTGCAGCCTGAAGTGCCGGCGGGCGCGCTGGGCGACGTCCATCGCCGTCCAGGGATCCGTCGGCTTCGCCCCCATATTCAGAAACAGCGACCCATCGTCTTCGAGCGCTGACGCGGCGGCAGCGAGCCAGCCCTCGGACCAGTCGAGGTATTGCGCGCGCGGCTGCGTATCGTCGTAGGTCCGATAACGAATGCCGAGGTTGTAGGGAGGGGACGTGACGATGACCGAGACAGCGCCCGGCGAAAGCAGCGGGAAGAACTCGACGCAGTCAGCAAGAAAAAATCGGAGCGTCGCGCGGCCGGCGGTCAACTGGGCGTAAGGCGCTGGAAGCCTCGCAGGCTTCCGTGCAGCGGACATTGAGCGTCGATTATGACGCTTTTGCGGCCAGCACGTGCGGACGCGCGGGCGCCAGCGTGTGATTGCGACGATGTCCCTGCTGGTCGCAACTCACACCCTTCTCCTCGACGTACGTAATCTCGCGATTGGTGGCGACCTCACGGTAATGACCCGTGACGCACCCGCACGCGAGCGTCGTGAAGCCGAGGAGTCTGACGAGACTCATCATCGATTCTCTCCGCAGCGAGGCTGAGCAATTCCCGTGCCGAGCGGAATTGTTGAAACTCACTACACTTTCACGTTCAGGTGTCAAGAATATTGGCCGCTGTTGAATCGTTGACACCAAGCCGTTGGATCGAGTTTGCGTCGCAGGGCATACTTCGTTTTGCTGAGTGGAGACGTTCGCCGGGCACGCCGAAAAATCCATTAGAAGGGCCTCAAGATCGACATATGGTCGTGGTGCCCGCTTTGCATCGATACCCTTGGCGACGGGCCGCCGGGAGGAAAGTGAAAACGGTGGACAAATCCCGAAGGCTGAGGTACATAAGTGCTTGCGTAGACGGGGGGTTACTGCTACACTGCGCGTGTTCCAGTCTCACCACAACGGTTGATTCCCAGCCAACCGGTGACGTAGCGGAGGACTCGTGCGTTTGATCTGCCCTCTGACGATGGCCCGTTTGTGTGCGCTATTGCTGGGTCTCGCGATCTGTGTGCCGGCGGTGCCGGCCGACGCTGCTCAGAAATCCCGGACTTCGTCCAAGTCCAGTTCAGTCAAGAAGAAGCCGACATATTCCGCCTCCGCATCGAGAGCGCGCAAGGCGCGTCTCGCGCGGGCGCGAGCCGCGGCGGCCGCACGCGAACGCGAGCGCCTCCGCCAGGTGCGCGCGCTTCAGGAGGCAATGACGCCCCGCTACAAGACCGACGCGAACGGCACGCTCGTTCCGGACGTCCGCGCCGCCGCGGCGATCATCTTCGACCCTGAAACCGGCCAGGTCCTCTGGGAGGAGAACGGACAGGACAAGCGGTCGATTGCCAGCATCACGAAGGTGATGACCGCCGTCGTGTTCATGGAGAACAACCCGGACCTGTCGCGTGAGGTCACGATCGAGCGCGGCGACGTTTACGCGGCCTCCACGACCTACCTGCGCGCCAACGATCGCGTGTCGCTCGAGAACCTGTTGCACCTCACGCTCATCGCGTCGGACAACGCGGCCGCGCGCGCGCTGGCGCGCATCTCCTACGGCGGGACCGCGGCGTTCATCGAGCGTATGAACGAAAAGGCGCTCGAGCTGGGTCTCGAGAGCACGTCGTTCGCCGATCCGTCGGGACTCAATCCGGCCAACGTCTCGTCGGCCTACGACCTCTCGCGTCTGATCTCGTTCGCCGCCGGCAACGAGTACATCAGCTCGATCATGCGGAAGGGCCATCACGCGCTCGCCATTGGGCGGCGGGTGGTGAACATCCACAACACCAACCGGCTCGTGCTTGGCGGCGACGTCGACGTGAGAGGCGGGAAGACCGGCTTCATCAGCAAGGCCGGCTACTGCCTGGCGACGCTGCTTCGGCTGCCGCAGGGCAATCAGGTCGCGGTGGTCGTCCTGGGCGCGACCTCGAACAACGGCCGCTTCTGGGAGACGCGGCATCTGTTCAACTGGCTGTCGACGAAGGCCTCCGATCTGTTCAAAGACCAGCAGCAACAGCAGCAGAACTGACCCGCGTTCTACTTGTAGCCTCTCTGCATCGCTGCCGCGTCCAGCGGCAGCGTAATCACTGAATCGACGGCGGGCATCAGCGGCCTCGATGCGCTTCGCGCGTCGAACGCCTTGATGTACCGGCTGCACACCTCGCAGCAGTAGAGACGGTAGGTCTCGCCCTGCCGCACGCTCGTGAACGACTTCACCTTCGCCTTGTCCGCGTTCAGGCAGAACGGACAGGCGATCTGATCGAACTTCCAGCGCGCCAGGCACCGGCTGCAGATCAGAAGCCGTTCCGCCGTCCTGGTAATCACGGCGAAATCCGGCTCGCCGGCGCAGAGCGGGCAGGTCGCCAGGTGCCACGTCGTCAGGTCGATGCGCGCCATCACCGCGTCCGCCGCCCGCGCCAAAAAGGGCCGCAGCGCCTGGACGAGCACCGGTTCGAGGCCCTGCGCGAGCTCGTTGACGGGCGGAGCGCCCGGTCGCGGGGACTCGTACCACGAACGCACGGCGGCCGGCAGCAGTGACGCATCCCGTGACAGCGCATCGGCGCGGCGCAGATCGGCCTCCTCGATCGCGTCGTGCGTCCGCATGGCTGAAGCCGTCGCGCGCACCAGGAACCTGGCGTCGCTCCAGTCGATCGGCAGGTGCTCGAACTGCAGGATTGGTGGATGGTCGAGCAGGGTCGTCAGGTACTCGGCGTCGAGACGGATGGCCGGCAGCGGTACGCGCGACTGCACGCGCCGATAGAGCTGGAGCAGTTCGATCTGCAGCTTGGCCGCGTCCGCGAGCTCCGGCTGCGTGTCGATGAGATCACGCAGCGCGGCGATCTCACGGGTTTCGGCCCTCTGGTGCGGCTGAGGCTCGGGCACGGTTGGAGATGATAGCGCATGATACACTCGAACTTTTGAGCACGCCTTTTCCTCCCCGCAGAGAGATGCCAGAGAAGAAGAAGACGACGAAGGAAGCGCCGAAAGCCCCTCCCAGGAAGAAAGAGCCAGCAAAACCGCGGCGGCCGGCGTCGAAAAGGACCCGAAAGGCAACACCGCGGACGGCGGCAGCGGCCGAATCGCCGCTTTCGATCGTGATGGTGGCGTCCGAGGTGCATCCGTTCGCCAAGACCGGTGGCCTGGCCGAAGTGACGGGAGCGCTCAGCGACGCGCTGGCGCGACTCGGCCATCGGGTCACGGTGCTCCTGCCGCGCTATCGCGGCGTCGACATCGGGGGCGGCGAGGGGCGGCCCGCGACGATTCCCATGGGCTGGCGCGGTCAGGACGTTACGTTCTACTCGCGCGAGCTGCGCGATGGTGTCACCGCGGTGTTCGTCGATGCGCCCGAGCTCTTCGATCGCGAAAGCCTGTACGGCACCGGTGGACAGGACTATCCGGACAACGCGTGGCGCTTCGCGGTGTTCAGCCGCGCGGCGCTCGAATACGTGCGCCTGCGCGGCGAGCGGCCATCCGCGATTCACGCGCACGACTGGCAGGCCGGCCTCGTGCCTGTCTACCAGAAGATCCTGCTCTCGGGCGACCCCGTCGTCGGAGGGGTTCCCACCGTGCTCACGATTCACAACCTTGCGTTCCAAGGCATCTTCCCGGCGAATGCGCTCACGACCGCCGGGCTCGGCTGGGACGTGTTCAACGTGGAGGCGATGGAGTACTGGGGACAGATCAGCTACCTGAAGGGCGGCATCAACTTCAGCGACACGATCACGACCGTCAGCCCGACGTACGCGCGCGAAATCGTTCAGCCCGACGCCGGGTTCGGCTTCGAGGGCATCCTGGCGCGCCGCTCCGCCGACCTGGTCGGCATCCTGAACGGCATCGACATTGATCGCTGGAATCCTTCGGGAGACGAGTATTTGCCCGCGGGGTACTCGGCCGGCGATCTCTCCGGCAAGGCGCAGGTGAAGAGGGCGCTCTTCGAGGCGTGTGGTTTGCCAACGGAAGACGACGCGATGAGACGGCCGGCGATCGGCCTCATCTCTCGACTGACCGGGCAGAAGGGGTTCGATCTGATCAGCGCGGCGCAGGACGGGTTGATGGAGCTCGACGCGAACTGGGTGATGCTCGGCAGTGGCGAGCGGCGCTACGAGGAGGAGTGGCGGGCCCTGGCGGCGCGCCATCCGAACCGGGTTGCGGCGACGATCGGCTTCGACGAGCGCCGTGCGCACCTGATCGAAGGCGGAGCGGACATGTTCTTGATGCCGTCCCGCTTCGAGCCCTGCGGGTTGAACCAGATGTACAGCCTCCGCTACGGCACCGTCCCGATTGTCCGCGCCACAGGCGGCCTGGACGATACGGTTGAGGACTTCGACGAAGCATCGGGCCGCGGAACCGGATTCAAGTTCCGAGACTACACCGCGGCCGCGTTGGTTGGGGCCGTGCGGCGTGCGTTGCAGGCGTTCCGCAACCCTGAGGTCTGGAGGGATGTGCAGCGCGCCGGCATGAGTCAGGACCACTCCTGGGACGTTTCGGCCCGGGAGTATGTCAAAGTGTATAGAACTCGACAGTCCGAGTAGTCCGAGGGTCCGAGTATTCCGAGGGAGAGAACGGAGAAGGTGATCGAGATGGCCTCAGAGAACGTGCAGACGCTGACCGACAGCAACTTCGACCAGTCCGTCATCAAATCCGCGCAGCCGGTCCTCGTCGATTTCTGGGCGGAGTGGTGCGGCCCCTGCCGGCGGCTCGCCCCGACGGTCGATGAGCTCGCGACCGACTACCACGGCCGCGTCGTCGTCGGGAAGTTGAACGTGGACGATAACCCGGGTACGGCGGGCCGGTTCAGCATTCGCGGCATTCCCACGCTGCTGCTGTTCAAGGGCGGCCAGATCGTGGAGCAGGTCGTCGGTCTCGCCGACAAGGACACGCTCAAGCGGCTCCTCGAGAAGCACGTCTAGATGCCCGCGCGACACGTTCTCATCATCGGCTCCGGCCCCGCGGGATTGACGGCGGCGCTCTACGCCGCGCGCGCCAACCTGAAGCCGCTCATCATCGAGGGGCTCGACGCGGGCGGCCAGTTGATGCTCACCACCATGGTCGAGAACTTCCCGGGCTTCCGCGAAGGCGTCATGGGCCCCGATCTGATGGGGCAGATGCGCGAGCAGGCGGAGCGGTTCGGCGCGGAGATCATCCGCGGCAACGTCACCGCCGTAGACCTTTCGCAGCAGCCGTTCACGGTCAAGACCTCGGACCAGGAATACACCTGCAGGACGTTGATCATTGCGACCGGCGCGTCGGCGAAGCTTCTCGGGCTGCCGTCCGAGCGCACCCTGATGGGCCACGGCGTCTCGACGTGCGCGACATGCGACGGCTATTTCTTCCGCGGCAAGCCGATCGCAGTGGTGGGTGGCGGCGACTCGGCGATGGAAGAAGCCGTGTTCCTCACCAAGTTCGCCTCGCACGTGTCGGTGATTCATCGCCGCGACGCGCTCCGCGCGTCGAAGATCATGCAGGAGAAGGCGTTCGCGAACCCGAAGATCTCGTTCGAGTGGAACAGCGAGGTCGAAGACATCCACGACACGGGCAAGGGCGAGGTCACCACGATCCTCCTCCGCAACAACAAGACTGGCGCGCGGAAGGAACTCGCGGTCGACGGCGTGTTCGTCGCCATCGGCCACACCCCGAACACGAAGCTGTTCACCGGTCAGCTCGAAATGGATCCGAACGGCTACATCCTCACGCACTCCGGGACGCGCACGAGCGTGCCGGGCGTCTTCGCCTGCGGCGACGTGCAGGATCACGTCTACCGGCAGGCGATTACCGCTGCCGGCTCAGGATGTATGGCTGCAATTGACGCGGAGAAGTATCTCGAAGGACTGCCGCAGCATCTCGGAGAAGCCGAACTCACCGCATGAACAAGGGTAAAGGGTAAAAGGTAAAGGGTGCTCTTTGCCTTTACCCCTTACCCTTTACCCTTTACCCCTTACCCTTTACCCCTTACTCGATCCACCCTCCACCAACCACCGACTCTCCGTCATAGAACACGACCGCCTGGCCGGGCGCGATCGCGATCTGCGAGTCGTCGAACGTCACGCTGACCCGACTATCCGCCAGCGGCCGCAGCGTCGCGGCCGCTTCGCGATGGCGATAGCGGATCTGCGCGGTGACGCGCATGCCACCTGCCGGCGGCTCGCCGGCGATCCAGTTCACCTCTGACGCCGTCAGCTCCCGCCGCTCGAGCGCCTCGCGCGGGCCGACCGTGACCGCGCTCGCCTCCGCGTCGATGCCGACGACGTAGAGCGGAATCGGCGATGAAATGCCGAGTCCCTTACGCTGTCCAACCGTGTAGCGATGGATGCCCTCGTGTCGTCCGACCACGCGGCCCTCGAGATCGCGGATCGTGCCGCCACGAGAGTCGCCAACGGCGCGCTCGACGAACGCCGCATGATTGCCAGCCTCGACGAAGCAGATCTCGTAGCTGTCCGGCTTCTCGGCCACGGAAAGTCCCAGCTCGCGAGCGGCCTCGCGCACGGCGGACTTGTCCAGCGCGCCGACGGGAAACAGCGCGTGTGTGAGCTGCTCCTGCGTCAGAGTGAACAGGAAGTACGACTGGTCCTTCCCGGGATCGACGCCTCGCAGCAGCCGGCAGCGGCCCGCCCCGTCGCGGTCGACGCGCGCGTAATGGCCCGTGGCCACGAACTCGGCGCCGAATGACGACGCTCGCTCGACGAGCGCGGCGAACTTCAGATCGCCGTTGCAGTGGACGCACGGGATCGGCGTCCGGCCCGCCGCGTACTCGCGCACGAAGTTCGACACGACCGTGTCGGTGAACTGCCGCTCGAAGTTGACGATGTAGTGCGGAATGCCGATGCGCGCGGCGACGCGGCGTGCGTCGTGCAGATCGTCGATCGTACAGCAGGTGCCGAAGCGGACGTCTCCCTGCTGCTGGTCGTACAGCTGCATGGAGAGGCCGATCACCTCGTGTCCCTGCCGCGCGAGCAGCGCGGCGGCCACCGAGGAGTCGACGCCGCCGGACATGGCTACGACGATTCGCATGAGTCCTTACGCGCGGACGCCAGTGCGCGTGAGCGTCCGCAGTTTTGTGACGACGGCGGGCAGCCTGTCGAGAAAGTAGTCCACTTCCGCGTCGGTATTGCCGGCGCCGAGGCTGATGCGGATCGAGTTCTGCGTGCGGTGGGAGGGAAGTCCCATCGCGCGCAGCACGTGTGACGGCTCCAGCGTGCCGGATGAGCACGCGGATCCGGTCGAGACGGCGATCCCTTCGAGATCCAGCGCGATCAGCAGCGATTCGGCTTCGACGCCGTCGAAACTGATGTTCGTCGTGTTCGGCACACGGCTCGTTCGATCGCCGTTGATTTGCGTGCCCGGCACCCGCGCGAGGACGCCCTCTTCGAGCCGATCGCGCAACGCCGCGAGTCGTGTCGCTTCGCTGGCGAGCTTCTGCTGCGCGAGCCGCGCGGCGGCGCCGAAGCCGGCAATCGCCGGGACGTTCTCCGTCCCCGCGCGGCGGTTTCGTTCGTGCTTGCCGCCCGTCAGGATCGCCGCGACGCGGGCACCGCGCTTGATCCAGAGCGCGCCGGCCCCTTTCGGGCCGTAGAACTTGTGCGCCGAGAGCGACAGCAGGTCGGCCCCGAGCGCGCGGGCATCGACAGGAATCTTCGCTGCCGACTGCACCGCGTCCGTGTGAAACAGCGCCCCGTGCGAGTGCGCGACGCGCGCAAGTTCGGCAACCGGCTGAATCGTGCCGACCTCGTTGTTGGCGTGCATCACCGAGACGAGCGCCGTCCGATCGCTGATCGCGTCGGCGAGCGCCCCGGGCTCCACGATGCCGCTCGTCCCCACCGGCAGCACCGTCGTCTGCCAGCCGCGCTTGGCGAGCGCCTTGAGCGTGTTCAGGACCGCCTCGTGCTCGATCGACGAGGCGATCAGGTGCTTGCGGCCGGTGACTTCGAGCGCCTCGGCGACGCCCCGGAGGGCGAAGTTGTCCGCCTCGGTCCCGCCGCTCGTGAACACCACCTCCGACGGCTCGGCGTTGATGAGGGCGGCGACGGCGGACCGCGCATCGTCGAGGATCCCTTTGGCGCGCTGCCCGAAGTGGTGCACGCTCGATGCGTTGCCGAATTCGTCGCGCAGGACGCGCGTGACGACCTCGACGACCTCGGGGTGGACCGGCGTGGTGGCGTTGTGGTCGAAGTAGATCCGCACGGCCAGTCCTCGATCTTAGCATTCGCGCTAACTCTCAGCAATAAAAGGACTAGACACGCACTTGACGCGCTTCGTATACTGGCGGGACCTGCTGCCCAGCCGCTCGAAACGATCGAGTCACCCTGCGAGGTCAACTTCTTTCGGACACGTGGAGAGTGCCCAATGTGGAAACGGGATGAAGCGGTGAAGCCGACGGCACCGGGGGGCCCTGCGCCCGCCCCGGCACAGCCAGGCCCACCGGCCGCAGAAGCGGCGCCCAAGACATTTGCCAGCGACCCCGCTCGCGGACTGGAGAGGACCACTGTGAATATCGGCAAATCCGTCGTCATCAAAGGTGAGCTCAATGGAAGCGAGGACCTGACGATCGAAGGCCAGGTCGAAGGCAAGATCGAACTCCGGCAGAACGTGCTCACCATCGGACCGAACGGCCGTATCAAGGCGCAGGTGTTCGCGAAGGCCGTCATCATCCTCGGTGAGGTGACGGGCAACGTCACGGCGACGGAGAAAGTCGACATCCGCGACAACGGCTCGGTCGACGGCGACATCACGGCGCCGCGTGTGGCGATTGCCGAGGGCGCACATTTCCGCGGCAGCATCGACATGCAGCGCACGGGCACCAAGGCGGCGGAGCCGAAGGCCGAGACCAAGCAGGCCCCGGCGCAGCCCGCGTCCACTCCGGCCGGCGCCACGCGCTGAAAAGAGCCGGGATGCTCGACAGCCTGCTCCGCTGGGGCGGAAAGCGAACAGGTCACGAGGCAACGAACAGTTCGCGTGCCGCGCCCAGCGGCGAGTATCCCGTCGTCCCTTCGAAGGCGCTCACGAAGTTCCTCGGCTCGCTCACGCAGCGCGAATCTCCCGTCGTCATCGACTTCGGGCCGGTCATCGGCGGAAACGTGTCGTTTCTCGGCGAGCGTCTCGGCTGCAAGCTGATCATCGAGGATCTGTTCGCCGACTTCGAGCGGCATGCGAAGGGGGGCACGCTGGCGGCGCTCGGGCCGACGCTCGAGACGCGGCTGAAGCACGGCGACGCCAGCGTCGATGCCATCCTCTGCTGGGACTTCTTCGATCTTCTCGACAAGAACGCGGCGCAGACCCTGGCGCGTCAGATCGTGCGTCTGCTGCGGCCGGGCGGCGCCGTCTTGGGCTTCTTCTGCACGTCGCCGGTGGCGCACGCGCCGTTCATGAAATACGAGATCGTCGACGAGCATTCCCTCCGTCATCGCCCGCACGCCGGCGCAGGCGGCGCCAAGCACGTGCTGTTGAATCGCGACATCATCAAGATGTTCGACGGGCTCATCGTCTCGGATTCCTTCCTGCTCAAGAGCAATACCCGAGAGATCCTGCTGCGCCGAAGATAGCGTCAGCTTCTCGTAGTGGGGCTGGGGGCCCACCCCCCCGCCCGTAAGGGGCCGTTTGGGGCGGGGGCGCGTCGCGCGTGGCCCCCGCGCGTCGCAGCCGCCGCCCAC
>JBMDXB010000128.1:0-109002 GCA_048594885.1 Vicinamibacterales bacterium
CAGGTCGATGAATCCGCCCGCCGGGGGGTCTGTTATTCAAACATCACTTGTCCCCCCCAAACCCCCTAAATGTGTTTATACAAGACCTGACCCCAACCGGCGTTGCCGATTTCACGAAACCCGGATCGATGGTGACACCCAGCCCGGGGCCGCTCGGCACTTTGAGGATGCCGTTGACACTGACGAGCGGCGAGGTCTCCGAGTGCACCGGCAGCCCTTTGTCGCGTCCTTTGTACTCCTGAAACGGCCCGGCGTTGGGCACGCACGACGCGAAGTGCGCGACGTAGAGATAGCCGAGGCCGCCGTCCGACATGTGCGGTGTGCACTCCATACCGGCCGCGGCGGCCATCCGCGCGACACGGATCGAGCGGACGAACCCGCCGAAGTAGAACAGGTCCGGTTGAACGACGTCGACGCCCCGGTGCTCGATCATCCAGCGGAAGCGCCGCAGGCTGCTTTCCTGCTCGCCGCCGGCGACTGGGATCCGCAGGCCGTCGGCGATCTGCTTCGTCTCGTCGTAGTAGTCGAACGGCACCGGCTCCTCGAAGAACGCCAGACCGTGGTCGTGCATGATGCGGCCGATGCGGAGCGCCGTCGGGATGTCGTACGAGCCGTTGGCGTCGGCATGGATCGCCACGGCGTCGCCGAACGTCTTCCGCGTCAGCGGAATCAACGCCAGGTCCCTCTTCGTCGACCCGTCGTCATAACGCATCCGCGCGCCGAGGCGGAACTTGATCGCCTTCGCGCCGGTCTCGCTCATGAGCCTCTGCAGGTAGGCGATCTCCTGCTCGGGCGAATTGCCGCGGTTGCCGCTGGCGCGATAGACAGGGACGTCGCGTGTGACGATTGGGGCGAACAGCTCGCCGAGCGGTTTGCCCGCGACCTGGCCGAGCAGATCGAGGACGGCGATCTCGACGCTGGCGACGGGCACCCAGAAGGGAAGGCCCTGCCACTTGTAGTTGGAGTTCGCGACGTAGACGCCGTCGACGAGCGCCTCGAGATTGCGAGCGTCCTTGCCGACGAAGTACGGCGCCACGCGCCGCGTGAAAATCGGCCACGTCGTCTCGAGGACGTCGGGATGGGCGGCGGCGAGGCCGGTTGCACCGTCCTTCGAGCGCACGCGTACGAGAAACTGGTCGCCGGCTTGGAGTAGCTCCACCGACGCGATGGTGACCGCGTTGGGAAAGAGTTCGCGGCGGAGGACGGGGGCCGCGCCGGCGCGGGCGATTTGCGCGGCCGAACTGAAGTTCGGCCCGACGCCTGTGATGGCGTGTCCGCCGGGGCCGACGGCCGTAGGGCGGAACTTTAGTTCCGCCTCAGACGATCCGTCGGCGGCGCGTGCGCCCAGTGCCCCACCCGCCGCGAGCGCTCCGAGCTTGATGAAGTCTCGCCGTCCATTTCGCGCGCTCATCGTTTGCCCTCGTCGAAGAAGTTCGCCGTCCGCTCGATGAAGTGCCGGGCGGCTTCGGCGCTCTCCCATGCGGTCACCTTCGTCACTTTGCCCTCGTGGTTCTTGTACGTGTCGAAGAAGCGCTCGAGCCGACCGCGATCGGCATCTTCGAGCGCGTGCGTGGGGCGGCCGCTGGCGTCCAGCGGCGAGACGACGACCTTGGCGTCGAATTCAGCGGTGTCGGTCATCATCATGAGTGCGAGGATACGTCCTTTAACGACCGTTCCGCCTTCGATTGGCGGGCCGAGGACGAGAATGTCGGCGGGGTCGCCGTCGTAGGAAATCGTTCGGGGCAGGAAGCCGTAGTTGGTCGGGTAGCCGCCGAGCTCCGGCGGGACCATGCGGTCCACCTCGCGCCGGTTCAGCTCGATGCGGAACTCCCACTTCGTCGATTCGCCGCGCGGGATTTCGATGTAGCCGTTCGCCGTGCCGTCCGAGTTGAGCGGCGGAGTGTCGCGCCAGACGTTCCGCTCGTGCGAGCGGATGGCCGAGAGATACGTCTCGAGCCGGTTGTCGAGCCCCGCCGGCGCCGGTGGGAACGCGACGGTCGTCGCCTCGTGCAGGTCCGCCGCGGGACGGCAGGCGAGCAGGGCGAACAACAGCACCAATAATGTGCGGCGCACGGGCCGCATTCTAGTCCGAGTGGTCCGAGTAGGCCGAGTGGTCCGAGTGGTCCGAGAGTCCGAGTGTCCGAGTTTCCGAGAGTCCGAGTGGTCCGAGTCCGAGTGTCCGAGAGTCCGAGGGTCCGAGAGTCCGAGTGGTCGGAGTGGGCCGAGTGGGCCGGGTGTCCGAGTGGGCCGAGAGTCCGGCCAAACGTCTCGAAGGGGTGTCTAAGCGGGCCAGAGGGAGGGGAGTCATGACCAGAAGGATGTGCATGACGCTTGCGCTGTGCTGCAGTGCGGCCGTCGGGACGGCGTCATCGGCCCAGATGAAACCCGCTCGGAAGATCGCTCTCCTGCAGTTCATGCAAATCGGCCATGCGGGCGTGACGCGCGATCTGCTCGCAGCGGCAGAGTTGATGCCGGAAGGCGACTACGGGTTCAAGCCAACCGAGATGCCAGACGCACGGACGTACGGTGAGGTCATCGCACACACCTCCGCGTCGATGTTCGACGCCTGCGCGCGCCTGCGCGGGGTGGCAAATCCGGCCCCGACCGCACAGAAGACGGTCGCGCCGAAAGCCGAAGTCGTCCAGTTGCTCAAAGACGCGATTGCGCTGTGCAGCGAGGCCGTGGCGGCCCTCGACGACACGAGCGCCGGCGCCTACGTGCAACAGGGGCCAGTGGAAGTGCCCAAGTCGGCTGTGCTCGCGGGGCTGCTCGCGCACGACGCGGAAATGTACGGCATCAGCACCGTCTACCTGAGAGCGAAAAACCTCGTGCCGCCTGCGAGCCGCCGCTGACCACCGAGGCTTCTCGGCCTTTCGCACTGTCGAGCGGGATGATAAAATTGGAGGTTCTGGCGGCGGCTGATCAGCTGTATATGCGGCGTGCGCTCGAGCTCGCCCAGGAGGCCCGGCAGCGCGGCGAAGTGCCGGTGGGTGCCGTGGTCGTGCTCGACGACAGGGTCGTCGGCGAAGGGTTCAATCAGCCGATCGGCTCGAACGACGCGACGGCGCACGCGGAGATCCTGGCGCTGCGCGCGGCGGGCCAGGCGGTCGGCAATTACCGGCTGACAGGCGCGACGCTGTATGTGACGATCGAGCCCTGTCAGATGTGCGTGGGCGCGATGATCCACGCGCGCGTCGCGCGGCTGGTCTACGGCACGACAGAGCCGAAGGCGGGTGCGATCGAATCGGCCATGCGCGCACACGAGCATCCGGCGCTGAATCACCGGATGGTCGCCGAAGGCGGCGTGCTCGCCGACGAGTGCCGCGAGCTGATTCAGGAATTCTTTCGCGACCGCCGCGCGGAGTGACCGCCGCGAAGCGCCGGCGGCGAGCGAGTTAAGCGAGCCGCCGGCTTGCCAGCCGGAGCGCCGCCCGCCTTCGCCGAAGGCTACGGCGGGCAACCTTCGCGTGAAACCGGCGCGAAGGTTGGAGGGGACCGGCGCGAAGCGCCGGCGGCGAGCGCCAAAGAACGAGCGGAACGGAGCGAGCCGTCGAAGCGGCGAGCGAGTGGAGCGAGTTAAGCGAGCAGCCGGAGGGAACCGCCGCGAAGCGGCGGCTGCGAGCGCCAATAAACGGAGAGGTACCGAAGTGGTCGTAACGGGGGCGCCTCGAAAGCGTCTTGCCGGGTAACCGGCACGGGGGTTCGAATCCCTCCCTCTCCGCCATCTCTGATAAGGCCCGCCACGCGCGGGCCTTTTGTTTTGGCGCCCCCGTTCCGGCAAGCGAGGGCCGGAGGGGACCGCCGCGGAGGGGCGGCCCGAGCGCGCAGCGAGCGGCTTGGCCGCGAGCGGAGTGAACGAAAGCGGCGCCTCGAAAGCGTCTTGCCGGCTAACGGGCACGCGGGTTCGAGTCCCTCCCTCTCCCCCAGACTTCGCTCGCCCTGCGGGCGAGCTTCGTCCAGGCCGGGCCGTAGGCCCGGCCTTTTTTTGCGCGCGTTCGATCTCCGCGACGGCTGTCTCGCCGTAGCTCGCGCAGCGAGCGGAGGCGGACGTTCCGAGTCATGGCAACGCATACGGCAATCGCGCGTCCTCGACAGTCAGCTCCTTTCATCATCAATGCGGACCCGGACGCGGCCCGGCTCCACAGTCACGATCGCACCCTTCGAGAGTTCCTCGCCATAGCGCGCGAGCGCTTCGACTGCGGTAACTCCCTGCTGTTCGGCGCGCAGCGTGACGAGGCGAACGATTCCACTGTGCAGCTGCCTCCGAACGTGGTGATCTCACCGAAGTCCTTATCGAGCGTGATGAGTACCTGGCGATTATGGTGAGCGTGAGCGAGGATCTCGGAATCACCCGGATCCTTCGGCCAGTCGGCAGCGGATTGCACTTCGTGTCCTGCAGCGGCGAGGGCGTCGGACGCGCCACCCCAGACGCAGACGTCGAGGAGCACCCTCACGTGTCAGCGATTTGTCAGGGCCGGCTCGACGCGTTCGTGACCGATCACACGTCGCGCGTACACAAAAAGCACGAATGTCGTCCGATTCGAGCCAGGAGTAGCCCTTCAGGATGGTCTCCGGCGTGTCGCCGGCCGCAAAGCATCCCGAGCACGTGTTCGACGGCCAGGCGACGCCCGCGGACGATAGGCTTGCCGCCGAAAATCGCTGGACCCGTCGTGATGCGCGTCAGCAGGACGTCCTCAGAGGTTTCGCCCATGGGGCCTCCGCTCACATTCTACGGCTTAGCGTCCCGCGACCACCTTCGCCATGCGTGCGCCGCCCGTCCGCAACGCGTCCAGCGCTGGTCCGTTCGTTTTTCGGCCCACTCGCACAACTCGCCTACTCGGAGAACTCGGCCTACTCGGACCCTCGGCCTACTCGGGCTTTCGAACAGGCAGCCACTGGATGACGTGATACGTCGCCGGCGTCGTCCCGACGTTCTTGATGCCATGCATCACGTTCGACGCCTGGAAGATGACTGACCCCGGGCCGACGCGCTTCAGCTCGCCGTTCACCAGCGCTTCAACTGTTCCTTCCCTGACGATGAACAGCTCCTCCGCAACGTGCTTGTGCGGCGGATGCGGCTCCATGCCGGGATTCAGCGTCGTCACGTGCATCTCGAGTTCCTCGAGGAGCGGCGTCGCCGCGCGGACGATCGAGCGGCGCGAGCCGGCCTTCGTCTCGGTCACCTTCAAATCGTTCCACTCGAACGCGGTAGAGGTGATCTTCGACGGCTGCGCGCCCGCTGCGGTGACGAGCGCTGCGGCAATCGATGCACCACCGGCAGCCATCACGAGATCTCTACGAGTGAACATGTCAGTCCTCTCCCTGGAAAAGCCACGCGCGACAGCCTAGCATGTTGATGACCGGTGTATGCGCCGCCGAGCGCGCCTCGCCGCGGCGATCAGGAGGCGTGAAGCGCCGCTTCGAGCTGCTCGATCAACTGGTGCACCGACGCCGGACGGCGACTGCGTTCGGCGGCGAGCGCGTGCTCGAAGAAGGCGGAGGTCGGAACGACGCTCGTCATCGGCTCACCCGACACAGCGAACGGATGCACGCCGGTCAGCATCTCGAACGCCACCACGGTGAGCGCCCAGACATCCCAGCTTTCATCGGGCGGCCCGCCCGCACGCTGCTCCGGCGACATGTACGCGATGGTCCCGATCAGCGCCCCGGGCGCCGTTCCGGTCAGGTTATCTGCGGGAGCGGGGCCGAGCGGCTTGACGAGGCCGAAGTCGAGCACCTTTGCCACTTCGCCGGTCGAGCCGCGTGAAAGAAAGATGTTCTCCGGTTTGAGATCGCGGTGCAGCAGCCGCCGCTCGTGTGCTGCCGCGACGGCCGACGACACGCCGCGCAGGATTGCGAGCGCACGGCCCGGCTCGAGGCTCCCGCGCTCGTGCAGCTCCTCGCGAAGCGTGCGGCCCTCGAGCAGTTCCATCACCAGGTACGCACGCTCATCGCTGTCGACGCCAAAATCGTGGACCGTGACGACGTGTGCGTGCACGAGACTGGCTACAGCCCTGGCCTCGCGCTTGAACCGGGCGACGGCATCGGGGCTGGTCATCCATTCCTGCCGGATGACCTTCAACGCAACGGGGCGATCGAGATACGAATCGAAGGCGGCATATACGCTGCCCATGCCGCCGCGGCCGAGGCGTCGATCCAGTCGATAGCGTCCTCCCAGCGTTCGCGTGTAGGCGGACCTGACGAGGCTCCGGCCATCAGCGCCGCATCGCAGCGGCCCGGGGTCATAGCACGTGCCGCACTCCGGGCATTCCGTGAAGCCGCTCGAGGCCGACGGCGCCGCGGCGTGTTCCAGCAGGAGACCGAGGCTCGCGGCGATGGTCGCGAGCATCATCCGGTCCTCGCGCGAGTAGGGCTCCTCGGATCGCTTCGGGCCGAGGAGCAGGAATGCCTCGCGCCCGTTACCCGCCAGCGACACCGGGAACAGCCATTCGACCCGCGCCTCGCGCAGCAGTTTCACTTCGGGCCGCGGCAGCTGCTGCTGGAGCCAGCCGGCTCCAGACTGCGGGTTCTCGAGCGGTTTGTTCAGCACGCGCGCGAGGGCAATCAACCTCGCGCCGGCCGGAAGCGCCGACAACGCCACGCCAGTCTCCGCCACGCTCCCATACGCCGGCTCGCCCGGCTCGCGGACCAGGAGCGATGCCCATTCCGGATGGAGCGCGCCGTCGATCCTGGCGATGACGTGCCGCGCTGCCTCCTCGAAGGACGCCGACCGGCGGACATCGTCCGCTACCCCGCTCAGCAGGCGGTTCGCGTCGTAACGCTCGCGGAAGAAGCGGCGGTCCAGCGCATCGAGCCAGCTTCGCCGGTTCGCGTGAAGAACGAGCGCCGCTGCACCGAGCGCACCGTAGAGGAGTCCACGCTGCACGAGGATGTCGCTCACCGGCTGGCTTCGGTGGAACAGCACGTCGAGCGCCAGCACCACCGCTGTCGCCGGGACGATCGAGAGCAGGACGCCGCGCGCCGCCGCGTAGCGGAGACCGAGACGCACCATGACGTGGATGTCGAAGACGCGGTGCCGCAGGATGGCGTACGACATACAGATCGGTGCGGCCGCGTAGAGGCTCAGTTGCACGAACTGCCAGCCGGATCCGACCCGATAGGGTGCAGCGGCCTCCTGGAGTGGACTCCACGGCGTGACGAGCACGAGGCGGACCGCCACGGTGAAGAGCGTCATTCCGAAACCGAGCGCGACGATGCGCAGACGCCGCCGCTCGTTTCGGCCGACAACGCGTCGGTAGTTGTGCACCAGCAGGGACATGGCCGCCACGAGGGTCAGCACTGCGAGCGCCAACGTCCCGACGATCAGGTTGCGGGAAAGGGCGTCCGCGGGGCCACCGTAGACGGGCAGCCAGTTCCAGTCGAGGTTTGCGGGAAGGCTCGCCACCGGCGCCAGCGCCAGCAACCACAGCCACCATCGCCGCGTGGCTATTGGAAGTGGCCTGGGAAAGACGGCGCAGAATCCCAGGGCGCCGGCCGGCAGCATCAGCGCGATCGACAACCACAGGAGCGAGATGATCTGGACGGGCAGGGGCAACGCGCGAACGGCCCAGCTCATGTCCGGCGCAAGCGTCATCCCGAGCGCGCCGAACAGCAAGGTGAAGCCAACCTGTGTAACGAGGAGCGCTCCCCATCGCGCAGGGAGGTCGCCCGGCCGCATGAAGAGCAGCAATCCCGCGAGCACCAGACAAAGCGTCGAGAGACCCGTCCGGAGGAGCCGGCCAGATCCGTGGGGTCCGAGCCAGTAGCGCAGGTCCTTGCGCGCAGCCGTGATGGTGAGCTCCTGCCGTTCACCGCAACGCACGACTTCGAATCGATGCGGCGCGTACGGCTCGCGGCGAGTGACGAAGCGTTCGATCTCGCCGGCGGCCAGGATGTCGTGTACCTGGAGACCGGCGCGCTCGGCGGTGCTTCCCGGCAATACGCGCAACACCCGTCGCGTTGCTCCGGACGCATCATCCTCGCCGAAGACGAGCGCCCAGCCGAGCGGCTGGGGGCCGGTGAGGACGACCCAATGAAGACCGCCGGATCCTACGGTCGCCAGCAGCATGAAGGCCCAGACCCACGAGGGGCGGCGCCGACGCCATGAGGCTCGCGCCCCGTCTGTGGGATCTTCATCGCACGTGTCGAAGGCCGGCAACCCTCGCGGCGCAACGCCCGCAGGCTCCATGAAGTCTGCGGCCTCGTCGCGGCGCGCCAGCAGTGACTCGACGACGGCCTGGAGCGCGGCGTCTCCCTCGGCGGCCTGGCGCAGAAACGCCGCCCGGTCGTCCGTACCGCGTTCGCGTGCCGCGTGATAGAGCCGCTCGATCTTTCGCCAGCGTTCCGGCGTCATTGCGGTGCCCCGTGGCTCATCTCGCGATGCAGCCAGACCTTCGCCAGGTCCCAGTCCCGCCACGCAGCATCGGCCGAGATGTTCAGCGCCTCCGCGATCTCTTCGAGCGTCAGGCCGCCGAAGAAGCGCAGCTCGACGATGTGGGCCTTCCGCGCGTCGAACGACGCCAGGTCGGTCAGCGCCCGATCCAGATCGAGCAGGTCCGCATCGGGAGCCGGCGCGTATAGCGTGCAGTCGTCGAGGGAGACGTGACGCAGCTTTCCGCCCCGCTTCTGAGCGTCACGCGCTCGGGCGTGATGCACGAGGATCTGGCGCATCAGCTTTGCGCAGATCGCGAAGAAGTGCGCGCGATCGTGCCAAACCACTCGGCGGACGTCGATGAGATTGAGGTAGGCCTCGTTGACCAGCGCCGTGGTCTGGAGGACATGGCCCGGGCGCTCGCGCTTCATGAAGCCATGCGCGAGCCGCCGGAGCTCGCCGTGGACGACGGGCACGAGGGCATCGAGCGCCCGTCGATCACCGCCTCGCCAGGCCACGAGCAGCTCGGTGATCGGCTGAGGCGAACTCGCGGGCATGGCCCGACTCCCGAAGCCGGAATTGAGAGGGAGCGCTGTGGGAAAGGGACCACAGAGAGAGGCAGGTGTCAAGGGGAGACGGAATCGGCCGGCCCGGCGCACGGCAACGGGCGGGCGGCACGCGGGTTCGCGCTCAGCCGCCTGCCCGCTCCGGTCTCAGAACGCCGAGCGGTCATTCCTCGGGCATGATGATCCCGACGCGCGTTCTCTCCAGCGTGCCGCTGAAGACCGGCGAGACGGGAGCTCCGTCACGCCTGAAGAGCTGGACGTTCATGGTACCCGTAAACGCGTCTTCGGAGCCCGGCGTGAACACGGCCCAGTGCCGGATCCAGCCGTACGGGATCCCGTCCTGGTCCGTCAGGGCGCGCACCAACGTGACTGCGTACCTCCCGGTGCCGATGCGCACCCAGTTGCCATGAGCGGAGGCCGTCGCGATCAACCAGAACGTCGGATCCGTGCGATGCTCGGGATGCCGGAACCGGCCGGCCGAGGGAGCCATGGTGCAGTGGACCGAGCCCCCGGAGCCCGGTCGAACGTTGGTCACGAACGTATCGAGCGAACCGTATTCTCCCAGCCCGGGGATGGTTGTCATCCCGTACCAGGCACCCTCCAGGAAGGGAGGGCCTTCCAGAATCTCGTCCTGCCGAGCGGTGCTCGATGCCACCAGGCCGGCGACCATCAGCAGCGACACGACGATCGTCAACGGTACCTTTCCAGTCTTCATGAATCACCTCCCGCCTCCGGGTGGCGTACCGGCTGTCCCGGACGGCTCTCACTTCCTTATGGGCAGGAGGACTCGAAATCTCGCGCCGCGCGCGAGGCACATGTCAGATATCGATGGCAATCACCTCGTGAATGTCTACCGACGGCACCGTCAGGCTGACTATCCCGTCCCGCTCCTGCAGCGGCACGGTTGAACCCGCGGTGAGGAGCTGCACGCGACGAGCGCGGACGCCTGCCGGCAGCCGGACGCGCACGCGCAGCGGTCCGACCGGGATCGCCTCGCGCAGCGGTCCCTTCATCATCATCGGGTTCGTCAGGTTGACGAGATGCACGGTCATCGAGCCGCTCTGCCGCCACACCGTGACGTCGAGCACGCCCGGTCCCTCGACCTCGACCGGCTGCGGCTCGTTCGCCGCCCACGCGACGGCGTTGCGCAGCAGTCGCAGATGGTCGACCGCCATCACCTCCCAGAACGTCCGCGTGATGTCCCACGGGATGTAGACCACGCGCGATCTGCCCATGTCGCGGAGATAGAGCTCGCGCGTGTCGGTGCGCGGCACGCGCGGATAGACGTCCTCCATCGGCAGATCGGGGTAGGTCGGAATGAGCGTGACGGGCGACGGGAACGCCACGTCCGGGCGGACCTCGAGCCGGTAGACGCCATTGATGATCCGCGCCGCCTCGTCGAGCCCCGAGAGGATCGGATGACGGCGCTTCGTGGACGGATCGGCGTCGAGGCTCAGATACGAGTTCTGCATCGGGCCGTCGACGCGTTGAGCAAACGACACGCCGAGCACGTCCGAGAGGCCGAAGTTCGATCGCTGCACGCCGGTCGGCTGAAACAAGGACGACGCGAAGGTTGCGAGGAGGCTGCCGCCGCGCGTGACGTAGTCGCGGATGGCCGCGCACTGCGCATCGGAAAGGGTGGTTGCGTTCGCGAGGATCAGGAGCTTGAAGCGATCGAGCGTCGCCGGCGTGAGAAACGCCTCGTGAACGAGCTCGAACGGCACGCGCGATTCGATGAGCGCGTGATACATGCCGAGGACGTGATCCTCGGGGCGGTCGTTCGCCAGCCGAGGCTCGGTCCAGGGATTGCCGAGCGCCTGCGTCTGCTCGGAGTAGAGCAACGCCACGCGCGCGAGCGGCTCCTCGTTGCGCAGGTACTGCTCGTGGCGGTAGTGCCAATCGTAGATGCGCTCGACGATCGGCAGCCACCTGCGGTCGTAGAGCACGCCGGAAAACTTCGTCACCCACGGCCGCGCGCCGTTCGCGGTGCCCTCGGCGGCCCACAGCCGGATCTCCGGCTCGCTCTGCACCGAGTCCTTCCACCGGTACGGCTCCTCGAGGCCGACGCTGAAGATGCCGCCGACCGGACGCCGGCCCATCACGGATCGGTACTCCTTGGCGCGGCGGCCGTTGCCCCACGGCGGCGCCAGCCCGCGGCGTGCCTGGTTGTCGGCGAACTGGATCGGCGCCTCCATGTCGCCGGCGGTCTTCATGTCCGGCGGACCGTTCGGGATGAATCGCGCCGCCGGATTCACGGCTCGCACGGTCGCGTCCCACTTCTTCCACAGCTCCGTCAGCCGATCTTTCCGCCACTGCACGTACGCGCGCCGCACCGGATCGCGGCGGTCGGCCGTCCGCGGCAGCTCGTGGCCGGTCGCTGCCTTGAAGTTCTTCTGGCAGTGCACGCAGTAGCAGTCACCGCCCTGCGGCGCCCAGCGGTTCGCGAAGATCCCGTCCACGCCGTAGAGGGAGACGATCTCCCGGTGCACGCCGTCCATGAACTCGAAGTTGTAGGGCCCGAGCGCGCACGTGACCCAGAGCTCCCGGTTCGCCCAGTGGCGCCGCGGCTGGCCATCGCGGTTCACCGCGATCCAGTCCGGATGCGCGGCACGGACCTCCTCGCGTACCGCGTGCGGATCGGTCCGCGCGACGACGTGCATCTTCATCGCGCGGCAGCCCTTGACGAGTTCGCCAAACGGATCCATGTCGCCGAGCCATGCACTCCGATGGTGCAGCGGCACCTTCGTCGGGTAGTAGGCGACGATTCCGCCGGCGCTCAGCGTGGCGGCGTCGGCGTGCAGCCGGCGGAAGTAGTCGAGCCAGAACGCGGGATCGAAACGGCCGGGATCGTTTTCGACGAGCGTCAACTGCACCCAGCGCATCGGCCGATCGAACCAGCCGCCGTCCGGCGACGGTTGAAGGTCGGTGACCGAGACGAATGCCGCGCCGGCAGACATCTGCAGGAATTCTCGACGTGAGATGGCATCACTCATAGGATTGTCGTCCGCTACAATTTGGGGCGCCATGCAGATAGTAGATCCATCCGCTCTCCCCGCCACACCCGACGCGCTCGCCATCGTCCGCCACCTGACGGCAACGCTTGCGTATCGCGCGGCCAAGGTGTTGCGCGACACGCCGCCGGCGTTCGCGACGACGGCGTTCGGATCGACAACGCGACGGCCCGTACACATCGTCGCGCATCTGGCGGACCTGATGGCGTGGGCGGTCACGCTCGCGCGCGGCGAGTACGTGTGGAAGGCGGGTGGCAGCGACGACTGGAGCGTCGAAGTGGGCCGGTTCTTCGACGGGCTCGCGGCGCTCGACCGCGAGCTGTCGGCGGATCCGTTCAATGGATCGATCGAGAAGCTGATTCAAGGGCCGCTCGCCGACGCGCTCACGCACGTCGGACAACTCGCGATGCTTCGCGGAATGGCCGGCGCGCCGGTTCGGCCTGAGAGCTACGCGCGCGCCGAGATCGTCGCGGGACGCGTGGGTCTCGAGCAGGCGGCGCCCGGCCGCGAGTTCGATGGCGACGCCAGCGCGCGATAGTTCCAGCGCGCCGTCCGCTGGTCCTTGGCTGACGTATGATGAGCGTCATCATTCAGCAGAGGAGTCCCATGCGGAGCATCGTGCCTTCGAGATTTGCCATCACCCTCATCGCGGCGCTCGCGATCCCGCTGACGCTCGTGGCGCAGACGCCGCCCAATCGGCCGCTGCATCCCGGCCAGCAGTGGGTGCAGCTGTTCAACGGCAAGGACCTGACGAACTGGGTGCCGGTCGGCAACGAGAAGTGGACCGTCGAGGACGGCGTCATTCACGGCCAGGGCATCACCAAGGAATACGGCTACCTGCGCACGGAAAAGAAATACAAGGACTTCTGGATGTCGCTGCGCTTCAAGTGCGAGGCGGACGGCAACAGCGGCATCTACTTTCACACCGAGTTCAAGCCGGGGACCGTGGATGTCGCGTCCGGCGTGCAGTTCGAGATCGACCGGACGCTGAATCACCACAACGGCGGGCTGTATGGGGACGGGCGCGGCTGGATTGCCTGGCCCTCGCCCGAGTACGAGCAGGTCATACGGCCGACCGACTGGAACGAGATGCTCGTCAAGGTCGTCGGCAACCACCACGTCGCGATCCTCAACGGGATCGAAGTGCTGAACTTCACGGATCCATCGCCGCGCTCCTCGGACGGCTACATCGCGCTGCAGTTGCACTCCGGCGGGCTCGGCAACATGAAATTCAAGGACATCTACGTCCGCGATCTTTCGGTACGGTGAGGCGCTCGTCATGAAATCACTTCAACTGTTCGCTGTCGCGGCGGCAGCCGCCGTTGCGCTGATGCCGCCGCTCGGCGCCACTGCCGTGCAGAAGGCCGAACCCGGGTTCGTGTCGCTGTTCAATGGCAAGGATCTGACGGGATGGGTGTACGGCAAGCGGGGCGAGCGCGAGAACAAGAGCGGCCTCGGTTACCAGGTGGAGAACGGTGTGCTGTACAGCACGGTCGCCGATGGCGGGAATCTCTACACCGAGAAGGAATACGCGGACTTTGTGCTGCGGTTCGACTTCCGGCTCACGGAAAACGCGAACAACGGCATCGGCATCCGCGCTCCGATCTCGGGCGACACGGCTTATCAGGGCATCGAAATCCAGGTACTCGACGACAGCGGCTCGAAATACGCCAAGCTGCAGCCCTGGCAGTACCACGGCTCCGTCTACGGCATCGTCCCGGCCAAGCGCGGTTTCCAGAAGCCGGTCGGCGAATGGAACGCCGAGGAGATCACCGCCAAAGGTCCGCACATCACCGTGAAGTTGAACGGGACGACTATCGTCGATGCGAATCTGGACGACGTGAAGGACGCCGACGTTCGCGCCACGCATCCGGGCATGAACAACAAGACGGGGCACATCGGCCTGCTCGGCCACGGTGCGCGCGTGGAGTTCCGGCACTTCCGGATCAAGGAACTGTAGATGACACCAGCGCTCGCGCTGCTGTCGCTGTTCATCGCCGCCGCTCAACCGGCGGCGCAGCCCGCCGACACGTGGGCGCCGCTGCGATTCCTGCTCGGCACATGGACGACGACGAGCAGCGGCGAGCCGGGCAACGGCACCGGGCGTCGCGAGTATCGCCTCGTGCTGAGAGACCACTTCATCGAGGCGCGCAACACGGTGACCTACCCGCCGCAGGAGAAGAACAAGAAGGGCGAGGTGCACGAGGACGTCGGATACATCAGCTACGACCGGAGCCGGAAGGTGTTCGTCTTCCGGCAACTCCACGTCGAAGGCTTCGTGAATACCTACACGGCGCAGCCGGGTGCGACCGGCGACGTCGTCTTCACGTCGGAGGCGATCGAGAACATCCCCGCGGGCTGGCGTGCGCGGGAGACCTATCGCGTCGTGAGTGCGGACGAAGTCGTCGAGGTCTTCGAACTGGCGGAGCCGGGCAAGGAATTCACCGTCTACTCCGAGACACGGATGAAGCGCGTCAAGTAAGCGGTTGAGCGTCGGACATTCCGCATCAAGGGGCTGCGGGACTAGCTGGATGCCTGATAGAACGCGATGCGCCCGAACAGCGTGCGCTGATCGCTGACGATGCTCGCGGCGGCGAAGCCTGCCGCCGTCAACAGCTCGAGGATGCGCGCGTCGACGTTCTCCCGCAGCTCGTGCGCGTGCCCCATGCGCGCGAGCAGGCTCGAAGCCTGAGGGTCGTGTCGCGAGAAGTCCAGGAGCTGGAGGCGACCGCCGGGCTCGAGCACGCGCCGCATCTCGCGCAGCGCCGGTTCTCTCCGGTCGTCCGGGATGTGGTGAAACATCATCGAACAGAACAAGCGATCGAACGTGCGGTCGCCGTACTCGAGCGCATCCGCGAACCCTCGGTCGAATCGAACCGACACGGCCGCGCGCGCCGCCTTCCGTCGCGCTCGTGCAAGCGCCTTCGGATCCGGATCCACGCCCACGACGTCCACGTCCGGAGAGCGGCGTTTGATCTGGATCGCGAGCGAGCCGGTACCGCATCCGACGTCGAGCACGCGATGATTCGGCTGCAGTGCCGCCTGGTCGAGCAGCTTCCTGCGAGCGGCGTCGAAGCCCAGCAGCTTCGTGAGCGGGTCGTAGAGCGGCAGGAACACGTCGCGTCCGGCCGCCGGAAGAAACGCGCGATCGGTTTTCGCCATCATGCGGTCACCTCCGCCTCCGTCATGCCGGAGACGCCGGCCGGCTCGCGGCTCTCGCCGGTGGCCACGGCGGCGCGTCTCCGCGCGACGAGCATGTAAATCGACGGCACCACGAACAGCGTGAACAGCGTGCCGATGATCATCCCGCTGACCAGCATGATACCGATGCTGTTGCGCGCGCCAGCGCCGGGTCCGGTCGCCAGGATCAGCGGCGTGTGGCCGACCACGGTGGCTGCCGTGGTCATCAGGATTGGCCGCAGTCGAGTACTCGACGCCTGGACGACCGCGCGCAGCTTGTCCAGGCCTGCCTCCTGCAGATGGTTGGCGAAGTCCACGATCAGGATCCCGTTCTTCGCCACCAGGCCGACCAGCGTGATGAGACCCACCTGGCTGTAGATGTTCAGCGTCGTCAGGCCGAGGAACGAGAACAGCAGCGCTCCGGAGACGGCGAGCGGCACCGATCCCGCGAGGATGATGAACGGATCGCGGAAGCTCTCGAACTGCGCCGCGAGCACCAGATAGATCAGCACCGCCGACAGGAGAAACATCCCGAGGAACCTGCCGCCTTCGGTGCGAAGCTGCCGCGATTCCCCCGCGTAATCGATCGTGAAGCCCTGCGGCAGGATCGTCCGTGCTTCCTCCTCGAGAAACGTGAGCGCCTGGTCGAGCGGCACGGGCGGCGGCGTCACCCCCTGAATGCGCACCGCGTTGAGTTGCTGGAACTTCTTCAGTTCGCGCGGCTCGGTCGTCGTCTTCAGCGACGCGAACGTCGACAGCGGCACGAGCCGATCTTCCGACCCGGTGATGTAGATGCCGGAGAGCTGATCCGGCGTCAGCCGCTCGGTCCGCTTCAGCTGCGGGATCACCTTGTAGCTGCGCCCCTGGATGCTGAACCGGTTCACGTAGTCGCCGCCGAGCAGCGTCGACAGATCGCGTCCCGCCTGGCTCAAATCGACGCCCTGCGACCGCAGCTTGTCGCGGTCGAAGACGACCTCCGTCTGCGGCTGATCGAACTTCAGGTCGGCGTCGGCGAAGATGAACATGCCGCTGGCGAATGCCTTCTGTACGAGCTGGCCCGCGAGCTCCTGGAGCCGCTCCGGCTCCGCAGCCGACGCGATCACCAGATCGACCGGAAAGTCGCCGCCGCCCGGCAGCGGCGGAGGCGTCAGCGGGATCACGCGGATGCCGGGGATCTGCGACAACGGGCCCATCGTCTCCATCAACAGTTGCTGCGCCGTCCTGGTCCGCTCGCTCCACGGCCTGGTCACCATGCCGCCGAAGCCGCCGGTCGGAAACGTGATCTGGAAGATGCTGGCGGTCTCCGGAATCGACCGGTACACGTCGTGGATCTGCTCGGTGAACAGCTTCGTCTGATCCACGGTCGAATTCGCGGCGGCCTGCACGATGCCGAAGACCACCCCCTGATCTTCCGCGGGCGCGAGCTCGCGGGCCGAGAGCAGATAGAAGGGCACCGCCAGCAGCACCACGATCGCCCAGAGAACCAGCACCACGGGACGATAGGCGAGCGTCAGGGACAGGAGTCGCGTGTACCCGGTTCGGACGCGGTCGAAGCGGTGATTGATCCATCCAGCGAAGCCGCGTTCGGTGTCTCCGGTCCGCAGCAGCTTCGATCCCATCATCGGCGACAGCGTCAGCGCCACCACGCCCGAGACGATCACCGCCGACGCCAGCGTGAAGGCAAACTCGCGGAACAGCGCGCCCGTAAGGCCGCCCTGGATCCCGATCGGCGCATAGACCGCCGCCAGCGTAATGGTCATGGCGACGATCGGGCCGACGAGCTCGCGCGCGCCATCGATCGCGGCGCGGTAGGGGCGTTTCCCCGCCTGGAGATGCCGTTCGACGTTCTCCACCATCACGATCGCATCGTCCACGACCAGGCCTACGGCCAGCACGATGGCAAGCAGCGTGAGCAGGTTGATGGTGAAGCCCGCGACGAGCATCAGGAACACCGCGCCAACGAGCGAGATTGGGATCGCGACCACCGGGATGATCAGTGCGCGCACCGAGCCGAGGAACAGGAAAATCACCAGAATGACGATGACGAGCGTTTCGGCCAGCGTGGTCAGCACCTCTGCGATCGCGTCCTCGATGTACTCGGTCGAGTCATACGGGATGCCGACGGTCATACCGGCCGGAAGCTGTGCCTCGATGGCGGGTATCTCCGCGCGGACGCTGCGAATCACGTCGAGGGTATTGGCGGTCGGCAGCACCCAGACGCCCATGAACGTCGCGGACTGGCCGTTGAAGCGGACGTCCTGCTCGTAGTTCTCCGCGCCGAGGACGACGTCGGCCACCTCGCCGAGGCGCACGACGGCGCCGTTCTCGTTCTTGACCACGAGCTGGCGGAATTCCTCGGGCGTGCGCAGGTCGGTGTTGGCGACGAGGTTCACCGAAACCATCGAGCCCTTCGTCTTGCCCAGCGCGGAGAGATAGTTGTTCCGGGCCAGCGCGTCGCGCAGTTCGGAGGGCGAAATGCCGTGCGCGGCCATGCGGTCCGGCTTGAGCCAGATCCGCATCGCGAAGGTGCGGCCGCCGAGGATGTCCGCGCGCTGCACGCCGTTGAGCGCACTCAGCTTGGGCTGCACGACACGGGTCAGGTAATCGGTGATCTGGTTCTGGTCCAGATCGGCGGACGAGAAGCCGATGTACATCGCCGCGAACTGCGCGTCCGCGGTCTCGAGCTCGATGATCGGCGCTTCCGCCTCCGGCGGCAGCTCGTTGCGTACCTGGGCGACCTTCGCCTGAATCTGCGTCAGCGCGGCGTTGGTGTCGTAGTTCAGGCGCAGGTGCACAGTGATCGTGCTGAGGCCCTGCGCGCTGGACGATTCCATGTAGTCGATGCCGTCGGCGCTCGCGATGACGCGCTCGAGCGGCGTCGTGATGAACCCGCGCACGAGATCCGCGTTCGCGCCGACGTACACCGTCGACACTCTGATCACCGCGATGTCGCTGCGCGGGTACTGCCGCACCGTCAGCGCGCGGATCGACTGGATCCCGGCGATCAGGATGACCAGATTGACGACGATCGCGAGCACCGGCCGCTTGACGAACAAGTCTGTGAATCTCATCGCGCCTTACCCTTTACCCTTTACCCTTTACCCCTTACCCTTCGCCCTTCCACTTCAACTGTCTTGCGGTTTGGGCGCGGCGCTGTTGGCCGGCTGCACCTTGTTGTTGACACGGATCGGCGCGCCGTTGCGGAGCTTGAATGCTCCGGACGTCACGACCTCGTCGCCCGGGTTGACGCCCGAGACCACCGCGATTTGATCGCCTCGTGCCGGCCCCAGCTTCACGACCTGCTGCCGGACGCCGCGATACGTCTGTCCCTGCTCGTTCTTCAGGTCGGTGACGACGAACACGGAGTCGCCGTACGGCGCGTAGTGAATGGCGGAGGCCGGGAGGGGGATGACGGGCTGGCTGGCGCCGAGCGCGACCTGCGCCTGGACGAACATCCCCGGTCGCAGCTGGCCACGGGGATTCGCGAGCGTGGCCTGCACCTCCACGTTTCTCGTCGTCTGATCGACCACGGAATCGATCGCGCTGATCCGTCCGGTGAACTCGACGCCGCCAAGATCCGAGGCGGTGATGCGAACGGCTCGCCCGGATCGCATGCGTGACGCATCCTGCTGCGGCACGCTGAAGTTCACGTAGATGGGACTCAGCGACTGCAGCGGCACGACCGGATCGCCGCCGGTGAGGTACTGGCCGAGATTGACCTGGCGGATGCCGAGGATGCCTGAAAATGGCGCCCGAATCGTCTTCCGTTCGATCGTCGCGCGGATCTCACGGATTCGCGCGTCCGCCTGCTTGTGCGCCGCCGCCGCGGCGTCGTATTCCGCGCGCGACACGGCGTCCTCCTGGACGAGGCCTTTCATTCGTTCGTAGTTCAGGCGTGCGAGCTCGAGCTGCGCCTCCGCGGCGGCGAGCTGCGCGTGTTCCTGGCGGGCGTCGAGCCGCACGAGGACATCTCCCTCCTGCACGGTGCGACCTGAATCGAACGCGATGTGCTCGACGATGCCGGGCAGATCGGCGCTGACGGTGACGCCCTGCACGGCGGCGACGGTGCCGATGGCCGAGAGCGTCGCCGGCCACTGCTCCCGATGCGCGACGACCGTGGTCACGGCGTCCGGCGGCGGCTGCATCGCGGCGAACTGCGCGCCCATCGCCTGGAACTGTCTGAACTTGACGAAGCCGAGGACCGAGACGAATCCGGTCATCAGCAGCAACATCAGAATCATCCGCTTAGCCATGTGTCTTCTCCTCCGACCATCCGCCGCCGAGCGCGCGATAGAGCTGCACGATCGCCGAAAGTTCCTGTTGGCGCAGGCGCGCGAGCTCGAGCTCTCCTTCGAAGAGGTTCCGCTGCGCGTCGAGGACGGGCAGGTAGCTGTCGAGGCCGCCGCGGTAGCGTTCCGTCGCGAGGCGGGCGGACTCGCGCAGCGCGTTGACCAGGCGTTCCTGCTCCGCGCGCTGCTCGCTCCGCTTCGCGTGCGCCGCCAGCGCGTCGGACACGTCGCGTAACGCGGTGTAGATGACGCGCTCGTAGTTCACGAGCAGCTCGCGCTGGACCGCTTCGGCGAGCCTGACGTTGGCGCGCGTCCTGCCCGCGTTGAAGATCGGTGCGGTCGCCCCCGCGCCGGCCGTCGCGAGCCGCGCCGGCCCGGACAGGAGATCCGTCAGGGCGCGGCTCTGCGCGCCCAGGAACGCCGTGAGGCTGATCCGCGGAAAGAACTCGGCTCGGGCGGCACCGATTTGCGCATTGGCGGCAATCAGCTCCTGTTCCGCCTGGCGGACGTCGGGACGCCGCTCGAGCAGCGCCGAGGGCAGACCGGCCGGAATGCGCGGCGGCCCGTTCAGCGCTTCGAGCGGCTGGCCGCGAGGCACATCTCCGGGATGCTGCCCGAGCAGAAGGCTCAGCGCGTTCTCCGTCTGCGCGATCTCCCGCTCGAGGCTGGCGATGCGGCCGGTCGCCGTGAACAGCAGTTGTTCCGCCTGCCTGACGTCGAGGCCGCTGGCGACGCCCTGCGCGCGCCGCGCTTCCGTCAGCCGCAGGCCCTCGGTCGCGAGCTCGCGCGTGCGAGTGGCGATCTCCAGCTCCAGATCGAGCGCGCGCAGCGCCAGATAGTTGTCGGTCGTGTCGGCGATGAGCGTCGTGATGACGCCGTGCCTGGCTGCTTCGGTTGCCAGGTACTGCGCGCGAGCGGCCTCGCTGAGGCGCCGCAGCCGGCCCCACACGTCGAGCTCCCAGCCAAGGCTGAATCCAGCCTGCACGTAACTCACGCTGGTGTCCGCGCTCGCAGGCACGAAGCGATTCGCTCCCTCCCTCGAGGATCGGACGGCGCTGAGATCGGCGGACGCATCGATTGCCGGAAGCCGATCGGCGCGTACGATTCCGTACGCCGCGCGAGCCTGCAGGACGCGTTCGGCGGCGATCCGCAGCTCGAAGTTCTGCGTCAGCGCCGTCGAGACGAGCCGCGTCAGCGTGTCGTCGCGGAACACCTCGAACCACTTCACATCAGCGAACGACTGCGCGCCGGCATGTCGCGCAGCGGCCTCAGCGGAGGCGGATCGAAACTCGGCCGGTACCTTGATCTCGGGACGCCGGTAATTCGGCCCGAGCGTGCAGGCCGCCGCTGCGATGGCGAAGAACAGCGCGACTGCGGTACCCACGATTCTCGACACCATCGAATCCCTCCTCAGGCGCTCACGCTCTTCGAGATCTCCCGGACGACCTCGGGCATAACGCATCCCTTGGTCACAAAGCTGACACCGTGGCGGAACATCACCGCCATGAGCTCGCGGCCGGATGCGTCGACGCGATAGACATCGGTCAGATCCACTCTCACGCGGCGATGCTGGTCCTTCGCCTGTTGCCAGCACTCTGCGAGCTCCTGCACCCATGCGCCTTGCAGGCACCCTTCGAGCTTCAGCACGTACTCGCCGTCTTCCACGCGTGAGGTGATTCGGCACATCGTCCACTTCGCTCGGACGCTCGGTGAGCGATGGACGTGCCAGCAGCAGCCGACCGCGCGCGGGAAGCGATAACACGCGTCGTCACCGCACCTTCGCGGTTCAGGCAGTGCGCGGCGCGGATGACGGTGCCAGCGATCCTGGCGCCCGCCGGTTGGCCCGCTGCCAGCCGGCTGGCATCTCGTCGCTCCATGTCACGTTTCGTCGCGGTCCTCCGTCATCTAGACGAATGAGGAATGCCGGGATCGACATGTCGGCCCACGGGGACCTTTTCGTATCCGGCACCGTCTAAAAACGACACGGCGTTGCGGCAGGGAGGCGTATGAGCCACGTTGCTGAAGACTTTGACGAACTCGTAGCGACCCTCCAGCGCGAGCGCGATCAGCTCAACCTTCTGCTCGATGTGACCAACGCGGTCGTGACCCAGCTCGACACACGGGCGCTGTTCGCGGCCATTGCTCCGGCGCTGCGCAAGTGCTGCAGCGCGGACGCGGCAGCTCTGGCACTCTACGACTCCGACGCCCGCGTGCTGCGGCATCACGCGTGCGACGCGGCAGCCGATTTCTGCCCGTCAGCGAACGCTCCGCCGGAGATGGTGCGCAGCCTCGATGGATCCGCGTCGGGATACGTGTTCACCACGGGCGCGCCTCGAATCTTTTCGCTCGCGGAGCTCGAGACCTTTCCGGACAGCGCCTTCATCCGGGAGCGCGGCATCACGTCCGCGTGCTCGATTCCACTGCTGTCGCCGAAGGGGGTGCTGGGGACGCTCGATCTCGGCGCGTTCTCTCCGAACGCCTTTTCGCCCGACCAGTTCCCGCTGCTGATGCGCGTCGCGGGCCAGATCGCGATCGCGGTCGACAATGCGGTGGCGTATCAGCGGATCGAGCAGCTGAACGCCCAGCTCGCGCGGGAGAAGCTCTACCTCGAGGACGAAATCCGCAGCGAGCACCAGTTCGAGGAAATCATCGGCCGCAGCGGCGCGCTGTCGCGTGTGCTGCACGAGATACAGACGGTTGCGCCCACCGATTCGACGGTGCTGATCTCCGGCGAAACCGGTTGCGGCAAGGAGCTGGTCGCGCGCGCAATCCACCAACTGAGCGGGCGCCGCGGCGGCGCGTTCGTGAAGCTGAACTGCGCCGCGATTCCGACCGGTCTGCTCGAGAGCGAGCTGTTCGGGCACGAGAAAGGGGCGTACACCGGCGCGATCAGCCAGCGTGTCGGCCGGTTCGAGCTCGCACACCGCGGCACGGTGTTTCTCGACGAGATCGGCGAGATTCCTCTCGACGTGCAGCCAAAGCTGCTGCGTGTGCTGCAGGAGCGGGAATTCGAGCGGCTGGGCAGCACGCGCACGCTGCGCACCGACGCGCGGCTGATCGCGGCGACGAACCGCGACCTGGCGGCGCTCGTGGAGGCGCAGCAGTTCAGGCAGGACCTGTTCTACCGGATCGCCGTCTTCCCGATCCAGGTGCCGCCGCTGCGCGAGCGGCGCGACGACATCCCGATGCTCGTGCGGCACTTCGCGCAGCAGTTCGCACGCCGGATGAAGAAGAACATCGAGACGATCCCCGCGGAAACGATGGATGTGCTCACGCAGTACGCCTGGCCAGGCAACATCCGTGAGCTGCAGAACCTGATCGAGCGCGCCGTGATCCTGTCGGCGGGTCCGGTACTCAACGTGCCCGTGGCCGGCCTCAACGGCCGCTCGCCACACCCGAAGCCGGCGCCGGCGCAGGAGCTGCAGACGCTGGAAGCGGCCGACCGGCGGCACATTCTCTCGGCGCTGGACGCGAGCAACTGGGTGATCGGCGGACCCAACGGGGCGGCGGCGCGTCTCGGGCTGAAGCGATCGACGCTTCAGTTCCGCATGGGCAAGCTGGGCATCGTCCGGCCGGTTTCGCACTTCCCCGCGAGCCAGCCGCCCGAGAAACCCGCGCGGCACAACCCGCGGACGACGTAGGGGTTCTTCTGCATGACGTGCCAGACCAGGCCCGATCGATGGTTCTCCGCCATCAGGACGATCGGCCCCTGGTCGATGCCGAGGTAATCGTCAACGAACCAACCATCTGCGTGCACGGTGCCGCGACGGGGCGGCAGGCCCGCTGCGGCGAAGGTGGGATTGAACGCGTCGATGAACCCGTAACGCCTGAAGACGCGCTCGCCGTAGCGCGCCTGCATCGCCTTCAGCGCGGGAAACACGATCTCGGGCGCGAAGGGCAGCGAGCCCGCTGCGGCAGTCGGCGCGATCGTCCCATCGTCGCGGACGTCGCCGCTGCTCGCACCCCGCGCCCAGTACGTGTGGAACTCGACCTCCTTCCCGTCGACCGACGCCTTCGCATCGGCGGGACCGATGCACGCGGTCAGCCCCCAGATGTTCTCGCCGTAGTCGCGGAACCCGTTCGGGTTGCGCGCGGCGTAGGCGCGCTGCGCGTAGGTCGCCCGCCGCGAATTTTCGAAGTAGTCGATCCCCTTGTCACGCATATAGGCGTCCTGGATGCCGCGGAAGTCAATCCAGATATGGGAGTACTGGTGGATGAATAGGGGAGCGTAGTTGACGAACGCCTGCCCGTAGAACGTGTCCCACTTGTAGTTCGCGGTGCGCGCCGTCCAGGCCTCCGGCGCGATCGCATGGGTCGGCGATCCCAGCGCGAGGACGTAGAGGATCATCGCCTCCTCATATCCCTTGTAGTCGTACGCGATCATGCCCTTCTCGGGATGCCACCCCATGCCGATCAGCGGCGGACGCGGCTGCATCCACGTCCACTCGATGCGGCGGTAGAGGCGATCGGCGAGGTCGCGGATCTCCCTTTCGGCTGGCTCGTCGCGATCGAAATACGACTGCGCGAAAAGCACGCCGGCCATCAGGAGCGCCGTATCGATCGTCGAGAGCTCGACGGTCTCGTAGCGGCGGCCGTGCTCCATGTCGAGGAAGTGATAGAAGAAGCCGCGGTATCCGGTGACGTCGCGCGGCTCGTCGCGTTGCGGGGCCTGCCACAGGAATTGGAGCGTCGCCGCCGTCCGCTCGCGCGCCTGTTCACGAGTGACGTACCCGCGCTCGGCGCCAGCGCCGTACGCCGTGAGGCCGAAGCCGATGGCGGCGATGCTGGAGAAATTGACGTCCGGCCAGCGATCGGGGACGAGTCCGTTGCGCGGGCTGGCCGTGTCCCAGAACCAGTCGAACGTCCGCCGTTCGAGTGTTTCGAGGAAGGGATCGACGTGCGGCGTGCTGCGTGATGGCGCAGGGGGCGCGCTGCTGCACGCGACCAGCAGAACCAGCGCGAGGGCGACCGCGCGTGCACGCATCCGCTAACGGTCGCCTTTCCGCTTGTCCGCCTTGTATGACCCGCGCTTGATGGGGACCTTCATCCCACCGGACTTCTCCAGCAGGTCCCAGAGCCGCTCCCGCATCTGAACGCCTCGTTTCTGGTGTTCGGGCGCGTCGATGAGATTGTTCCGTTCTTTCGGATCCGCCTGCAGGTCGTAAAGCTCCTGGATGTCCCAGACGCCGGGATAGTAGATGAACTTGTAGCGATCGCCGCGCAGCGCGAGGGTGGTTGGCGTGTGCGGAAACGCGTACTCCCAGTAGTACTCGTAGACGAGCTCGCCTTCCCAGGTGGCGGTCTGTCCCTGGACGGCCGGCAAGACGGAGCGACCATCCATCGGCGTAGTCGGGCGCGCTCCCGCCAGCGCGAGGATCGTCGGCGCGATGTCGATGTTGCGCACGACCTGTGTCACGGTCGAACCGGGGGCAATGTAGCCCGGCGCATACCCGAGCATCGGGACGCGAATCGATTCCTCGTACGCGTTCCGCTTGTCAATCAGGCCGTGTTCGCCCAGCAGGAAACCGTTATCGCCCATGTAGATGACCAGCGTCGACTTGCTGAGCCCCGTCGAATCCAGGTAATCGAGGACGCGTCCGACGCTGTCATCGAGCGCGAGCAGCGTCTCGGCGTACGACCGGTAGAAGCCGTCGAACTGCATCGCGCCGTGGTACATGAAATCGACGCCGTGCCAGCTGTTGCGCTGTTCCCTGACCCAGCGAGGCTTGCCGCGGTAGTTGGCGTCGGTGTCCGCCATCGTTTCCGGGTAGGGAATCTTCGCGTTCGCATAGCGCCCGCGATGCCGGGGAGCCGGCTCGAACTCGGCGTGCACCGCCTTGTGGGACAGGTAGAGGAAGAAGGGTTGCTTCGCCGTCTGCTGTTTCAGCCACTCGAGGGCGTGGTCCGTCAGGATATCGGTCGTGTAGCCGCGCACCTGCTGCCGCTTGCCGTTGATGTTGAGCGTCGGATCGGTGTAGACGCCCTGTCCGCGGAAGCTCACCCAATGATCGAATCCAGGCTGCGGCACATCGTCAACTTCGCCCATGTGCCACTTGCCCATGAACGCAGTTCGATAGCCGGCGCGCTGGAGCTGCTGCGGGAAGAACGTCGTCCCGGTCGGAATCGGCGAGCTGTTGTCGACGATGCCGTGGCGGTGTGCGTACTGGCCGGTGAGGATGGACGCGCGGCTCGGCGAGCACAACGCGGTGGTGACGAACGCGTTCCGGAAGTGCACGCCCTGCTTCGCCATCCGATCGAGGTTCGGCGTCTGCAGGAACGGCGGCGCGCCGGGCATGAAGCCCATGAAATCGTGCCGGTGATCGTCGCTGAGGATGAAGACGACGTTGCGAGGCGCGGTCTGTTGTGCCGGGGCCGGCGCGGGCGCGCTGGAACCGGCGGACGCCGCGAGCACGAACAGGACCGGCGCGATCACACCTTTGCGTTTCATCGAATCTCCAGACGCGCAGTCAGACCGCCCACCGAGCTCGTGCTCGCGCGAATCGTGAACTCACCCGGCTCGACGACCCAGCGCATGTCGCGGTCGTAGAAACCGAGGTGCTCGCGCGCCAGCGTAAACGCGACCTGCCTGCGCTCGGCCGGCTTCAGGCTGATTCGGCGGAATCCCTTCAGCTCCTGCACCGGCGGACTGACGCTTCTTACCATATCCGCCACGTACAACTGAACGACTTCGTCGCCCGCCCGCCTGCCGGCGTTCTCGACCACGACCGAGACCGTCACGCTGCCGTCGGGCGCAATCGTGCGGGCGCTCAGCTGCAGGTCGGACAGCCGGAACTCCGTGTAGCTCAGTCCATGACCGAACGGGTACAAGGGCGTCCACGGCGCATCGAGATACTTCGAGGTGTACTTGTTGGTCTCGGACGGCGGCCGTCCCGTGCGCGTCTGGTTGTAGTAGATCGGCACCTGTCCGACGGTGCGCGGAAACGTCACCGGCAGCTTCCCGCCCGGATTGACCTTGCCGAAGATCACGTCGGCGATTGCGTGCCCGGCCTCCGTTCCCGGAAACCAGGCCTCGAGGATGGCCGGCGCGCGTTCGGCGAGCCACCCGATGGTGAGCGGACGGCCGTTCAGGAGGACGACGGCAACAGGCTTGCCGAGCGCGACGATTGTCTGGGCGAGCTCCAATTGGCGTCCGGGAAGATCGAGCGACGTCCGCGATGCGGCCTCGCCGCTCATGTCTCCGCTCTCGCCCAGCACGAGGACGGTGGCGTCGGCCGACCGCGCGAGCCTGGTGGCTTCCTCGATAGCGCGCCCGGCCGGCTCGGCCCCGGCCGATGCCAGCGTCTTCACGTCCAGCGGGCCGGTGCCTCGTGCGTGGAGCACCCGCGTCGCCGGCGAGACCGCACGCCGGATGCCCTCGAGCACGGTGACGACGTCAGCCGCGCGTCCGTCGCCGATCCAGTTGCCCAGCATGTTGGGCCGGTCGTCGGCGAGCGGACCGACGACGGCGATCCGGCGGATCGATGACGACAGCGGCAGCACCGCTCCGTCGTTCTTGAGCAGCACCATCGATCGTGCGGCCACGTCGCGGGCTGCCGCGCGGAACTCGGCGCGCATGAGCGTCTCGCGCTCGCGCGACTCGTCGGCGTACGGCCGCTCGAAGAGTCCCGCCCGCACCTTGACGCGCAGCACGCGACGCACGGCCTCGTCGACGGCCGCCATCGGCAGGAGTCCCTGCTCGACGAGCCGCGCGCCGTTGGAGACGTACGAGCGGCTGACCATTTCCATGTCCACGCCCGCAGCGAGCGCCTGCCGTGCCGCGTCCGCCTCGTCGCGGGCCACGCCGTGCGCGATCAGCTCGACGACCGACGTGTAGTCCGAGATGACGAAGCCGTCGAACTTCCACTCGTTCCGGAGCACGTCGGTCAGCGTGACGCGATTGGCGGATGCCGGTACGCCGTTCAAATCGTTGAACGCGCTCATGACCGTCGCGGCGCCGGCGTCGAGAGCGGCCTTGAACGGCGGGAAGAAGATCGTGCGCAGCGTCCGCTCGGAGAGATCGGCGGCGTTGTAGTCGCGGCCCGCTTCGGCGGCGCCGTAGGCGACCCAGTGCTTCACGCACGCGATCACCTTGTCCGGACGACTGACATCGTCTCCCTGGAATCCACGGACGCGCGCCCGCGCCATGACGGCGCCGAGATACGGATCCTCCCCCGCGCCCTCGGCGATGCGTCCCCATCGCGCGTCGCGCGCGATGTCGACCATCGGCGCGAACGTCCAGTGCAGCCCTGCCGCTCTCGCTTCAGCCGCGGCGATCGCCGCGGCGCGCTCGACGGCATCGGGATCCCAGCTTGCCGCCTCCCCGAGCGGGATCGGAAAGATGGTGCGGTAGCCGTGGATGACGTCGAAGGCAAAGAGCAGAGGGATCTCGAGGCGCGACTCTTCCACGGCGGCGCGCTGGAGCTCGTTCACCGCCTTCGCGCCGCGTACGTTCAGCGTCGAGCCGAGGAGGCCCTTGCGCGCGAGTTCCAGGTGTTCCGGACGGTAGCGGCCGTCGGCATGGCCGTCGAGCTGCTGGAGCTGCCCCAGCTTCTCCGGCAGCGTCATCCGCGCGACGAGGGCGTCGACGCGCTGTTCGATATCGGCCGGCGCGGAGGCGCCGGTCGCGTCCAGCAGGGCGATCGCCGCGCCCGCTGCCAGCGCGGCGATCGCCCACAGCCGAAGCCGCCCCACCATGGCGAGGCTGTGGACTAGAACCCGTATCGCAGGCCGAACTGCAGCCGGCTGCCGGGATCGATCAGCGAATTCGGCCTTCCGAAGTTCGCGTTCGTGGCCGGCAGCGTGGGAATGAACCCGTCGTAGCCGGTGAAGTTGTCGAAGCTGAAGATGTTGAATCCCTGGAACATCAGGGACACCGACTGCGTGTTGCGGAAACGGAACGCCCTCTCGACGTGCAGGTCCACGGTTCGATAGGCCCACGCGTCCGGGAAGATGAAGCTGCCCGTGAACTCGTCGCCCGGCCGGCCTCCGTTGCGCAGCAGCCGGCGCTGGTTCTCTCCGCTGCCGAGCGACTGGTCGTTGATCGTGAACGGCGTGCCGGACCCGAGCGTGATGAACGTGCTGAGAACGAAGTCGTAGGGCAGGCCGACGATGCCGGTCATGATCAGGCGGTGCCGCTCGTCATTGGCGGTCGGGTAACGCGGGTAGGAGGCCACCGTCGGCAGATCGAGGCTGAAGTCATCCCCGCCAGTCTGTTCCGCCTTGCCCAGCGTGTAGGTGAGGCTGAAGCCGTACTTCGTGCCCCCCACGCCGTACGGCCGGTCGACTTGCAGGTACATGCCGTCGTACCACGCTTTTCGGCCCTCGAGATCCGAGACAAAGAGGTTCGAGAAGCCTGGAACCGCGAGACAGCACGACCCATCGGGCCGCCGGTTTCCGCGAATCCAGGAGAAGAGGTTGCGGCTTCGCGCTCCGGTGTAGGTGACCGACGTCACAACGCCGCGGAAGTTGTGCCGCATCCCGAGTGACCACTGATCCGAAACCGGCGGCTTGGTCTCGTTGTGGAGCAGAAACAGCTCGGGGCCGGGAGCCTGGCCGCGGCCGATGATGGAGTCGAGACCGGCCACGCTCAGGTACGACGGACTCCAGACGATCGTCGGCTGGCCATCGCGGACGGCGCCGTCGCTCGAAAACCGGAACGTACGCCTGAGCCACTGGAGGTTGGCCCGCTCGCTCAGGCCGGTGTTGTAGAGCACCCGGTCGTAGTACCGCCCCCAGCCGCCAAAGGCAATGGTCTGGCCCTTTCCCGTCACGTCATACGTGAAACCGACACGCGGCGCAACGGCGCCGTAGAACGCCGGCCGGTCATCGCCATCCGTGAAATAGAGCGCCGGATCGACGAACGGTGCGGCCGCCTGCCGCGCATTCTCTGGCGTCACGTGATCGTTATTGAGCATGTCGGACTCGTAGTCCCACCGCACGCCGAGGTTCAGCGTCAGCCGGTTGTTCACCGCCCAGTCATCCTGGGCGAACGCGCCAAGCTGATAGTTCGTCGCGCTCAAGTCCGGATCGCCGGCGCCGTACACCGCCTCCGCGGGGAAATCCCAGCTGATGTCGCCCCGGAACGTGAACAGCGGGTTGCCGTTGAGGAACTTCCGGATGTCGTAGTCGGCCATGCTCAGGATGCCGCCGACCTTCGCCGTGTGATTCCCGTTCCACTTCAGGAACCTCGAGTAATCGTTGCGCAGCGACGTCCGCTGCTGCACGATGAACTGTTCGGTGTCGCGGCCGCCAATCCGCAGCAGGCCCTGGTAGTTCAGTCCCACCATCTCCTCGTTTTCCGGCTCCGGATTCCACCGGTAGCGCTGATACGACAGATACGCCTCGTTCAGCGAATTCGAGCCGGTGACCTGCCATTTGCCTTGCGCCGAGTCCACACGGTTGCGGACGTTCTCAGCCACCTCGAAGCTGGTCGTACCGCCGAAACCCCGGATGTCCGTCTCGTTGCGCCAGTTGTAGGTCAGTTCCACCTGCTGTCCCGTCTTCGGCTGCCAGGATCCTTTCCCGAAGAGCAGCTTCTCGCGGAACGGGCTCGTGAACGGTCCCTCGCGCCGCCGCAGATCCTGCAGCAGGCTGGCGGGGACGTTCGTCACCGTGCCGACCAGCACGGTGCTCGCACGATCCTGCCGATTCTCTTCGTACGAGGCAAAGAACTGGGCCTTGTCCTTGACGATCGGGCCACCCAGCGACACCCCCCATTGCCACCGCTCGTATTCCGGTTTTGGCGAACCGACCGTCTCGAGGTCATCGATCTTCGTGCGGATGCCGTTGATGAGCCGGACACCTTCGTTCTGAACGAGCCGCTTGTCCTGATAGAAATTGAACAGCTCCCCGGAGTAGCGGTTGCCGCCGCTCTTGGTCACCGCCGTGATGATGGCGCTGGCGGCCTTTTCGTATTCCGCCTTGAAGTTCTGCGACACGACCTGGAATTCGCGGACCGCGTTCTGCGGAAAGGGATTGCCGCGGCTCGCGTCCTGGCCGACGACGCCACCCTGGATGACGTCGTTCTTGTAACTGACGCCGTCGATGAAGACGTTGACGTTGCTCGACGGAAGCGCACCGGACGAGAATTCCTTTCGCAGCTCGTTGTCGGAGACGCGGACGCCCGGCGCGAGAGCGGCGAAGTTGAGGAAGTTGCGGCTGTTCTGCGGGAGATAACGCAACTGTTCCTGGGTGACGTTGGTCGTCACCTCGGACTTGCGCGTGTCGACGAGCCGCGTTTCTCCGACGACCGTCACCGCTTCGGTGTAGACAACGTCGGGAGTGACGCGGAAATTGAGGGTGATCGTCTGCCCGACGAGCACCTCTATCGTTCTCGCCTCAGGTTTGTACTGCGGCATCGCGACCCGGATCTCGTATGTCCCGGGCCGCAGTCCCGCCAGCGTGAAGTACCCGTCCGGGCCGGTCACGGTCTCGTGCGTGAAACCGGACTGGGGATCACGCGCGACGACGGTCGCGCCCGGCAGGACGCCGGTCGCGTCGGACACGGTGCCTTGAATCGTCGCCGTCGAGATCTGCGCCTCGGCGCGGGGAACGAGGAACATGACGGCCAGGGCGAGCGTCAGCCAGGCGGCGGCGGACCGTCGTACGAGAGCAACGCGCTGCATCGAACCCTCCTCAACTAAAACGTTTTATTACAGCCCGTTTACACCTGTCTGGCCCCCGCTGTCAAGCCGCAGGCCGGCTTGCCGGCGCGCGATCGCTGTGGGAGACTAGGGCCGTGCGTCAGAAGCGGTCTCGCACCGGCCGTGTTCTCGGCGCCGTCGCGAGGTCCGCGGCGCCGCCGGTCACGCTCAAGGCGCTGGCCGATCACCTCAGCCTCTCGCCGGCCACCATTTCGCTCGTCGTCAACCGCGCGCCGGCGGCACGCTCCATCCCGCTGGCGACGCAACAACGGGTGCTGACCGCGGCACGCCGGTTCAACTACCGCGCGAACACCATCGCGCGATCGTTGCGTGCCCAGCGGACCTTCACCATCGGCGTGCTCGTACCCGAAATCAGCGAGGGCTATGCCGCCCTCGTCATGAGCGGGATCGAGGACTACCTGCTGCAGTCCGGCTATCTCTATTTCGTCGCCAGCCACCGCCACAAGCCCGATCTGATCAAGGAATATCCGCAGTTGCTGCTCGAGCGGGCCGTCGAAGGTCTCATCGCCGTCGACACGCCGTGTCCACACCCTCTGCCGGTTCCCGTCGTCGCCGTATCCGGGCACGGCGCGACGCGCGGTGTCACCAACCTGCTCCTCGATCACACGCAGGCGGTCCGCCTGGCCATCGAATATCTAGCGCAGCTCGGACACCGGCGCATCGCCTATATCAAGGGGCAATCGTTCAGCTCCGACACCGAAACCCGGTGGGCCGCGATTGTCCGAACGGCGCGCGCGCTCGGCGTCGCCGTCGATCCGAATCTGGTCGTGCAGCTCGAAGGCGACCTGCCGTCGCCGGCACTCGGCTACGGGGTCACGCGCGAGCTCCTCGCGCGCGGCCGTCCCTTCACCGCGCTGTTTGCCTTCAACGACATTTCGGCGATCGGGGCGATGCAGGCGCTGCGGGAAGCCGGCCGCCGCATTCCGGAAGACGTCTCGGTCGTCGGCTTCGACGATATCCAGAGCGCCGCCTATCAGCAGCCCGGCCTGACGACCGTGCGCCAGCCGCTGCGCCGGATGGGGGAGCTCGCGGGTGAGATCGTCCTGCGGCGCATCGCCGATCCAAAGACGCGCCATCCGAAGCAGATCACCGTCGAACCCGAGCTCGTCGTTCGCGGCTCCACCGCGCCGGCTGCCGTCGCCGAAGCGGTTGCGGGCTGATGCCGCCATCGTGCAGCGCCATCACGCGTTCCTGAGCCTCCACGCAGCATTCGTTCTCACCGGGACCGTCACGACGCTGCTCGGGCCAACGCTGCCGTTCTTCGTCCGGCGATGGGACCTGGACGATGGACGAGCGGGTCTGCTGTTCGCGGCACAGTTCGTCGGATCGATGGTGGGCTCGGTGCTGTCGAGCGCCGGCATGACGCGCGTCGGCTTCCGGCGAACGATCCTTGCGGGTGCCGTCCTGATGGCCGCAGGCGTCGCCACTCTCGGCGTCGCCACCTACGCGCTGGGCGCCGCCGCGATCTTCTGCTATGGCATTGGTCTCGGACTGCTCATCCCGGCGACGAATCTCTTCGTGGCACGCGGCGAGCCAGCGAATCGCGCCTCGGCGCTGAGCATCCTGAACCTGGCGTGGGGAGCCGGGGCCGTTGGTGGGCCGCCAGTGGTGGCGATGCTTCGGACCGACGACGCGGTAAGCACGTTCGTGTACGGGCTCGCCGTCTTGCTCGTCCTGATGCTCGTCCCGTTGGCGCGCCTGTCAGACACGTCGCCCGCTGACGACGCGGAGTCCGGCGCCGTCCCGGTCGGCGCGAATGCCACGGTTCGGCTTGCGCACACGTTTCTCTTTGGCGCGCTGCTCTTTCTCTATGTCGGCACCGAGACATCGGTCGCGGGCTGGCTGGCGCTTTACACGGAGCGGCTCGACGTGGTCAGCGGATCGCTCCCCGTCGCGGCGCCCGCCCTCTTCTGGACGGCGCTGCTTCTGGGCCGCGGCGCGGCGCCGGCGATGCTGCGGCGCATCTCCGAAACGCGATTGCTGGCGGCGGGTCTGCTGCTCGCCACGGCCGGCATCGCGGCGCTGTTGGCGGCAGCGTCGGTCGCGACCCTCGCGGTCAGCATCGCGGTCGCCGGCGCCGGCCTTTCGACGATCTTCCCGCTGACCGTCGCGCTCTTCACGCGCGATCTCGATCGCGCGGCGGCGCGCGCGGCTGGAACGGTGTTCGTGCTCGCCGGTCTGGGTGGAGCGGTGCTCCCGCCACTGGTCGGGGCGGTCTCGAAGATGTCAGGAAGCCTGGCGTCAGGACTCGCTGTTCCGCTCTTCGGCTGCATCGCGATGCTGGCCTTGAGCCGGACGGTGGCCTCGCGTTGACCGCCACTCGATCCTGTGCCACAGTGCGGCGCAAATGGATCGGAGCCGTCGCGAGTTCCTGATCGGCGCTGCCGGCGCGATTGGTATGAGTAGGGCGGAACTTCAGTTCCGCCATCGCAACGTCCAGTCCGCATCCGTTCCCTGGTACCGCCGCGCGTATCGCTGGGGCCAGACCAACATCACCGAAAAAGATCCGGTCCGCTACGACATCGCGTGGTGGCGCGGCTACTGGAAGCGAACCGCGACGCAGGCCGTCATCATCAACGCCGGCGGCATCGTCGCCTACTATCCGAGCAAGTTTCCGCTCCACCATCGCGCCGAGTTCCTCGGTGGCCGCGATCTGTTCGGCGAGCTCACGAAAGCCGCGCACGACGACGGGTTGTTCGTGATGGCGCGGATGGACTCGAACCGCACGGCCGAGGACTTCTTCAAGGCGCATCCCGACTGGTTCGCGCGCGACAGCAAAGGGCAGCCGTACCGCGCGGCCGACAAGTACGTCACGTGCATCAACAGCGGCTACTACGACGAGTACCTGCCCGCCGTCCTGCAAGAGATTGCCGGGCGCTCGCGTCCCGACGGCTTCACCGACAACAGTTGGGCGGGGCTCGGCCGCGAGAGCATCTGCTACTGCGCGAACTGCGAGCGCAAGTTCCGCGAGAAGACCGGCAAGGCACTGCCCGCGCGTGCCGATTGGGACGACGCCGCGTATCGCGAGTGGATCATGTGGAGCTACGCGCGGCGCATCGAGGTGTGGGAGCTCAACAACCGGACGACCCGCGCCGCCGGCGGGCCCGACTGCATCTGGGCCGGCATGAACAGCGGCTCGGTGACGACGCAGTCGCGATCGTTCCGCGATCTGCGGGAGGTCTGCCGTCGCGCGGACATCATGATGCTCGATCATCAGCGGCGCGACGACGACACCGGCTTCCAGCAGAACGGCGACACGGGCAAGCGCGTGCACATGCTGCTCGGGTGGGACAAGCTCGCACCCGAGTCGATGGCGATGTATCAGTCGGGGCCCGGCTACTACCGTATCGCGAGCAAGCCGGCGGCCGAAGCGCGCATGTGGATGATCGCCGGCATCGCCGGCGGCATCCAGACGTGGTGGCACCATGTGGGCGCCTATCACGAAGACCGCCGCATGTATCGCACGGCGGAGCCGGTGACCGAGTGGTGCCGGAAGAACGAGCCGTATCTCGTCAACCGCACGCCGATCGCCACCGTCGGCATCGTCTGGTCCCAGCGCAACACGGATTTCTTCGGGCGCAACGATGCCGGCGAGCGTGTGGACGCGCCGTATACCGGCTTCATGCACGCGCTCGTGCGCGCGCGGATTCCGTACCTGCCGATTCACGCCGACGACATCGAGCGTTTTTCATATTCCAGCAGTGGCGGGCCTTCGGGCGCGCCGGCGCTGCTCGTGCTGCCGAACGTCGGCGCGCTGTCGAACGCGCAGGTCGAGTCGATCCGGCGCTTCGTTCAGCGTGGCGGATCGCTGTTCGCGACGGGCTTGACGAGTCTCTACGACGAGTGGGGCGATCCGCGGCCGGACTTCGCGCTCGCGGATCTCTTCGGCTGCCATCCTATCGGTGAGACGCCGAAGCTGACCGCGACCGGCCAGCGGCAGGGGAGCGTGCACACCTATCTGCGGCTCGCGCCGGAGCTGCGCGCGCGCATTGACGGCCCGCGAGCGGGCGATGAGCCGACCCCTGCCGGAGAGCGCCACATCGTGCTGCGCGGATTCGAGGAGACGGATCTGCTGCCGTTCGGCGGCACACTGTCGCCGCTTCGGGTCGAGCGCGGCTTGACCGTGCCGCTCACGTTCGTGCCGCCGTTTCCGACCTATCCGCCAGAGACGGCGTGGATGCGCCAGCCGAAGAGCGACATTCCAGCTCTCGTCCTCTCGCAGCACGGCAACGCGCGCGTCGCCTATATGCCAGCGGACATCGATCGCCGCTACGCCCGCGAGCACCTGCCCGACCACGCGGCGCTCCTCGCCAACATCGTCCGCTGGGCGGCTGCCGATCGGATTCCGCTCGCCGTCGAGGGAGCGGGCCTGATCGACTGCCACCTGTACGAGCAGCCCGGCCGCAGGATCCTGCACGTCGTCAACCTGACGAGCGAAGCGACGTGGCGCGCTCCGATCCACGAGCTCATTCGCGTTGGGCCGTTCGAAGTGCGGGTGGAGCTGGGGAGCTGGGGGGCCGGGGAGCCGGGGGGCCCGGGAGCCAGGGGGCCGGGGAGCCAGGGAGCCGGCATTCGCTGCAGGCTGCTGGTTGCTGGCAAGGAGATTCCGCTGCGGATCGCGGGCGGCGTCGTTTCGTTCGAAATCGATTCAATCCTGGATCACGAAGTCGTTGTCATCGGGTGACGCTATGAGCATTCGCTTGCTTCGACGGTTGACATACGCCGCGGTCGTCGTGTCGCTGATGTCGGGGCAGCCGGCGGCGGCGCCACGTCTTACCGTCGCGTTGACCGGCGGCGACGGATTCGACGGACCTGCACGGTACGGCGCAGGGAAGCTTCGCGAGGCGCTCGAAGCGCGCGGTCTCGAGATCCTCACAGGTGCGAAGAGCGGATCGGCGGACCTGCACGTGGCCATGCGTGTGGGCTGCGCGTCTCCATGGGACGGCCCCGAAGCGCTCACCATTCAGCGCGGCATCACGCAAGGCGGCAAGCCGATCGTCACGCTCTGCGGTGGCGGTGCGCGCGGGCTGATGTATGCGGCGCTCGACACGGCGGACCGCGTCCGCTGGAGCAGCGACGCGCGCAATCCGTTCGAGCACGTGCGCGAGACGACGGAACAGCCGTTCCTCGCCGAGCGCGGCGTGTCGATGTACACCATGCACCGCGGCTACTTCGAGAGCCGCCTCTACGACGAGCGGCACTGGCGGCGCTACTTCGACCTGCTGGCCGCGAGCCGCATCAATAACTTCGTCGTCATCTTCGGCTACGAGAACGGCGGTTTCATGGCGCCGCTCTATCCCTACTTCTTCGACGTCGACGGCTTCTCCGACGTGAAGATGGTAGGCCACAGCGCAGCCGAACAGGCGCGCAACACGGCCGCGTTCAAGACGATGATTCGTGTGGCGCACGAGCGCGGCATCAGCGTGACGGCGGGAATCTGGGATCACATCTACCGCGGCGGCGTGCAGACGGGCGGCATCCCAGGCGCGCCCAAGTCGCCAGACGCGCGCGTGCCGGGCCTCGTCGTCGGCGTCACCGGCGAGAACCTGCCGGCCTACACGAAGGCGGCGCTGCGCAGGTTCCTGCAGGTGTTTCCGGAGATCGACGCCATCCAGTTCCGCATGCACGAGGAGTCCGGCCTGACCAAGCAGGAAATGGTGGGCTTCTGGCACGAGGTGTTCGGCCTGATCAAGCAGGCGCGGCCCGATCTGAAGCTTGACCTGCGCGCGAAGGGGCTGCCGGACGAAGTGATCGAGGACGCGCTCGGACAGGGGCTCGACACGCGCGTGAGCACCAAGTTCTGGATGGAGCAGCTCGGGTTGCCGTTTCATCCGACGCACGTCAATCCGCAGAACCAGAAAGACCGCCGGCATGGCTATGCCGATCTTCTGCGCCACCCGCAGCGCTACCGCGTGCACTGGCAGGTGTGGAGCGGCGGGACGACGAGGCTGCTGCTGTGGGGGGATCCGGAGTACGTGCGGCGATTCGCGGGAGCCGCGCGCGTCTACGACGGCAACAGCTTCGAAGTGAACGAGATGCTCGCGACGAAAATGCTCGGCGAGCCGCACGGCGACAAGCCGATCGACATCCTCAACGCGCCCTACCGGTATTACGACTACGAGTTCGAGCGCTACTGGCACTTCTACCAGGTGTGGGGGCGGCTCACCTACGATCCGAACGCGCCGTCCGAGATCTGGGAGCGTGAGTTCGCGCGGCGATTCGGCCCCGCGGCGCCGCACGTCATGAAGGCGCTGCACCTCGCCAGCCGCATCCTTCCTCGCATCGTCGCGTCCAGCTACCGGTATTCGTACTTCCCGACGACGCGCGGGTGGGCGGAGATGAAGCGGCAGGACGCGCTGCCGGTGTTCGCGGGGCTCGAGGGGAGCGACACGCAGCAGTTCATGAACCCGCGCGATGCCGCGCGCGCGATCCTCGCCGACGCCGACACGCCGATGCGGATGCCGCACGAGACGAGCGCGTGGTTCTCGGACACGGCGGATGCGGTGCTGGCGGCAGTCGTGGCCGCCGAGCGCGCGGCGGGTTCCGCTCCTGGAAAGGAGCTGGTCTCGACCACGACCGATCTGCGCATCCTCTCGGGCCTCGCGCGCTACTACAAGCAGCGCCTCGCGGCCGCGGTGGCGTACGACCTGTACAAGGAGAGCGGCGACCTGTCCGCGTTCGACACCGCGATCGAATACGAGAAGCACGCGATCGATGCCTGGGGCGGCATGGTCAAGGCCGCCGGCGACGTGTACGGCGCGAAGCTCCCGTTCGGCGCGCCAGGGCACTTCCCACGTCACTGGGACGAGGAGCACCAGGCGCTGCTGAAGGACCTCGACGCGCTCGTCGCCGCCCGGATCGCCGCTGCCCCGGCGCGTGCCAACGAGCTGACGCCCGAGCGAGGCCGGCACGTTTCGTCCGGGGAGCCGCTCCTCCCGAAGGTCACGCTGCTGCCCGTCGCGCCAGCCGTGCCGGGCCGCGACGTCCTCGTCTCCGCACGCGTGACGGCAGCCGCCGGCGTCAAGTCGGTGCGCCTCCGCTATCGCCACCTGGCGCAGTTCGAGGACTACCAGACCGCGGAGATGACGCTCGATTCCGCGACGCAGACATACACGGCGCACATTCCCGCATCCGTCATCGATCCGAAGTGGGACCTGATGTACTTCGTGGAAGTGATCGACCGGAACGGCACCGGCAGGATGTATCCGGACCTCGACGTAGAAACTCCCTACGTCGTCGTTCCCGTGGCGCGTCAACAGACAACCTCGCAGGCTGGCTGGCAGGCGAACCCGGACGTGGTCGCGCGCAGCGCGAAGCAGCGGCCGCAGTTCAACTGGGAGGAGGCCGCCGTCAAGGCGTACGAGCTCCCGGACGTGCTCGCCGGAAGGAAGGGGCTCGTCCGCACGCGCGGCGACTGGGCGGGGCGCAGGGCGGAGATCCTCGAGCAGTTCCGCACGCATGTCTACGGCCGCCGTCCCGGCAAGCCACAGCAATTGCGCTTCGAGACGCTCGAGGAGAACCCAAAGGCGATGGCCGGTGCCGCAACGCTGAAGCGCGTCGCGGTGCACAGCACGCACGACGGACGCACGCACAAGTTCGACGTGACGATCTTCCTGCCGAACGGGCGGAAGGGCCCTGCGCCGCTCTTTCTCCTGCTGAACAATCGCGCCGCCAACATCACGGATCCCACGCGTGCCGAGAAGTCACCGTTCTGGCCGGCAGAGGAAGTCATCGCGCGCGGTTACGGCATCGCCGCCCTGCAGGTCGGCGACCTCTCGCCGGACGACAACGACAAGTTCCGCGATGGCGTCATCTCTCTATTCGAAGGCACGGCGACAGGCACGCGGCCGGGCGACGCGTGGGCGGGTCTCGCCGCGTGGGGCTGGGGCGCCAGCCGCGCGATGGACTACTTCGAAACCGACAGGCGCATCGACGCGAAGCGCGTCGCCGTCCTTGGGCATTCACGCGGCGGCAAGGCGTCGCTCTGGGCGGGCGCCGAGGACGAGCGGTTCGCGCTCGTCATCTCGAACGAGTCTGGCGAAGGCGGCGCCGCGCTGACGCGGCGCAACTTCGGCGAGACGCTCGCGCAGATCACTAAGTCGTTTCCGCGCTGGTTCGCTCCGAACTACGCATCGTTTGCCGGACGTGAAGGCCAGCTGCCGATCGATCAGCACATGCTGCTGGCGCTGATGGCGCCGCGCGCCGTCTACGTCGCGAGCGCCGACGAGGATCTCTGGGCGGATCCGCGAGGCGAGTTCCTCTCGCTGGCGCACGCGTCGCCGGTGTTCGCGCTCTGGGGCGACAAACCGATCGGCCTCGATGAGATGCCGCCGTTCGAGCGGCCGCTCGTGCGGGGACGGCGCGGCTACCACGTGCGCCGCGGCGGCCACAACCTGACGCTGTACGACTGGGAGCGGTTCATGGATTTCGCGGATGGGCTGTGGGGAGCGCCGCCGACGTCATAATGGAGCGTGCCCGTCGTCCTGCTGGCCGTTCTTCTCCACGTCCAACCTCCTGTTCCGCTCGTCGTCCTCGTCACCTCCGAGAACAAGCCCGTCGCCGGCATTGAGGTGCAGGCCGGCCAGCGCCGCGCAACCACGTCCGCGAGCGGCGAAGCCATATTCGATCTCCCGCCGGGCACCTACGAGATCAAAGTCGAATCGCGCGCGCACCTGCCGGCATCGTCTTCGGTGACGATCCCGCCGGACGCAACCGCGCGAGTGACCATCGCGCTCGAGCCGCTTCCCGAAATCGAAGAGGAGATCGTCGTCTCCGCGACGCGATCGGAAACACGACTGAAGGACCAGCCGCTGCGCGTCGAAGTGATCGATCGCGAGGAGATCGAGGAGAAAGCCCTGATGACGCCGGGCAGCGTCGCGATGCTGCTCGGCGAGACGAGCGGGTTGCGCGTGCAGACGACGGCGCCGTCGCTCGGCGCGGCGAACGTGAGGATCCAGGGGCTCCGCGGACGGTACGCGCAGCTCCTCGCCGACGGCCTTCCGCTCTACGGCGCGCAGGGAGACTCGTTGAGCCTGCTGCAAGTCCCGCCGCTCGATCTCGCGCAGGTCGAAGTCATCAAGGGCGTGGCGTCGGCGCTGTACGGCGCGTCGGCGCTCGGCGGCGTCATCAATCTGGTGTCGCGTCGGCCGCGCGAGCCCGAGCGCGAGCTGCTGCTCAATGCGACATCACAGCGCGGCTCGGACGTGACGGCCTGGTTCGCGCAGCCGGCGTCGGCCCACTGGTCGTGGACCATGCTGACCGGCTATCACGGACAGGAGCGGCAGGACCTGGACGATGACGGCTGGACGGACTTGCCGGCGTTCGATCGCGGGCTGGTGCGGCCGCGCCTTTTCTACGACAACGAGCGAGGCCGGACGATGTTCGTGACCGCCGGCGTCATGGCGGAGGACCGCAGCGGCGGAACGGAGCCGGGATCCGTGGCGTCCGACGGCCGGCCTTTCACCGAGGCGTTGAAGACGCGCCACGCCGATACGGGCATCGTCGCGCGCTGGCTGACCGCCGGCGGGCGCGTGGCCTCGCTGCGCGGATCCGTGATGAGCCAGACGCGCGACCGCCGCTTCGGCGATGCGAACGAGCACGGCACGCGCATGACGTCGTTCGGCGAGGCGTCGCTGCAGGGCGCTCGCGGCGCGCACACGTGGGTTGGCGGCGTCGCGGCGCAGCACGATCGCTTCGACTTGCGCGAGCTTCCGCAGTTCGACTACCGGTTCTCGACGTTTTCGGCGTTTCTCCAGGATGAAATCGCGCTGAGGCCCACGCTGTCGCTGGCGGCGAGCGGACGCGTCGACGTCCACTCGGAGTACGGCGTGCTGGCGTCGCCGCGGCTGTCGCTCCTGGCGCGGCCGCCGGCGGGCTGGACAATCCGGCTGTCGGCCGGCACCGGCGCGTTCTCGCCGACGCCGTTCACGGAGGAGACCGACGAGACCGGGCTGTCGCGTCTGTTGCCGCTGCGGAATCTCAGGGCCGAGCGCGCGTTCGGCAGCTCGCTCGACGTCACCCGCACGTTCGGCCGCATCGAAGTCACGGGCACCATCTTCGGCTCCGTCGTCACACGCCCGCTGCAACGTCGCGACATCGCAAGCGACCGCGTCGAGCTCGTGAACGCCGGCGAGGCGACTCGCACCGGAGGTACAGAGCTGATCGCGCGTTATCGGATCGAGGGATTCGTCGCGATGGCGACGCACGCGTGGACGCGATCCACTGAGCTGGACGTGGACACCGGCCTTCGCCGCGACGTGCCGCTGACACCGCGGCATGCCGGCTCGCTCAATGCCATCTGGGAGGGAGAGGCGTGGGGGCGAATTGGCGTCGAGCTGTACTACACGGGACGCCAGACGCTCGAGGACAACCCGTATCGCGAGAGGGGAAAGCCGTACTGGCTGTTCGGCGTGCTCGGCGAGCGGCGCTGGAAATCCGCGCGCTTCTTCATCAACGCCGAGAATCTCTTCGACGTGCGTCAGACGAAGCACGATCCGCTCGTGCTCCCGGCGCGGCTGCCCGACGGCCGCTGGACCGTGGATGCCTGGGCGCCGCTCGACGGCCGCGTGATCAACGGCGGCGTCCGTCTGAGCTTCTGAACGGCGCGGCGGAACTGAAGTTCCGCCCTACGGTCGTTTGGCCGTAGTGCAGCGCTTCAGGGCTGCCATTCGGCATTCAGCGTTCGCCGTCCATTCAGCATTCCCCCGCCATTCAGCATTCCCCGCCATTCAGCATTCGACCTGCCATTCAGCATTCGGCATTCAGCATTCAGCATTGACTGGTAAGCTGACGGAATGGGACTCGCCGGATGGATGCGTGCACTCGATGTCGTCGGCGGACTCGCGGAAATGACGAGCCGCATGCGACGGCCCGTCGCGCCCGAAGACAGCCTGACGACAACGGACGCAGGCGGCGCGCGGCCGGGCGGCGCGCTCGAGGCGCGGCTCGCCGGCGTGCTCGTTGCGGCGCTGAAGGAAGCGTTCGATCGCGACAGCGCCCGGCTCGACCTGGAGCGCGCGCAGGCGGAAGCGGAGCGGCTGCGTGCCGAGCAACTGCTGCGCGCCGAGCTGCGGCGTCAGGCGACCGAGCGCGCGCTCGCGCATCTGCGCATGATCGCGATAGTGGCCGTGGCGGCCTGGGCGTTGTCGGCCGCGCTGGCCGTGTGGCTGCCGGGCATGCGCGCCGCGGTTCCGCGCGTGCTGCTCGGCCTCGGCTGGACGTCCGCCTTCGCATCGCTTGGCTGCGCATTTGCAGGATGGAAGAGCATACAGGGCTCTGCGGGTGAGAGCTCCGACGCGCCGGAGCCCGGCGCCGCGCGGCTGTCGCCGTGGCTGCTGCTGGGCGGCCTGGCATCGATCGCCGCGAGCCTCTTATTTGCGCTTTGACAGCGACCCGGGACCAGGGACCAGGGACCAGGGACCAGAGACGAGAGAAATGATCACCGTTTACGGCGCCGACTGGTGCGAGGACACGCGACGATCGCTGCGGCATTTGCGGCGGCTCGGCGTGCCGTACCGGTATCTCAACATCGACGAGGACCTCGACGCGCTCGATCGCGCGAAGGCGCTGAACAACGGCGAGCGTCGAACGCCGACGATCGATCTCGGCGTCGGCGGCCGCGCGCTCGTCGAGCCGGAGAACGACGAGCTCACGGGCGCGCTCGTCGAGCTGCAGATGCTGACGAACGAGACCGCGCGCGAGCGTATGGCCGTGCAGAACGTCGGTGACGTCGAGCGAGTTGTCCGTACCGGCGCCGGCCTGACGCTGATCGTGCTGGCCGACAGCGCGCCGCGGGCGCTGCGTCCGTTGATGCGCCTCGCCGGCGCGGTGGTTGCCGTCTCCGGCGTCAGCGGCTGGTGTCCCATCTACCATTACGCTGGCGTCACATCGCTCGACGGCCCCGCGGACCGTCCGAACGAAGCCGTTCGCAGAACGTGGCTCGCGCCGCGTGACGCAGAGGTAGAGACCATCGCATGATTCCGACGGGATCCGAAACCGAGAACCATCCCCACCGCCACAGCCGCATCCTGAGCGATTTCGACCTGTATCTGTTCGGCGAGGGCAATCACCTCCGCATCTACGACAAGCTCGGCGCGCATCCCGTGACGCTCGACGGCACCGAAGGCACCTACTTCGCCGTCTGGGCTCCCAACGCGCAGCGCGCCTCCGTCGTCGGCGACTTCAACGACTGGGACGGACGCCGCCACCCGATGCGCTCGGTCGGGCACAGCGGGGTTTGGGAAGCGTTCGTGCCGGGCGCGCAGGCCGGGCAGCGCTACAAGTTCGAGCTGCTGACGCGGCACGGCCACCTGCTCGTCAAGGTCGATCCGTTCGCGTTCGAGTTCGAGGTGCCGCCGCTGTCCGCGTCCGTCATCTGCCGCCCCGACTACCAGTGGCGTGACGAGGAGTGGATGCGGAGCCGCCCGCAGTTCGACTCGTGGTTCAAGCGGCCGATGGCGGTGTACGAAGTGCACCTCGGCTCGTGGGCGCGGATTCCGGAGGAGGACGATCGCTTCCTGACGTATCGCGAGCTCGCCGGGCGGCTCATTCCGTACGTGAAGGAGATGGGCTACACGCACATCGAGCTGCTCCCCGTGATGGAGCATCCCTTCGCGGGCTCGTGGGGCTACCAGGTGATCGGATTCTACGCGCCGACCAGCCGGTTCGGGTCGCCGGCGGACTTCAAGGCGTTCGTCGACGAGTGTCATCTGCACGGCATCGGCGTGATCCTCGACTGGGTGCCGGGGCATTTTCCGAAGGATGCGCACGGCCTCGCCTGGTTCGACGGCACGGCGCTGTTCGAGCACGCGGATCCGCGCCAGGGGGAGCACCGCGAGTGGGGCACGCTGATCTTCAACTACGGCCGCAACGAGGTGCGCAACTTCCTCCTGAGCAACGCGCTCTTCTGGCTTGGCGAGTATCACGTGGACGGCCTTCGCGTCGACGCCGTCGCCTCGATGCTGTATCTGGATTACTCGCGCCAGGAAGGCGAGTGGGTGCCGAACCGGTACGGCGGCCGCGAGAACCTCGAGGCGATCGAGTTTCTGCGTCAGCTCAACACGCTGACGCACAGCGAGCAACCCGGATCGATCACCGTCGCGGAGGAATCGACCGCGTGGCCGTCGGTGAGCCGGCCCATCTACGTCGGCGGACTCGGCTTCACCTACAAGTGGAACATGGGGTGGATGAACGACATCCTCGAGTATGTCCGCCTCGACCCGGTGCATCGACGCTGGCATCACCAGCACCTCACGTTCTCGCTGCTCTACGCGTTCACCGAGAACTTCATCCTGCCGTTCTCGCACGACGAAGTCGTCCACGGAAAGGGATCGATGTTCGGCAAGATCCCGGGTGACGACTGGCAGAAGGCGGCAACGCTGCGCGCGCTCTACGGGTTCATGTATTCGCATCCCGGCAAGAAGCTGATGTTCATGGGCGGCGAGTTCGGGCAGGGGCGCGAGTGGAACTACGACAGCAGCCTCGACTGGCACCTGCTCGAGCAGCCGCCTCACGCCGGGCTTCGGCGCTACGTGCGCGATCTCAATCGCGTGTATCGCTCGGAGCGCGCGCTCTACGAGTGCGACTTCGACGGCAGCGGCTTCCAGTGGATCGACTGCAACGACAGCGACAACTCCGTCGTGTCGTTCATCCGACGGTCGCACGACGGCAGCGAGCTCGTGCTGGCGATCCTCAACTTCACGCCCGTGCCCCGCGACGGCTACCGCATCGGCGTGCCGGTCGCCGGCACCTATGGCGAGCTGGTGAACAGCGACGCCGAGATCTACGGCGGCGCGAATCTCGGCAACGCCGGGGCCGTGGCCACCGAGCCGATCGCGTCGCACGGATATGCCGATTCGCTGCGGCTCACGCTGCCGCCGCTCGGATGCCTGCTCCTGAAGCCGTAAGCGAGCGGTTCGCGGAGCTCGCCGCCGCGAGAATCGCGCGGGCGGCCGCGGCCACCATTCATCCGCTGCGCACACTCGAAGACCGCACGCCTTGGCGCGACCTCATGACGGTCGGCACTGAGTGGACTCGCGCGCGCTATGACGGCGACTTCCACCTGAGTCGCGCGCGGGATCCGCGGCACCCCGCCGTCTCGCTGGTGTTCGTGCGATCGCGCCAGGGAAACACGGGCGCTGACGATCCCGAGGCGCTCGGCGGCGGCGACACCGACAAGCACTTTCTCTACGAGGGACTCACGCGCGTCGCGGCGGACGGCGTCCTGGCCGGCGCGAAGACGGCCGGCGGCGAGCAGGTGTTCTTCTCCGTCTGGCACCCGGAGCTGGTCGCGCTGCGCGCGTCGCTCGGGTTGCCGCGGCATCCCGCGCAGATCGTCGCAACCGGAACCGGCTGCATCGACGTGACGCGGTCGCTCGTGTTCAACGTTCCCGGCGTGCCGGTCTACGTGCTCGCCGAGCCCGGTGCCTGCGACCGCCTGGCCGAGGAAGCCCGCCTGCGGCCCTGGGTCAGGATGATCCCCATCGATCGGGCTCAGCTCGCTGCCGGACTCGACGTGCTGCGCCGCGAGTACGGCATCGAGCGGATTTCAGCCGTCGGTGGTCGGACGATCGCGACCGCGCTGCTCGATCAGCACCTCGTGCAGGATGTCTACCTCACGACAACGGCACGGTCGGGCGGAGAGCCGAATACACCGTTCTACGCCGGGAGACGGCCGCCCGTCCTCGAATCGATCGTGACAAAGCGCTGCACCGATCCAGGCGCGCCGTTCCTGTTCGAGCACTTGGTGATTTCAGGCGCGTGACATCTTCTCGATGCGCTCCCACTCATCGTCGCTGACCGGCATCACCGACAGGCGGGGAATGCGCGTGAGCGGGAAGGAGGCAAAGAACCTGTCAGCCTTGATCGACGCGAGCGTGACCGGCTGCTTCAGCTTCTTCACCGGCACCACGTCGACGGCGTACAACGTGCCGGTTTTATCCGCCGGATCCGGATACGCGGCGTCTGCGGCTTTCGCGATGCCAACCACGGCTTTCTCGTCACCGGTGTGGTAGAAGAAGACGCGATCGCCTTTGCGGACGCTGCGCAGATGCTTCTGCGCCACCGGGTTCTTCACGCCCGTCCACGACGTGCGGCCGTCGCGCACGAGATCGTCGTAACTGTAGTGGGTGGGTTCTTCCTTGAACAGCCAGTTCATACCGCGCGATTATGCCAAAGCCCGACCCCGGTTGGACACACCTGCGACTGACCGACCGCATCCGCACGGGCGTGAAGGTGCTTTTCGTCGGCATCAATCCCGGCGTGCGGTCGGCGGTGACCGGCCATCACTTCGCCGGCTTCTCCAACCGTTTCTGGAATCTTCTCTACGAGTCGCGGCTGGTGCCCGAGCGGCTGACGTCACAAGACGACGTCCGGCTGCCGGAGTTCGGCTACGGCGTGACGAATGTGATTGCCCGCCCGAGTCCCGGCATCGACGATCTGCAGCCGCCGGAGTACCTGGCGGGGTGGAAGGTGCTGGAACGGAAGATACGCCGGTATCGCCCGGCAATCGTGGCCTTCGTCGGCGTGACGCTCTATCGAATGCTGCTGCCCGTCCTGACGCCGCGGGCACCCAAGCGAACAGCGATCGGCGATGGACGATCGGCGATCCGCGGCGGGGCCGTCGGGCTGCAGCCAATCGACCTGCACGGGGCGCGGCTGTTCGTGCTGCCGAACCCGAGCGGCCGCAACGCGAACTTCACGTACCAGGAGATGCTGGCGGCGTTCCGGCTGCTCCGGCGCCACGCGGCGCGGCTTCAGCAGCCGGATCGTTGCGAGTGAGTGGCGAGGAGATCGGTGATCCGCCGCGCCACCTCGTCGGGCAGCACCGGCTTCATGATCACCGCGCTGCACCCGGCACGTCGCGCGTTCTCGCCGATCTCGGCAGACGAGTCCGCCGTGATCGCGACGACGGGGATGTGCGACAGATCCGGGTTGGCCTTGAGGTCGGCCGTCGCCTCGAGCCCGTCCATCCCCGGCAGCCGGATGTCCATCAGAATCAGATCCGGCCGCAGCAGCTTCGCCAGCCCGAGCGCCTCATGACCGTTGATCGCGGTCACGACGCTGAAGCCCGCGTAGGTGAGATAGTCGGCATACAGCTCGCGCGCGTCGACCATGTCTTCGACCAGCAATATGAGTTGCCTTCGCTCGGCGGCGGAGGGCGTATCCACGGCGGTCACGGGCGTGTCCTTCACGGGAGTCATCCTTCCAGTTCTCGGGTCGTACGCCTCGCGGCGCGCCGGCCCCTCGATCAGATTCACGACGAGGTCGCCCTGCCTCGCCTCCGCGGCGGAGCGCCCGGCGTTCCAGGCCTGGAACTCGGACGCATACCGGCCGATCGCCTCGCCATTCTGGTCGCGCACTTCCCACCAGCCGAGGGGATTCCGAAGGACGTAGAGCACGGCTCTCACGGGCATCGATCGTACGTTCGCATTACACGGAGCAGCCGCTCCGGCTGCGATTGCTACACTTCTGGGGAGCGGGCAGGGGGCAACGGCGATACGTGCAAGAGTGACGCCGGGAAAGCCTCCGCGCCCCATCTGAAACCACATCTGGCGGATTTGTAACGCGAGTACAGAATGGTGTTCCGAAAAGAACTGATCGATATGCTTCGCGAGCCGCGGACCCCGTCGTCGCTGGCCCGCGAGCTCGGCTTGAAGCGTGGAGAGATCGACGATCACATCGCCCACCTGATCCGGTCGGCGCGCGCCGCCGGTCACCGCATCACCATCGAGCCCGCGAAGTGCCGCGCCTGCGGGTTCAGGTTCGATGAGAGGAAACTCTCCAAGCCCGGGCGTTGTCCAGAGTGCAAGAGCACGTGGGTCTACGAGCCGCTGATCTCGATCAGATCGACATCCAGCTGATTCGATCCGCCGCTTCGCGGCAACGCAGAGGCAGCCGAGGACGCCGAGGCCGCCGAGGGACCGAGCTAACTTGCGGCGCTTTTCGTTGTGAGCGGTCGCGCGCCGGCCCTTCGGGCCGGCGTAGTGGATCGGGAGAGACCGCAGAGACACAAGCGCGGGAGCAGAGGATGCGCTTGCGTCTCTGCGGTCTCTCCCGATCCACACCGCGCCGCAGGCGCGGCGCGACCGCGTCGTTCGACGCTACAAGCCGTCGAGATCTCTCGGCGTCCTCGGCGTCCTCCGCTACCTCGGCGTTTCCCCGACGCCGGCGGAGCCGGCGCGTGATCTGCGGCGACCAGGCCGCCTTCGCGTCCTCTAGGTCCTCTGGCGCTCTCGCCTGTCGAGCAGCAACCCCGCGACGAGCGCGACGAGCCCTCCGAACACGATTGCGATCGCCCACCAGGGCCTGTCGAACCACTGCCGGTGGTCCGCAATCAGGTACAACGCAATCGCGAGGTTCAGCAGCCCGGCGTAGTAGAAGCTGCGCCGCTGACGGTGATGACTCAGCAGAATGATGACGCAGGCGGCGGCCGCGTAGAGCCAGTCAATGCGTTCTGAGTACTCGCCTGTTCCAACGAGATACCCGAGCGGCTTCAGCATCGCGAACGGCGCGATGATGACGAGGAAGGCCACCGCTGCACGGACGGACGCCGAGCGGCGCCGGTCGAGCGCGGCGCCGGCGAGGTAGAAAAGGACGCCGTTGATCGTCATCGCGGCAACGGTATCGAGCAGCAGCGGGTCGCTGACGTCGTTCTCCTGCAGCGGTTTCAACGTGATCCCCAGATACTCGAACGCGCGGCCGTTCAGCGCCAGCAGCTCGAGGACGATGACGAACATCACCGCGCCGGCGGTGTACGCGGGACGGCTCATCCACGCCCGTCCGGTGCGGTCAGCCGCCGCGCCGATTGCCGCGTAAACCACGACGAGCGGAGCCAGGTGCGTCGCGAGCCGATCCCAGCGGTGGTCTGTGAACCAGTCGCGCAAGCCGACGTCGGAGACGATGGCCAGCGTCAGCAACAGCATCAGCACGTTGAACACCGTGCTGAGCGCCGTCGTCCGCGTCCGCAACGCGAGCCAGCCGCACCATAGCGCGGCGGCCAGCGTCGTGACCTGCAACTGCCGGTTCGAGACAGAGCCGTCCTGGAACAACTGCCGCGGCACTCCTTCGCCGACGACGAGGAATCCCGTCTCGTGAAAGACGATGAGCAGGAAGAGCGGAAGGAGGAGTACGGCGCCGAGGTAGAACGCGACGGCCACCGCCTTGTGATCGCGCTCGTAGAGCAGGTGCGCGGCGACGTTCAGGCCGATGAAGGGCAGGCCGAGCACGGCGAACGGCTGCGCGATGCCGTCCACCTTCTCGAACAGACGCGCCGCGCCGAAGTAGAACAGGCTGCCACAGACGAGCAGAAACGCGCCGAAATACAGCGCGATCTGCGGGTACGAGAGCGCGCGGCTCTCGACGATCCAGTCGTCCTCGCGCGCGTCGAGCGCGTGGTACGCGTCGCGCAGCCGATCCGCCTCGTGCCGGTAGATCAGCCGAAGCCGCAGCCACTCCTCGATCTCCGTCAGATGCGGCCGCGTCCGGTTGGACAGGGTCGTCGAATAGATCGACGGCCGCGCCAGCACCGGCCGGCCGTCGAGAAACCGGCGCAGGTCCGCCGCCATGTCCAGCGCCGTCTGATAGCGCTTCGCCGGATCCGCTTCCATCGCCACGAGCGCGATCGCCTGCAGCGGCTCGGGAACCCGTCCGTCGATCTCGATCGGCAGCCGCGGATGGCCGTGTCGAATCGCGTCGGCCTGCGCGGCGTCGTCCGGCCGCGAGAACGGGGCGACGCCGCAGAGCAGCTCGTACAGGATCGTGCCGAGGCCGTAGACGTCGGTGCGCGAGTCGAGCCGCTGTGACGGATCGAGCTGCTCGGGCGCGACGTAGGGCAGCGTGCCGCGGAGGTGTCCCGCCTCAGGATCGCCGCTGCTCAACCCGAAGTCGAGAATCTTCGGCATGAGCTGCGCGTCGAGCATCACGTTCGACGGCTTCAGATCCCGATGCTGGAGGCCGAGACCGTGTGCGTGGTGCACTGCCTCGCAGATTTCCGCGATCACACGCGCGCGCTGCGGGAAGTCGAGCGACGGCCCGACGCGGCCGAGCTCGAATCCTTCCACGAACTCCATGATGATCACCGGCGGCTGCGCATCCGGTCGCACCTCGAAGATCTGGACGATGCGGCGATCGGAGAAGAGGGCGAGGGCACGCGCTTCACGCAGGAAGCCGCCGGCGTCGGCCACCGCCCGTTGCACGCCGGACGACCGCCGCATGACCTTGCCGGCGACGATGCGATTGAGGCGCAGGTCGCGCAGCTTGTAGACGGTTCCCATGCCACCGGAGCCGATCCGCTCGATCGTCTGAAAGCCCTCGAATTGCGGCAGCGGATCGTCGCCCACGATGACGTCGTCGACGTTCGAGCCGTCGAGCGCCCGGGTAATCGACAGGTACTGATTGATGAGCGCTCGCAACGGCTCGACGAGGTCTGGACGGTCGTCGCACAGCGCGGCCGCATCCAGCCGCTCGCCGGTCAGCACGTGATGTTCGACGAACTGCCCGAGCCGCGGCTCGAGATCGGTGGAGGCCTCACTCATCGGGTTCACCTGCCGCCGGGGCGAGCGCGATCGTGAGCGCCGTCATGGCTCGTGCGAGCAGCATCCGGCAGGCGTCCTCGCTCTTGCCGATACGGGTGGCGATCTCCGGGAACGACAGCTCCTCGAACTTCCGTAACAGGATGATCTCGCGATGCGCCGGGCTGAGGGTCTCGAGCGCCGACTCGAGCCGCCGGGCCTGTTCGTCGAGCATTACCTCGGACAGCGGCGATCGGCCGAGGCTCGCGACCGGCAGTTGGTCGTCCATCGGCACTTCGCGCGCGACATCGCGGCGCTGGCGCTGGTGATAGTCGGCGCGATCGCGGATTTCGTGCTCCGCGATGCGCGCGAGCCACGCCATCAGCGACTGCGTTTCGCGTCCCTTCAGGTCGCCGAGGTGCGTGACGGACTTGAGCAGCGTCGCCTGCAGGATGTCGCGCGACTCCATCTTGCTGCGCAGCTCCCGGCCCATTCGCAGGCGGATGTAGGCGAGCAGTCGCCCCGCGCAGCGCTCGTAGAGCAGGTTGAGGGCGGCGTCCGACCCGTGCTTCGCCCGCTGGAGCAGATCCGCGCTCGACAACGGTGGCGTCCGGTCCGGCAGCATGGCGCAAATTACCACGGCCCGGGCGCGTTCGCTTCGTCTCGGTCCTGCCGTCTTTACAGACGAGGAGCCACGATGCGAAGAATTCTCGGTATGACGATGTTGGCGGCCAGCGTCGCGGCCGCCGGGTGCCTGCAGAAGGAAACGACGCACACGCTGTATCTGTCGCCCGACGGACGGCTGTCCTGGATGGTCGTCGAGACGAGCGTGCGTTCCGACGAGAACGAGCCGGCGCGCCGGATCGCGGAGGAGCAGACCTACCTGTCCGAAGCGCTGAACAGCGCGCACGCGGTGGGCCGCGGCCTTGCGTCGCTCGACGCGACCTGGCTGCGGACCCGCATCATCCGCGACGAGCGGCCGTTCGTCGTCGTCACGGAGGCGGAGTTCAGCTCGCTGGAGTTCGCCGTCCGGCGCCTGCTCGCGCAGGCGGAGATCGACGCGCAGATCGTCGCGGGCGATAACGGCGGCGTGAAATCGCTGGTGGTACGGATCGATGCCGTCGCCGAGGAGCAGAAGACGCATTCGGAGCACGAGACGCCAATCACCGCGCTCATCGAGGATGTCGACCGTTATACGTTCGTCCTGACCGAGGGGCGGTTCGTCTCGGCCAAAGGATTCACGCTGCTCGACGGTGGCACGCGCGCCGTTCCCATCGAGACGCCGTGGGAAAAGATCGTCGAGAACGGCGGCATTGTCGAGCTCTCACTCGCGTGGACCCGGTAACGCGTGGCGATTGCCGCATTGCCCCATTCGATCATTGACCGTCCATTCAGCATTTGGCATTCAGCATTCAGCATTGGACCGGCCGCGCGGGTTAGGATCCGTTCGAGATGGGTACCACCCGCGCAATCCTGCTGCTTGCTCTGCTGTTGTCGTCCGTCGCCGCGCAGGAGCCTAAGACAGAAGGCTCCCATCGGCCTCCGCCCGCGCGCATTTCCGTCGCCGACGGCATCTACCTGTTCCGGACCGCGCCGTACGGCGAGGTCGGCCTCGACGGCAACTCCATCGTCATCGTCGGCGACGACGGCGTGCTGGTGTTCGATACCAACGGCACACCGTCGGCCGCGTCGGCGATCCTGGCCGAGATCCGCAAGCTGACGAATCAGCCGGTTCGATACGTCGTCAACTCGCACTGGCACTGGGACCACTGGTACGGCAACGAGGTATACCAGCAGGCGTTCCCCGAGGTGAAGATCATCGCGCACGAGAAGACGCTCGCGCTGATGAAGGGACCGGCGATCGAATTCAACCGGCAGGGACTCGAACGGGACTTGCCGAACTACGTCGCGGCGCTCGAGAAGAAGGGCGGACTGGAGCACCTGCTCGAGGATGCGACGTTCTTCCTCGAGCAGAAGCGGGGCGTGCGGCATACGTTTCCCAATCAGGCGTTCACGGATCGGCTCGACCTGACGCTCGGGAAACGGCGCATCCAGGTGTTGAACTACGGTCGGGCGGTGACGCCGGGCGACGCGTTTCTCTATCTGCCGGACGACAAGGTCCTGGTGACGGGCGACCTGCTCGTCAATCCCGTCTCGTTCGCCCTGAGCTGCTACCCGAGCGAGTGGCTCGCCACGCTCGAGAAGATCGACAGGCTCGATGTGCGCGTGATCGTGCCGGGCCACGGCACCACGCTGCGCGATCGGCTGCTGCTGCGCTCGACGATGATGGTCTTCCGCGAGCTGCTGCGACAGGGCCGCGAGAAGAAGGCGAAAGGGCTCGATGCGGATCAGGCCCGCAAGGAGATCATGCCGCGCCTGTCGGACCTGATGCTCCGCATCACGCAGAACGACGCGACGGCCAACCGCGCGTTCGAGATGCAGCTCGTCGACTGGTTCCTCCACCGCGTCTATGACGAGCTCGATGGCAAGCTGACCGACGACATCGCGCCGCCGCCCAAACACTGACGGGCCGTCCGGCGCTCTTACTTTGTCATTTCAAAGACCGTGATCGTGCCGCTGATCTCGTGCGACGCGATGAGCAGCGCATTGCCCGTTGGGCTGGCCTCCGCCTTCACGAACAGCAATCCTTCGGGAGAGACATCGCCGGTGGCCAGTGGCCCGCCGGCCGTGTGATTGTTGACGTACCGGACAAACGCGGGGCGAAACGGATTGGTCACGTCGAAGATCATGATGCCTCCCACCCGCTCGAGCCCGACGAAGGCGTAGCTCCTCCCGAACACCTTGCCGATTGCGATGCCCTCTGGCTCCGGCCCCTTGTCGTCGCTGCGGGTGTCGAACGTGGCGGCGCTGTCGCCGTTGGAATTGAAGATGGACGGCACAACCGCGGCCGTAATCCGCTCGAAGGCGTCGCCGCTGTCGAAGACGAGCTGTCCGGCTGCCGACCAGACCGAGAACGATCGGCCGCCGAACGCGTACAACTCGTCGAAGTCGCCGTCGCCATCGGTGTCGCCGCGCAGGTTCGTGATGCGGAGTCTGCCGAGATTGCCGGGCATCTGGAGGAGGGCGGCATTCGGAAAGGTGAGTGGATCCAGTACCGTGCTGATGACCCGCGTTTCCTCGGACGAACGACCGTCGCCCTCGTTGGCAGTCAGGAGAAACGTCTCGCCCCCGTACTCGAACGCCGCGATCCCGTCCGGCTGGTACATTCCAAGGACCGGCCAGTTCGATATCCGGATCCCCCCGTCGGCGTCGCTCGCATCGAGGGCGTTACCAGCCAGCCGGTGATCCTTGAAGCCAAGAGGAAGCAGCGCGGAGAAACGCCGTGTCTCGAGATCCAGCACTGCGAGGGCGTTGTTCTCCTGCAGCGTCACCCACGCGGTCTTCGAATTGTGCGAGACGGCGATGTACTCGGGCTCGAGGTCGACGCCGAGCGCAACCAGCGGAGACGGGTTCACGCGGTGAATTCGCGGATCGAGCGTCGCCTTGTCGAACGCATCGAATCCGGCCAGCGTGACATCGGACTGCGCGGGCGCGACTCCCGCGCCGGCCATCCGGATCAGGGCGACCGATCCAATGGGATCGCCGCCAACACCCGCCTCGCCTTCGTTGGCGACGAGCAGGTAACGGCCGTTCGGCGTGAATGTCAGCATGTCGGGACCAGCTCCCGCGACCACGGCGCCGGCGCAGTCGCCGGCGGTCGTGAAGAACGCGACCCAGCCGGGTTGCGCGTCGATGAAGTTCTCAACGGCGACCGCGACGAGCCCGTCGCGAACGGCGACGCTGGTGGGGCTGCCAGGGGCACACGATGCCATCGCGATACTCGACACGAGAACGGGCGCCGATGGATCGCCGAGATCCAGGATCTCGAGCGTGTTGGATGCGCCATTCACGCTGAACAGGCGCCTGGATTCCGGATCGAAGGCGGCAATCTCCGCCGCCCCCAGCCCCGTAATGCCGGTGACGTGCTTCCCGATGGCCTTCATATCGAGCTGTGACTGCGCTTGGAGCGTCCATGCCGCGACACCCGCAAGCATGGAAACCATCAGTGCCTTGACCATTGCCGTTCCTCCTGTGCTCCTGCTCTCGTCCATCCGGCCAGAAGATACGCACCCCTCACGCGGGAAGTCCTTGGGAAACATTGAAGAAAGGCTTGGATTCGTGAATCCGTTAAGATACCGAGCCACGGACGGGCATATGAGGCACGCCCAGAGCTTTCAGTTCGGCGATTTCACGATGCAGGTTCCCGCGCGTCAGTTGCTGGCGCAGGACAGGGTCGTTCATCTGTCCCCGAGAGCCTTCGATCTGCTCCATATCCTCATCGCCCACCGGCCCGGCGTCGTTTCGAAGGAGGAGTTGAATCAGCGCCTCTGGCCCGACACCTTCGTCTCGGAAATAAACCTGCCGACCGTCGTCGCCGAGCTGCGCCGCGCGCTTGGGGAGGATGCCGGAAACCCGCGCTTCATCCGGACCGTTCACCGCCGCGGCTATGCGTTCGCGGGCCAGGCGACCGAGGAGTCGCCCCGTTCGGAGACCTCGGTCGAGTCACTCGGATCTCACTGGGTGGTGTGGGAGGCGGGTCAGGTGCGCCTCGCGAAAGGCGACAACCTGCTCGGTCGCGGCCGACGAGTCACCGTCTGGCTGGACAGCCCAACGATCTCGCGACGCCACGCCAGGATTGTCGTGAACGGCGTGCAGGCGACCGTCGAGGATCTCGGCAGCCGAAACGGCACCTTCGTGCGAGGCGAGAAGGTCACCTCACCTGTTCCGATCCGCGATGGCGACGACATTCGACTGGGTTCGATCGTCCTGTGCTATCGCGTCAACTCAGGGCAGGCGACGACCGTTCAGTCCGACGACTGAACCTGCATCGGAAGGGGAGACGGGCGCGGCCGCGGCTTTCGCAGGATGGTTGTCCTCCCTCCCGATGCGCCATCGTCGACTCCACCAGAGAAGACCGGCCAGGGGGAACAAGACCGCCGCGCCGAATGCAAAGGCCAGGTGCGCAGGACTGTGCAGCCCCCGGGTAAGAGTCGCGATCGGCCTGAGCGCGACGTCCACGTCGTGTTGGAGAACCAGCGTCCAATCCGGCAGCGTGTCGAGCGGCAATGCCACCGCGAGCGCCGGTTTCGTCGTGACGCCATCTTCCGAACGCAGCGGGTCCCGGAAGCCGTCGCTTCTCCGGCCGGGAACCTTGAGAAGCGCATCGACCGCGGGTTCACTCGAGAATCCGTCGACGGGCAGTTCGGCGGCGCCCTGGCGCGGACACGGATGCCGAATGAGCTGGGTGCGGTGCAGCAAGAGCACGAAGCGATCGGGGCAGCCACCCTCGCCGGCGAGATTCTCGGCGATCTCGAGCCATCTGTTGAAGGTGGAAAGCTGGATTCCCGCGTTCAGCACGCCAACGATTTGCCGGTGGGGTTCAGCAGACGCCGTCGCGAACACAGGCGATGCGAGGCCAATCATCAACGGCCGCTCGAGCGCCGTCGACGTGAACGCCAAGGAGAAGCCGGTCACCGCGCGCGGCGTCGCGGGAGTCTTCGTATCGCTCGGCAGCTCCACTCTGCCGTTGAACCATTCGCGATAGCGGTAGTTCTTGCCGATGATCGCTGGATCGTACGGCGCCCGCGCCCACAAGTACGCGTTCCGGTCAGAAACCGTCCAGCTCTGGATGCGCGATTGTTCGCGCGCGTGGATCCGATCGACGTGGCGCTGCAGCGCTTCGCGTGCCGCCGTACGCGTTCGTTCGGTGCGCGCTGACGCGAGTTGCTCGAGCAGCGCGCCCAGGGACCCGTCGGATGTCGCTTCTTCGACACGCCGGATGGCATCCTGCAGCTTGTCTGAAAGTGCGGCCGCCGCTAACCGCACCATCGCCTCGTTGCTGAGGAGCGTCTGATCGATGTGCATCCGCCGCGCCGAGCTTTCAGCTCGCTCGAATGCCACCCCGAGTCCGAGGCTGAGCAGCAACACGGCTCCGAGGACCGCCGCCGCCCAGTTCCGCCGCCGGTGTGCAGCCTCCATGGCGGCCTTTGCCCGCTCGCGATTCCTGGACTCCGCGTCACGAGCGTGGGCGCGTTCCGGCAGTCGCTGCAGGCGTTCCGCGAGTTGCGCCGCGCTCAGCCGCCGCTCTGGAGCCCCGTCGACCGCAGCCGCGATGTCCTGCCGGACGAGATCATCCTCGACATCACGGTCCCATCCGGGCGCCAGCGCCTTGGTGAAGTCGCCGATGACCATCTGATAGAGCACGACGCCGAGCGCATAGACGTCTGCGCCGGTCGTTGCCGCCCTGCCTTCGACGATCTCGGGGGCCATGTAGAGCCGAGTACCCGCATCCGGCGAGGGCACGTCCGGACTGACAGTGAACCCGGCTGCGGTGACTCCCGCCGAGCGAAGCCGCGCTTCATCGCTTACCACGCTGACGCCGAAATCACACAGCCGGACGCGCACCGCGCCATTCGGGTCCCGGCCCACGAGAACGTTGGCCGGCTTGACGTCCTTGTGCAGCACGCCGACCGAGTGCGCGGCCGCCAGCGCGACCGCGGTTCTTCTTATGGCTTCCAGCCTGTCGAAGACGGGCACCGTCGCACGGCCACCCTCCTGCTGGAACCACTCGACGAGGTTCACGGCCGTCGAGAACTTCGATTCGATGAAGTACGGAGGTTCGTCGAGCTGCCAGTCGATCAGCGCGACGATGTCGTCGCGTTCGCCGAGCGTTTCGTGCAGGTAGCGAATCAACGTGACTTCGCGCTGCAGCGCCTTGAGCTTTCCGGCGTCGTTGCAGAATTTGAAGACACGGCGATCGTGCGTCTTCGCGTGTTCCGCGAGCCACGTCTCGCCGAATCCGCCCTGGCCCAGCTTGGTGCACAGTACCCAGTGTTTGCGGTGCGGGATGGGGAGGCCCTCGGCCGGCCTCCACGGCGGCATCGCCACTCTGGTGAGCGCGGCGCGTACCGCGCCGACAGACGACGGGCGCAGGCCGGGATCGCGTTCGAGACAGTGAAGGATGACGCGCTGGACCAGGGGATCCAGGCTTCCAAGCACCGTCGAAATCGCTGAATCCGCCGCATCAGTGCTCTCGAGATCCCGGATTGCCCTGCGCCCGGTGAAAAGCTCGTACAGGACGAGGCCGAGCGCGTACATATCCGTCTGGACCGAAGAGGGCTCGCCCCGCCGCTGTTCGGGCGCCATGTAGTCGGGCGTACCGGCGACCTCCGCCGGGTGAGCCGAGCGCCTGGTGAAGTTCGCAAGACCGAAATCCATGATCTTCGCGCACCCTTGCGCGTCGATCATCAGGTTGGACGGCTTCAGATCGCCGTGCACGATCTGCCGCTCGTGTGCGGCTTCGAGACCGTGGCAGATTTCTATCGCGATGCTGAGTGCCTTGTCCTTCGGCAGTCTGCCGATGCGTCGCAGCAGAGACGCGAGATCTTCCCCTTCGACGAACTCCATCGAGATGAAATGACGATCGTCGACCTCTCCGACGTCGAAGATGCGACAGACGTTTGGGTGCGTGATTTGCCGGGCCACCCGGACTTCATTGAGAAACAGGTCCAGCCGGCGCCGATGCCTGGCGTCCTCGCGCGCCAGGAATTTCAGTGCGACGGGGACATGGAGTTTGACGTCGTCCGCCTGGTACACGACCCCCATGCCGCCGCTGCCGAGGTGACGAACGATCCTGTACCTGCCGGCCAGGAAGGTCCCCGACGGCAGGCGGACCGGCGCGGGATCCCGGCGGATCAGGGCGGCAATGCCGAGAGGAGCGTCGACCTCGCTGGCTGCCGTCGGTGAGGACAGCAGCGCCATGCAGGTGGGACAGAAACTCCCCGATTCGATATCGGCGTGGCACCCGGTGCATCTCATCGCGACGCTCGCAGAGACGCGGCCAGTATACTCCCGCGATTCGCTGAGAAAATGGGGGTTAGATGTCATTCGAGGTGGGGCAGCGGCGCGCGCAGAAGGGGCAAGGGTTCGCCTTTGCGGTGATTGCGGCATCGTGCTTGGTCGCAGGCGCGTCGCAGACTCCCGATACCTCCACCGCGGCCGTCGTGCGGAAGGCGGCCGCCTACGTCGCCGAGTACCAGCGCCAGCTCACGTCCATTCTCGCCGACGAGATCTACACGCAGGAGATCCTGCAGCAAGTGCCGCCCGCCGCGAACATGCCGGCGGACGCGCAGCATCGCGAGCGAGGTGTTCTTCATGTTCGCGCCGGCGACGCGCGACTGGATGGCGATCCGCGACGTCGTCGCCGTCGACGACGCGCTGCTGCGCGAGCGTCCGGACCTGCGCGAGGCGCTGGCGGCGCTTCCCGCGCGCGAGGTCGCGGCGAAGTTCAAGGAGTACAACTCGCGCTTCAACATCGGCCGCACGTTCCGCAACTTCAACGAGCCGACGCTCAGCCTGCTCGTGCTCGACGAGCAGCACCGTCATCGGTTCTCGTTCGATCGCAAGCGCGTCGAGCGCGACGGTGGCACGACGCTCGTGACGCTGGCGTTCACCGAGAAGGAGTCGCCGACACTCATCTTCGATCTGAATCGCGGGCGCGTGTTCTCGAGGGGCGAGCTGGTGATCGAAGCCGAGACGGGCCGTGTACGCCGCGGCGTGCTGTCGGCGAAGATCGGCGAGCTCAGTCTGGAGCTCATGACGGACTACGCGCCGGACGAGCGGCTCGCGATGTGGGTGCCGGTGACGCTGCGAGAGCACTACGAACGAGGCACGCGCTCCCGGAGCGGATCGGAATACGAGCGGATCCGCTGCGAAGCGTCCTACACGAACTACCGCCGCTTCGAGACGAGCGTCCGGATCCGGTGACTGATCCTTGTTGGGACTGTGGCCTGCGGGTCGCGCGGCGTTCAGTCGCGCTCGGCGAACACGTCAGCCACTTTTCGCGCGAGAGCGGCCGTGTTGGCGTGCGCGACGTTCGATGCCACGGCAACGATGATCCCGCTGTCGCCGCGCGTCATCAGCGACATCACGCTTCCGCCTGCGAGTTCGCCAGTGACGCTGTCCGCTTTCGTCGCCAGGGCGAAGCGGACGAGGTCGGACGGCGTGGAATAGAACGCCATCCCACCCGCGCAGCACGCCAGGTCGCGCATGTACATCAATCGTCGTCCACGACGAGGATCGTTGTCATCGGATCGCGGGACGTAGAACGTCGCCCGATCGCCCGGCAACGGCTGCGCGGGGGCTAAGCCGATCGGCCTGAAGATCAGGTCGCGGATAATCGTGAAGAGCGGGAAGTCCTCTTCCGGCTCGCCGATATGCTCCGGACTCCACTCCGCCGCCGATTCAGCGCCGGTGTTGGCCAGCCCGAGCGGCGCAACAGCGTCGGCCCTGAGCGCAGCGGCCGCCGTGCCGATGTTGAATCGGGTACCCGGCGTCACCGGCGTCCGCGTGTCAACGTCCCTCCAGCCGAATCCTTCCGCCCAGACGATCGTGCCGCTGGCACCGACCGCCACCGAAACTCCTGGGAGGTTCTGCTGCAGGACGGCCGCGCGCACGAGCTCGCGCGCGCGATCGACCGCTGCCGCCGAATGTGGCGAGGGCGCCGGCGCGCTGACCGACGGCACGTCCGGACCTTGGGCGAAGAGCGGCGCCGCCACGGCGTCGTCGGCGTTGGCGACGTAGATACCCATCGCCGCAATCGCCAGGCCGGCGATGATGAGCGCGAATGCCTTCACGGGGCCTCGTGTCGAGGTCACGTGCCATACTTTATATCAGAAAGTTCTCTGTGTCTAGAAAATTCGCAATGAGCGGGCGCTACCGCGCCGCCGGCAATTCCTCGAGCCAGGCCCGCGCCGCTGCCTGCGCGGCGGCGACAGCCGTCCGCCCGGCGCGATAACAGAGCTTCCACTCGGCCGGCTTGTCTTCGTAGCGCGTCTCCGCGAATTTCATCGCGCCGTTCGACTTCTGGAGCTTCGCGTCGAAGTCGACGGTGGAGCTGACGTCCAGGAGGTGACGCAGCCGGCGCGCGATCATGACGTTCGGATCCGCTGGGACCCGCCGGTTCCACTCGGCGAGATCCTCCTGGTGCTGCTTGGCGTTCATCTCGCGCTGCATCTTCATCGCGTCGGCGACCGCCTTCTTCATCTCCGGATCGTTCTCGAACGCGGCGAGCTGCTTCTGCATCTCGACCAACGACTGCTCCATTGCCTTGCGCTGGTCGGACGGCAGACTGGCGGCGATCTTCTTCATCTCCTCGAATTCCTTCTGCTGTTCCGTCTTCGCGGCGCTGGACGTGGGATCCGGCAGTTCGCGGGGCTGGGGTTTGGTCGCGTCCCGCTGCGCGGCATACGCGCGTTTGAACGTGTCGGACGCCGTATAGATTCTCGCCCACGCGAAGTACGCTTCGACGAGCTTTGCCTGGGCGGGCGCGGGCAGCGCGTAGTACGGCTTGGCGGCCATACCCGTCGCCAGCGAACCGGTGTTGACCGCGCGCAGCAACTCCTCGCGCACGGACGACTCAGTGGTGCCGAGCTGGGTGAAGATGTCGGCGGCTCCCGCCAGCGCGACCGACGCCACGGTGACTGCCGCGAGTAACGCGATCCGACGCATCGACGCCTCCTTTTGATGACCTCACGTGCCCGCCTGCGTTACACCCGACTCGGCCTCGCTCCTGCGTCGGGATCCCGCCGCAAGGTAGTTACGCGCGACCCGAGCGGCAAGTCACAACGGCCCGGGAGAATCACACACTTGTGACGGTTCCGTCAGCGGGTGCGTATCCATCTCAGAGGGGCACACCCGTTGGTCTATACTGTCGCCTTCGCTGCGCCTGGTACAACAGTCCCCCGATGGCGACGTTCGACGACGTCTACCGGCGTCACCTGCCGACCGTGCTGCGGGCGGCTGTGCGTGCCGTCGGCCGTCGCGATGTCGCAGAGGAGATCACGGCGGATGCGTTTCTGGAGCTGTACCGCCAGTTCGATCGCATCGACACCGACCTTCTGCCGGGGTGGCTGTTGACCGTCATGCGCCACCGCGCCGTGGACTACTGGCGCCGCCAGCAGGTGGAGCGCCGCTATCTCGGTGACGCGGGCGGGGTCGCCCCTTCGGCCGACCCCCCGGCGGCGCCGCCGAATCTCTTCACGCACGACGCGCTGAAACCGATTCACCGTGCGTGTCTGGTCCTGCGGTATGTCCACGGGCTGAGCCGCGATGAGATCGCCCGGCGCCTCGGCCTGTCGCCGACGCAGGTGCGGGGGCACCTGCAGTATGCACTCGTCCTCCTGAGGAAACACGTCGCCGCGGAACAGGGATGAAGGAACGCTCTCGTCAGAAGGCCGCATTCGATGCCGAGGAAGTGGCGGCGCTCGCCGCGCTAGGGTGCGCGCCACCGTCGGCTCCGTCCGCGTGCCCGGATCCGTCGCTGCTGCTGGCGGTGAACGCGGAAGTGCTGGACGACGTGACGATCGAACGCGTCCGCGCGCATCTCGCGGGATGCGTCACGTGCAGAACACTGGCAGGCGATCTCGCGGTCATTCTCGATGCCGATCCGGACGAGCGCGAACGTGCACGTATCCGTGAACGGGTCCTGGTCTCCTCGCGCCGGAAGCGCCCGGGGTGGCAAGCGTTCGGCGCGGCGGCGCTCGCGACGGCGGCAACCATCGCGTTCTTCATCGTCCGCGCCGGAGTCCCGGTCACGCCTGCCGCGCCGCCTGCGCCCGCGGCGCGGATCTCTGTTCGAGCGGATGTGCCCCCCGTCTTCGCAGCGGACCGGCCCGCGATCGAGCGACCGGAACCGGAGCTCACGCTCCGCGGCGAGCCGGCGGCGCTCCTCGTCTCCGAACAGATCGGCCGCGGCCTGGACGCCGCCGACGACGGCCGCCTTGGCGAGGCAGAACGGCTGCTGCGTGCGCTCGTCGTCGCGAACCCGGACTCGGCTGATGCGCATCTCGCGCTGGGCGCCGTGCTTCTTCGTGCGGATCGCGCGCCGGAGGCGGTTGCCACCCTTGAACGCGCCAGGGCGCTCGCCGGCTCCGGCTCCGAATCGTCGGACGAATTCGACTGGTTCCTCGCCGTGGCGCTGGCGCGGTCCGGCAATACCGCTCGAGCATCGGCGGCGCTTGCCGCGCTCTGCTCGCGTCCGTCCTCCCGCGCCGCGCTCGCATGCGCCGGCCTGGCGGAGCTCGAGCGGCCCAGCCGGCGCTGAGAGATCGCCGATGCGCAAACAACTGATCGCGTGCGTGGTCGCCGGCGGCCTGGCCATGACGGCGCCACCGTTGGGCGCGTTCGGCGCGCAGAACGAAGCCGTCAAGGCGCTGCTCGCCGCGTCGGACAGGGCAGCGCGGCAACTGCAGTTCGACGAGGCGGAAGCACGCGTCGCCGAAGCCATGGTGCTCGCCGAGCGATCGGGCGACGCAGCCGACATCGCCAGATCCCAGCGCACGAGATGCGCAAACCTCTCGCGTGAGAGCCGGTTACTCGAAGCGCTCACCTGGTGCGAGCGTGCCCTCGCCTCCTTCGAGTCGCTTCACGACACACCGGGGACGGCCAGCGCGCTGCACGGCCTGGCCGTCGCCGCCTTGGCACTCGGCAAGAGCGGTGAGGCGCGCGCATATGCGGAACGTGGTTTACAGGTCCTCGCCGCGGGCGCCGACGACGTCGTCCGCGGGTACTTGCTGATGAACCTCTACTCCGCGCTCCCGGCCGATCGAAGGAGCGACGATCTGCTCGTGGAAGCCGCCGATCTCGGTGCCCGCCTCGGCGACGGCGCCCTCCACGGCAACGCGCTCGTCCGGCTGGGAAGCGCCCACTTCGCTCGCGGCGAACTGGACGATGCCCGCAGGAAGTACGAAGAAGGCATCGACGTGCTTCGCCTTGGGTCCGACGTCGAGGGGCTGGCGGCCGCGTATCTCTCCCTTGGACGCGTGTTCCGCGCGCATGGAGACTACAGCGGCGCGCTCCAGCGGTACCGGCAGGCGATCGACCTGCTCGCTCCGACGAGGGAGCGGTCCACGCTCGTCGAAGCCCTCAACGCCTCGGCGACCGCGCTTGGCGCATTGGGGCGACGCGAAGAAGCGCTCGCGACGACCGAGCGGGGGCTGTCCCTCGCGAGGGAGTCCGGCAACCAGCGGCTGATCGACTTCATGGAGGGAAACCTCGCCGGGATGCTCATGGGCGTCAAGGCCTACGATCGAGCCATTCCGCTGCTCGAGGGCGTGATCGGCAGAAAGCCCGAGCCGTACATTGCCGCGTTCAGATACACGCAGCTCGCGACCGCGCTGACCCACGTGGGCAGGGCCGCCGAGGCGCGGCCGCTGGCCGACGAGTCGGTGCGGCTGACCCGCGATCTCAAGCAGATCGACTACCTCGACCAGCGACTCGATACGCGCGCGTGGATCCTGACGAAGCTGGGCCGCTTCGACGAGGCGCTGGCGGACTCCCGTGAGGCGCTGGCAGTCATCGAGAACCTGCGCGAGCAAGTCGTCCCCTCGGACTTCCTCAAGCGCGGTTTCGGTGCGCGAAGCGAAGCCGCATATCTGCGGGGCATCGATCTGCTGGCGCGTCTCGGGCGCAGTGGTGAAGCCCTCGCGTTCGCGGAACAGGGACGGACGCGCGCGTTCCTCGACCTGCTCGCAGCCCGCGAGTCGGGAGACACGACGCTCGCGACGCGCGGCGCAGTCACGCCGGGCGTAACGGGCGGCCGCGACCTGGCGAGTGCGGCGAGAGGACGGCCGCTCGACCTGGCCGGAATGGACCGGATCGCCACGCGCCTGGACTCCACGATCCTCGTCTACTGCGTGCTCGATGAGGCGACCCTGATCTGGGTCGTTCGTCCCGGGGCGACACCGTCGCACACGCGCGTGCCGATCGCCCGCGATCGCCTGTCCTCTCTGGTGACGGCCACGATGGGGCCGCTGCGAGACTCGCCCGGCGCGACGGCCACCCGCGGGCCGGATGACCTGACGGCCTTGCCGATGCGTGGCCTTGGACTCGCCACCCTGAAGCGCGACGACCGGTCGGCGTGGCGCGAGCTTTACGGCGTCCTCATCGATCCGATCCGCACACACCTGCCGCCTCGCAACGGACGCCTCACGATCGTTCCGCACGGACCGCTGTTCGGACTGGCGTTCGCAGCTCTCCGGAGCCCGTCGAGCGGGTACCTGGTCGAGGACTACGAACTGCACTATTCACCGGCAGTATCCGCTCTTGACTTCACCGGACGGAGGCAGCAGGCGGTGGCGTCAAACGCCAACGGACCGTGGGTCATCGTCGGCAATCCAGCGCTGCTGCCGTCCGTCGGCGGTCGCGCCCTGCCGCCGCTGCCGGGAGCGGCGCGCGAGATCGTATCCATCGCGGCGCTGGCACCGAAAGGACGTGCCCGGCGCCTCGAAGGAGTCCACGCGGACGAGGCCTCTCTCGAACGGACGATCGTCACGTCGCGGCCGGCGGTTCTTCATTTCGCCACGCACGGGTTCGTGTTCGACGACGGGAAGACGCCGCCGTTCCTCGCGCTTCACCGGCGAGACGCGAGCGAGCAGCGCGACGGACGGCTGACGCTCGACGAGGTGTACGGCCTGACTCTCGAAACCGATCTCGTTGTCCTGAGCGCCTGCCGCTCGGGATCGGGCAAGGTCAGTAATGATGGCGTGATCGGGCTCACGCGGGGTTTCTTCTATGCCGGGTCGCCGTCGGTGCTCGCAACCTTCTGGGACGTGACGGACGAGGCCACGGCGCTCCTGATGTCGCGCTTCTACCGGAGCTATGCCAGGAACGCCGGGAAGGGCGCGTCCCTTCGCGCCGCTCAACTCGCGCTGCTGCGTGACCTGCGGCTCGGCCGCGTCGTCATCGAGCCGTCCGGCCGGCGCGTTGTGCTGCCAGAGCACCCCCTGCTATGGGCCGCCTTCTTCCTCAGCGGCGAGCCCTAGCCGCCAGGTCTCGAGCGATCGAGATCTGGTTTGGTGTGGCGGGAGCGCTGGCGCTGTTCGCCGCGGCGCCTTTGGAGGCTGGTCAACCGCACCTTCTTCAGGACAGCAACGTCCACATCGTGACGGGGCTCGTGACCGAAGATCCCACAGGAGTTCCGATCTCCGCCGCACGGGTGTCTGCGATCAGTTCCGGTGGCCTGGCCGCGGTTGAAACCGACGCGCAGGGACGATTCACGCTGGACAACCTGCCGGCTGGCCGGCACGTGCTGCGAATCGAGGCGGCGGGATACCAGCCCGCGATCTTCGATCTGCCGGCGGGAAGCGCGATGCCCATTCGCATCGCGCTTGCGCCTGCCATCGTGCGACACGAGGAGGTGCTGCACGTGACCGCGTCTCGCGAGGCGCGCCACGGCAGCGATCTGCCCTATTCGACATCCGTCGTGGATGCCGCCGAATTGGCCAGACGCTTTCCTCGATCGGCGCCTGAAGCGCTCATGGACGCGCCGGGTGTCCTGCTGCAGAAGACGAACCACGGGTCCGGATCGCCTTACGTCCGCGGCCTGCTGGGAAATCAGGTGCTGGTGCTGATCGACGGCATTCGCTTGAACAACTCCACGTTCCGGTACGGCCCGAATCAGTACCTGGCGACGATCGACCCGGGTCAGATCGAGCGGATCGAAGTCGTACGAGGGGCCGGCGCCGTGCTGTACGGCAGCGACGCGATCGGCGGCGTCATCAACATCATTACGAAACGTCCCGCGCTCGGTGCGCGCAAGGGACTGACGGCCGCGGCAGCAGGTCGGCTCGTCAGCTCCGGCATGGAACAGAGTGGACGGGTCGAGATCGAATCGTCCGGCACGCGGATGGCGGTCCGAGGCGGAGCGTCGCTCAGGAGCTTTGGAGACGTCCGCGCAGGCGGCTCGCTCGGTACGCAAGTGCCCAGCGGCTACGCCGAAGCCTCCGGCGATGTTGCCGCTGCGATCGGTGTTGCCGGCCGATCGCAACTCGAGCTGACCTATCAGCATCTGCACCAGGATGATGTGCCCCGGTTCGACCAGGTGACGCTGCGCGGCTTCTCCAGGTACAGCTTCGCGCCGCAAAGCCGTCAGCTTGCGGCCGCGGCTTTCAGCCACGTTCCGGCCGCCGGTCTGATTCGCCGTTTCGAGTCCACCGTGTCCTTCCACCGATCCTTCGAGCGGCGCGAATTGCGCCGGGCGGACGCGGCCGCGCTCACGATCGAGCAGGACAGCGTCAGGACGCTCGGAGCCTCGCTGCAGGCGAGCCTCCTGCCGTGGCGCGGCCTGACGCTACAGACCGGCCTTGACGTGTACCGGGATTGGATCGGCAGCTCGAGGCGTGACGAGATCGTTGGGACAGGCGCTTCGACTTCACGGCGCGGACTGTATCCCGATGGCGCGAGCGCGGCCTCCGTGGCCGCGTTTGTCTATGGAACGCGGTCGTGGCAGCGCATGACCGTCGATGGCGGCGTCCGCTACAGCCGTTTCGATATCTCCGCATCCGACGCGACGTTCGGATCGATCGATGTCGTTGCCGGCGCGTGGACCGGCCAGGCCGGCGCGGCCTATCAGGCGACGGCGAGCGTGCAGATCGTCGGATCGATCTCACAGGCCTTCCGCGCGCCGAACGTGGACGACGTCAGCTCGCTGGGGCTGTTCGATTCGGGCATCGAAGCGCCGTCGCCGGATCTCGTGCCCGAGCGCGCGTGGAGCGTGGACGGCGGCGTGCGCCTGCGGGCCGGCGGCGCGGCGGTGTCGATCGTCGCCTTCAGAACCAACCTGCGGGACCTGATCGATCGCGTGCCGTCAACCTTCGAGGGGTCGGCCGTCTACGAGGGGCAGCCGGTGTTCCGGAAGGCCAACGTGCAGCGAGCGTACGTGTACGGCGCCGAGCTCGAGGGTCAGTGGCTGACCGGGCCCGCACTGCTGGTCTTCGGCCACGCCAGTTACACGTTCGGTCATCAGCCGCTCGTCGATCAGCCGATGCGCCGGATCCCGCCGCTGCACGGTCTCGCGGGCGCACGGTGGACGCAGCCGGCAGGTGGCTTGTGGATCGAGGGCCGCGTGCGCGCGGCGGGAGCCCAGACGCGTCTTTCGTCAGGCGACCGATCAGACCATCGCATCGATCCGAACGGGACGCCCGGATGGGTCGTCGTGTCCTTCGGTGCGGGATGCCCGATCGGATCCCGGTTGGAAGTCGTCGGCTCCGTCGAGAACGTGTTCAACGAGGCGTACCGCGTGCATGGCTCCGGAATCGATAGCGCCGGGCGCCACGTGTGGATCGGGCTGAGACTGACGGCCGGAGGGAAATGATCGTCGCACGACGCACGCGCGATCACTCCAGGAGGCCGAACAGTTCGTCGCGCGTGCGTCCGACGGCGACGATCCATACCGAGTGTCCCGTCAGTTGGAACAGGGTCTTCACCTTCCCCAGCAGAGCGTTCTCGTCCAGCGGATCCCAGGAAGTGCCGTCGACGTACGCGGCACCCCGTGTCCTCAACCCGATGGCGTAGCCCTGTCCCGGTGTCGTCCACTGGGCGTCGTTGAAGGGGATGAATGTGCCGCCACCGTATCGCCGTTGGGTCCGATCTGCCGGAATGAATGGCAGGCAGGGTGATTCAGCGGGGGGATCCGGCCGGGTCTTCGGAAACAGGGTGAGGCGCAGATAGCGATCTGGAGGCTGAACATCCATGATCGCCACGACCTCGAACGCGGGGTTCAACCACCCGTACAGGTCAAGACGGTGGACGGGACCGAAGTCCGGCGCGCGGGTGGCTTCCACCCAGAGTATCTGCTCGACGCTCGTTTCGGCTTTCTGGCATTTCGCCGTCGGACCTCGAAGCTCCTGCGACATGTTCACCTTGCCCCAGGCCGGACCCGCGTAGGAGCCGTCGCGCCGCTTGAACAGCTTCGCATACATGGTGTCCCAGCCGCTGCGCGTGCCGCCGGCTCCTGTGCCGGGAATCTGGAAGTTGACGCCGCTGTAGTAGTTGGCCACCCAGACGTGGAGCAGGTCTGACGCGCGCCAGCGCAGATGGAGGGTCGCGCGCGTGCGGCTCGCGCCGAACGACATCCGCGAAAGGGGCGGTGGCACCGCATACGCGCCGGAGACCAGCCCGCGCGTCTGAAAGCGCGCCTCGATCGTCTCTTGTGCTTCGACGATCTCGCCGGCGCCACCCGGGCCATCGACGTCAGGTTGCACGACGAAGCGCGCGACGCCGCCAGCGCCGATTGGGACGGGTTCGTCGAGCGGCGACGCGATCGTCCCGACCTCCTGAAGCAGTGAGTTGTCGGGCGCGCGCCACGTCACCTGCTGCCCGGCGAGGGAACCCGCCCGCGCGGCAATGAGCGTCCGGCCGGTGGACCTCGAGACCAGCGGCGGCGCCGACGCACTCGCGCGCACGGTGATGGTGGCCGGGGCGATCTTGGCGGCCGTCCGAGTGATGATGGCGGGCGCATCGATGGTCACGAGGCGCTCCGCCGTGATGAGCGGCAGCCGTGCGAGGACTTCGCGCCATTCCGCCGCACTCCACTGCGGGTCAGGCGAGACGAGATCAGGGAGTTGTCGATCCGCCGTACCCCAACGCGCGCCGCTGGCGGCCGCGCCGGCGAAGCCATCCATGAGCAGAAACCAGATCTGCGTGCGCGTGAGCTTCGTCTCCGGCTCGAGCGGCTGCCCCATGAGACTCTTCGCGACGAGGTCATCGGGATTCGCCTCGTAGGCGCGCGTGTAGGTTTGCGCCAACTGCTCGATTGACACGCCCGGCAGGAGGTCGGCAACCGCGGCGTGAAGGTCCGCGAACGAGTGCGGCAGGTTCTCGATGTCCTCCGAGGATTCGAGATCCTCCATACCCATGTCGATGAGTGCGCGCACCTCGGACTCCGACAGCACGATGCGGGGCGCATTCTGCCCGGCGGCGGCCCCGGCAGCACTGTCGGAGACGACGCCGATGCGCATGAGCCCGAGCATCGAGACGACCGCATCCTCCAGCTTCTCTTCGATGTAAAAGGCCTCGCCAATGGCGAATGGCTCCTTGAGCGAAGGCGTTGGCAAAGGCTGCGGAACCGACGACGGCCCGGGCGCCGCAATCGACAGCTCGTTGGCTGACTTCGGCAGCAATTTCCTCATCGCCGCGAGCGCAGGTTTCACGTCGGCTAACCTGGAACCCTGCGCAGCCCCGCTCACGGCGGCGAGCACGGTGAAGAGAACGACGACGGCCCTCATGCGCATGGGTGTCTCCTCGCGGCACAACTGCCAACGGCGCTTCACCGGCACAGCGCCTTTGCGCCACACATCCTCGAGTACGGTAGCTCCGCTACCGAAGGCGGTGGCAGGGACGGCGACGCGAGGGCATAGTCGACGGCCCACCCCAATGGCCCCGCCGCGAATGCACCGAGACAATCGAGAAACACGGGTCCGTTTCGATTCCGCCTCTCGTTTCGTGCGACCACGGCTGCGCACACGCCGAGGAACGCTGCGACCCCGAACAGGCCAACAACCATGAGATATTCCGTGGTCGCCTGACCCCAGCCCAGATAACCGATTCCAACGGTGTCGCCGGTCAGAGGGTTGACGGCCCAGAATGCAGACCCGGCCGGTCCTTCGGCCTGTCGCGGAGCGATCACCATGTGTCCGGATTCCAACGACTGACTGACGCGCCGGCGGAACTCGGGGGACCAGCGCACGTCGGAGGGAACCGCCTCGCCGGCACCGCGGAGCAGGATCCATCGATCCCTTGCCGTCGTGGATCCCACCAACATGGCAGCATTGCCGAGCGGGGCTCCGCCCATGATGAGCGCCTCGGCATTGGTGTCCGTGACCCCTTGCAGCAGCCGCACGTAGAAGGGCAACAGCCGGGAGGTCGGACGCACGCCGACGCTGTTCGCGACGATATCGATCCCCTCGCGGATTGCCAGCCCTCCAGATCCGTCGTCAACGGGCTGGCGCTGATACGTCAGGATATTGGGTGCATTCACGTAGACGTCGGATGCAACCGAGCTCGAGTCGAACCTGGCGAGGGCAAGGGCGAGCAGCGGGTCGGCGCTCGGCAGAAGTTTGGCCGCTGGCTCGAGTGCACCTGCCAGATCGCCAGCCGTGATTCGTGCCAGCACCGACGATAGCGCCTCACGATTTCGAAGAACCGCTTCAGTCCTGCGCGCGTGGACGTAGGGCCTCGAGAGGCGTGAGACGACGGGGAGGATCTCGACGCGACCCAGCAGGCTCAGCGCCCGCCGCAAGCGAGCGGCCGGGGTGAAGGGCGCCGCAAGATCGAAGACATCCCTTCTGACAACCCTGCGGGGTTCGCCCGGAACGCGGATGTCGTACTCGATCCACTCGGCTGCCAGTTGTCCGCCGCCTCCCGGATCGTCGCCGCCACCCAATGCATCGAACCCGCCAGAAAAAGCGGAACCGACAGCGTTTCCGGGACGTGAGGACTTCCCGGGCGGGTCAATCAGCTCGCCAGTTTCTGTGAACGCTGACTGTCGAACCGTGCGAGAACCGATGGCAAGGACTGGTAGCCACTCCTTCTGTTTCAAGGCGGCGTCGCGCAACGCGGCTGCTGGATTTCCGGCTTGGACGAAGGTTGTACTGGCCGGCCAGTCCAACGGCACGTGCTGCAGAACGATCGGGGCGTCGAAGGCCTCCGCCGGCCTGAATTCGTGTTCGAGCGCCACCTTCCGCGTGAGCCGGCCTCCCGCCAGTTGCCCGACAACGACGCGAATGGTGACCTGGTGTGCGAGATCTTCGGGGACGGGAATCTGTCCCGCAGGCTTGTCGATCGCCAATGTCCGATCGGCCTCGAAGGACACGCCGTCGGAATGTTTCGGGAGTGCTGCATCGAGATCGATCCAGCGGGCTCCTTCCAGATACTGCACCCACCAATGATCCGCGGCCGCGGCGACAACCGCAGGTCCGTCGTCGGTCGGCCTTATCGCTCCGGCCGTGGCATCAACGAGCATGTCGAGTTGGCCGTCGATTCGCTGGGCCAGCTCCGTCAACGACGTGTTCCGCCGAGCCGCGTCCTCGTCGATCGTCTTGCGGAGTCCATCCGGATCGAGTTGGAACGCGCGTGCGATTCGAGCGAGATCCAGCTCCTTCTGGGCCGCACTGGACACCCGCGGCTGTGAAGGAACTGCGGGCTGTGCCGGGCCCATCAGTGCGAGAAGATCGCGCGCGCGCGACTCGGAAAGTGCCGCGTGCGCCAGCCGAATCGTTCGGCCTGATTGCCGCAGCATTTCCGCGAGCAGCAGCGATCGGTCCAGGCTGTTGCCAACGCGGTCCATGAGCACGCCCGCCGGACCACGAAGCGCGCCTCGATATGCCACCCACGACGTGTTGTCGCGCACCCAGTCGAGGATCGCCGCAGGGGTCTGACCGGCCTGCGGCATCACGGCTTTGACGTCGAATGTCTCCCGCGGAATCGTTGTGGTGAGTGCCTCCAGTCCCTGAAATACGACCTTTAGATCATCTGGCGTGGAGATGTCCGGTGCGACCGAAGCGTTCACCACCGTGGCAGGCGGTGTCTGTCGCGAGTCCTGTTCGCGGGTCGCGCACGCACGCCCACCGCACGCCGTGGCAACCGACGTGGGAACGACCACCAGCCACCGCATCAGACGATTCATGGTCCGGTCCTCTTTACGGCCTTCATCTTTCGACAATGAGCTTGTCGCCCTGAATGCGCGCTCGCAGAGCCAGGTCCTGTCCCACCGCGAGTGTCGCCGGGAACTTCGCGTCCTGCTCACCGGCCGTTACGACGACCGTGTAGGCGCCCGGCGGCAGTTCGTGGGCTTGGTCCACACCCGCCTCGCCACGCGCCACTTCCTTGCCGGCCGCGTCGAGAATCCGGTACGGCAGCCGATCGACGGCGGCGAGGAGGATGGCGCGTGCCAGCGATTCGCCGCTGTTGGCCGGGTAGTAGTGGCCGCCGGTCGATTCGGCCAGGCCGGCGAGCGCCGCCGTGGCCGCCGACGGCTTCAGCGTGAAACCAACGATGTTGACAGTGACATTGAGGCCGGCATCCTGGAGTGTCTTCGCCGCCGTCGCGAAGTCCCCCTTGCAGCTCTCTTCGCCGTCCGTGATCAGAATGACCGTGCCGCCGCCGGCGGCCTTGAGGTCGGCCGGCGTCTGCAGAATGGAATGGACGAGCGGCGTCTCCCCGCGCGGCGCGAGCTTGGCCGCCGCCGCAAGGAACGCCGCAGGGTTCAGCGGGCCGATGGGCACGACGAGCGAGGTGTCCTTGCAGGTGCCCGGGTTCGTGGACGGCAGCGTGTGTCCGTAGGCGCGCAGGCCGACCGAGAAGTCCTTCGGCAGCTTCGACACGACGTCCTTCAGGACGGCCTGCGCCGTGGCCCAGCGCGTCTGCTTCCCGAGCAGCGCCTTCATGGAGCCTGACGCGTCGAGGATGATCTCGAGGTTCTTCGTCGGCGGTTTGTCGCGGCGGAGCGCGCTGGACACGGTGATGCCGCCGGTCCGCCGCTCGGGCAGATTCAGACAGAGCACGCTGGATTTGCCGGCGGCGTCGCGTCCGCGCACCGTGATTACCTTGTTCTTGAGGGACGCGGCGGCGCCCGCGACGACCGTCAGCGTGGACTGCGCCTCGTCAACCTTCGTGAGGTCGGCAACGGTCGCGCTCAGGGTCGCAGTCATCGCCGGGTCGGCCGGCGTAATCGACGCGTCGAGCGTGACGCGTCCGCTGTAGCCGAAGTTTCCAAGTATCTCGACGGGGTACGTGTACGTTCTGCCGGCCGCCATCGGCTGGTTCTTCAGGACGTTGTCTGCCGCCAGGGTGAAGCTGCCGATCGGATTCGAGCACGGCAGGTAGTCCGGATCGAACGGGTGGAGAATTTGCTGGGCGATCAGCTGGCGATAGTAGAGCGTGGCGGCCTGGTCGTAATCGAAGCCGTCGTAGATCAGCAGCCCGCGGCCGAAGTGCGCGTAGGCCAGCGCGAAGCCGCTCTTTTGGAACCGGTTCCTCGACCACGCCGCTCCGCACCATCGCGAATCCCATTCAATGAGGATGTTCGAGTCGCCGAGGTCGTTGGGCCCCTCACTCCACTTTTTGAAGTCCAGGAACGACGCGTCGCGCTTGTTCGAGCTGATGAGCGTACTGTCCTCGAGCACGCCGGCGAGGCCGCGCGCGCCGGCAGCGCCCGGGTTCAGCGTCTTCAGCGGGTACGGCAGAAAACCGTAGTCGGGTCCCTGCTTGCAGGCGTCGGAGTCCTGGATGATCAACTTGTGTCCTGCGGCAACCCACGCCATCAGCGCCTGCTTGAAGTCCTTCGTGATCCGGCTCATGTCGCAGACCTGGCCGAGGACGACCGTGTCGATGCGCGGCTCGCTGATGAGCATCGCCGGACTCAGCACCTCCGGCATCTCGAGCCGGAGTGTCAGGCCGGGGATTGCCGGCTGCTCGAGATTGGCGGCCTTCAAATCGGAATGATCGCGAACGAACGGGCGCTGAACATCCTGCGTGCCGCGTACGAGGAGGACGTTCTTGCTCTGCGGAAACCGCGACTTTCCGCGCGTGACGGGCGCCGAGCACGTTGCCGCTCCGCCAGGACGCGGCGACGATCCTCCGGGGTCCGCGGGCGCTGCCGGAAAGCCTCCCTTCACGAGCGCCGCCAACTCGGGGTTGCGCGCCAGGATGGAGACGTACCCCTCGCGCTGACCTTCGAGGATCCGTATTCGGCGGAGCTGCGCGCGCTGTCGCTTGTCGGGCCCGGCCTGCGTGGACAGCACGCGCAGCTTGACGAACTTCGCGTCGACGGGCGTAAAGGCGATCGGCTGGAGAGAGTTTTCGTCCTTGAGTGTGGCCGTCGCCACCTTCGTGAATCCGTCTTTCGGACCCAGAGTTGACGTCCAGATCTCGACATCCCTGGAGGGGCTGCCAAAGGCGTCCGTCTTCGGATTGATTTCAACCGACGCGATGAGCGCGCTCTGGCGCGAAAAGAACGAGAACACGATGTCTTGCGGGAACGTATCCAGGCCGAGCCAGCCGTACCTGCGTGTCGCCGCGATTGCGAACGACGGCATCCCGTCCTCGAGCGGCTCGCCGGTGCTCCACTCCACTCGGCCGCCGTTCTCGGTGGCGAGCAGGTCGAACGGCGCGGCCTGCGAGAGAGGCGTGGAGATCTCGCTGGCGACCGCGGCGATGCCGATCGCCGTCACGAGCAGCGTGGCCGTCACGACCGGAACAATGCCTGGCCTCTTCATCGCGTGACCTCCACGACAACGGCGTCCTTCTCGAACCCGCGGTACTCGAGCTTGAGCGGCATGTCCGAGGGCACGTCGTAGACGTACTGGAATCGGCGTGCGTGCCCCGCTGGAATCACGCCGGCATCGCCGAGGGTGCAGGCGAGTTGATTCGACAGCGGCGACCGCTGGATGAACCCGCCCGACGGATCCACCAGGCGCAGCTGCATCGTTCCCTGGAACTCCACGCCCTGGGCCTTCAGGTTTTCGACGACCACGTCGAGCATCACGAGTTCGCGTCCCGGTACGGCCGAGGGCAGGTGTGGGGGGAGTCCCGGGTTGGGCAACACGTGCAGTCTGAGCGTCGATCCGTCCGCAATCGTCTGTCGGGGCGGCGGCCACGCGACAGCGAAGTCATCGACCGACGGCAGCGCGAGAGGCGACTTGCCGGCGGGCGTCACGAGCAGGCGCGTGTGCTTCGTGTCGTCCGGCACGAGGAACGCCAGCTCGGTCTCGTTCGGACTGCTCGGAGGCAGATAGCCGACGTCTCCCATTGGCCGGGTGAGGCCAGGGGCGTTCCGCTCCGGTGTCGCCACGCATCCTCGATCGGTCTGAAGAAAGACGAACTGGTTGGGCTGCAGCTCGACGATGCTGGCTGGCAAGAGGCTGCGTCCCCGAAGCGCGACGGAGTAGTACTTGAGCCCGGGTCGAGGAGCGCTCTCGGCGGAGAAGCCGGCGCCCGCGAGCGCGAGTTGCATCAGCTCGTTCTGTCGTGCAGGTCCGGCCGCAGCCGGCGCGCCGGGCCTGGCGCCCGCAATCACGAACGCGGCGTGGCCGTAGCTGTTGTCGTAGAACTGAAACACGCGGTGGCGCGCGCCCGCTGGCACTTCGAACACCAGCTTGCCTCGCACCACATCGCCGAGGCTGGAGATTCCGAACCCGCTCGCGGGAAAGGCGCCCTCGGTTGCCGCCTGCGCTTCGAGATCCACGGTGTCGGCGAACCTCTCGTCCGTGAACAGCCAGAACTGCTTGCGCAGCATCGGCACGACGTACGGCGTCGGTTTCATCTCGACGTCGCTGGAGTCGGGAGGCGGACGCTTGCTCGTGCCGAATCCACTCAGGCCGCCGACCGGACTGCCGCCGGCGTTCTTCGCCACTGGCGTCAGCGGAATCAGGTTCTTCCACGACGTCTCGACGATGACGAACTCATGACCCTTCCGCGCCTGCCTCGTGCCGATCTGCGACGCGGTGGAGACACCCTCGATACGGATCTCGACGGCTTTCGTGCTGACGGTCTTCGCGCCACTGGTCTGCGGCGCTTCGGCCGTGGCCGGCGAGGGAGCGGGGGAGTCAGCCGCAGGGACGGTCTGCGCGACTGGCGCCGCTTCCGGCGGCACGGCGGGCGACGGCGGAGTTGACGGCGTGACGGCGGGGGGCGGCGCGCTGGCGCTGGCCGCGGCGGCCGGCGTCGCCTGCGACGCATTGGAGCCGCCGCAGGCGCACGAGATCAGCAGCACGCTCGCGGCGAGACTGCCCGGGCGCCGCATGACGATGGCGGAAAGAACGAGCCGGCCTGCCTGCCCCATGTCGGTACTCTCCTCGCGTCGCGTGCTGCAGACGTTACGGCCCGGGAGCGCGCCCGTCATAAGGCGGGCCGCGTCGCACCTTATGACGCACGCGCCCCCCGGCCGTAACATCTGCAGCACCGAGCCCCTCGGGAGTGCGCCAGCATGCGAGGTGCGCCGCTGCGGCGGGAGGGACCGTGACACAACCGACACTCCGAGCATGTTCCGTGGCGCTGACCGTCCTGACGTTGTCGTGTTCCAGCCGCTGCCGACAGTCGACGTCCTCCAACGGATCGTCCAGCGCCGAGCGGCCCGCGGCATCCGCGCCGGTCGTGGATTGGGCCCGCGTCGCGGTCACGGATCTCGGCAGATTGACGGATCTCATCGGAGAGTCGATTCTGCGTTTGCCTTGGATGGACTTCGATCCTGCGGCTCTTGTGGCGGCGCACGGGCGGGATCCTCGAAGGCTCTTCGCGTGGGTCCGCGATCACACGTATTGGGCCCCGTACCAAGGCCTGCTGCGCGGCCCGCGTGGCGTCATGCTCGATCGCCTTGGCAGCAACCTGGATCGCGCCGTCCTGCTTGGCGATCTCGTTCGCCGGACTGGCGCGCCAGTTCGACTAGTACGGGCTCGCTTGTCCGAGACGGATGCTGAGCAGCTTCTGGCTGCCGTGAGACCGATTCCCGCCACACGCAGGGCCGTCGCTGCGCCGGCGGGCTCCGCCGAAGACGCGAAGGCCGCCGAGTTCATTCCGGGCTACGCCGTGGCGCGGGTCGCCGCTGGCGAAATGGCGGACGCGCGTTGGACGCAGGGTCTCTCGCTTCTGAACACCCACACGCAGCGGCTGACCGCCAGCGTCGAGGATTTCACGGCACCGAAACGTCCCGAACCACGAGCGATCGCGCTCGCCGCCATGGCCGATCATTGGTGGGTCGAGTATCAGAATGGCGACCGCTGGGAGGCGCTGGACGTTTTGAGGCCTGCCGCACCGGCCGGTGACGCAACCGACCCGGCAGCACAGAGGTTCGACTGGCCGTCATCGGCCGAACTCCCTCCAGTTCCTGACGACGACTCGCATTCGGTCCGCGTCCGCGTCATCGTCGAACAATCCCGATCCGGCGCGCTCACAGAAGCCATCGCTCTCACAGCGACAATACGCCCGGCGGAAGCGTTGGAGCATCCGATTACGCTCTCACATCTGCCGGCGGCGCCGCTGGCCGATGCCGAAGGGCTCGACGAGGAAACCCTGCGTCGAATTGCGCCGGACACGGATACATGGATTCCGGTTCTGTCGGTTGGCAAGCGTTTGACCGCGACTGCCGGATTCCACACCAGTGGCGACATCCTCGCAGAACCACTGAGCGGCAGGCCGAAGTCAGCGACGGGTAGCCCGGTCGGCGGTCTCGAAGGTGCTCTCGGGGGAGGCGACGATGATCCTGAGGGCACCGTCACCGCGGAATGGCTGGAGTTCGAGGTTCACGCGCCAGGCCGGCCGGTGCGAATCGTGCGACGCGAGGTGTTCGATCTGCTCGGACCGGCCAGGCGCGAGGCACGCGGTCGCGACGTCGATCCCGCGACGGCTGAAGTCCGTCGCGCTCGCGCCCACGCGCTCACGACACCAATTGACATCTTCATTCAATCCTGCGAACTGAATGACGCGTTTCTGGCGCATCTCGAATCCGCCACGTTGCTGGCGAACCGTGCGGCGATCCATGAGCTCGCACGACAAACGGACGCCGCTCAGCGCCGGCGATTGGCGCGAGCACTCTATCAGCGCCTCGAGGTGTGGAGTCCTCTGCTCGACTTCGCCCAGGCGCGATCGATGCTGAACGCGAGCGACTCCTGGCTGATCGACCAGATCAACGTGTTCACGTACCGCGCGACGCCGGTTCCGGGCGCTGAAAGAGCGATCGAACTGATCGACATCGCCGTGAACGAAGTCGGAGTTCCCGGCCAGGCACGTGACGCCTTCCAGACCAGGATGCGACAAGGGATTGCCGACACCCTGGCGGAAATGCTGGTCCTCGGCGCGGATCCCGCGGAGGCAGCAAACACGGCGTCGCTGTACGGCAATGGCGATGAAGCAGGGCGATGGACCTTCATTCGCGCTGGTGACCTCGTTTCTGCCAGCCAGTTGAATTGGCCCGGCGACGTCAAGGTTCGGCTGGCGACGCAGTTGAAGGCTGGTTTTCACGCCGTCGCGTTGACGCGTGCGGTGACGGTGCAGGGGCGTCCCCGGCTCGCGTGGTGGCGTATCGATCCGACGTCGGGAAACACCGTGGGTGTCATGGACACGGGCTTCCATCAGATCCAGGTGGAATCATCAACGATTCGATCCAAAGTCGCGTCACTGCAAGCGTGGCTTCAGCGGACGCAAAGAGTCGCGAGACAACCGATGAACGGGCGCAATGCGCAGTGGCTGAAGAAGCTGCAGGACGATCGGGCGTACGTCGCGCACGTCGTGAGGGAGATCTACCGAGCGGGCTATATGGGCTTGTAGCGGATGACCGCTACTTCAGCGCGGCGACCGCCTTGAGATCGACCGCTTCGACCGCCATCCGCGCGGCACTGGTGTCCTTGACGTCCGAGACGCGCGCCCTGACGACGAAGCGCCCGTTGACGATGACCATGACGTCTGCGGCGGTGCTCTCGTCGTCCCAGACCTCGGCACCAGGGAAACCGCCGATGGTCACCGCCCGGGCCCAGCCCGTTTCGGTCTTCCGTTTACCGGCGCCGGCGGCCTGTATCCCCGACATCACCGGGCCCATCAGTTGCGGGTCCGACAAGGTGTCCGTGATCTCCATCGCCAGGGAGAGATCGCCTTTCTCGTACCGTACGCGCGCGACGCTCATCGTCAGGCCGGCGGTCATGACCTCGCCGTCCGGTTCGCCTTTCGTCCAGCCGGCGACGGTGGGGAACAAGGCGATGAGCCTGGCCGGCGCGACCGGCGGTCCCGCCGCGCCGCGGGCCCGTGCCGGCTGCCGCGAGGCGTCGATCCGATCGCGGCCGGTTGCGAGGAGTTGGATGGTCGCGACCATCACGACGAGGAGAACGAAGAATCCACGTGTACTTCGCATGTTGGCGCGCTCCCTGGCCTGGTGCTGCAGACGTTACGGCCGAGAAGCGCGCGCGTCATAAGGCGTTCGAGACGAGCGTCCGGATCCGATAGATCGAGAAGACCGGCCGCCGTGTGAGGCGCGCTGTGGCTACCGCGCGACGCATCGGGTGAAGTACTCGGTCGCCAGTGCGCCGATATAGAGCTGGTTCAGCGGCTGCTCGAGGCCGTGGCCTTCGTCGGCCGCCTCCACGTATGCGACCGTGCCGCCCGCCTGCCGGATGCGGGCGACCATCTGCCGCGACTCCTGCGGCTTGACGCGGACATCGTTCGCGCCCTGGAAGATCAGTATCGGCACCCGAATACGCTCGGCGTTCCGGGCCGGAGAGATCGAGGCGAGGAAGGCGCGCATGGCCGGGTCGCGCTCGTCGCCGAACTCCGCGCGCTGCGCATCCGGGAAATGCCCGTCCTCGCTGGCTTCGAGGAAGGTGGGGAAGTCGCTGATGCCGAACAGCTCCATTCCGCAGCGCACCCGGTTGCTGTAGTGCACGAGAGCGGCCAGCGTCATGTAGCCGCCATAGGAGCCGCCGGTGATCGCGACCTTCTCCGGATCCAGACCGGGTTGCGTCGCAATCCAGTCCAGCAGCGCGCCGATGTCCCGCACCGCATCTTCGCGGCGCCGCCCGTCGTCGAGTGCGGTGAACGTCCTGCCGTATCCGCGCGAGCCGCGGACGTTCGGCGTGATCACGGTGACGCCGGCGTTGCGCGCCAGTTCGAAATGCGGAGCGGCCACCGAAAGGGCCTGCGCCGCCGGACCGCCGTGAATATCGATCAACACGGGCCGGCGCCCCTCGAACTTCGAGGCGGCAGGGAAGACGAACGCCGGAATCTCGCGTGGCGCGCCTCCGGGAGTCGAGTCGAACGTGGGATACCGCACGCGAAGGGGGGCAGGCAGGCCGGTCTGCTCGACGTCGGGAAGGGACCAGGGCGTGAACCGACCGGTCGAGACGTCGTACACCCAGACGCCCATCACTCCATCGGCGGACATGACGTCGAGCGCGAGCAGCGGCACGCGCGGATGCGCGACGATCCGCCGGACGTCGCCTATCGGGTGCTCGCGCGGTCTCGTGACCTGCCGGGTCGCCGTATCCAGCAGGTGCAGCACCCGCTGCCCGTCCTCGTTGACGAGAAGACCCAGGGTCCGACCGTCCGCCACCAACTCGACGTCCACGACATCCCAGGTCAGATCGGATGTGAGGAGCGTCGCCGTTCCCGTAGCCGGATCGAGCGCATGTATGCCCGAGAACTCGCCGTTCACAGGGGCTGCCAGGTACACCGTGCGGCCGTCGCGCGTCCAGACGGCATCGGCCAAGTCGATGGCGTCCCCGCCGAACATCGGACGCTGCACCCTGGTATCAAGATCGAGCAGGCTGAGCAGCGTGGACGTGTGTGAGACGAATCGACTGACGAGCGCCGAGCGCCCGTCCGGCGACAGGATTCCGAAGAACTGTCCCTCGCCTTCGAGCACCCGTGTGTCGGAGGCAGGCTGCGTGACGTCGACGATGTAGAGATCAGAATCGCGTTGGTTCCGCCTGGTGCTCGTGTAAATCAGCCGTCGCCCCTCACCGTCGAACCCCCCGACGGAACTCCGTGCCGCGACGCTGTTCAACGGCTGATAGGTGCCGTGCTCGAGATCGAAGCGATACTGCACGTAGCGTTCGCTGCCGCCTTCGTCCAGGCTGAAGACGAAGTACGGGCGTTCGACGTACCGGCTCTGGACGATCTCTCTCGCGCGTTCCGGCAGCCCTTTCAGCCGCGTGGGGGGCGCGCCGGCCTGCGGCACGAGGTGGACTGCGCCCGGCGTTCCGACGTGGACGAGCAGTGCCGGTTCGCCCGGCATCCACGCGGCGAACCGCCGCCACTGCTGATACCGCCGCACGAACCCGGCGCTCTTCCACACCCACTTCCAGGAAACGCGCGGCGTCTGCTCGATCTTGACGGCGGGCGGTGCGGGAAGTCCCCAGAGCGCGACGCCGAGGACGGCGGCGGCAACCGCCGTCGCGACGGCCGTCGCGCCCAGCCGCAGCCAACGTCTTCGCAACAGCCGAATCGCAGTCATGATCGCGGTCGCTCGCACGCGTCGCTGACGCGGCCCCAGTATAGACGCGACGGCCGCACGCGCACCGCACGCCTTGACCCATGTCCGTACTGAGCAGTAGTATCCGGCGGGCTCCCTTGTGGGAGGGGGCCCGTCTCCCCGTTTTCCCCGTGGACGTCGAGAGTCATTTGGAGGAGGACATGATGACGCGAGGCTTCCCGATGCGCATCCTGCTGGGCGTCACGCTGGCAGGCATCCTCACCGTCTGGGCCGATCCGGCCCACGCGCAGGGGATGGGATCGATCTTCGGCAGGGTCATGGACGATTCGGGCGGCGTGCTGCCCGGCGTAACCGTGACGATCGCCGGCACCGGCCTGCAGCAGCCGCTCGTGGCGCAGACGTCGGCCAGCGGCGCCTACCAGTTCCCGAGCGTGCCGATCGGCACCTACACCGTCACGTTCGAGCTGACCGGCTTCAAGAAGGCGGTGCGCCAGAACGTCATCATCCAGACCGGCTTCAACGCCGGCATCGACCAGAAGCTGGAGCTGGGCGCACTGACCGAGGAGGTCACGGTGTCCGGCGCGTCGCCGGTCGTCGATCTGAAGAAGACGGCGGTCGGCGGCACCTTCGATCTCGACATCCTCGAGAAGATCCCGACCGCTCGCGACCCGTGGCAGATCATCAACATGACGCCGGGCGTCGTCGCCGGCCTGAACGTCGGTGGATCGAGCTCGGGACAGCAGGTCGGCCTGCAGTCGCGCGGAACGGGCGCGAACGTGCAGTGGAATCTCGACGGCGCGTCGGTGACGGACCTCTCGTCGAACTCGTCGCCGATGTACTACAACTTCGACTCGTTCGATCAGATCCAGGTGACCAACGGCGGCGGCGACGTGTCGGTCCAGTCCTCGGGGCTGAGCATCAACCTGATCACGAAGAGCGGCAGCAACGTGTTCAAGGGCACGTTCAACGCGACGTTCCTCAACGACGACATGCAGGGCAACAACGTGACGAAGCCGCTGTTCGACGCCGGTTCGAACGGCTTCCTGTCCGGCAGCCCGATTCACAAGATCGCGGAAGCCTCGGCGGAGGCGGGCGGGCCGATCGTCAAGAACAAGCTGTGGTACTGGGGCGCCGTCAACAAGCAGAGCATCAACGTCGGCATCCTCAACTTCTTCGACCCTGGCAAGGGATCGGTGTGCGCCGATCTCGTCGAGGCGCAGCGAAGGAGTTCCGCCGCGCTACGCAGCGCCATCACGTTCGACAACCTGAATCAGGTACAGAAGTGCCTGAAGAACGACTGGACGTCGCTCAAGAACATCCAGTGGAAGGTCAACTACCAGCTCAGCACCGCGCACCGATTCATGTACTCGTTTGCGAGCGACCAGAAGTACCGCAATGCGCGCGACGCGAGCGCCAGCACGGCGATCGAGGCAACGTCGCAGCAGTACAGCCCTGAACCGTGGAGGCTGCCGATCCCGACGCATACCGTGCAGCACACGTGGGTGGCGAACGACAAGCTGGTGGTCAACAACTCGTTCAACTACATGGGCGGCGGGTTCTTCCTCGACTACCAGGACTGGAAGACGTCCGGGTCCAGCCACTATCTCGAAGGCGCAACCGATCCACTCCAGTACATGACCGGCGCGCGCTCCAGCCCCGACGCGTTGTGGAACGTGCAGTCCCTGCGGAACCGGACGACGGCCTTCAACAGCCGATCGAAGGTCGACTCGTACCAGACCGTGCGCAAGACGTGGGAGGCCAAGACCGACGGCACCTACTTCACCAACAAGCTTGGGGGCGATCACAGCCTGAAATTCGGCCTGGGCTGGCGGCGCGCGCCGATCCTGTCGTTCTCGCACTACAGCGGGGGCGCACGCGCGTGGGTGCAGTGCGCGGGCAACAACGCCAGTAACTGCGGCGACGGCCAGTCGGTCGCGCCGGGATCGGCGACGGGCATCGTGCCGTACCAGGCGGTGCTCTATCGCGATCAGCTCCGCAACAACGACTGGCGGACCTACTTCGGCTACATCCAGGACGAGTACGCGCGCGGCCGCTGGCGGATCAAGGGCGGCCTGCGTTACGACTGGCAGCACTCGAAGCATCTCGGCGGCTGCGTGCCGGCGCACATCTTCAGGCCCGACATCCTGCCCGCGCAGTGCGACGAGGAGACCGAGGTGGACGCGATCACCGGCCGGAAGATCCAGTCGTTCGGCAACTGGTCGCCGCGCGTGTCCGCCACCTACGACCTGTTCGGCAACGGCAAGACGGCCGTCCACGCGAGCGGGTCGTACTACTATCAGACCAAGATCACGCTCGCGAACTCGCTCACCGGCCTGTTCGATCAGCCGGCGCTGACCTGGGGACCCAACCAGGCGAGCGGCGCCTGCAGCACCGCGGCCGGCGCGTCCTGCTGGAACGACGCCAACCGCGACACGATCGTACAGGCGAACGAGCTGATCGGCACGCCGACGTCCAGCAGCGGGCGCTTCGATCTCAACACCGGCGTCTTCGCGCCGGCAGGGAACATCGTCGACCCGAGCGCGAAAATCGGCCGCACCCGTGAAGCGATCGTCGGCGTGTCGCACGAGCTGATACAGAACCTCGCGCTCGGCGTGGACTACATCTACCGGAAGTACGATCGCGGGACCATCAACTACCTGATCGGCTATGAGCCTGGAGCGGCGGGCTACCCGCTGTCGCAGATCTACAGCGGGCCGGTCCCGCACACGGATCCGATTACCGGCCTGACCGCCAGCTATTACACGATTCCGCAGACGGGGACGTGCTCGATCGAGGCGCTGCGTCCGCCGACGGGGCAGGGGTGCATGACGCCGTCGGGGGTCGGCAACATCACGCTGACCAATCCGAACTATCAGGTCTACCAGGGCGTCGACATCACGGCGACGAAGCGGTACAGCGATCGCTGGCAGATGCAGGTCGCCCTGACGGTGCAGCGCATGCCCGACTACTATCCCGACGGATCGCCGAGCTTCAACAACCCGACGAACCGGGAGTTCATCCACGGGTACACGTCGGCGGACCTGGGCGATCGCGAGTGGCTGTTCAAGGCGAGCGGCTCGTACACGTTCCCCCTGGAAATCACGGCGTCGGCGAACTTCAACGTCAACCAGGGTGTCGTGCGGATCGTCACGATCAATGGGCCCGGGAGCGTGTCTGGCGGCGTGTCAGCGACGGGCAGTGCGCGCACGATCTCGTACGGCCAGGGGTCGCTGCGCGTCGAGCCGAACGGCGACACGCGGCTCGAGCCGCAGAAGCTGCTCGATCTCGGGCTGCAGAAGACGTTCATGTTCCGGGGCGGCCGCAACCGCGTGAAGCTGATGTTCGAGGCGTTCAACGTCTTCAACATCAACACCGTCACCGGTTGGGTGAGCAACAACCGCAGCGCCGTCGGCTACACGCAGCCCGCCGGCATCGTTCCCCCGCGCGTGCTCCGCATCGGCACGCAAATCGGCTTCTGACACGTGTCGGAGTCCGGGGCCCGGACCCCGGACTTCGACTTCCTTGACCCCCTCGATACACGGCTGTAGGATGCGCCGTCCCTTTGTGGAGGGACGGTCTCCCCGGCCGAACGCCCGTTCGGCCGCAAGGCCCGGCGTCCACCTACAGTCCGAGAGTCATTCAGGAGGGGGAATGATGACGCGAGGATTTCGGGGGAAAGTCCTGCTCGTCGCAGGCGTCCTGGCGTTGTGGGCTTCGTCCGCCCACGCACAGGCAATCGGTTCCATCTTCGGCAGAGTGACGGATGATTCCGGCGCGGTGCTGCCGGGCGTCACCGTCACGGTGACGGGCACGGGCCTGCAGCGGCCGCTGGTGGCGGAAACCTCCAGCGGCGGAACCTACCAGTTCCCGAGCGTCCCGGTCGGCACCTACACGGTCACGTTCGAGCTGGCGAGCTTCAAGAAAGCCGTTCGCCAGAACGTCATCGTCACCACGGGCTTCAACGCCGGCATCGATCAGAAGCTCGAGCTCGGCGCGTTGACGGAGGAAGTGACCGTCTCGGGCGCGTCGCCCGTCGTCGACTTGAAGAAGACGGGGACCGGATCCGTCTTCACACCGGAGATCCTCGACAAGATTCCGACGGCGCGCGATCCCTGGCAGATCATCAACATGACGCCGGGCGTCGTCGCCGGCCTCAACGTCGGCGGATCGACGTCGGGGCAGCAGGTGGGCCTCACGTCGCGCGGCACCACAGCCAACGTGCAATGGAACCTCGAAGGCAACTCCATCACCGACCTGTCGTCGAACTCGTCGCCGATGTACTACAACTTCGACTCGTTCGATCAGATCCAGGTGACCAACGGCGGCGGCGACGTGTCCGTGCAGTCGGCCGGCTTGAGCATCAACCTGGTGACCAAGAGCGGCAGCAACGTGTTCAAGGGCACGTTCAACGGGACGTTCCTGAACGACGACATGCAGGTGAACAACGTCACCAAGGACCTGTTCTCCGCCGGCCAGAACGGCTTCATCTCCGGCAGCCCGATCCACAAGATCGCGGTGTGGTCGGTCGAAGCGGGCGGACCGATTCTCCGGAACAAGCTGTGGTACTGGGGCGCGATCGACAAGCAGGACATCAACGTCGGCGTGCTCAACTTCTTCGATCCGGGCAAGGGATCGTTCTGCCAGGATTTGCTCAACGCGCAGCGTGCCGGCGCGGCCGTCCTCCGGAGCACCATCACCTACGACAACCTGTCGCAGGTACAAAAGTGTCTGCAGAACGACTGGACCGAGATTACGAACAAGCAGTGGAAGTTGAACTACCAGTTGAGCACCGCGCACAAATTCATGTACCTGTTCGTGAGCGATCAGAAGTACCGCGATCGCCGCGACGCGAACGCCAACAACGCCCCCGAGGTGACCTCGCAGCAGTACAGCGACGCGCCGTGGAAGCTGCCGGGGCCGACACACACGATCCAGCACACGTGGGTCGCCAACGACAAGCTGGTCATCAACAGCTCGTTCAACTACGTCGGCGGCGGCTTCTACCTGGATTACCAGGACTGGAAGACGTGCGGCAGCAGCAAGTACATCCCCGGCGAGACGAGCTTTGCGGCGTACATCGACGCCGGCCGCAGCTCACCGGACTGCCTCTGGAACGTTCAGCCGCTGACGAACCGCACGACCGGCTTCAACAGCCGCGCGAAGACGGCGTCGTATCAGACGACCCGCAAGACCTGGGAGGCCAAGTCCGACGGCACCTACTTCCTGACGAACAAGCTGGGCGGAGACCACAGTCTCCGTTTCAGCCTGGGATGGCGCCGTGCGCCGATCATGTCGTTCTCGCATTACAGCGGCGGCGTCCGCGCCCACTATCAGTGCGTCGGCAACTCGGCGGCCAACTGCGGCAACGGTCAGCCCGTTGCGCCGGGCACGTCGGCGACCGGCGTGGTGCCCTATCAGGCGGTGTTCAACCGCGACCAGTTGCGCAACAACGACTGGTGGACCTACTTCGGCTACATCCAGGACGAGTACAGCCGCGGCCGCTGGCGCATCAAGGGCGGCCTCCGGTATGACTGGCAGCATTCGAAGCATCTCGGCGGCTGCGTGCCGGGCAACATGATGATTCCCGATCGCCTGCCGCCGCAGTGCGAGGAGGCCACGCAGGTGGACGCGCTGAACGGGAAGAAGATCCAGGCGTTCGGCAACTGGTCGCCGCGTCTCGGTGCGACCTACGATTTGTTCGGCAACGGCAAGACGTCGATCCACGGCAGCGCGTCGTACTACTACGACACGAAGATCACGCTGGCCAACTCGCTGACGGGACTCTTCAGCGTGACGACGCTGACGTGGGGGCCGAACCTGTCGAGCGGCGCTTGCAGCACCACGGCGGGCGCGCCCTGCTGGAACGACGCGAACCGCGACCAGCAGGTCCAGCTGAACGAGCTGATCGGCGAGCCGACGGCGAACAGCGCGCGCTTCAACACGACCACGGGCGTCTTCGCGCCGGCCGGCAACCTCGTCGATCCGAGCGCGAAGATCGGCCGCGTGCGCGAAGGCATCGTCGGCATGTCGCACGAGCTGATTCCGAACCTGGCGCTCGGCGTGGACTACATCTACCGCAAGTACGATCGCGGCACGACGAACTACCTCCAGGGGTTCGAACCCGGCGCGCCGGGATTCCCGATCTCCCAGATCTACGCATCGCCGGTGACCTACACCGATCCGGTCAGCGGGCTCTCGGCGAACTACTATCCGGTGCGGACGACGGGTCTGTGCCCGATCGAGTCGCTGCGTCCTCCGGCGAACGTCAACAACGGCGAAGGCTGCAGGCGGCCGTCCGGCGTTGGCAACATCACGTTGACCAATCCGGATTGGCGCGTCTACCACGGCGTCGACATCACGGCGACCAAGCGTTACAGCAATCGCTGGCAGATGCAGGTGGGAATCACCCTGCAGGACAATCCGTCGTACTTCCCGAAGGACTCGCCGTCCTTCAGCAATCCGACCGCGTACGAGCACATCAACGGGTTCAACACCGACCGCAACTGGATCGCGAAGGCGAATGGCGCGTACACGTTCCCGTTTGAGATCACGGCGGCCGCGAACCTGAACGTCAATCAGGGCGCCGAGCGCAGGGTCATCATCAACGGACCGGGCGCGGTCCCCGGCGGGCCGACAGCGACGGCTGCCTCGTCGACCATCAGCTACAACACGCTGGAGTTTCAGCCGCGGGGCACCGATCGGCTGGAACCGCTGAAGATCCTCGACCTGAGCGTCCAGAAGACGTTCCAGTTCCAGGGCGGGAAGCGCCGCGTCAAGCTGATGTTCGACGCGTTCAACGTCTACAACGTCAACACCGTGACCGCGTGGGTGAGCCAGAACCGCAGCCTCGCCAGCTTCACGGCGCCGAACACGATCGTGCCGCCGAGGGTTTTCCGCGTCGGCACGCAGATCGGATTCTGATGTACCGATAGATCTCGCCTTCACAGGAGAACCGGGACAAAGGGAGCCATCTCTTCAGGAAAGAAGAATTGCTCCCCTTCTCCCGTTCTCCTGTTGACCCGAGATCTACCGGGCACGTACCCGTTCCAGGTTGTGGCGAGCGTTCGGTTCGTTTGGATCGAGCGTCAGCGCGCGTTTCCAGGCGTCGATCGCCTCGGGCTGGCGGCCGGTCTGCGCCAGCACGACGCCGAGCGTGGTCCAGGCGCCGGCAAGCGCCGGGTTCAACGCGACGGCGCGCCGCAGCGCCTCTTCCGCCTCGGCGTAGTTCCGCAGATGTGCGTGGACGGCGCCGATGTTCTCGTGCGCAAGGCCGTTGTCGGGATCCGCGGCGAGCAGCCGCTGGAACGTGCGCAGCGCGTCCGGCGGCCGGCCCGCCAGCATGTAGGCGTTGCCGAGCGCGATGAGCGAGTCGGGGTCGATCCCGGCGTCGTGCTCGAGCAGCGCAATCGCGCGCGCCGGCTGTCCGGACTCGGCGAGGTACTGCGCCAGCCGATTGCGCACCTCGCGCTGCGTGACGCTGTTCCGAAGCGCGAGCTCCAGCGTCTCGACGGCGTCGCGCGGGCGGCCGGTGCGCCAGTAGAGGAGCGCGAGCTTGCGGTACGCGTCCTCCGTGTCGGCACGGCGGGCGATGACGTCCCGGTACAGCGCGATCGCTTCGTCGATTCTCCCGGCCCGGAACGCCGCCGCGGCCCGCTCGAGCGTCTGCTCGAGGACGATCAGGCGCTTCGGATCGTCCGCCTCGGTGTACGTGTCTTTCGGCCCGGCACTGCCGCCCGCCACGTAGCCCAGCGATCGCAACCGCTCGATCGTCTCCGCCGACTCCCCCTGTCCGCGCGCCGGCGGCTCGACGTTGAACGTCCGCAGGAGGTTCGCGAGCGTGCGCGTGCGCTCGGGCTGCGACGGCGCAAGGTTGTGCGCTTCGCGCGCGTCGGCGGCGAGGTCGTACAGCTCCGCGATCGGCAGATCGACGTACTTGGCGCGGCTCGAGACGACACCGCGCAACGGCGCCCAGCCACGTGTCACCGCAGGCGTCATCGCCTCGAAGTACGAGGGCCGATCGGCGCGATCGCCACGATTGATGACGGGCATCAGCGATTGACCTGACGTAGCGCTCGACGGCGCCGCAACGGCGTCGAGCAGCGTGGGAAGCAGATCGACATGACGCACCGGCGTATCGATCGTCACGCCGGTCGCGCCGTCCGCACGCGCGCGCGCCTCCGCGACGATGAGAGGGACCCGCAGCGTGGATTCATAGGCGAAGATGCCGTGCGTGGACTCGCCGTGATCGCCGAGTCCCTCGCCATGATCGGATGTCACGACGATGAGCGTCGGCCGTTGTCCCGCCCGTACGCGATCGAACAGCGGCCAGAGCGCCGCGTCCGTCCACGACACCTCGCCCAGGTACGGGTCCGACGGGAACCGGTCCGCCCACTCGCGCGGCGGATCGTAGAGGACGTGCGGGTCGTAGAGATGTACCCACGCGAACCATTTCCCGCTCTGCGCGCCGATCCAGTCGAGCGCCGTCTTGACGACGGCGTCGGCGCGCCGCTCGCGTTCGGCGGCGTCGGCGCCGGCGGCGAGCCGGTCATCGTAGACGTCGAAGCCGCTGGCGAGCCCGAACCGGCGGTCGAGCGGGAAGCCGCCGATGAACGCGCCCGTCGCGAAGCCCTGCGTCTTCAGCAGTGTCGCCGCGGTCGGCTGTGAGGCGGCGAGTCGGTATCCCGTGTTGTCGCGGATGCCGTGCTCGTACGGATACCGTCCCGTGAGGATGCTCCCGTGCGATGGCAGCGTCACGACGGCATGGGCGTGGGCGAAATCGAAACGCGCGCCGCGCGCGGCGAGGCGATCGAGGTTCGGCGTCACGGCGCGTCCGCCGTAGGAGCCGACAGCGTCGGCGCGCAACGTGTCGATCGTGACCAGCAGAATGTTGCGATCGGCGTTGGGCTCGAGCGTGAACCACAGCGTCCGCGCGCGCCACCACCACGCGGCTCCCACCAGCAGCAGCGCGAGCGCGACGAAGACTGCGGCGGCGCGTCTCGGCGTCATCGGCCGCCCAGGAACCCGCGCATCTGCTCGATCGCCGGTCCGTACATCGCCGGCGGCGCCGTGTCGACGAACTGGCGCGCGTACCGCCGTGCCTCGTCCGCTCGGCCGCTCTGCGCCAGCGTCACCGTCAGGTTGTAGAGCGCGTCGAACTCCGTCCCGTCGAGCTCCGCCGCGCGCTTCCAGGCGTCGATCGCCTGATCGCGGTGTCCCCCTTCGGCGAGCGCCACGCCGAGCGTCGTGTAGGCCTTCGCCAGCGTCGGATCGATGGCGATCGCCCGCCGCGCCAGCTTCTCCGATTCCTGCAGTCTCGCGCGCCGGGCGTCGTCCTGCTTCTCGTTCAGCGCCTGCCGCAGCTCGATTGCCGCGAGGTTCTGGTAGGCAATGCCGTTGGTGGGATCGAGCGCCAGCAGCCGCGTGAACGTCCGGCTCGCCTCCCCGTAGCGCCCCGCCGCGCCATACGCCACGCCCAGCGCGTTCAGCGCCTCCACATCGTCTGGAGCCATCCCGGCGAGGACGGTAATCGCGCGCGCCGCGTCGGCGCCGCTTTCGGCGAGATAGAGCGCGAGACGGATCCGCACGTCGCGGTCGGGCGCGTGGTTTGCGAGCGCCTTTTCGAGCGTCGCGATCGCGAGGTGCGGACGGCCCGTGTCCCAGTAGGCGTGCGCGAGCGAGATGTAGGCGTCCGCCGTGTCGGGCCGCCGCGCGATGACGCTGTCGAAGAGCGCGATCGCCTCTTGGATGCGGCCGTTCTGGAACAGCTCGCTGGCGCGGTGCAGATCGCGATCGACGTCCACGAGGTTCTTGAGATCGTCCGCCTCGGTGTAGGTCTTTCGCTCCGGCGCCGTCCCCGCCACGTAGCCGAGCGATCGCAGCGCCGCGACCGCTTCGGCCGACTCCTGCGCCGGACGATTCGGCGGCGCGACGTTGTAGCCGCGCAGCGTGTTTGCCAGCACCCGCACGCGCTCCGGCTGTGCGGCGGCGGCGTTGCGTTCCTCTTTCGGATCGGACGCGAGATCGTAGAGCTCCGCAATGGGCAGATCGATGTACTTGTCCCTGCCGACCAGCACGCCGCGCAGCGGCGCCCACCCGCGAACGAGGTTGTAGGTCATCGACTCGAAGTAGACCGGCTTGTCCGCGGTGTCGCCACGCGCGATGGCGGGCGTCAGCGAGGCGCCAGACATCGAGCCGTCCCGCTCAACACCGACGGCCTCGAGGATCGTCGGTGCGATGTCCACGTGCCGCACGGACGTGTCGATGGTTGTGCCCCCGCGCGATCGCGTACGTCCGGGCTCGACGCGCGCAACAATCAGCGGCACGCGCAGCGTCGCTTCGTACGCGAACATCCCGTGTGTCGTTTCCCCGTGCTCGCCCAGCCCCTCGCCGTGGTCGGACGTGACGACGACGAGCGTGGGCCGTGCGAGCGAGGCGAGGCGATCGAACAGCGGCCCGAGCGCGCGATCGACGAATGCGACCTCGCCATCGTACGGCTGCGAGGCGTATCGCGCGGCGAACTCCTCCGGCGGTTTGTAGGGCAGATGCGGATCGAAGACGTGGACCCACGCGAAGAACCGGCCGTTCGCCGCGCCGATCCATTCGAGCGCGCTCGACGCGACGGCGTCGGCGCGACGCTCGGGCATCGTGAAGGTGATGTCCCCGCGCATCTCCGGGATGCGGTCGTCGTAGACGTCGAAGCCGGGTGTCAGGCCGAACCGCTTGGTGAGCGGAAAGCCGCCGACGAACGCGCCGGTGCGGAATCCCGCCGCTTTGAGCCGCGTGGCCAGCGTCGCCGTTCCATCCTTGACGCGGTAGCCGCTGTTGTCGCGGATGCCGTGCTCGTAGGGGAGCCGCCCCGTGAGGATCGACGTGTGCGAGGGCAGCGTCACCACCGCATGGGCGTGCGCGAAGGTGAAGCGCGCCCCGGCGGCCGCCAGCCGATCGAGGTTCGGGGTGGCCGCGAGGCCGCCGTACGAGCCGAGCGCATCGGCGCGCAGCGTATCGATCGTGACGAGCAGGACGTTCTGATCCGGATTCGGCTTGAGGACGAACGGCGGCTCGCGTCGAAACCACAGGAACGCCGCGAGGGCGGCGGCGACGACGGCGGCCGCTGCGATCGTCCGCTTCACGCGTCTATTGTGGCGCGAAGAGGCTCGCGTGCAGTCTGAGCGGGGTCGTCCGCGTCACCCCCGTCTGCACCACTTTCGGCCGCTCCGACGCCGGCCGCTTGTAGGTGACCGCGTACTGCGACGCCAGCGCGTCGGCATACATCGTCAGGTACGTCTCGATCGCCGTCTGGCCGACGATGAACTCGCGGTGGCCGCCGGTGTTCTTGCCCACCGTGTTGAGGACAAGATCGCGGATCGAGTTGTCGGCCAGCCCCTGGCCCTTGCGCAGCGACACCGTCCAGAGTTGCGCGCCGGATCGCTGGAAGGCGTCCTGGATCCGCTGCGGCTGCTCGGTGCTGCGCTCGCGGCCCGGCTCCATCGACAAGACGACGACCGCGCGGCGGCGGCTGTTCTGCTTGTTCAGGCTACTCGTGGCGTCCATCAATGCCTCGAGCAGCACGCCGTCCGGGGTCTTCTTCGGATAGAGCCGGCCGATCTGCCGTTCGAGCGTCTCCATGTCGCTGGTGAACGGGACCAGCGGGACCGACGCCTGGCCGAACTCGAACACGGTGATGCGCGCACCCGGGCTCGCGGTGGTGATCTGCTTCGCGAACGCGGTCAGCGCGGTGCGGATGTCACGGATGTACGGCTCAGCCGGCTGCGTCGTGTCCACGAGCAGCGCGACGCACAGCGGATCGCCGGCGAGGCTGGCGCCCACGACCTCGCGATCGACACCGTCCTCCCGCACCTTGAATTCCTTGGTCGTGAGGTCCTTCACCGGCTTGCCGGCTTCGTCCAGGACCGAGACGTAGATCGTCTTGTCGGCGGCCTGGCCTTCGCCGGATGCGTTCGTCGTGAGTGCACCGAGGGCGAGAGCTGCCGCCAGCGCGCAGCGGCGCGACGTCCGAGTTGTCATGGAGTGCCTCCCCGCGCGGCAGTATAGCGGCTGCCGGCGAAAAGTCCATGTGTGGATGAGCCGGCATCCAAAAATGATCGCTGCCTTTCCAACGCGTAACCGGCGGTCGCGAGCGCGGACCGCTGTTCGCGGCCTGTCAACGACTTGCGGGGATGACGACGCTGGCGGTGCGTTTGCACAGCGGCGCGATCATGAAAGTTGCCGTCGCCGACTCGCATCGCGAGCTGTTTCCGCCCGCCGGTATGGCACTGAGGGCGGAGGTTCTCGCGCGCCAGTACTACGCGCTCTTCAACGAGCGGCGCCTCGACGAAGCGGAACGGCTCGTAGACCCGCAGGCAATCTTCAATTACCCGGCTGCGCGCGAGCACTTGATCGGACGTGCCGGCTACCGCGAGCTCACGCGCCGGTGGCTCGAGGCGTTCCCCGACGCGCGAGCGTTGGTCCTCGCGGTTCACGTCGGCGCCGACGCCGGCTCGGAACAGATCGCACGCACGGAGTGGCTTGGCGAGGGCACGCACCTCGGCGTGCTGCAGCTTCCGGGATTTCCGCCGATCCCGCCGACCGGCCGCTTCGCGCGGCTGCCGATGTCCGAGACGATCCGCATCGAGCGCGGACTCGTCGCCTCGACGCGCATGGAGTTCGATCCCGCCGAGCTGCGCCGCGCCCTGGGATTCTGACGCCGATCCACGCCGCTATCGCTTCAACTGCCCGAACGCGTGCCAGCGCGCTGTCATGCGACGATATCGTCGAAGGCGGCTGAATCGATGGGTGCGCAACACGACGCGCTGCTGCATGTCGAAGACGTCATCCGTCGCGAGCAGACGATTGCGCGTTCGCGGTTGGATGGTGTGCTCGCACGCGCCGGCTGCGCGGCTGCCAGCTATGTCGCGGCAATGGAGTGTGTCCGGGATCACGCCAGGGTCGTCGTGCACTTCCACCCTGACCGCCTTGGATCCGGCTCCATCTCGGTAGCCGAAGCCCTGCTTCGCGACGGTGTGTATCGGAATCAGTTCCAGACCGGGCTCTCGAGCGGGAGCTTGTCGGCCTTTCCTGGCGGCGCGCGAGACACCTGGGAACGTGCGCTGTTCGGCGGCGCATACCACCAGGGGGCCCGGAGACGGTTCGCCTGGCGCGGCGGATCGCGGGTGTGGACGGGATCCTGGATGCCGCGGCGATCGGACGCGCCGAGGCCTCGCTTCGCATGCGGCCGGATGCGTGGCAGGACTGGGGTCAGCAGGCTGACGCGCTGCAGTACTTGAAACAGCTATGGCACGTGCTCGTGCACTACGGCTCGCCCGTTCCGTGCGGCCCAGGAGGTTTCGCGTGACGCGACAATGGTGGCCTGGTCAGAAGATGCTCACGTGGGCGCTTGTCGTCGCCGGTCTCGGTCTGGCTGCCTGCCGGACGATGCCGTTTGTGGAACACGAACCGGCCACGGAATATCGAGCCGGCCAGTGGTTCGACGGCGAGAAGTTCGTGGCCAGAACCATGTGGGTCGCTGGCGAGTCGTTCGTGGGATCCCGCCCGCGCCGCGTTGGCGCCCTCGTCGATCTCCAAGACCGCTTCGTCGTGCCGCCGTACGCGGAAGGGCACAATCACTGGCTCGAGCCAATGCTGGTCGACGCCTATGTGCAGACGCACCTGCGTGACGGGATCTTCTACGTCAAGGATCACGGGACCGCGCCGCTCTTCCACGATCGGATGCGCCCGATGCTCGGGGGGCCATCGTCGGTTGACTACGTGAGCGCGCATCAGGGCTTCACGGGACCGGGCGGCCATCCGATGGAGATTGTCGATGCGCTCGCCGGCATGGGCATTCTTCCCGGCGACTGGGCCAGGACCCACGGCGAAGGCGACGCCCTGTTCGCCGTCTCCTCCGAACGGGACGTCGATCGCGCATGGCCACGGCTCATGGCCGGCAAGCCGGACTTCGTGAAGGTTTTTCTCGTTCACTCCGACGAGTACGTGGCACGCCGCGACAACAAAGCCTTGACGCCCAAAAGCCGTGGCATCGATCCCGCGCTGGTTCCCGCCATCGTCGCACGTGCCCACGCGGCGCAGCTCCGGGTGTCAGCTCACATCGAGAACGCGCACGACTTTCACGTCGCGATCGCCGCAGGCGTTGACGATATCGCGCACATGCCCTTCGTGGACAAGGACAACCCAGAGCGTTACCGACTCGACGACGTGGATCTCCGGGCCGCGGCGGCGCGTCGCGTGTCGATCGCGACAACGCTCGACTGGATGGAACCGGACGTCTCCGAGGCGCAGCTCGCGGTTGTGCGCGATAACCTTCTGCGTATGCGTGCCGCCGGCAACACGATCGTGATCGGCACCGATCAGTTCCGCAAGACCGCACGCGTCGAAGCGGATTTGATCGCCGCGCGCGGGCTCATGTCGAATCTCGAGCTGTTGCGCGCATGGAGTGTCACAACACCACAAGCGATCTTCCCGCGCCGCAAGCTCGGTCGCCTCGCCAGCGGGTTCGAGGCCAGCTTCCTCGTACTCGGCGGCAACCCGCTCGAGGACTTCGCGCACTCTCGCGACATCGTGATGCGCGTCAAACAAGGCCGGCGGATCGTCCCGGGCGACACGAAGTTGCCGTCGCTGGGCGCACGCTGAACGCGCGGCGTGACAACACCAGCGGTGAGGCACAACGGACAGATTGCCCGGTGTCCTCACCGCATGAGAGTAGGCGCACGTCCTGCGACTACTTCGGCAGCCGCACGACGAAATCCGGTGTGGGGGGCGCCCCGCCGTAGGTCACCGCGTACAGCGAGCCCCCGAACTCGGCGATTGTCGTGGGCAGTCTGATCGCCGGATTGGACGCGAACGGCTCGCTGATGTAGCGAGTGATGAAGCCCGACCGATGATCGGGAGACATCTCCACCACCGCGACCCGATGGAGAGGGCCAAACTGCACGACGTACAGGGTTGTGCCATCGAGCAGCAAGCCGTCGCCGATGCACAGGGGATTGCCGCCGGCGAAATCACCTCCCACGATGTCGATCGGGATCGGAAGCAGCGTGCTCGTATCGAGCAGGTACAGGCGACCCTCGCTCGTGTGAACGATGATGAGATATTTGCCGTCCGCGGTCGCAGCGATTCCGTTCGCTCTTGCCCCCGGGCCCAACGTACAGGTTCCCCGCATCCCGAAGTTGGCCGGCAGCGGGATCGTTTCAGCGGTTCCTGGCTGTCCGTTCGGATCAAGAGCAACGCGGCCCAGAAACGGACCAGTCGAGACCGTGAAGTAGGCCGCACTGTGTGTCACCACGACGTCGTTGACGATGTGTCCGCCGGGCGGTAGGAACGGATAGAAGGCGACCTCGGCGCCAGAGCTCGCGTCATAAACCGTTCCCCCGCCGCTCTGGCCACCGGCTACAAAAAGAAAGTTGGTACGTGGGTCGACTTTCATTCCTACTGATGGCCGTCCGTTCGCCGGCACGAGTTCCGAATAGCTGCCGGTCCGCAGATCGCCGACGAGGATCTGACCGAGATTCGGCGGTGTAAACGAACCCACATAGAACCTGTCCCCGGTGCCCACCGCAATTCCTTCGGATCCAAAATCCGGCGGTAGGGCAATCAGGTCAGGAAACGCAGGCGCGCCCGTTTGCGCCATTCCCGCGATCCGCACCAGTGACACCGCGAGAGCGACACACGCGATCGCAGCCGACAGCGATACACGCAAGCCGCGCCGCATCGGGGAATCATGAGTCTTCATGCGTGTTCTCCTCTCCTGACTGGGCCGTCCCTGAGCCGCACGGGCGGGGCGGATCCCAAAATCGACGTGGCGCCCATCTCTCGCACGGTGGCTCACCGGCCGGTAGCCCGCGCACGAGCCGGCAGTAGCCCTGTCGCCGATCAGCCTCCTGAGCGCGTCGTATCGCGCGATCCAGCGTGACGATACCAACCGACGACCTCGCGCACGAACCGTTTCCGGTCCCTGAGACTCGGATACCACCGTTCGTCGAGAGCTCGCCCCATCACGTCATCGTTGTAACGAATCATGGCTTGGACGCCCCGCGTCAGTGCGAAAGGGTCGAACTGCAGCCTCATGAGCGTCAACGAGGCAATCGCGTCGCATTTCAGCTCCACTTCCTGCAGGCCCGTCGTGTCGCGCTGCGCCCGGGCGTGGTGGTACTCGTCCCAGAAGAACTCGTGACCCGCCTCGTGTGCCACGAGCGCTTGCAGCTCCGCCGTGGCCAACAGTGATAGCGCGGGTCTGGAGATCATCACGACCGACCGCGCGTGGAGCCCGATGACTGCCTGAGGGACGTCGACCAGTTTCACCACGTAGAGATTGTCGCGGGCATGGAATCTCAAGACGCTTTCGAGACCGGCCAGCTTGATTGCTTCGCCCGCATCGGGGCGAAGCTCGCCCGCGCGCGGCAACGCCGCCAGCACGCGTGCGCGATCTGCTGGGCTTATCGGAGCGGGACGAATGAGCTCGAGCGCCCTCCTCCGATCACCCTGGGGTAGCGTTTCGAGAAACTGACGCGCGCGCAACAGCGGGTTGACAGCAAATCGAGGAGGGTTGCGCACCGGCACCGAGGCCGACTGATCAATAGCGGGAGAGAAGCGACGTCCGTCAGATTGATCGCCTTCGGCCAGTGCAGCTAGACTACCGGCCACGAACCACGAAGACGCGAGGACCAGGAATTTCCGCGCGCGCATGTTGCCTCCCCCGGAAGTAACGGCTACCCAGAGGCGGGGAATACGCCGCGACGCCACTCGAGGTCTTTTGGCCGCTCTGAGGGTCAGTTGGGGGTTGGGTGAGTTCTGGATTGGGATCGTCGTCCGGCTCTGATGGCGCAGCGGAGCGAGAGATCTACGAGTTCGGCCAGTTCCGGCTGGACCCGCTCGAGCGAGTGCTGCAGCGCGAGGGGACGCCCGTCTCGCTTCCGCCCAAGGCGTTCGACGTCCTGACCGTGCTCGTCCGGCACGCGGGCCGACTCGTCAAGAAGGAACAGTTGCTGGGCGAGGTCTGGGGTGAAACGTTCGTCGACGAAACGAACGTGCCTTACACGGTTTCGCTCCTCCGCAAGGCGCTCGGCGACGGACGCGACCCGCCGGAATTCATCGAAACGGTGCCCACACGCGGCTACCGCTTCATTGCGGTCGTCCGGCGGCCCAAGGCTGCCGCCGTGGCGCTCATCACGCGATGGCGCCAATTGGCTGCCGTCCTGGTGCTCGCCGGAACGACGGTGGCGGTCATCGCGGCCATCGTCGCCTTTTTCGCCTCTGACCGTTCTTCCACGGGCGGGCCGGTCGCGACACGCTTCGAGTTGGTCCCACCAGCGGGTGCGTCCTTCGGGATGTCGTCGGCCGCCCCTCATCCGGCCGTCTCTCCTGACGGGCGCTCAATCGCGTTCATCGCGTCCCGTGGAGACGTGGCGGAGGGGCTGTGGGTGCGCGATCTCCGCGCTGTCGAACCCCGCCTGCTTCCCGGCATCACTGGAGCGGCGGCGCCGTTCTGGTCGCCGGATGGCCGATGGCTCGGGTTCTTCAGCCAGCAGAAGCTTCAGGTCGTGCCCGCGACAGGCGGGACCGTGCGACCGCTCGGCCCCGCCAGCGCAGGGATCGGCGGTACCTGGAGCCGCGACAACGTGATCGTGTTCTCGCCGTTTCCGCACGACGGCCTGTTCCGCATCGATGCAGCCGATGGGGTCCCCGAGCGGCTGACGACGGTGGACGCCGGGCGAGGCGAGTCACACCGCTTCCCTGTTTTCCTGCCGGACGGGCGGCGTTTTCTCTACTTGTCGGTCACGACGATTCCGAGCGAAGAGCGCCGCGTCTGTCTCGCGACGATCGACGGACGCGAGGCGCCAGCCTGTTTCGCGAGCGTCGATTCGCAGGCGGTGCTCGCCCGGTCCGGTCACTTGCTGTTCGTGCGCGGAACGACATTACTGGCGCAGCGATTCGACGGCGATCCTCTCCGGCTGGCCGGCGATCCGATTCCCGTCGCAGATGGGGTCGTGCCGGCGCCGACCAATCGCAAAGCGCCGATGTCGGTCGGCGGTGATGTCTTGGCGTTCAGGCGCGCGCCCGCCGTATCCGACAGGTTGGTGTGGGTGGACCGGCGGGGTCGCCAGCTGGGGACCGTAACCGCCCCGGGCGACTACTGGGGGTTCTCGCTCTCTCCCGATGGCCGCCGACTGGCCCTCGACCGTGCGGACGGACTGGGCAACGGCAGAGACGTGTGGGTCGTCGATCTCGACACCGGACACGAGGAGCGGATGACGTTCGACGCCGCGGCCGACGCCATGCCCGTGTGGTCTCCGGATAGCTTGCGCCTCTTCTTCAGTTCGACTCGAACGTCCCTTTGGAATGTGTATGAACAGGAGCTGAAGGCGCCCGGCCGCGCGCAGGTGTTGATACCTCGGCCGCCGACGAACTACATGTGCGCGCGCGACGTGTCACCAGACGGCCAGTTCCTGCTGGTCGATCATCCTGGCGCCGCCAGCAGCGTATACGTCGTCTCACTGCGGGATCACACGTTGCGGCCGATCGCTACGACGAGCGCCGCGGAGCATGCGGGTGCTTTTGCCCCGGACGGCCGCTCGATCGCGTACACATCCAACGACTCGGGCTCCGAGGAAGTGTACGTCCAGCCATTTCCCCCATCGGGAACGCGCTGGCAGATTTCCCGAGGTGGCAGCTCACCACGCTGGGGCCGCGGTGGCCGTGAGCTGTTCTACGTAGATTCCGCCGGAACGTTGATGGCCGTGCCGGTCGAGACGCGGAACGGGCTGCGTTTCGGTCCGCCGCAGACGCTCTTCGCCATCGAACAGCGGCGTCCTGGCTCTCAGGACTACGAGGTGGGCCGGGGCGGCGATCGATTCCTCGTCCGGCGCGCCGAGGCGCAGACAGACCCACCGGCGATCACGGTCGTCTTGAACTGGGCGGCCGATCTCAGGCAATGATGACGGCGAATCCGGCATCAACTCAACCGGCCGGCGTCTCCGGCGAAGGCGCAAGCCGAACCCCCGCCGGATTAACCTGATCCGTCCGCCACGCGTCTCCGCCTCGCTAGGCTCCACACCACGCGCGAGCGTTGGTCCTCGCGTTCACGTCGGCGCCGATGCCGGCTCCGAACAAATTGCACGCACGGAGCGGCTGGGCGAGGCGTGCGTCCGGCGGTTGGTGCGGAAGCCGGGAATGCACCAGAGGATGCAGAGCGGCTCGATCGCGCGCGCCGCCTCGACGCTCCCCATGTCTTCGGTGTCGAAGCCAAACCGATCGAGGACCGCCGTCACGTCGGGCTTCGCGCCCTCATGGTTGCCGCAGAGGAACATCGTCGGCTTGATGCCGCCGAAATCGGGATTCACCATGAAGGCGTTGCCGATGCAGCTGAACGCCTTGACGAAGTGAGCCTCGGGCGCGAGTGTCGAGCGGACGCAAGGGACCATGTGCCTCACTGCGGGAAGTTCATGCTCTTCAAAAGGGCCGCGAAACGGATACTCCGCCGACACCCGTTCGTGCTGCTCGCCTGCGTCATTGCGCCCGCCCATCCGCTGATCGAGCAACCGCGTGGGACGAGATGAACCACCCATCGACAGAACCGCCCGGTCGATCGATAGCGGCGGACATGGGGCCCACTGCGTCGCGCCTTTTGTGCTAGGATGTACACATCTGATTACACACGACGACACATGAGCACGACGCTCTCCGTTCGCATCGACGTCGACACGAAGAAGCGTCTCGAGGCGCTCGCGAAACGCGCACGTCGTTCGAAGTCGTTTCTTGCCGCGGAGGCGATTGCTGCCTTTGTCGAGGCGGAAAGCTGGCAACTGGATGAAATTCAGACCGGCATCAAGGAGCTCGACGAGGGCCGAGGTGTTCCACACAAGGACGTCGCGAACTGGCTTCGTTCGTGGGGTCGCAAGCGTAAACGCAAGGTGCCTCGCGTGTGACCATCGTCTCTTCGCCGCGAGCCATCGAGCATCTGGCTCATCTCCGCGCGCACATCGCGCAAGACAATCCGAAGGCTGCTAATCGAATTGGCGGCACATTGCTCGAAGCTGTCGAGCGGCTCGCCGAACTGCCGAATCGAGGCCGTCCCGGTCGGGTCGCCGGTACGCGGGAACTGGTCGTACCGGGCACACCGTACGTGATCCCATACAGGCTGCGTGGTGACCGGCTCGAGGTCATTGCCGTTTTCCACGGGCGGCAGAAATGGCCGAAGCGTCTCTGGGGAGTCGACGCCCAGAACCCTCTCGTTGCTCAGCATTGGCCCCGAACGATCTACCATGCTCCACAGGCGCATGAGCGACATCCACTCACTCGCGCGTGCCCGGAGGTCCTTCGAGCGGCAGACATGGGCTGACGCGTATCGCCTGTTCCACGCCGCCGATCGGGAAGCCCCGCTGGAGCCTGAGGATCTCGAACGGCTGGCGACGGCCGCCTATCTCATGGGACGGGAGGACGACAGCGAGGCGTCCTGGGAACGGGCGCATCGCGCGTTCCTCGAGCGCGGCGATCGCGAAGGCGCCGCGCGATGCGCCTGGTGGCTCGCTGTGGGGCTGCAGCTCCGCGGCGCCATCGCTCCCGCGTCCGGCTGGTTCGCGAGAGCCCAGCACATCCTCGACGAGGGACAGATAGAGTGCGTCGTGCGCGGATTTCTGTTGATCCCGTCTGCCATTCAACGCGTCGTGCAAGGCGATCCGGCCGCCGGAGATGCGCTCTTCAATCAGGCAGCGGAGATCGCCCGCCGATATGGGAATGGTGATCTCGCATGCAAGGCCGCTCAGGGCCGCGGGCGCGCCCTGATCCGCCTTGGGCGCGTCGCGGAGGGTGTTGCCCTGCTCGACGAAGCGATGGTCGCAGTCATCGCCGGAGACGTATCGCCGATGCTGGCGGGCGATGCCTACTGCACCGTGCTGGAGGGATGCCAGGAGACTTTCGATCTCCGCCGTGCCTACGAGTGGACTACGGCACTCGCGCGCTGGTGCGCCGCGCAACCCGATCTCGTGCGCTATCGCGGCGAGTGCCTCCTCTATCGCGCCGAGGTCTTGCAGATGCGCGGCAAGTGGGACGACGCGGCCCGGGACGCGCGGGATGCCTGCGAACTGCTGATGTCCCGGCCGGCGGCGGGCGCGGCATTCTACCGGCTCGGCGAGATTCACCGGCTTCGCGGTGAGTTCGAAAAGGCTGAAGCGGCCTACATGCAGGCCAACGAACGCGGGCGCAAGCCGCACCCGGGACTGTCGCTGCTTCGTCTGACTCAGGGCGAGACCGACGCCGCGGCCGCGTCAATCCGCAGCGTTCTGCTCGACACGCGAACACAAGCGGCGCGGGCAAGAATGCTCGCCGCGGCCGTCGAAATCCTGCTGGCCGCGGGTGATCTCGAACATGCGCGGGCCGCGGCCACAGAGCTGTCGACGATCGCCAGTGCCATCGGGGCGTCGCTTCTGAACGCGGCGTCCGCCCAGGCTGTCGGCGCCGTGCGCCTCGCGGAAGGAGACGTCGAGGGAGCTGCGACATTGCTCTGCCAGGCATCGGAGATCTGGCGCGATCTGGGGATGCCGTACGAAGAGGCGCATACCTGCTTACTGATGGCCGATGTCTGCGAGCGGCGCGGCGATCAGGAGGGCCGGCGCCTCGACGTCGAGGCCGCGCGGAGGTTGTTCGAGCAGCTCAACGCCGAATTCTGGCTCGCGCGCATCGGGGAGCAATCGACACGGGCCAGGAGCGAGTCTGTCGGGTCGCTCAGCGAACGCGAGGCTCAGGTGCTTCGCCTGCTTGCTTCGGGCAAGACGAATCGTCACATCGCCGAGGAGCTGTTCATCAGCGAGAAGACCGTTGCCCGCCACGTCAGCAACATCTTCGACAAGCTCGGCGTATCGAGCCGCTCCGCCGCCACGGCCTGGGCCTACCAGCGCAACCTCATCTGAGCCAGTACGCAGAATCACCCAATTTCACGAAATCGTGATTTTGGGTAATCCGTCCGATGTCGACGCCCTTCCGCATTGGCTAGTGTCAGTCAACGCGGAGGTTCACGATGTTCGACGCCATCGTCGTCGGCGCGCGGTGTGCTGGCTCGCCGACTGCCATGCTTCTCGCACGCCGCGGATTCAAGGTCCTGCTCGTCGACAAGGCCACCTTCCCAAGCGACACGATTTCGACGCACATCCTGTGGCCGCATGGCGCCGAGATCCTCGGACGCTGGGGACTGCTCCAGCGACTCGCCGCGACCGGGGTGCCCCCCATCTGCCGGCGCATGACGTTCGATGTCGGTCCATTTGCGCTGCGCGGCACGATTCCGGACGCGAACGAGGGGATGGGAGGCTTCTGTCCCCGCCGCACCGTGCTCGACGCGCTTCTCGTGAACGCAGCGGCGGAGTCCGGCGTGGAGGTTCGAGAGGCGTTCACCGTCGACGAACTGCTCTTCGCAGACGACACAGTCATCGGCATTCGTGGCCACGCGAAGGGCATGAGTTCTGTCGAGGAGCGCGCGCGCATCGTCATCGGCGCCGACGGTGTGAAATCGTTCGTTGCTCGAGTCGTGCGAGCGTCAGCGTACGACGTGCGGCCCGTCGCCGCATGTGCCTTCTACTCGTACTTCAGCGGCGTACGACAGGACGATATCGAGCTGTACGTGCGAGACCACATCGCCTTTGGCGGTGCGCCGACCAGCGATGGCCTCCATCTGTTGATGGTGAACTGGCCAACCAAGGACTTTACGAGCGTCCGCGGCGATGTCGAAGGGCACGTCTGGCGCGCGCTCGAGACAGCGCCCGACTTTGTTGCCCACATGCGCGAGGGCCGCCGCGAAGAGAAGTGGTACGGCACCGCGGGTGTGCCCGGATATTTCCGGAAACCGTATGGCAAGGGATGGGCGCTCGTCGGCGATGCCAGCTACAACCGGGATCCGATCACCGCACAGGGCATCAGCGACGCGTTCATTGACGCCGATGCGCTCGTGGAGGCGCTCGGTGCCGGGCTCTCGGGCACCGGTGTGTTCGACGAGCCACTGGCGGCACACGAATCGGCACGCAATGAGCGCGTGCGGCCGATGTACGAATTCACCACGCATCTGGCAGCGCTCGAACCGCCGGCTGCGGCCATGCGCGCCCTCTTTGGTGCGCTGCGCCGCAACCAGGACGCCACCAACGCGTTTCTGTCTGCGATCACCGGCGCCATTCCGGTGTCCGATTTCATGTCGAACGAGAACATCGCCCGCATCATGGCTGCGGCGAGTGAGGCAGAGACTTCACCGGCAACCCCCATCTGAGAGGAGCGTGTCATGTACGTGATTCGTGAGGTCCTGCACTGCAAACCGGGCAAGGTCCGTCAGATGGCTGAAAAATTCAGAGCCATCTCGCACGCGCTCCAAGAGATGGGGCACGAACCGATGCGCCTTCTCACCGACGTCACAGGCGAGCCGTTCTGGACCATCGTCGCTGAGGCGCAGGTCGAGAAGATCGATGACTTCTTCGCCGCGGAGCGGACGCTCACGGCGAACGAGAGCGTTCGGAAAGTGATGGCTGATTATCACGACCTCGTGGAGAGCGGCCGGCGGGAGATCTTTCGAGTTGAAAGCTAAAGGAATGACCGATCAGCGACTCGGAACCGTGGTCATTGGCGGAAGCCAGGCAGGCCTGGCGGTCGGCTATTTCCTCAAGAAACGCGATCTGCCGTTTGTCATCGTTGACGAGAACGAGCGTATCGGCGATGCCTGGCGGAAGCGGTGGGATTCGCTGCATCTGTTTACGCCAGGCCGTTACAACGGACTGCCGGGAATGCCGTGTCCGGGATTGCCCTGGGCTTATCCGACGAAGGACGAGATCGCCGACTACCTGCAGGCGTATGCCCGCGGGTTCGAGCTCCCCGTCCGGACCGGCGTCAAAGTCGACCGACTGTCCAAGGCCGGCGACCGATTCGAGGTGAGGTGGGGCGAGCACCGGCTGTTCGCCGAGAACGTGGTCGTGGCTACCGGTGCCTTCAACAACCCGAGAGTTCCGTCATTCGCAGGGGAGCTGGGTAAGCGGATCGTCCAACTCCACTCCAAGGAGTACCGCAACCCATCCCAGATTCAGAAAGGAGCAGTGCTCGTAGTGGGCGCCGGGAACTCCGGGGCAGAAATTGCGATGGAGCTCGCTCCCCATCACCGGACATGGTTATCTGGACCGGACACGGGCCAGGAACCCACCCGGGCCGGAAGTCATCTCGATCACCTGATCACGCCCCTCATGTGGTTTGTGGCAACGCGCTTGACCGTGAAGACGGCGCTTGGACGGAAGCTCCGTGACTACTTTATCGACCCGCCTCGTGGAATCCCTCTGGGGCGAGTGCGACGAAAGGACTTTGCCCCGGCAGGCATCGAACGAGTGCCGCGTATGACCGGCGTGAAGAATGGATTTCCCGTCCTCGAGAATGGAAGGGTCCTCGAGGCGTCGACCGTCATTTGGTGCACCGGCTATGCACCCAATTACGACTGGATTGACTTCTCGCTGCCAAAACACAATGGCGTTCCCATTCATGATCGGGGCATCGTCGACTGCTGCCCGGGTCTCTACTTTATCGGGTTTCTCTTCCTCTACTCGCTGAGTTCGGCGCTGGTGGGAGGTGTGGGGCGGGATGCCGAGCACATCGTCGACCACATCGTTTCCATCCGGACGTTGAGAAAAGAAGACGCTGTCGCCAGAACGACAACCGCTGGGAGGCAGTATGCGTAACTGGTTCATGCCCGTAGTAGTCGTGTTTGCGGGCCTCTCGCACGCCGCGCCTTCCGCTCAACAGCGCGCTCCGGTGATCGACATGCACATGCATGCGCACGATATCCTGCTCGATCTCCCCGCTGGAGCTCCACCTCCGTGCCTCCCGCGCCCGTGTCAGCCCGAAGGGCCTCGTCAATCTTCTCGGGCCATCGCATCTGGTCGGAGCCAAACATCAAGCGCTTTCGGAGCGCGGCGCAATTCCTTCGCCTTGAAGGGGGACGTAAGTAGAGACCGTCCCCGCTCGGAACGGAAGTACAGGAAAGCGTGAAGGCCGGCGCCTGATTGTTCGCTCGCTCACCCGGAAGTATTGCGTGAGACGGCGCACTACAGTTCCCTCGTCGGACCAGTCGCCGAGCAGGCGATAGACCGCAACTGGTGTTGGGTCCGGCGGATCGGTTCTTTTGAAGCGGCCGTCCAGCGCTGCCTCGAGCCGTTGGGCGATCTCTTCCGGAGCAGTCGCCTCACTGAGCCCATCTCCCAGGCGCCGTGCATCGTTTCCCCAGAAACATTCCAATCGCGTCGTCACTCCGACGAGCTGCGCACACGATGTCCGAGCAGCGAAGCCGCCGCGCCTGGTTGAAAACGCAGACCCACTGCGACTCGGCCTGGGCGAGGGTTATGGACGTTGACGCACCGGTCGGGCCCCGCGATGTGAAGTACGCCATCCACAACAACGACATCCGCGCAACCGTCCGGGACGATCGCGGAGGCACGCACGATGTCGCCCGCGCGATGGATCCAGGTCGCGGAGAAATGCTGTAGCAGCGGTCCTGCAACCGCGCGCTCGCTGCAGCCGTGAGCCGCTTGTCCCAACAGCGGGACATCTCGTGGGGATGGCATTTCCGCCCCCCGGGGCACTCTCCTGGAGACCATCCGAACACTATGATTGCGTTCCTGCCCGACGTCGAAGCGGATCACCCGCGGGGCCCAGGTCGTCCGATCCGCCGGAGCCCACGGGGACGCCGCCGACGGAGGCGCCCCTCCTGACCTGATGACCGATTCGTTCAAGCCGGCCGTTCGCGGGGAAATCCACATTAGGACGATGACCGCCGATGGCGGCGACGAACTCGATTGCCATGAGCACGCACGCTCCGGGCTTTCCGCGCGCCGATCACTTCTTCTCCAGAACTGCACATCGCAGGAGCATCCGATGATTACCATCGCCCTCGAAACCAACCCGGGTCTCCAGTTCCGTATCGATAGCTTCAACGTCCCGTCCGAATCTCGCGCGGAGTTCGTGCGTGCCATGCAGCGAAATCTCGCGTTCATCGAGACACGGCCCGGCTTTCTCGGCTACGTCGTGTTCGAGACAGGCGGCCCCACCAGCTTCAATATCGCGACGATCGCAGTCTGGGAGAGCGCTGAGGCTATCGAGGCGGCGGGCGGACGGGTGCGGGAGTACTACCGCAGTATCGGTTTCGACGCGGCGGAGGCCCTCACCCGCCTTGGTACCAAGGCAGAGATCGGAAATTACTGTGCGCTTCTGTGATGGCTTCACGCGGCGCGAACGGCGTGCGGGCGCCCCCGGTGATACATAGCCGCGCGATGCTGTCTCGCCACTCGGCGACTGCAAAGCGCCAAAGCGCGCCCCGTGCTGCGACAGACTCGCGCTCGAACCGCAGTCGCATCCACGCTTCGAGTTCCGCGGTTCCCGGACGGTTGTCGACGTCACGCAGCGGTGGCATCGGGTGATCGCGAACGAAGCTCTCGAACCACGCATTCGTGCGTCGACTGCACTCGGACCAATACTCCACCTCCGCCGAGCCCACTCGAAAGAACACGATCGGGAATGTTTCGCGTGAGGAGGCAGCCCTTGGGCGTCGTCTCTGCTTGATGTAGGTTGACCACACGATTCGTCGGCCGACCGAGCCGGAGTTCGCCGAGACGATCGAGACGCGAGGAACGCATGTGAGACGGACCTCTCGGCAGCGCTATGCGTTGCGATGCTCACGGGCACGTGGTGGTACCGGCACGCGCAGGACGGGGACCGTGCCTACTTTGCGAGGATGGGGAATGTCTATCGCGTGGAGATGAGGGGCTGGAGGTTCCCGCTCGTGCACGATCCGCTCTCGCTCCTCCTCGAGCGCACCTACGAGGAGACGTTGACGTTGGATCTCCCGCGGATCGAGGGTGTGATCGATGGCAGCGAGATCCCGGTGAGTCGGGTTCGATAGGCGCCACGCGACAGCATCACGGAGTCACACCAATGCGGCGCATCATGGGCCCGAAGCGGGGGTCGTCGCGCAAAGCGTCGTAGATCGGATTCACTCTCAGGCTGCTGAGAGCCGTCGAGTGCTCCGCGTGCGCCTCTTCGAGCAGGGCGAAGGCGGCTTCCCTGTTGCCAAGCCCAAGGTGTGCGAGCAGGAGCGGCGCGGGGTCCATCGGCCGGCGCCGCCGGAGCTGCTCGAGCCTCTCCAGCGCGCGGATGGCCTGGCCTCGCTGCCCTGCACGCCCCCGGATGTACGCCTCCATCATTAGGCTCCAGGGCGTTTCGTCCGAGCCGCGCCATTGCTCCAGATTGGCCAGCGCCTCTGCAAACAACCCTTTTTGTACGAGGGAGAACGCCAGGATGTAGTGCGCCTGCAGGAAGGTCGGCTCCATGTCGAGCACGGTGCGGACCTGTGCGATGGCACGATCGTAGTCGCGCGACAGGTAGAGGATCTCCCCGCGATCGGTCGCGATGATGAGGGAAAGGGGATCCAGCTGCCGCGCGCGCTCAATCTCGGCGAAGGCCTCGTCGAAGCGGCCACGGTAGGCGAGCAGCTCCGCGTACCAGTGGTGGGCCGTCGCGTAGTTGGGATCCAACTGGATCGCGCGCCGGTACTCCTTCTCCGCGGTCTGCCAGTCCCAGTCGTAGATC
>JBMDXB010000129.1:0-2255 GCA_048594885.1 Vicinamibacterales bacterium
AACTGGAAGGCGCTCGTGCGCGGTCTGGCGTCCGATCCGGACACGACCATCCAGCTCGATGCCGCCCGGATGCTCGCGCCGCACGATCCGGACGCTGCCCGCGCGATTCTGGACCGGTTGATGAAAGACCCGAACCTCGCGATTCGCGAGGAGGCGGCCATGGCCCTGGCCGAAGGACCGGTCTCGGACCTGCCCACCCTGCGCCGGCTGCTTCGCGCGTCTCCGGCGATCGCCAAAGTGCAGGCCGCCGCGGCTATCTTGAGGCTGACTCGCTGACGGATTTTTCGCTGCGAACCTTGCGAGTTGCAGGCCTTCAGCTATAATTTAGCCCGCCCCCCGGTTAATGTTTTGGACTAGAAACGCCGAGAGTAAGTAAGGTATACCGTCTCGGCGAAACGCTGGCGCCCTGCGACCGTAAGGAACCCTCCGTTATGAACCTTCGCAAACTGATGTCGCTTGTCACGTTGTCTTTGGCTCTGGGTCCTCTTACGGCCGAAGCACAGCTGAGCCGTTCCAGTGGCCCAACCCGAACCCTAGGCGGCGGGGACGTCGGCGCCGCTGCTATCAAGGGAACTGACAACGGATACGATCCCTTGCATGACGCTTATCTCGCCGTCGGAAGTTGTTACGGCAGCGGCTGTTCCTACGGCGAGGTGTACGGCAGATTCATGGACCGCAGCGGCACGCCGCTCGGGGGGATCTTCTCGATCGCCAGCGGCACAAACGGCCATTTCCCGCGCGTCCGCTATGCGGCCGAGCTCGACTCAGGCCGTGGCGGATTCTTAGTTACCTGGTTACAGGAAAGCGGCGACAAAGTGAGCAATCGAGTGCTCGCTCGCGTTGTGACCTATCCGGGAGTCGCACTGGGCAACCCGACGGTGCTGAACGACGGCACGAGTTACGCTTGGATTGAAAGCGCCGCCGCTGTCGGCTATTCCCAGGTCAGCCAGCGATTCCTCGTGGCGTGGCGCACCTATCCGAGCGTCTCGTCGCCTGCCCATGTCGCTGCACGGCTCGTTGACATCACCGGCACTCCCCTCGAATCCGTCGTCACGCTTTCGGCGGGCTTCGGCCGCGATCCGGGCGTCACGTGGAACTCGACGACGAACCAGTTCGGCGTCTCTTTCGGCGCCGAGGCCTCAGGATCGTCGGGCTTCGCTGCCTTTGCCGTCGTGCCGCCGGTGAACGCCGCAGCCTTCACGCGCAACAGCATGAGCCCAATCTCCGGCCTGGTGTTCATCACGGACGTGGATTTCAACCCCGATACGGGTAATTTCGTCATGATCTGGCACCAGAATCCGGTGGGCACCACGGAGATTCGGGTTGCGGAAATCAACTCGAGCGCACAGGTCGTGACGGAAGGTCTCGTGGTCCGCGGTCTCCCCGGCTACGACGCCGATTCCATCGCGTTCAACCCGATCAGCCGGACGTTCGTGGTATCGACCATCAACGGCAGCGATGACGTCGTGACGGCCGAGCTGAACCGCCGCGGTCTGCGCACTAGCGAAGTGACCACGGTGGGTCCGGACGTGACCGCACGCTATCCGCGCATCTCCTCGAGCACCGAACAAGCGCAGTTCAAGATTTCCTTCAGCAACGGTTTTCAGAGCATTGTGAACCTCGTCGTCGCGACGAGTTCGGTGAATGGCGGCCCGGACGGCGCCAATGGAACATCCAGCGGAGGTACCACCTCCACGGGTTCGACCGGCGGCACGACAAGTGGTTGCACGACGACGCAGCCAGCATCGGATTGGGTGTGCGTCAATGGCGGATGGGTGCCGCCGTCAACCACCAGCGGCGGTACGACCAGCGGTGGGACGACGAGCGGCGGGTGCACGACGGTCAAGCCGGTGTCGGACTGGGTCTGCGTCAACGGCGGATGGGTACCGCCGACGACGACCAGCGGCGGGACGACCAGCGGCGGCTGCACGACGACACAGCCCGCTTCCGACTGGGTGTGCGTCAACGGCAGCTGGGTGCCGCCGTCGACCACCAGCGGCGGCACGAGCAGCTGTACCACGCCGAAGCCGGGCGAGAACTGGGTCTGCGTGAACGGCGGCTGGGTCCCGTCCTCGACGTCGACGGGCAGCTGCACCACGCCGAAGCCGGGCGAGAACTGGGTGTGCGTGAACGGCGGCTGGGTGCCGTCCTCGACGTCGACGAGCAGCTGCACCACGCCGAAGCCGGGCGACAACTGGGTCTGCGTGAAAGGCGACTGGAACCCCTGAGCGCCATAAGTCCGACTCGGCCGCGCG
>JBMDXB010000013.1:0-91740 GCA_048594885.1 Vicinamibacterales bacterium
CGTGGGTACCCGCAATCTTTGGGTCCTCTTCGAAGTCAAGCTGATCGAGGACAGACTAGGAAGCGGCAATGACGCGGCCCGCGCTGCGCTACTCGACCTACTTGCCTACCGGCGCGCCTTCCGTACGGTCAGCGTCACGATTATTGCGGGGATGGCGTAATGATCGCACGGATTCGGCTCACGCGCCGCACGACTTCCGCACCACCAGCTTCGGCGGAATGACGACACGCCGGACCTTGCCGGCTGGCCGCGGACCGATACGGTCGAGGATGAGCTCGGCGGCCTGCCGGCCCTGATCCTCGCGCGACCAGCTCACCGTCGTCAGCGGCACGCGCAGCAGATCGCCGAAGGTGATATCGCCGGCGCCGACGACGGCGATGTCTTCGGGCACGCGCAGGCCGGCTTCCCAGATTGCCTTCATCGCGCCGATGGCCGCCGGATCGTTCGCTGCGAACACCGCGTCGATCCTGGGGCGCAGCGCGAGCGCTCGCTTCATCGCCCGGTAGCCGTCGCCGTCCTTGAACCCGCCCCTCACGATCCAGTCCGGCCTCGCCTTGATGCCGGCGGCTGCCAGCGCGTCCTCGTAGCCTTCGGCGCGGCGCTTCGCGTGCACGATTGAGGGGCCGGCGATGTGCGCGATCGCGCGCCGCCCCAGCGCCGCCAGGTGCGCGGTCGCGAGCCGCCCGACTTCGTGGTCGTCGGTCAGCACGCGATCGCACCGCACATCCGGGTGGTCGTCACGGTCGATCATGACGATGCCGATGCCGAGCGCGGAGAAGCGCTGAAGGAGATCGGTATTGCCCGCGGCGTCCGCCGAGGCGAGCACGATCGCGTCGACCTGGCGCTGGCGGAGCATCTCGAGCTCCGTCCGCTCCTTCCGCGCGTCCTCGTTCGAGCTGCACAGCAGCAGGCCGTATCCCTTCGCGCTGGCGACTTTCTCCAGCCCCGCGACGATCTCGACGAAGAACGAGTGCATCAGATCGGGAATGACGATGCCGATCGTGCGGGTGCGGCGGAGCGTGAGGCTGCGGGCGACGGCGTTCGGCTGGTAGCCGAGCTCCGCCACCTTCGCCAGCACGCGCGTGCGGGTCGTCTCGCTGATGTCGGTGTGGTTGTTGAGGACCTTCGAGACGGTGGTGATCGAGACACCGAGCTGCGCGGCGATCCGCTTCATCGTAGGTGTAGCGGCCATGGCTTCCTTTAGCGCTAAAGTGCCTTGACTTTACCGGTAAAGCATAGTACCACACGGCCCACGATGTCGCGAATGTGCGCGCGCTGACAGGAGGCCGCCATGCTTTGTCTCCCAGGGTCGGTTCGTGCGGTGCAGGCGTTGGCCGGAGGCGCGATCGTCGCGCTGCTGGCGCTCCCCGCTGCTGCACAGGATACCGGTACTATCTCAGGCGTCGTCGTCGACAATCAAGACCAGGTCGTTCCAGGGGCCGCCGTCACGCTCACGAACGAGCAGACGCAGGCGGCCCGCACGACGTCCACTAACATCCGCGGCGAGTTCGCGTTTCAGGCGGTGCCGCCCGGAACCTATGCCGTTACGCTCGAATTGAGCGGCTTCCGCACGGTGGAACTGCGAAACAACGTGCTCAACGCCAGCGGACGGCTCGATCTCGGGCGCGTCAAGCTCGAGGTCGGCACCCTCAGCGAAGTCGTCACCGTCGTCGCCGAGGGATCCGTCGTCGAGACGAAGAACAGCGACCATTCCGGCCTGCTCACCTCGACGCAGATCTCGCAGATTCAGACGAAGGGGCGCGACGTCATGAGCCTGCTGCGGCTGCTGCCCGGCGTCAAGTACGAGAACGAGGTCGACGCGATGGGCGACAGCTTCGGCACGCAGGTGCCGAACGTCGGCGGGAACCGCCGCGCGTGGAACCAGGTGACCGTCGACGGATTGAACGGCAACGAGCTCTCGGGGACGGCGCGGTTCTCGTCGGCCATCAGCCTCGACGCGATCGCGGAAGTGAAGGTGTTGCTGAACACCTACAAGGCGGAGTTCGGCCGAAGCGGCGGCGCGAACATCCAGATCGTCAGCAAGAGCGGCAGCCACCGCTACACGGGGACGGGCTTCTGGTACGGCCGCCGCGAGGGGTGGAACGCGACGCCGTGGGAGAACAACAGGGCGGGGCTGCCGAAGCCGAAGTACCACTTCGACACCTACGGCGCGAACGTCGGCGGTCCGACGCGCCTGCCGCTGCTGAACGGCGACGAGCGGCGCACCTTCTTCTTCTACAACCTCGACGCGCCGCAGGTGCAGCGGCCCGGCCCGGTGCGGCGATATCGCATGCCGACGGAGGCGGAGCGCCGTGGCGACTTCTCCGGCACGCGGGCGGCGAATGGCACGTTGATCAACATCCGCGATCCACTGCGGACGGGCTCGTGCACGGCAACGACTGCCGGTCCGGCGTGCTTTGCCGGCAACGTCATTCCATCGAACCGCCTCGATTCGAACGTCCAGCGGCTGCTGAACATGCTGCCGCTGCCGAACGCGCTCGATCACAACGCGACGTCGCAGTTCAACTACATCCGCCAGGAGACGGCCGACAACCCGCGCTGGAGCAATCTGCTGCGCTTCGACAACACCGGATCGGGCGGCGACAAGTTCTGGGGCGTCCTGCGGACGTTCAACTCGAACCAGTACGGCTCGGAGATCACGGCGGGCCCGCCCAAGTGGGGCTTCTACAACGGGTCGTACATCTTCTCGGACAACTCGCTGAACGGCGGCTGGAACAAGATCTACGGCGCCTCGAAGGTGAACGAGCTGCAAATGGGGATCCGTCGTCAGACGGAGGGGTTCCAGACGCACCAGGACAGCGACTGGACGCGCCTGCGTCGCGCGGACGTCGGCTGGACGCTGCCCCAGTACTTTCCGAACGCCAACACGCTCGGATTGATCCCGCGTCCGAGCTTCGGGCTCGGCGTCAGTTCGGCGAGCGTCGACAGTCCGGACTTCACGTATCCCGACCGCCTCGGCGAGACGGCCGAAGACTGGCTGTTCAGCATCCGTGACAACTTCACGTGGACCCGCGGCCGGCACACGTTCAAGGCCGGCGGCTACTGGGAGTACATGCACAACAACGAGGCGCGCGGCGGCGCCTGGTCGGGTAACTTCACGTTCAGCAACAACACCAACAATCCGCTCAACACGAACTTCGCGTACTCGAACGCGCTGCTCGGCGTGTTCGGCAACTACGAGGAGACGGAGAATCCCGGCTCGACGCGCAACCGTGCGTGGATGTCGGAGTTCTACGCGCAGGACACCTGGTCGGCCGGAGCGCGGCTGACGGTCGATTACGGCGCCCGGTTCCTCTACTACGCGCCGTACTGGCGGGTCGACGATCGCGTCGCCAACTTCGATCCGACGCAATGGACCGGCGCGGAGGCGCCGCGCCTCTATCAGCCCGCCCTCAGCGGGACGACGCGTGTGGCGTTCGATCCGGTGACGGGCGAGACGAAGCACCTCGTCTACATCGGCGCCTACGTACCCGGCAGCGGCAACTTCACCAACGGGCTCGTGAGCGCCGCCGATGCAGAGCACCGCAGTTTCCGCAAGACGCTGGCCCCGCAGGTCGAGCCGCGCCTCGGGCTGACCTACGACCTGACCGGCACCGGCACGACCGTGCTGCATGCGAGCGCCGGCCTCTTCCACAACGCCCGGCTCGGCGGCGGCAGCTTCGGCAACCTCCGCAACCCGCCGTTCGTCGTCACGCCGCAGCTCCCGAACGCGATGATCTCGACGATGTTTGCGCCCGGCGTGACGCTGACGCGGCGGCCGCCGAATGTCAACGCGATCACGTGGGAGTACACGTCACCGAGCTCGTACAACTGGTCCACGGGTGTGCGGCGCGACGTCGGCTGGGGCACCGTCGTCGACGTCACGTACACCGGCAGCGTTGGACGGCATCTCGAAGGCCAGTACAACATCAACGACGTGCCCGAAGGTGCGCGCTTCCTCGACGTGAACCCGCAGAACGACGATCCGAGCCAGGCGGGGCTCCAGGCGAGGTCGGCGGAATTCCTGCGGCCGTACGTCGGCTACGGCACGATTCGCGTGCGCGGCAACTTCGGCAAGTCCGACTACCACTCGTTGCAGGTGCAGGCGAACCGCCGCTACATCCACGGCGTGCAGTTCGGCGGCGCCTACACGTGGCAGCGCGGGCGTGGTACGCAGGACGAGGATGGCGACGCGCAATCGACGGCGCTCAGCCGGCCGCCCGACTTCTTCTACTCGGTGACGGCGCAGAGTCAGACCCACAACCTCGTGATCAACTACACGTGGGACATTCCGGATCTGAAGATCGGCAACCGCATCGCGAGCGCGCTCGTCAACGGCTGGCAGCTCTCCGGGATTCATGCGTTCGTCAGCGGCGAGTGGGCGCCCGTGACGTTCTCCACGCTCGACAACTTCGACTTCACCGGCGGTGAAGGCGGGCAGGGGCAGGACGTCAACGGCATCCGCTACGTCCGCCCGAACATGAGCGGCGATCCGAACGATCTGAAGAATCGCGATCCGCTCACCGGCTGGTTCGATACGGCGGTGTTCAGCCGGCCGTCCGGACGCAACGATTACGGCAACGCGCCGCGCAACGTGGTCCGGCGTCCCGGCATCAACAACTGGGATCTCGCCATGTTCAAGAACTTCCGCTTCGGCGGCACCCGCGCGATCCAGGTGCGCGCCGAGGCGTTCAACGTCCTGAACCACACGCAGTTCAGCGACATCGACCGGAATGCGCAGTTCGATGCGGCCGGCAACCAGGTGAACGCGAATTTCGGAAAGGCGAGCAACAGCACGACCCGGCCGCCGCGTATCATTCAGCTGTCGTTTCGCTTGAACTTCTGAGACCAACCATGATGACGACCAGACGCATGTCAGCCTCCGCCGCGCTCGCGCTGAGCGCGGCACTCCTCTTCTCGCAGTCCGGCACCGCGTGGCAGCAGCCGGGCGCAGGGCCGGCACGGGATCCGATGACAGAGAAACGCCTCGAGTGGTTCCGCGAGGCGAAGTACGGCCTCTTCATCCACTGGGGGCTCTACGCGATTCCGGCCGGCGAGTGGAAAGGGAAGCGGATCCCCGGCATCGGCGAGTGGATCATGAACCGGGCGAAGATCCCGGTGAAGGAGTACGAGCTGCTCGCGAAGCAGTTCAACCCGGTCAAGTTCAACGCCGGCGAGTGGGTGCAGCTCGCGAAAGACGCCGGCATGAAGTACATCGTCATCACGTCGAAGCACCACGACGGCTTCGCGCTCTACGACTCGAAGGTGAGCACCTGGGACGTCGTCGACGCGACGCCGTTCAAGCGCAGCATCCTGAAGGAGCTGGCCGCCGCGTGCGCGAAGCAGCAGATGCCGCTCGGCTTCTACTACTCGCAGTCGCAGGACTGGCACGAGCCGGGCGGCGCCGGCAACAACTGGGATTTCCCGTCGAACGACGAGAAGCACAAGTCCGGCGCGTTCGATAAGTACCTGCGCGAGAAGGCGGAGCCGCAGGTGCGCGAGCTGCTGACCGAGTTCGGTCCCGTCGCGCTCATCTGGTTCGACACGCCGCAGCTGATGGACGCGCGGAACCCCGAGATGAAGCATCGCGCGCCGCGCTTCACCGAACTGGTTCGCACGCTGCAGCCGATGACGCTGATCGACGGCCGTCTCGGCGAAGCCGGCGATTACGTGACGACCGGCGACAACGTGATCCCGCCGGAGATCCAGAAGGTCGCCTGGGAAGTGCCGGCGACGATCAACCACACGTGGGGCTATCGCAAGGACGACGCCGACTGGAAGTCGCCTGGGCAGATCACGTTCAAGCTCGTGGACATCGTCAGCAAGGGAGGCAACTACCTGCTGAACGTCGGGCCGATGGCCGACGGCGTGATTCCGCCGGCGAGTCAGGACAACCTGCGGGCCGTCGGGCGCTGGCTGAAGATCAACGGCGAGGCGATCTACGGCGCGCGGCCGTCGCCATGGGGTGAGGAGTTGGGCGAACACAGCGCGAAAGGCGCCCGCGATCTCCGCGGGCAACCGCTGTTCCTCCAGCAGACGGATTGGCGTGTCACGGAGAAGCCCGGCAAGCTATACTTTGTCTTCTTCACAGAACCGCGGGCGCCGTTTCCCCTTCCGCGCATGAAGAACGCGTTGAAGCGGGCCTACCGTCTGGACGGCGGCGTGCCTATCGAGTTGAAAACCGACAGCAGCGGCACGGCGACGTTCTCGCTCGACCGGCCGATCTGGGATCCCATGGCGACCGTGGTGGTCGTCGACTATGAAGGCACTCAGGTAGTGACTGACAAAGGGGGTAGCACGAAATGATCGGACAAATTCAGCGCGTGGCGCTTGGCTGCGCGCTTGCCGTTCTCGTCGGCGCGGCGTCGGCCGCGGCCCAGACGGTGACGGGCGAAATTCGAGGAACCGTGAGAGATGCGTCCGGCGGCGTGCTGCCGGGCGTCACGATAACCGTCGTCAACACGCAGACGGGTCTCAAGCGCACGGAAGTGACCGACGGCACGGGCACCTACGTGTTTCCGTCACTTCCCATCGGCAGCTACACGGTCACGGCGGAGCTCGAGGGCTTCCGCAAGGCGGAGAGGACCGGCTTCGATCTCGTCGCCGACGGCCGCATCACGTCGGACTTCACGCTCGCCATCGGGCAGCTCACCGAGACCGTCACGGTCGAAGCGGTGCGGGGCGACACGGTGAACCGCACATCGGGCGAGGTGCAGCGCGTCATCGACGGGCAGACCGTCCGCGAGCTGGCGCTGTCGGGCCGCAACTATCTCGAGCTGGCGTCGCTCATTCCCGGCGCCGTCATGCTGGACGACGACCAGATGGCGGTGACGACGAGTCTTGGCACCGGCGGAGCGGTCATCAACGGCAACCGCGGCAACAGCAACAACCTGACGGTCGACGGCGGGTTCAACCTCGACTCGGGGTCGAACGGCAGCATGATCAACAACGTCGGGCTCGACTTCATCGAGCAGGTCGCGATCCAGACGTCGAACTTCGCCGCCGACAAAGGGCGCAACGCCGGCGCATCGATCAACGTCGTCACCAAGAGCGGCACGAACACCGTCAAGGGCAGCGGGCTCCTGCAGTTCCGAGACGAGTCGCTGCACAGCGCGAACTTCTTCGCTCCGCGTGACGCCAACGGCAACCCGATCAAGGCGAAAGAGGACTACGCCAATTACGGCGGCGGCGTCGGCGGCCCGATCCTCAAGAACAGGCTGTTCTTCTTCGGCGGTCTGGAGTTCAGGTCGCTCGACCGCCAGGAATCGCCGCAGCGGCGAACGCTGCCGACGCGCGCCGAGCTGCGCGGGGACTTCTCCGCGCGCGTCCTCGGCCCCGACGGCATTGCCGGCACGTCTGACGACAACGGCATCGCAAACCAGCTGGTGCACCCGGTCACGCGCGAGCCGTTCCCCGGACACGTCATCCCGCAGGACCTGTTCACCGCCGACGGCCGCGCCATCGCGAAGGTCTACGAGCGAATGATCGGCCTGGCGGCGGTGTACAACGACACGCCAACGGCGAACAACACGACGTTCCAGCTCGACTTCCCGTTCGACTGGCGGCAGGAGATCGTGCGCATCGATTACCGCCCGAACGAGAGGCAGGGGATGTACGTGCGCTACCTGCACGACGACTACGACCTGATCGAGCCGCGCGGTACGTTCATTGGCTCCGCCATGCCGACGATTCCGACGCGACGGTTCCGGCCCGGCTTCGGCTATCAGGTGTCACACACGTGGATCGTCCGTCAGGACCTGTTCAACGACTTCAAGGCCAACGCGTCGTGGAACAGCCAGCGGATTCCGCCGTACGGCGACAACTGGAAGCGCGACACGTATGGGTTCCAGTTCCCGCAGGTCTACAACAAAGGGCAGTACGACGTCGAAGGCATCCCGCGCATCTCGTTCTCCGGCACCGGAGCGCCGGCGCAGATCGTCGGGCCGTCGCAGTCGCTGCTCTCGCCGACCACCGACATCACGTTCGCCAACACCCTGACGTGGATCAAGGGCCAGCACACGCTGCGGTCAGGGGTGATCGTCACGCGTAATCGCAAGGACCAGAACGGCCGCAACCAGCACAACGGCGACGTCAGCTTCAACCCGTCGGGCAACCCGCGGTCGACGGGGCTGGCGTTCGCGGACGCGCTGCTCGGCAACTTCAGGAGCTACACCGAAGGCGGCGACGACCCGGTCGGCTTCTTCCGGTTCAATCAGTACTCGGCATACAGCTCGGACACGTGGCGGGCGACGCCGAACCTGAGCCTCGAGTTCGGCCTGCGCTACGAGCTGGCGCAGCCGACGTACACCCAGGGCAACAACATCGTCAACTTCGATCCGGCGTCGTACAACCCGGCCGACGCGGCGGTGCTGAACCGCAACGGCACGATCGCTTCACAGGGCGTCAACCGCTACACGGGCCTGATTCGCGCTGGCAGCAGCATTCCCGAAGACCAGAAGAACCGCGTCACGCTCGACCCGCTGGCCGAAACGTTGATCGCGACCGGCGCGCCGCGCGGCCTCTACAAGACGCACCACCTGTTCATGCCGCGGTTCAGCGGGGCGTACACGCTCCGTGAGCACTGGGTCATCCGCGGCGGGGGCGGGCTCTTCTACGACAAGCCGGAGGGCAACGTCATCTTCTCGCAGCTGAACCTCCCGCCGTTCGTGCCGAGCGTGTCGGTGGAGAACGCGAATCTATCGAACCCGCTCAGCGGCGTCGCGTCGGCGGCGACCGTGCTCGGCAACATCTCCGCGCTCGATCCGAACATGAAGATCCCGCGGCAGATTCAGTACAGCATCGGCTTGCAGCGCGACGACCTGCCGTGGGGCCACTTCGCCGAGGTCACCTACGTCGGGAACAGGGGCCGCGACCTGCTCTGGCAGCCGAACATCAACATCCCCACGTTCGAGGAGGAGCTGGCGAACCAGTTGCTCCCGAGCGCGGAGCGCGCGAACACCAACTATCTGCGCCCGTACAAGGGGTACTCCAACATCACGCAGCGCCGCAGCGACGCGTTCATGGACTACCACAGCCTGCAGATGTACCTGAACAAGCGGCGTGGAGACATTCGCTACTCCGTCAGCTACACGCTGGCGCGCAACAAGGCCATCGGCGGCGGCAACGGCGACGACATCCTCGACGACGAAGGATGGCGGCCGACCGACGCGTTCGACAAGAGCTTCTTCGTCGGGCCGCCGTCGAACCACCGGAAGCACGTGCTCGTCGTCATCCCGACCTACAACTCGCCGTTCATGCGGGGTCGCCGCGACCTGATCGGCCAGATCCTCGGCGGCTGGGAGATCAGCGGCAAGATCCGCTGGCAGTCAGGCCAGTATCTGACGCCGACGGGCGACACGCTCATCGGCGGTCGCCGCGCCGACTATGCCGGCGGCGTCATCGCCTTCGACGATCGCAACGAGCTGCAGTGGTTCAACACGGCGGCATTCGTCCCCGCGCCCGTCGACCGCCGCGGCAATGCGAAGGTCGGCATGATCGAAGGGCCGCACTTCCAGCAGTGGGACGTCTCGCTGCGGAAGCGGTTCCGCTTCACGCGGTCCAAGGTCCTCGAGTTCCGCGGCGAGGTCTTCAACGTATTCAACCGGGTCAACTTCAACAACCCGAACACGAACGTCAGTGCGTCCGGCTACGGGCAGATCACCAGCGCCAAGATCCCCCGGCAGTCGCAGTTCACGCTACGCTTCGAGTTCTGATCGCGGCGGGGCCGGTTATTCGAGGGGCGGGGCTTCAGTGTGAGGCTCCGCCCCTTCTTACGTACCGTCTGATTGCGGATTGCCGATCGTCGATTGCGGATTGACGGGATTGGGGATTGACGATTGGGATTGGGGGATTGGGGATTGGATTGTCGATTGGGGATTGGCGATTGGATTGCCGATTGCCGATTGCCGATTGCCGATTGCGGATTGTGCCGTCTGCCTCGTGATCGTGGAGTGAAGTCTCTGCAACGTTGATCAAGCAGACCTCCAAAAAGCGCCTGAAAACACCTTGGCCCGTGACTTGCCTCTGTCGCGGGCATGAATGAACGGGCAGAGACGTTGAAACGGCGCGCGCACGACTTCTTCGTTCGCGTCATCAAGTTCTGCAGACAGGTACCGCAAAGCATCGAGGGTATCAGCATTTGCTCACAGCTGATTGATTCGGCCGGTAGCACCGACAGCAACTACGGCGCGGCGTGCAAGGCCAGGACACGCCGGCAGTTCGTCGACAAGATCGGCATCGCCGCCGAGGAGGCGGACGAAGCGAAACGATGGCTGGAGGCGCTTCGCGACGTTGACCTCGGCGACAAGAAAGAGGTGGCACTCCTCATCTCCGAAGCCGACGAACTCGCATCGATATTCGTCAAATCACACAAAACCGCCCAGAAGCGGCTCGAGGAGGAGAAACGGCGCCAGGCGGCCGAGCGCCTCGCACGGCGCAATCGCTAATCACCATCACCAAACCAATCAGCAATCCCCAATCACCAATCCGAATCCGCAATCCGCAATCCCCAATCCGAATCCGCAATCCGCAATCCCCAATCCGAATCCGCAATCACCAATCCGAATCCGCAATCACCAATCGACAATCCAATCCCCAATCCCACAATCCCAATCGACAATCCCCAATCGCGTCAATCCGCAATCGACGATCGGCAATCCGCAATCAATCAGACGGCGAGGTCGACCGTGGCCCCATCGTAGGCCCCGAAGACCTTCGGAATCTGCGTGGAGTCGTCCGGGACGATGACTGCGAGCGTATTTGGATGGACGGAGCAGTACTGCTCGGCGAGGTCCAAGCCGTCGATCAGGAGAGCGGTGGAGAGCGCGTCGGCGACGGCGGCGCTGCGGGCGATGACGGTGGAGCCGAGGACGCCCGAGGCGGGCCAGCCCGTGCGCGGATCGAGGACGTGGCCGTAGGTGACCCCTTCGATCTCGAAATACTGCTCGCCGGCGCCGCTCGTGGCCATGGCGCCGTGGCGGAGGAGGACCTGGCCGATGCGCGCCTTGGCGCGGCGCGGGCGAAGGTCGATCGGCCAGCCGCCGTCGCGTCCGCCGATGGCGTAGATGCTGCTCTGGCCCGCGGACAGCAGCGCGTGGCGGACGCCGTCGCCGCGCAGCAGCAGCGCCATGCGATCGAGCGCGAAGCCCTTGCCGATGCTCCCGAAGTTCAGCTCGACGCCGTCGCGCTCGAAGCTGACCGTACGTGCCTTGTCGTCGAGCAGGACCTTCGACATGCCGACGTAGTCGCGCGCTTCGTCGAGGACGGCGGGATCCGGCACGCGTCCTTCCTGCCGCAGGAAGCCCCAGCAGCGCGACAGCGGCGTCGCGGTGATGTCGAACGCGCCGGACGTATCGCGATACAGCAGCTCGCTGAGCTTCAGGATCTCGAACAGGTCTTCGTTGACGGCGAAGGGTTCGAGCGCGGCGTGCCGGTTGACGTGCACGACATCGCTCGTCTCGCGGAATACCGTCAGGATCGACTCGAGTCGATCCGCCTCGTCCAGCGCCTTCCGGGCTGCCGCGACGTGCTGCGCGTCGCTCGACGACAGCGTGATCTCGAACCGGCACGCCATCGCGATGCGGTGCACGCGCAGCCAGTGGTCCGGGTCGTCATCGCTGCGGCGCCCGCCGAAATCGAACGAGAGAAAGTTGCGGCGTGAGAACATCGCTGTTGGCGGAACTGAAGTTCCGCCCTACGGGTGTTTCCAGACCTCGCCATCCGGAAACCGATAGGCCCTGCGGCTCGCTCCGACGATCGTGCTGCTGTAGCCGGGCTTGGCCGGCGGCATGTACCGGCCGCGGCGAATGATACACGGATCGGCGAAATGTTCGTGCAGGTGATCGACGAATTCGGTGACCCGGTCGTCCATGCGGCCCGAGACGGCGATGAAATCGAACATCGACAGGTGCTGCACGAGCTCGCAGAGGCCGACGCCGCCGGCGTGCGGGCAGACGGGGATGCCGAACTTGGCCGCCATCAGGATGACCGCGAGGTTCTCGTTGACGCCACCGAGCCGGCAACTGTCGATCTGACAGAAGTCAATCGCGTCCGCCTGAAAAAGCTGCTTGAAGACGACGCGGTTCTGGCAGTGCTCGCCGGTCGCGACGCCAATCGGATGCACGGCTTGCGCGATCGTCGCATGGCCGAGCACATCGTCTGGATTGGTCGGCTCCTCGATCCACCAGAGATTGAATGCCGACAGCGCCTGGACGCGCTCGATCGCTTCGTTGACGTCCCAGCGCTGGTTCGCGTCGGCCATCAGCTTCGCGTCCGGCCCGATTTCGGCACGCACGAGCGCCATCCGCCGCGCGTCCTCCGCCGGCGAGGCGCCCACCTTCACCTTGAAGTGACGCCAGCCGTCGGCGAGCGCGTCGCGGCACAATTGCCGCACCTTGTCGTCCGAGTAGCCCATCCAGCCGACCGACGTCGTGTACGCGGGATAACCCTCGCGCAGCAGCTGCGCCTCGCGCTCCGCTTTCGTGTCCGCCATGCGCTCCAGCAAGTCGAGCGCCTCGCCTGGCGTCAGGGCGTCCGTGATGTAGCGGAAGTCGATGCACGACACAATCTGCTGCGGCGTCATGTCAGCGAGCAGCTTCCAGACCGGCTTGCCTTCCGATTTCGCGTAGAGATCCCAGACGGCGTTCACCACCGCTGCCATGGCGATGTGAATGACACCCTTCTCCGGCCCGAGCCAGCGAAGCTGCGTCTCCATCGCGAGCGATCGCCAGAAGCCCGCGAAGTCGGAGGTGATCTCGCCCAGGCGCTTGCCGATGACGAGCGGCTCGAACGCGCGGATCGCTTCCGCGCAGATCTCGTTGCCGCGCCCGATCGTGAACGTGAAGCCGTGTCCTTCGAGCCCGCGATCGGTATGCAGGATGACGTAGGCCGCGGAGTAGTCGGGATCCGGATGCATCGAGTCCGTCCCGTCGAGCGTGCGCGACGTCGGGAACCGGAGGTCGAGGATTTCGAATTTCTCGATGATCATGGCTGTCTTCGTCCGCTACTCACGAGCGGGCTTGGTACACAGCGTTCGAACACGGAGGGCACGGAGGACACGGAGCATTTTGTTTTTCTCCAGAACAAGAAGGCCAATATGCTCCGTGTCCTCCGTGTTCTCCGTGTTGAAACGCTGCGGATCCGCCGGAATTCGCTCTGCACATCTACGTTTGCTTCGTCCGCACGCGATCCAGCGCCACCGCGCCGACGATGATGCCGCCCGTGATGATCTGCTGGACCCAGTTCGGCAGCCCCTTCTGCGAGCAGCCGATGCTGATGATCGTCATGATCGCGGCTCCCATCAGCGTGCCCGCCGCGGTGCCGCGCCCGCCGAGCAGGCTGCCGCCGCCGATGATGACGGCGGCAATGATGTCGAGCTCGAGGCCGATCGCGACCGTCGGGTCGCCGACCGACAGCTTCGAGAACTGCAGCAGACCCGCCAGCCCGCCGAACGTCGCGGCGAGCGTGTAGACAGCGATCTTCCTGCGCTCGACCGGCACGCCGCACAACCGCGCCATCCGCTCGTTCGACCCGATCGCGAAGACGTGCCGCCCGAACCGCGTGTAGCCGAGCACCGCCGCAACAACGAACGCCAGCGCCACCAGCAGCCAGATGCCCGACGGCACGAGTACGGAGCCGGCTCCCGTGCGCAGCAGATCGTTGAGCCACGTCATCGGCGCCTCGATCCGTCGCTCGTCTGCCAATCCCTTCGCCGCGCCGCGCACCACGAGCATCGTCCCCAGCGTGACGATGAAGGGGACGACACGAAGGCCGGTGATCAGGATGCCGTTGACGAGGCCGCAGACGCTGGCCGCGAGCACGCCGCCGGTCGCCGCCGCGGCGGGGGCGAAATCCTGCCGCAACAGCAGGGCGATGACGACCGTCGCCAGCGCGATGATCGACCCGACCGACAGATCGATTCCTCCCGCGATGATCACCATCGTCATGCCGAGTGCCGCCATGCCGACGATGGCCGTCTGGCGCGCCATGAGCTCGAGATTGCCGGGGGAGAAGAACTGCGGCCCGACGAGCACGCCGAAGATGAGCGCGACGAGCACGAGGCCCGCCAGCGTGCCGGCGCGATCGACGAGAGATCGCGCGGTCATGCAGCGCTGGCGCTCCCGGTGGACATCAGCACGAGATCGTGCTCGGTCAGCCCCGCGGCGGACTGCGGCGGGCCGAGGCGGCCGCGCGACATGACGGCGACGCGATCGCAGAGCCCAAGCAGCTCGGGAAAGTAGCTGCTGACCAGGAGAATCGCGCGAGCGCGGCCCTTCGACTCGCTGCGCTCGCTCAGGGCAGGTGCGACCAGCGCGTCGATCAGTTCGTAGATCTGCGCCTTGCTGCCGACGTCGATGCCGCGCGTCGGTTCGTCGAGGATCAGCACGTCGACGTCGTGGTGGAGCAGCCGCGCGAGCGCGAGCTTCTGCTGGTTGCCGCCCGAGAGCTCCGCGGCCGTCTGCGCCGGGCCGGTACAACGAATCTGCAGCCGCTCGATCCACTTCGAGGTCGCGGTGCGCTGCCGCCCCGGCAGCACGAGCCCGGCGCGGCCGAACGGCTCGAGCTTGGTCAGCGTGACGTTGTCCGCTATCGAAAGGCCAAGCGCGAGCCCTTCGGTCTTCCGATCCTCGCTGAGAAAGCCCGCGCCGTGCCTCCATCGTTCCTGGGGTGAGGCGCTGTCTGAATACGCGGCGACCTTCACGCGGCCGCTGCGCACCGGCTCGAGGCCGAAGATCGTCCGCAGCAGGCGCGTGCGCCCCGCACCGAGCAGGCCGGCGATGCCGAACACTTCGCCGCGATGCAGCGTGAAGCTGGCGTCGCCAGGCTGCAGCTCGGAAACCTCGAGAACCGGCTCGCCACGCTCGCGCGCCGTCTTCGGAAACAGCTCGTCCACCTGGCGGCCGACCATCATCGTGACGATGGCGTCCGCCGGCGCGTCGACGGGGATGTCCCCGACGTTGCGGCCATCGCGGAGAACGACGACGCGATCCGCGACTTCCTTCACTTCCTCGAGGAAGTGGGAGATGTAGACGATGGCGGTGCCGCGCGCCTTCAGGCGGCGGATCAGATCGAAGAGGTGGCGCACGTCTTCGCGCGAAAGGCTGCTCGTCGGCTCGTCGAGCACGAGCACGCCGGCGCCGAGCGCCACTGCCCTCGCGATTTCCACCAACTGCTGCGCGGCCACCGAGAGCGTCTCCACTTTCGCCGATGCAGGGATGTCACCGCGCCCCAGCTCCATCAGCGCCGCCTCGGCGCGTGCCTTCATCGTCTTCCAATCGAGCCACCCGCCCCGCGCGGGCTCGACGCCCATCAGGATGTTCTCCATCACCGACAGGTGCGGCGCCAGCGACAGCTCCTGATAGATCATCGCGACACCGGCCCGGCGCGCCTCGAGCGGATTGCGAGGCGCATACGGCCGGCCGTCGAGCACCATCGAGCCGGCGTCGGGGGAGAGCGCGCCTGACAGGATCGACATGAGCGTGCTCTTGCCGGCGCCGTTCTGCCCGACGAGCGCGCACACTTCGCCAGGACGGACGGACAGATCGACGCCATCGAGCGCGATCGTCGCGCCGAACGCCTTCCGGATACCGCGCATCGCGAAGCGGTCGGTCATTTGAGCCGCGACAAGTCGGGCTGGAGCAGCTCCTTCATCGCCGGTTGGTCCATGTTGTCGCGCGTCGCGAGCTGCACGCCGGTATCGATCCAGCGCTCCACCCCCTCCCCCCGTAGATGCTGCACCATCGTCTTCACGCCGAGATATCCCATCTTCACGGGATCCTGGATGACGAGGCCGTCGAGCGTACCGCCGCGCAGCCCCGCAATCAGATTGTCGGACGCGTCGAAGCCGACGAACTTCACCTCGCCCGCCCACCCGTTGTCCTGCAGCACGCGCATCATCGCGAACGTGCCGGACTCGTTCGAGCAGAAGAGCCCGTCGATGCCGAGCGATCCGTCCGGCTTCTTGTAGTTGCTGAGCAGCGCCTCGGCGCGCTTGTAGAAGCCTTCGACGTCGGCGCCGCCGTACTGGTTGGAACTGACGATCTCGATGCCCGGAAACGCCTTCAAGCCCTCGAGAAATCCCTGCTCGCGCTTTCCGGTGCTGTCGTGTCCTTCGGCATAGCGCAGGAGGACGACCTTCCCTTTGCCCTGCAGCGATTCGCCCAGCCGCTTCGCCGCGAGCTGTCCGCCTTTGAGGTTGTCGGTCGCGACGAAGCTGACGTAGTTGTCCCCCTTCAGCCCCGAATCGAAGATGACGACGGGGATCTTCCTGCGCATCGCTTCGTTGACGGGCGGGACGAGCGCCGACTCGTCGAGCGGCGCGAGGACGATGCCGGAGACGCCGCGGCTGATGAAGCCCTCGACCTCGGAGACCTGCGAGTCGCGGTCGTCCTCGCGCAGCGGGCCGCGCCAGATGATCTCGACGCCGAGCTCGTCGGCGGCCTTCTGCGCGCCGGCATGGATGCTCTGCCAGAAGACGTGCGAGGTGCCTTTCGGGATGACGGCGATTGTCGTGCCCTTCGTCGTCGTGCCGCCGCAGGCGGCGAGGAGGAGCAGTCCGACAATCGCGACCCTCTTCACCCATTCCTTCATTTCAGCTCCCCGTCAATGCTGAATGCTGAATGCCAAATGCTGAAAATGCGGGATGGTCGAATATGAAACGCGGGAGCGTTTGGCATTCCCACATTTCTCTATTTTCAGCATTCAGCATTTGGCATTCAGCATTGACAAATAGCATCGCTCAGCAGTGCCGCCGAGCACGGCATCGCGCTCGGATTGCGACCGCTCGCGTACGTAATTCACCACGACGCCCATCGCCTGCTGATACGACGCCGCAAGCGTGCACACAGGCCAGTCGGAGCCGATCATCAGCCGGTCCGCCCCGAAGCACTCGAACGCGACGTCGAGGTACGGACGCATCTGGTCGGGCGTCCACGCCTTCCAGTCCGCTTCCGTGACCAGCCCCGACAGCTTGCAGAACACGTTCGGGAACGACGACAGCCGCCGAATGCCGTCCCGCCATTCGTCGATGCGCCCGCTGCGAATCTCCGGCTTCGCGAGATGGTCGAGCACGAACCGTTGCAATGGCAACCGCTCGACGAACGCGATCGCCGCGCGAAGCTGTCGAGGATAGATCAGGATGTCGTAGGTGAGGCCGAATCGCTCGAGGGCGGCGACGCCGCGCTGAAACGCGGGGCGCAGCAGGACGTCGTCCGGCTCGCTCTGCACGATGTGACGGATGCCGACCAGCCGCGGCGCCGGCATCAGCGAGTCGAGATCGTTCTCGACATTCTCGGACTGCAGATCCACCCAGCCGACAACGCCGGCGATGAACGCGTGCTGCCCGGCGAGATCGAGGAGCCAGCGGGTCTCGTCGAGCGTCTGACGCGCCTGGACGGCAATGCAGCCGTCGAACCCGGCGGCGTCCATCTCGCGCTTCAGATCGGATGGGAGAAAGTCGCGTTTCAGCGCCGGCATCGACTCGTCGATCCAGCCGTATTCCACCGCGTCATAGCGCCAGAAGTGCTGATGCGCGTCGATTCTCATTTCGGAGATCGCCACGGCGTTTCAACACGGAGCACACGGAGAACACGGAGCTTATGTGTTTTCCTGAGAGATTGCTCCGTGCTGTCCGTGTCCTCCGTGTTGAAACGCGGTGAAATCGTTCGAGAACCGCCCGCCATCACACACGGCCCGCGCGCGCGACGCGATCCAGTTCGGCCGTCTGCTCCTCGAGGCTGAACACCGGCTCCATCATCGCCCACCACTCGCCGGGCCGCGCGCCCGGCGGCGGCTGCTGGAGCGACGCCATCAGCGCCTCCCACTTGGCGACACGCTCGCCGGAGGCGTGGTGCATCGCGAAGCAGCTCAGGGGATCGCGGCCGGCGGTTTCGAGCACCATCACGGCGCGGCGGCCGAGCAGGTAGATGTCCATCTGCTCGATGCCGGCGCGCCGCAGGCTCGCGAGCACCTCAGGCCAGACGCGGCCGTGGTGTTCGCGATACGCCGCGATGGCAGCCGGATCGTCCTTGAGATCGAGCGTGAACACGTACCGCTTCATGACCAGGCGATCACCTCCTGGCGCGAGCGGCCAAGGCCGTCGATGCCGAGCTCCACGACGTCGCCGGCCTCGAGGTACTGCGGCTCCGGCTTGATGCCCAGCCCGACGCCGGCGGGCGTGCCGGTGCTGATGATGTCTCCCGGCAGCAGCGTCATGAACTCGCTGACGTAGCTGACGAGCGTCGGCACGTCGAAGATCATGTTCGCGGTCGTGCTCTGCTGGCGCATCTCGCCGTTGACCGTGAGCCACATGCCGAGGCGTCCCGGCTGTGCCAGCTCGTCTCGCGTCGCGAGGAACGGGCCGAGCGGCGCGAACGTGTCGGCGCTCTTGCCCTTCACCCACTGGCCGCCGCGTTCGAGCTGGAAGCTACGTTCCGAGTAGTCGTTGTGCAGCACATAGCCCGCGACGTGGTTGAGCGCGTCGGCGCGCGTGACGTATCGCGCGATGCGGCCGATCACGACGGCGAGCTCGACTTCCCAATCGAGCTTCGACCCGTTCTTCGGAATCATGACCGGATCGTTCGGGCCGCACAGCGCCGTCGTCGCCTTGAAGAAGATGACCGGCTCGGCCGGCGCCGCCATCCCACTCTCCGCTGCGTGATCGTGGAAGTTCAGGCCGATGCAGACGATCTTGCTCGGGCGCACGATCGGCGCCGCCAGGCGGACGTCGGCGGCGACGCGCGGCGCGCTCGAGGCATTCGCGGCGACCCAGTGTCGCAGACGATCGATGCCGTCGCCTCCGAGAAACGCTTCGTCATAGTCGCGGCCGAAACCCGACGCATCGATCCGCGTGTCATCGTCCAGCATCACGCCCGGCCGTTCGGCGCCGGGCTCTCCGAATCTGATCAGCTTCATACGACCAGCGTTCCCCCGTCGATCGGATAGGCCTGTCCGGTGATGAACGACGATTCCTCCGAGCAGAGATAGAGCGCGAGCACGGCGACCTCCTCGGGCGTGCCCATGCGGCCGAGCGGCTGGTATTCGGCGAGCATCTTCCGCATCTCGTCTTCCCGTCCGGGATAGTTCTTCGCCAGGTAGCCTTCGACAAACGGCGTGTGCACGCGGGCCGGACAGATGCAGTTGCAGCGGATCCCGCGCTTCATGTAGTCGACGGCGATCGATCGCGTCATCGTCAGCACGGCGCCTTTCGACATCGAGTACGCGAAGCGCTCGGGGATGCCGATGAGCGACGCAATCGACGCCATGTTGAGGATGACGCCGCCGCCCTGGCGCAGCATGAGATCGACGGCGGCGCGGGCGCAGAGGTAGACGCCCTTGACGTTGACGGCATAGAGCCGGTCGAGATCGTCGGGCGAGACCTGCTCGATCGTGCCGACGTGCGCGATCCCGGCGTCATTCACCAGGATGTCGACGCGTCCGCGCGCCGCCTCGACGTTGGCGAACGCCCAGCGCACCTCCTGCGCGTTCGAGACGTCGCAGCGCCACGACCCGGCGTCGCCGCCGTCGCCGCGGATCCGCTCCGCCGTCTTCAGCGCGCCGTCCTCGTCGCGATCGAGAATGTCGATCGCGGCGCCCCGCCGCGCGAAGAGTTCGGCGATGGCGGCGCCGATGCCGGAGCCGCCGCCGGTGATGACGGCCGTCTTTCCCTGGAGGTCAAACATGCGAAGGCGCCTGTCGCGCCGACGCGCGCTCGAGCGGCAGCGCGCGAAGGCGGACAAGTATCACAAGCTGTAGCGGTAAAGTAAAGGCTGCCATGAGACGCGCAGCGATCACGTTCGCCCTCTGCCTGCTGGCCGTGCCCGCTGCCGGCCCGCGGGCGCAGCCGTCGGCCATGCCGGGCTCGACGTTGTGGTACCGGCAGCCCGCGCCGCAGTGGGACCACGCGATGCCGATTGGCAATGGGCGTCTCGGCGCCATGATATTCGGATCCGTCAACCGCGAGCGCATTCAACTGAATGAAGACTCGCTGTGGATGCCCGCGGGCGATCCGCGCGCGCCGGCGACCGACCGCAACAACCCAGCCGCGCTGCAGTATCTGCCGGAGGTGCGGCGGCTGCTCTTCGCGGGAAAGCCGGGCGAGGCGTACCGGCTCGCGGAGAAATACCTCGTCGGACGGCCGCAGCGGCTGCAGTCGTATCAACCGCTCGGCGATCTTCGCCTCACGTTCCAGCACGAGGGCGCGTCCAGCGACTACCGCCGCGAGCTCGATCTCGACACCGCCGTCGCGCGCGTGACCTACCGCGTCGGCGATGTGCGTTTCACGCGCGAGATCTTCGCGAGTCATCCCGACCAGGTGATCGTCGTTCGGCTCACGGCCGACAAGCCGGGGCAGACGACCCTGAACATCTGGATGGATCGCGCGCAGGATGCGCTGACGACAATGATCGGCGACGACCGGCTCGACATGGGCGGGTGCCTCGCGTGCGGGAAGGGGCCGTCGTTCGACGCGTCGCTGAAGGTCGTGGCGGAGGGCGGACGCGTCGAGGGATTTCCGGAGCGGATCGCGGTCGAGAAGGCGGACGGCGTGACGCTCGTGATCGCGGCTGCGACGAGTTTCCGCGGCAACGATCCGAAGGCGGTGGTCGATCGTCAGCTCGCCGCCGCTGCGCGGAAGCCCTACGAAAAGCTGCGCGCCGATCACGTCGCCGACTACAAGAAGCTGTATCGGCGCGTTGCGCTGAGGCTCGGTCCGATCAGCGATCAGCGAACAGCGATCAGCGACCTCCCCACCGACGAGCGCCTCGAACGCGTCAAGAAGGGTGCGGCGGATTCCGGTCTCGACGCGCTCTACTTTCAGTTCGGCCGCTACCTGCTCATCGCGAGCAGCCGGCCGGGCGATCTGCCGGCGAACCTGCAGGGCGTGTGGAACGAGAGCCTGAAGGCACCGTGGAACAGCGACTACCACACGAACATCAACCTGCAGATGAATTACTGGCCCGCGGAGGTGACGAACCTCGCCGAGCTGCATGAGCCGCTGTTCGATTTCCTCGACACGCTGCGCGAGCCGGGACGCAGGACGGCGCGGATCCACTACGGTGCGAAGCGCGGCTTCGTCGTCCACCACATCACCGACATCTACGGCTTCACGGCGCCGGGCGACCAGCCGCGGTCCGGGCTGTGGCCGACCGGCGCGGCGTGGCTCGCGCAGCATCTGTGGGAGCACTACCTGTTCGGCCGCGACCAGGCGTTCCTCCGCAAGGCGTATCCGACGATGAAGGAGGCGGCGGAGTTCTTTCTCGAATACCTGGTGCCGGACTCGCAGGGCCGCCTGGTGAGCGGCCCGTCCCTGTCGCCGGAAAACCGGTACCGGCTGCCGAACGGAGAGACCGCCGTGCTCGTGATGGGACCGTCGATGGACCATCAGATCATCGACGGCCTCTTCACGCAGACGATTCGCGCCGCGGAGATCCTCGGCGTCGATGCGCGTCTCCGCGACGAGCTGCGAGACGCGCAGAGGAAGCTGCCGCAGCCGGCGATCGGCAGGCACGGGCAGATCCAGGAGTGGGCCGAAGACCACGAGGAGCCGGAGCCCGGACACCGGCACATCTCCCACCTGTTCGCGCTGCATCCCGGCGATCGGATCACGATACGCGGCACGCCGGCGCTCGCGAAGGCGGCGCGCGCGACGATCGAGCGCCGGCTGAAGCATGGCGGCGGACACACCGGATGGAGCCGCGCGTGGATCATCAACTTCTGGGCAAGGCTCGAGGACGGCGAGCAGGCCTACGCGAACTACCAGGCGCTGCTCGCGAAGTCGACGCTGCCGAACCTGTGGGACGTCCACCCGCCGTTCCAGATCGATGGCAACTTCGGGGGCACGGCCGGGGTCGCCGAGATGCTGATCCAGAGCCACGCCGGGGAGATCCACCTGCTGCCGGCGCTGCCGAAGGCATGGGCCGACGGATCGTTCAGCGGCCTGAGAGCGCGCGGAGGGGTGGAGGTCGATCTCGAGTGGGAGGGCGGCCGAGCGGTGCGCGCGACGCTGAAGTGCAAGGTCGCCGGGACGCATCGTCTGCGGATTCCGAGCGGTCAGCGCGTGGCGGCCATTCGCAGCGGCGGTGCAGACGTCGCGGTCCGCGTCGACGGCGACGTGGCCGTGTTCGACGCTGCCGCGGGTCGCACGTATGATGTCAGCTTCAAATAACGTGGCGTCGCGCTGCTCGGGGCATGGTCGCGCCTCTGGCGCGGCAGGTAAACGCAGAGAAAGCCGAGATCGCCGAGGGCGCCGAGAGATCGCGACGACTTGGAGCCTCAGAGCGGTCGCGCGCCGGCCCCTGCGGGCCGGCGTGGTGGATCGCGAGGAGGGGGGAATCAGAAGCACGTCTGAAACCACTCACGCGCTTCTGATTCCGCCCTCCTCGCGATCCATACCGCGCCGCAGGCGCGGCGCGACCGCTGCGGTATCTGGCGCGTGACCTTGATCCCTCGGCGGCCTCAGCGTCCTCGGCCACCTCGGCGTTTTCCGGTGTGGGCGGTTCAAACCAGTTGGAGTAGCGTCATGAAGAAGCATCTTGCGAGTTTTGCGGTGGGGATCTTCGTCGGGATCGTCGCGACGGCACTGTTCTTGGCCGGCGCGCCGCGCGTGCAGGCGATCGACAATCCGCCGCAGGCGGGCCCCTCGGCGAACTCGTCGAAGGTCGTCCTGGAGAACGCGCGCGTGCGCGTCAAGGACGTGACCTTCGCGCCGGGGACGAGCGCGATGCACACGCACGAACTGGCGCACGTGGGCGTGGTCATCCAGGGAGGCACGCTCGTCTTCAGGTATCCGGACGGCAAGACCGAGACGGCCAAGCTCGACGCGGGCGGCGTCGGGTTCCGCGATGCCAATGTCTCGCACGAGCCGACGAACATCGGCAAAACACCGGTAAGGGTGATTGAAGTGGAGCTCAAGTAGTCCCTCGTCCCTGGTCCCTGGTCCCTGGTCTTTGGTCCTTGGTCCTTGGTCCTTGGTCTTTGGTCGTGGTCCCTGGTCTTTGGTGATTGTGACAGTTTGGCCCTTGGTCCTTTGGTCGTTGGTCCTTGTCCCCGCGCCGCAACCGGAACGGAACGCGGCGACTGAGCTCTCCCGTTTGTGGGAAGCCGCGGGCCGCGATCCCGCAAATGCGGAGATCCACAACCGGCTTGGTGAAGCGCTCGAGCGGCTCGGCGCGCTCGACGCGGCGATCGACGCATACAAGCAGGCGCTCGCCGCGCGTCCCGCGTTCCGGCGCGCGTCCAACAACCTCGTCCTCGCGCTGGTGAAGGCAGGTCGAGGACGCGAGGCGGTGGAGCGCGCGCGGACGGAGCTCTCCGCCAATCCCGGCGATCCCGAGCGGCTGTTCACGCTCGGCCTGGCGCAGTCCGAGCCGGACGTGGAAGCCGCGATCGCCACCTTCCGCCGCGTGCTCGACGCCGCGCCGCGGCACGCACTCGCGCGCTACAACCTGGCACTCGCGCTGAACCGGGTCGATCGCACGGACGACGCGATCGCCGAGCTCCAGCGCGTCGTCGAGATCGATCCACGCGCCGAGGTGCACTACTCCCTCGGCGTCATGCTGCGCCACCGCGGCGAGTTCGATCGCGCCGTGGCGGCGCTGCGCGCGGCGATCGCCGCGCAGCCGGACCACGCGCACGCCCATTACACGCTCGGTTCCGTGCTGCACCTGCAGGGGGATCTCGCGGCCGCCACCGCATCGCTGCGTCGGGCCCTGGCGCTGCGGGCGGATCTCCCAGGCGCGCACGACACGCTGGCCCGCGTCCTGCGCGCGGGCGGTGACGAAGCGGCGGCGCGGCCGCACTTCGAGGAGGCCGAGCGCCTGCGCCGTCGCAACGCGCAGGAGCGGCAGGCGCGTACCCTGACCGCCGCCGGCACCGAAAAGCTCGAAGCGGGCGACGCCGCCGGCGCGCTCGAATCCCTCCGCCGCGCCATCGCCGTGTTCGACGCCTACGCGCCCGCGCACTACCAGATGGGCCGCGCGCTGCAGGCGCTCGGCCGCGCCGCCGACGCGGACGCCGCCTTCGGGCGAGCCCGCCAGCTCAATCCCAGCCTCGTCCCGCCCCGGCGAATGCCCTGATCGCTTGCACCGGCCCTCCGCCGGTTGTATAACCTTCGCGATATACACTAGCCCTGTACCTGTACTGGCTGGTGCCCTCGAAGATGTAAGCGCTTACGACCGTCGGGAGGTCAATCGATGTCGAGCAAGCACGTGCGAAGCGCCGTCCTCGCGGCGGTCCTGCTGGCCCTGGCCGGCGCCGTCCGCGCGCAGGAATTCCGCGCGACGATCAAAGGGCAGATCGTCGACTCCAGCGGCGGCGCGCTGCCGGGCGCCACCGTCACGGTGCAGAACGTCCAGACCAGCGAGGTCGCCACCGCGACGACCAACGCCGAAGGCAACTACACGATCCCATTCCTCCGCCCCGGGTCCTACACCCTGACAGCGGAGCTCGCCGGCTTCACCAAGCACGTGCGCCAGGGGCTCGTGTTGCAGGTCAACGAGAACGCGACCATCAACGTGCAGCTCTCGGTCGGCGGCCTGACCGAGGAAGTGTCGGTTGTCGCGGAGACGCCGCTGCTCGAAACCAACAACGCGATGCGCGGCACCGTCATCGACCAGGCACGCATCGCCGAGCTGCCGCTGCAGTCGCGCAGCCCGATGGCGCTCGTCGTCCTCGTCGCCGGCGTCAACTACAACGCGCAGGCGATCTATCTCCGTCCGTTCGACAACGGTGCGCTCGCCGACTGGTCGATGAACGGCGGGACGAACCGCAACAACGAGTTCCTGCTCGACGGCGTGCCGAACAACGCCAATCAGGGCGGCAACAACATCGCCTACGTGCCTCCGGCCGAAGCGGTGCAGGAAATGAAGATCGCCACCAATACCTATGACGCGCAGTACGGCCGCACCGCCGGCGGCGTCGTCAACATGTCGCTCAAGTCGGGGACGAACGCGTTCCACGGCGTCGGCTACGACTTCATGCGCCGCAGGGCCCTGGCCGCCAACTCGTTCCTGCTCAACTCGCGCAATTCACCGAAGACCGACCAGTACATCGATCAGTACGGGTTCAGCGTCGACGGTCCGATCTGGAAGAACAAGACGTTCTTCCTGTTCACCGGCGAGAAGTACCGGGAAGGCACGCCGGCCCCGTTGTTCAGCACGGTGCCGACCCCGGCGTTCAAGAACGGCGATTTCAGCGGTCTCGTGGATGCGTCGGGACGACAGATCGTCATCTACGATCCGGCCACCGGCCGCGATGTCAACGGGGTGTGGACGCGGGATCCGTTCCCCGGCAACATCATTCCGCCGGATCGCATCAACCCGACGGCCCGCGCGATCATGCGTTACATCCCGGACCCGAACAATGTCGACCCCTCTGTGGCGCCGTGGCAGCGGAACCTGGAGTGGGCCAGCCATTTCAACAGGGACCTGTTCTGGAACTGGGTTGGGAAAGTCGACCACAACTTCGGCGCGAACGACCGGGGCTTCTTCCGCTGGGCCGAGAACGAACGGAACGAGATTGGCAACCGGGGGAATGCCGTCCGCAGCGGTCCCGCCCAGGACGGTCAGCTGCCGCTCGTCAGGGCGAACCGCGCCATCGTCGGTGACTGGGTGCACATCTTCGGCCCCGGGACCGTCTTCAACCTGCGCGGCGGCTACACGTATTTCCTCGAGTGGAGCCAGTCGGTCCACGCGTTCGACTTCGATGCGACCGAGTTCTGGCCCAAGAGCCTCGTCGACCAGTTTCCCGCCAAGGCGCTCGGCGGCCTGTTCCCACGCATCGAGATCAATGACTTCGAGCAGTTCTCGCGCGGCACGAGTCCCAACCGCAACCGGAACTACTCGCTCCAGCCGAACGTCTCGTTGACCCGCGGCGCGCACAACATCCGCAGCGGCCTCGACATGCGGTGGACCAACGTCTACAACGAGAACTACAACAACTCGGGTGGCCTGCTGACGTTCAGCCGCGACTTCACGGAGCGCACGCTGAACAGCACCAACGTGCTCGAAGGGAACGCGTTCGCGTCCTTCCTGCTCGGCGCGCCCAACGGCGGCAGCGTCGCCGTCAACCCGAAGCCGCACTACAAGTGGTTCTTCATGGCGCCCTGGATCCAGGACGACTGGCGCGTCAACAACCGGTGGACATTGAACCTCGGCTTCCGCTGGGACATCAACGGCTCGGTGACGGAAGCGAACAACATGCTGAACTACGCGTTCGACCCGACGATCGTCAACCCGGTGTCGGCGCTCGTCGGTCAGCAAGTGATGGGAGGCATCCGCTTCGCCGGCGTGGACGGCGCGCCGAAACGCCCATGGAAGCTTGACAAGAACAACTATCAGATCCGGGTCGGCACGGCCTATTCCCTCAACGACAAGACCGTGCTCCGCGCTGGCTACGGCAAGTACTTCCTCAACCCGACGAGCCAGGGGAACAATGCCGGGTTCAGCTTGTCAACGCCCTACATCGCGTCGACCGACGGCGGCCGTAATCCGACCTACGGTTTGTCGAACCCGTGGCCGGACGGGATCCTGGAGCCGCCGGGAAGCTCGCTGGGCCCGCTCACCTTCCTGGGTCGCGGCCCCGACTTCTCCAACCCCGACTTCGTCGTGCCGAGCGTGCACCACTTCTCCGTGGGGGTGCAGCGCGAGCTGCCGTGGCGCATCAACCTCGAAGCAACCTACGCGGGAAGCCGGAGCTACGATCTCGAAGTCGGTTTCAGTGCCTACAACGACCCATCGGCGGAGTTCCAGGCGCAGTGCGACGTCACCCTGGGCGGCAGCCGCTCGTTCTGCGACCAGCAGCTGACGAACCCGTTCTTTGGCGTGCCGGGCTTCGAGGGGACGACACGGTTCACGAATCCGCGGCTGTCGCGGTTCGAACTGAATCGCCCGTTCCCCGCGTTCGGTCAAATAGACAGGAACCAGAACAACATCGGCAAACTGATCTACGACTCGGCGCAGTTCGTGGCGAACAAGCGATTGACGAAGGGCGTCACCGTCAACGCCAGCTACACGTATGTGCCGCGGTTTACCGAGATTGGCGGCTACGTGGACTCGGTCTCGGGTCTGCTGAACGACGGCCCGTACTTCTCGCACCGGAAGCATCGCATCACGGCGTCCGGCGTGTGGGAGATGCCCTGGTTCCGCGACGATCGGGGTCTCAAAGGACTCCTCGGCGGCTGGTCGATGGCGCCGATGCTGGTCTACCAGTCGGGCCGGCCGTGGGACATGCCCGGCAACGTCGACCTCGCGCCGGGCGTGAGCCTCGACGAGATCGCGCTGCCAGGCAAGAAGGACGGCCAGTTCATCTACGGCGTGAAGCCGTGCATCGGCCAGCGGCAGTCGAACGGTACGTATGCGCTGATCTCCGTCTCGCAGGCGTACGGCTGCACGGAGCCATACTTCCTGATCCGCGAGGCGTTCCAGCGCCGCACCGCGATGTTCCGCTACGACGAGTTCCGCCGGCCCTCGCTCTTCATGCTCGACGTGAACTTCGCCAAGACGACGCGGATCACCAATCGCCTGCGCCTGCAGGTGCGTCTCGAGGCGTTCAATCTCCTCAACAGCCCGCAGTACGACGAGCGTCAATACAATACGTCCACGACGTCGGCGGACTTCGGTCGCATCAACCGCAACACCACCGGGCAGTCGGGCTTCCAGCGCTTCGTGCAGCTCGGGTTCCGGCTCATGTTCTGACGCTGGGTCCCTAGTCCCTGGACCCTGGTCCCTGGTCCCTGGCCCTTCGTCCCTGGTCCCGGGATCCGGGACCCGGGACGCGTGACCAGGGACCAGGGACTTGGGACCTGGGTCCAGGCACCTCCGTTTGGAGTTGTCTCACCCCCTCCGCGGGTTGTATAACCTCTCGGACACCGCACTACACCGCTAAAGTAGGCGGTGTCCGTCGGTTTGCACGTTTTACGCAGGGGGATGTAGATGACGAAACTGCAAGTGCGCCTGGCAGCGCTCTGTGCCGCAGTGCTGCTGGCAGCCGGCAGCGCCGGTGCGCAGGAGTTCCGGGCAACCATCAAGGGACAGATCGTCGATTCCAACGGCGGCGCGCTTCCGGGCGCCACCGTCACCGTCACGAACACCGAGACGAACGAAATGGCCACGGCGGTCACCAACGCCGAAGGCAACTACACGATTCCGTTCCTGCGGCCGGGGACCTACTCCCTCACGGCTGAACTGACCGGCTTCACCAAGCACGTGCGCAGCGGCCTCGTGCTGCAGGTCGGACAGACGGCGACGATCAACCTGCAGCTCGCCGTCGGCGGCATCACCGAGCAAGTGTCGGTCACCGCCGAGACGCCACTGCTCGAGACGAGCAATGCCAACCGCGGCACCGTCATCGACCAGGCCCGTATCGCCGAGCTGCCGCTCCAGTCGCGCAGCCCGATGGCCCTCGTTCCGCTCGTGGCCGGCGTCAACTACAACGCGCAGGCGATCTACCTCCGTCCGTTCGACAATGGCGCGCTCGCCGACTGGTCGATGAACGGCGGGTCGAACCGCAACAACGAGTTCCTGCTCGACGGCGCGCCGAACAACGCCAACCAGGGGGGCAACAACATCGCCTACGTGCCGCCGGCAGAAGCCGTGCAGGAAATGAGAATTGCCACGAACTCGTATGACGCGCAGTACGGCCGCACCGCCGGCGGCGTGGTCAACATGTCGCTCAAATCCGGCACCAACTCGTTCCACGGCGTCGGCTACGACTTCATGCGGCGCAAGGCGCTCGCCGCCAACTCGTTCATCCTCAATTCGCAGAACAAACCGAAGACCGAGCAGTACATCGATCAGTACGGGTTCAGCGTCGACGGTCCGATCTTCAAGAACAAGACGTTCTTCCTGTTCAATGGCGAGAAGTACCGGGAAGGCACGCCGGCGCCGCTCTTCGGCACGGTGCCGACGCCGGCGATGAAGAACGGCGACTTCAGCGGTCTCGTCGATGCGTCGGGACGACAGATCGTCATCTACGATCCGGCGACCGGACGCGACGTCAACGGCGTCTGGACCCGCGATCCGTTCCCCGGCAACATCATCCCGCCTGACCGCATCAACCAGACGGCGCGGGCGATCATGAAGTACTGGCCGGATCCCAACACCACGACGGCCGGCGTGGCGCCGTGGCAGCAGAACCTCGAATGGGCCGCGCACTTCAACCGCGACCTGTTCTGGAACTGGGTCGGCAAGGTCGACCACAACTTCGGCGCGAACGACCGGGCCTTCTTCCGGTGGGGCGAAAACAAGCGCAACGAGATCGGCAATCGCGGCAGCAACGCCATCCGCAGCGGTCCCGGTCAGGGCGGCCAGCTGCCGCTGTGGCGCGCCAACCGCGCGCTCGTCGGCGACTGGGTGCACATCTTCGGACCGGGCACCGTCTTCAATCTGCGCGGCAGCTACACCTACTTCCTGGAGTGGAGCTACTCCCAGTACGCCCTCGGGTTCGATGCGACGGAGTTCTGGCCCAAGAGCCTCGTCGACCAGTTCCCCGCCAAGGCGATCGGCGGCGTCTTCCCGGTGGTCAACGTCGATGAGTTCATCACCCTGTCGCGCGGCAACGCGCCGAACCGGAACCGCAACTTCTCGATTCAGCCGAACGTGTCGCTGACCCGCGGCAAGCACAACGTCCGCAGTGGTCTCGATATCCGGTCGACCAACGTCTTCAACGAGAACTACAACAACGGCGGCGGCAACATCTCGCACAGCCGACAGTTCACCCGCCGCACGCTGAACAGCAACAGCGAGCTCGAGGGCAACGGCTTCGCCACCTTCCTGCTGGGCGCGACGAGCGGCGGCAGCGTCGATGTCAACCCGAAGCCGCACTACCAGTGGCTGTTCGTGGCGCCCTGGATCCAGGACGACTGGCGGGTCAACAACAAATTGACGCTGAACCTCGGCTTCCGCTGGGACATCAACGGTCCCGTGTCGGAAGCGGACAACATGCTGAACTACGCGTTCGACCCGACGATCGTCAATCCGGTCTCGGCGCGCGTCGGCCAGCAGGTGATGGGTGGGCTCAGGTTTGTCGGTGTGGACGGTGCCCCGAAAACTCCATGGAGGCTGGACAAGAACAACTACCAGTTCCGAGTCGGTATGGCGTACTCGCTGAACGACAAGACCGTTGTTCGAGGCGGCTACGGCAAGTACTTCCTCAACCCGACGAGTCAGGGCAACAACCAGGGGTTCAGCCTCTCGACGGGGGTGATCAGCTCGTTCGACGGCGGCCGCACGCCGACCTATGCGCTGTCGAACCCATGGCCCGACGGAATTCTGCAGCCCCCGGGCAGTTCGCTGGGGGCATTGACCTTCCTCGGCCGGGGCCTGAGTTATTCGAACCCCGACTTCGTCGTGCCGAACGTCCACCAGTTCTCCGCAGGCATTCAGCGCGAGCTGCCGTGGCAGATCTCTCTCGAGGCCACGTATGCGGGAAGCCGCAGCTACGATCTGGAAGTCGGCTTCGGCGCGATCAACGAACCGTCGGCGGCGTTCCAGGCGCAGTGCGACGTCACCCTCGGCGGCAGCCGCTCGTTCTGCGATCAACAGCTCCCGAACCCGTTCCGCGGCGTCGCGGGCTTCGAGGGGACGACGCGATTCACGAACGCCAACCTCTCGCGCTTCGAACTGAGTCGCCCGTTCCCGGCGTTCGGCGGCATCACCCAGAATCAGAACAACGTCGGCAAGCTCATTTACGACTCCGCCCAGTTCGTCGCGAACAAGCGCTTCACGAAGGGCATCACCATCAACGCCAGCTACACATGGGTGCCCCGGTGGACTGAGATTGGCGGTTATGTGGACGCGGTGGCGGGACTCCTGAACGAGGGGCCCTACTACGCGCACCGCGAGCACCGCATCACCGCGTCGGGCGTGTGGGAGATGCCCTGGTTCCGCGGCGAGCGAGGCCTCAAGGGACTCCTGGGCGGCTGGTCGATGGCGCCGATGATGGTCTTCCAGACCGGCCAGCCGTGGGACATGCCCGGCAACGTCGATCTGGCACCCGGCGTCAGTCTCGACGAGATCGCGCTGCCAGGCAAGAAGGATGGGCAGTTCATTTATGGCGTGAAGCCGTGCGTCGGCCAGCGCAACGCGACGACAGGCAATTACGATCTGCTGTCCGTTTCGAACGCTTACGGCTGCACGCAGCCGTTCTTCCTGATTCGCGAGAACTTCCAGCGGCGCACCGCGATGTCCCGTTACGACGAGTTCCGCCGGCCTCAGATGTTCATGCTCGACGTGAACTTCGCGAAGACGACGCGGATTACGGATCGCATTCGGCTCCAGGTGCGTCTCGAGGCGTTCAATCTGCTCAATAGCCCGCAGTACGATGAGCGTCAGTACAACCAGAGCACATCGTCGGCGGACTTCGGCCGTATCAACCGGAACTCCACAGGGCAATCGGGCTTCCAGCGCTTCGTGCAGATGGGATTCCGCTTGATGTTCTAATCGCTGATCGCTGATCGCTGATCGCTGATCGCTGATCGCTGATCGCGGTTCGCTGATCGCTGATCGGGTTCGTGGTTAGCGGTTCGGGGCTCGGTCGCTGCTCGTTCGAGCGGCGGCCGAGCCCTGTTTGTCTCTGGGCCGCAAACGTGCGGCACAATAAGACGTGGCCGCGCGTGTCTGTTTGCTCTTCTGCGGATGCTTCGCCCTCTTGCTTCAGGGCCAGAGTGTCTCGCGGCGCATCATGTGGGACGATGCTGCGCCGCTGCATTCGTGGCTCGAGGCACGCGGCATCACGCGCGACGCGTTTGCCTCCTACGTCGATCGCATCGCACAAGAGAACGTCCGGCGGGTTCGCGAGGGCGACCTCGATCACCTGATCTTCTACATCCTCCAATCCACGCGGTTCACGAAACTGCCGCCGATCGAGCCGGCGCTGAGCGCGAAAGCGTTCGTCGGCTCCGGCGGCGTGCCTGACGACGCCAAGGCGCGGGCGGCCGCGTTTCTGCGCGCGCTGGACTCCAGGAAAGCAGACGATGAGCGGCTCGCGTACTTTCGCGAGCTAGCGGCGTTTGCGTTCCCCGACCGCAACACGCGCGAGGCGGCGCTGCTCGCCGAGTACGCGCGCGTGATGAAGTTCGTCTACGAAAAGGAGTTCGTCGCGCAGAAATCGATGGACCCGGCCGACGCCGTCGCAGCGCTGTATCGCACGCGCGGGCTCAGCACCGACACCGCCGTCGAGGCGGGATTCCTCGTGCACGAGGGCCTCGCCGTGCTGAAGGCGCTCGAGCCCGAACGGCGGATCCGGCGCGTGCTGATCGTCGGGCCAGGCCTCGATCTCGCGCCGCGAACCGGCTTCGACGACGCGCGCGCCCCCGAGAGCTACCAGCCGTGGGCTGTCATCGACGCGCTGATCGGCCTGGGACTTTCGAGTGCCACCGATCTCCAGGTTGTCGCAGCGGATATCAATCCACGCGTGGTGGACCATCTCCGCCACTCGCAGAAGACGCCGCCGGTGCTGCGGCTCGCCCCGGAGATTCGCGACAGCGGCTCCGTCTCGCTGTCGCAGGATTTTCGCGGCTACTTCGAGCAGTTGGGCGCACGGCTCGGTGAGCGCACGAGAGACGGCATTCGCGTCAACCCGCGTGTCGCGCGCGTTCTGAGGGCCGAGCCGCTCGACATCGTCACCGAGCGGCTCACCGGCGAGCCGTTCGATCTCGCGATCGCGACGAACATCCTGCCGTACTTCGACGACGTGCAGTTGATGCTCGCGATGAGCAACATCGCGGCCATGCTGGCGCCGGGCGGCGTGTTCCTGCACAACGAGGCGCGGCCGGCGATGCACGAGATCGGCAAAGCGGTGGGGATGCCGCGGGAGCAGTCGCGCCTTGCAATCATCGCTACGGTGAAAGGCGCACCGCCGCTCGCCGACAGCGTGTGGATCCATCGGGGAGCCGGGGAGCCGGGGGGCCGGGGAGCCGGCGTGGGCGCCGAAGCGCGAAGCGCGAAGGCGGCGGGGCTTGGGTTCTCGTTCACGAACATCGCACAGCAGGCGGGGCTGACGGCGAAGACGATTTACGGCAAACAGGGCACGAACACGTACCTGATCGAGACGACGGGCACGGGCGTGGCCGTGCTCGACTACGACGCGGACGGTTGGACGGACATCTTCCTCGTCAACGGCAGCACGCTCGAGGCGGGGGGCCCGGAAGCTGCGAATCACCTTTATCGCAATCGAGGCGATGGTACGTTCGAGGACGTCACGATTCGCGCCGGGTTGAATCACGGCGGCTGGGGGCAGGCGGCGTGCGTCGCCGACTACGACAACGACGGCCGCGACGACCTGTTCGTGACGTACTGGGGTCAGAACCGTCTCTATCGCAACCAGGAGAACGGCACGTTCGAGGACGTGACGGCGCGCGTGGGGCTCACGCACGATCGTCGCCGCTGGAGCGCCGGCTGCGCGTTTCTCGACTACGACCGCGACGGCCGCCTCGATCTGTTCGTCGCCACCTACGTCGATCTCGATCTCGCCAACACGCCGCTGCCGTCGTCTGGGCTGTGCCGCTACAAGGGGCTGCCGGTCGCCTGCGGCCCGTCGGGGCTGCCTGGCAGCACCAACGTGCTCTATCGCAGCCGCGGCGACGGTACGTTTGCCGACGTCTCCGCCGCGTCGGGCGTCGCGAGCGCGAAAGGAGTCTACGGCCTCGGCGTATCGACGCTCGATTTCGACGGGGATGGGTGGGTCGATGTCTACGTCGCGAACGATTCGACTGCCAGCGCGTTATATCGCAACAATCGCGACGGCACATTCACCGACATCGGCACCGAGGCAGGCTGTGCGTTCAACCAGGACGGCCGGCCGCAGGCCGGCATGGGTGTCGCGGTCGGCGACTACGATCGCAACGGGACGATGGATGTCTTCAAGACGAACTTCGCCGGTGACACGTCGACGCTCTACGGCAACACCGGCAAGGGCACCTGCGAGGATCGAACGTTCGCGAGCGGCCTCGGTGTGAACACGCGCTGGCTCGGCTGGGGCGTCAGCTTCGTCGATCTCGATCTGGATGGGTGGCTCGACCTGTTTCTCGCCAACGGCCACGTCTACCCGGAAGTGGACCAGTTGAAATCCGAGGCCGGCTACCGGCAGCCGAAGGTGGTCTATCGCAACCTGCGCAGCGGCAGATTCGCCGACGTGACGTCGCGTCTCGGCGCGCCCGTCACGACGCCGAAGGCCGCGCGAGGCGCGGCATTCGCCGATTTCGACAACGACGGCGACGTCGACGTTGTCGTCAACAACGTCCACGACACGCCGGATCTGTTCCGGGTCGATCGGATATCGCCAGGACACTGGATCACGCTGAAGCTGGCCGGCACGCGCTCCAACCGTAGCGCGATCGGCGCGCTCGCGCGCGTCATCACGGCGGACGGCGAGCAGCGCCAGGAGGTCCGCGGCGGCGGCAGCTACTACTCGCAGAACGACCTCCGGCTGCACTTCGGTCTGGGCGACGCCTCAGCCGTACAGCGCGTCATCGTCCGATGGCCCAGCGGCGTCGAGGAATCCTGGACGGCTCTTACGGCCAATCGGGCTCACACCCTACAAGAAGGCGCCGGAATGCGGTAGTCTTTGTCCGGCTCACGGGTGCACTCACCACAAGTTCAGGGGTCCTCTCTCCATGGATCGCTTGTCGGCGTCTCTCAAGATTGGTGGCGCGCTGCTGCTGGTCAACAGCGTCTATCTCGCGGCGTTCGCCACTCCATCGCTCTTCTACTACACGAACGTCGCGCTGCACGTGGCGCTCGGGCTCGCGCTCATGGTCGCCGGCGCGCGCTGGGCGTGGCCGCGCCGCGGCACCTTCGACGCCGCGACGCTCGCGGCCATCGGTCTGCTGGCGCTGGGGGCGCTGCTCGGCGTCGCGCTGGCGATCACCGGCACCACGACGAAATTCCGCTGGCTGTTGCTGGCGCACATCGGCGTGACCGGTGCCGGCGCCGTTCTCGCGCTCGGTCTGATGGCGGCCGCCGCGATCCGCCGGGCGCGAGGCATCCGTCCGGCGCACGCGATCTTCGCCGGCATCGTGCTGCTCGTCGTCGGTGGACCGTCGACGGTTGCCGTACGCGAGCGCGCCGCGGAGCGCGACATGCATCGGATCGTCAACCCGGATTGGGCGCCGGCGAAGATGGAAGAGGAAGGGCCGGGCAAGGACAGCCCGTTCTTCCCGTCCTCGGCGAACACGAACGTCAACGGCCTGATTCCGGCCAACTTCTTCCTGACGAGCAAGTCGTGCGAGCGGTGCCACAAGGACATCTACGACCAGTGGAACGAGTCGGCGCATCACTTCTCGTCGTTCAACAACCAGTGGTACCGGAAATCGATCGAGTACATGCAGGACGTCGTCGGCACGCAGCCATCGAAGTGGTGCGCGGGCTGCCACGACCACGCGGTGTTCTTCAACGGCCGGTTCGAGCGGCCGATCAAGGAGCAGATCGACACGCCTGAAGCGCAGGCCGGCCTGGCCTGCACGTCGTGCCACTCCATTTCGCACGTCGGCAGCACGATGGGGCAGGGCGACTTCGTCATCGAGTACCCGCCGCTGCACGACCTCGCGGCGAGCGAGAACCCGCTCCTCGCGTTCGCGCACGATCGGCTGCTGATGCTCGATCCCGAGCCGCACAAGAAGGTCTTCCTGAAGCCGTTCCATCGCGAACAGACGGCCGACTTCTGCTCGTCGTGCCACAAGGTGCATCTCGACGTGCCGGTCAACTCGTACCGCTGGTTCCGCGGCTTCAACGACTACGACAACTGGCAGGCCTCCGGCGTCTCGGGCGAGGGCGCGCGCTCGTTCTATTACCCGCCGAAATCGCAGAAGTGCGCCGACTGCCACATGCCGCTCGTGGAGTCGAACGATCCGGCGGCAAAGAACGGCAAGGTCAAGTCGCACCGGTTCCCGGCGGCGAACACCGCGCTGCCCTTCGTCAACGGCCACAGCGAGCAGCTCCGGATCACGCAGAAGTTCCTGCAGGACGGCCAGATCTCGGTTGACATCTTCGGCTTCGTGCGAGGCGAGGAGAGCGCGGCGGGCGGCCGCGTCGTGAAGTCGGCCGAGCAGGACATCGCGAGCACGTTCGCCGTCGGCGAGGAGTCGATCACCTTCGGCGCGCGCCAGGGGTTCATCGCGCCGCCGGCAGCGGTCGTCGGGCCGCTCGGCAAGGTCGACGCGGTGGTCAGGGCGGGCGAGTCGATCCGCCTCGAAGTCGTCGTCCGCACGCGGAAGGTCGGTCACTTCTTTCCGGGCGGCACCGTGGATGCGTTCGACGTCTGGGTCGAGCTAGACGCCGTGGACGAGCAGGGACGCACCGTCTTTCACAGCGGCGCGGTCGAAGATGGCGGGAAAGGACCCGTCGAGCCGGGCGCGCACTTCTACCGCTCGCTGCTCATCGACGAGCACGGCAACGTGATCAATAAGCGCAACGCCTGGGCCGCGCGCTCTGTCGCGTACGTCCGCCTGATTCCGCCGGGCGCGGCCGACACCGTTCACTATCGGATGCGCATTCCGGACGATGCCAGCGGCACGATCACGCTGCGCGCGAAGGTGAACTACCGCAAGTTCATGTGGTGGAACACGCAGTGGGCGTTCGCCGGCGTCCGCGACCCCTCGCAGCCGCAGCCAGCGGTCGGCCGCAGCTATGACGACGGGCGATGGGTGTTCACGGGCGACACGTCGAAGGTGTCCGGAGGCATCAAGGCGATCCCGGACATCCCCACGACTGTGATGGCGCGCTCCGAGGCGGCGCTCCGCGTCGTGCCGAAGGGAACGGCGGTGCCGGAGAAGGCCGAGTTCCTCGACGCCTCCGTGCGCGAGCGGTGGAACGACTACGGCATCGGGCTGCTGCTGCAGGGCGATCTGAAGGGCGCAGAGGCGGCGTTCCTGAAGGTGACGCAGATGGAGCCCGGCTACGCCGACGGCTGGGTCAACGTCGCGCGCGCGCGCATTCAGGAAGGCAACATGACCGGCGCCGACCAGATGCTTCGCAGGGCGCTGGCGATCGATCCGGAGCTGGCGAAGACGCATTTCTTCCTCGGCTCGGTGCTCAAGAGCTTCGGGCGCTACGAAGATGCCGTGTGGCACTTCCGCAAGGCCGCCTCGAAATATCCGCGCGATCGCGTCGTCCAGAACCAGCTGGGACGAACGCTGTTCCTGCAGCGGGAATACGAGCAGGCGGTGCAGGCCTTCCAGCAGGTGCTCTCGATAGATCCCGAGGATCTCCAGGCACACTACAACCTGATGCTCTGCTATCGAGGGCTCGGCCAGACGGAGCTCGCGGAGAGAGCCGAGACGCTGTACCGCCGCTTCAAGGCTGACGAATCCGCGCAGTCGATTACCGGCCCGTATCGGCAGCTGCATCCCGACGACAACAACGAGCGCCAGGCCATTCACGAACATCTTTCTTGGATGGCGGGGACCCCTGCACCCCGCCAAGCGGCCTCCACTACGCTTGCGCTCCGTTCCGGCCGCGGGGCGCAGACCTCGAAGTACAAGCCATGAAACGTTTCTTCGCCCTGATGGTCCTTGCGGCGGCTGCCATCGTGTGGCCGCCCTCGGCGTCGACTCAAAGCGCGACGCCTGTGTTCACCGACGTCACGCAGGCGGCGGGCGTCCGCTTCAAGCACGAGAACGGCGGGTTCGGAAAGAAGTACCTGCCGGAGACGATGGGATCCGGCGGCGCGTTTCTCGATGCCGACGGTGACGGCTGGCAGGACATCCTGCTCGTCAACTCGTCGACATTTCCAGGGCGTCCCGCGAAGCGCTCGCTGACGGCGTTGTATCGCAACAACCATGACGGCACCTTCACCGACGTGACGGAGCGCGCGGGGCTGGCGGTACCGCTCTACGGCCTTGGCGTCACCGCCGCCGACTACGACAACGACGGCGACACCGATATCTACATCACGGCGCTCGGCAAGAATCGCCTGTTCCGCAACGGCGGCGGCCTGAAGTTCACCGACGTGACGGATGCGGCCGGCGTCGGCAATCCGGGCTTCTCGACGAGCGCCGCGTTCTTCGATTACGACCGGGACGGGCGCCTGGACCTCTACGTGGCGAACTATGTCGAGTGGACGCCAGAGAAGGACCTGTTCTGCACGCTCGACGGAAAGACGAAGTCCTACTGCACGCCGGAGTCCTACAAAGGCCAGAGCGGAGTCCTCTACCATCAACGCGGCAACGGCACGTTCGAGGACGTCACGCAGAAGGCGGGCGTTCACGATCCGTCCGCCAAGGCGCTCGGCGTGGCGCTCGTCGATCACAACGGCGACGGGTGGATGGACCTGTTCGTCGCGAACGACACGCAGCCGAACCGGCTCTACGAGAACCGGAAGAACGGCACGTTCGCCGACATCGGCATGTCGGCCGGCGTGGCGTTCAACGAGGCGGGCGTGGCGCGCGCGGGCATGGGCGTCGACGCCGCCGACTACGATGGCTCGGGCCGTCAGAGCATCATCATCGGCAACTTCTCGAACGAGATGATGGCGCTCTATCAGAACGAGGGCAAAGGGCTCTTCATCGACGAAGCGCCGCGGTCGACGATCGGCAAAACAACGCTGCTGTCGCTGACATTCGCGTGCTTCTTCTTCGACTTCGATCTCGACGGCCGGCTCGACATCTTCGGGGCCAACGGCCACGTCTCGGACGATATCAACGCCGTGCAGCCGCGCATCACCTACGCTCAGCCGCCGCACCTGTTCCGGAATCTCGGCAAGCGGCAGTTCGAGCACGTCAACGCGAAAGTGGGGAAGGCGTTCCAGCAGCCGATGGTCGCGCGGGGCGCGGCCTACGGCGATTACGACGGCGACGGCGACCTCGATCTGCTGGTGACGACGAACAACGGCCCGGCGCGGCTGTTGCGAAACGACGGCGGCGAGCGCAGCCAGCGCCTGCGCGTGCGGCTGTCGGGCACGGCCGCGAATCGCGACGCCATCGGGGCGGCCGCGCGCGTGGTCGCGCCGTCAGGTACGTCGCCGTGGATGTACGTGAAGACCGGCTCGAGCTATCTGTCGCAGAACGAGCTGCCGATCACGTTCGGGCTCGATCGCACGGCGCGCGTGACCAACGTCGAGGTGAAGTGGCCCGACGGCAGGATCGAATCCGCGGGTCCGGCCGACGCCGGCCAGACGATCACGATTCAGCAGGGCAAAGGCGTCGTGGCTCGCGTCCCCTTCGGCAAGAAAGCGCAGGGGACGCGCTGACAAAGGCCAAAGGCCAAAGGCCAAAGGCCAAGGGCCGACCAAGGACCAAGGACCAAGGACCAAGGACCAAAGCACCAAGGACCAAGGACCAGGGACCAGGGACCAGGGACCAGGGACGATGATGCATATCCGTTACGCCGCCGCCGCATGTCAGACCGATCTGGCCAATCCGGTCGATCGTGCGGGGATGCGCGCGAACACGGATCGCATGCTGGCGATGATCGACGCCGCGGTTGCCGGCGCCGCGCCGTTCCTTCCTGTCCGTCTCGTCGTCTTTCCGGAGTTCGCGCACGCTGCGCCGGTGTTTCCAACCGTCACTGAACTGCTCGACAAGCTCGCCGTCGAGATCCCCAACGAGCACACCGAGCGCTTGACCAGGAAAGCGCGCGAGCACGGCGTGTTCATCCAGAGCGGGACGATGATCGAGCGCGATGCACGGTGGCCTGGCGTCGTCTTCAACACGACGTGCTTCATCGGCCCGGACGGGATCCTGGCGAAGTACCGCAAGGTGAACACGTGGATTCCCTACGAAGTTCACAGCAGCCCGCACGATCTCGACGGCTACGGCGAGCCGCTCTTTCCCGTCGTCGAGACCGAGATCGGGCGGATCGGCTGCGCCATCTGCTACGACTGGCTGTTTCCCGAAGCGCTGCGTCAGCTTGCCGCCAACGGCGCGGAAGTCCTCGTCCGCGTGTCCGCCTACATGGATCCCTGGGGCGCGACCGAGCCGATGAACTGGTGGACGATCGTCAACCGCTGCCGCGCGCTCGAGAACATCGCGTACGTGGTCGCGGCGAACCAGGGGGCCAGCCTGCGGCACTACCCGCCGTACTCGTGGCCGGGCGGCAGCCAGATCGTGGACTTCGACGGACGGATGATCGCGGAAGCGTCGCCCGGCCCGGGGGAGCGGATCGTGGTGGGGCCGATCGACATCAGCGCCCTCAGGCATGAACGGGAGACGCGCAACGGGCACAGTATGCTGGCGCACCTGCGTACCGAGGCGTATCCCGTCTATGCGGGACATCGCTATCCACCGGCGGCCGCTCCGGGCGGACTGTCCTATGAACGCAACGTCGAGCTGATCGAGCTGGCGAAGCAGCCCGCCGTCCCCCTTATGGCGCCATTCACCGAACTTGGTGAAAAGCACCCCGCCTCGAGTGTAGAGTAGCGCCGATCACCGTCGCCTTCCGGCGCCGGGACTCTCCAGCAGCACGAAACTCGCTTTCTTCTCGAGAGGGGGAACTCGGATGATGCGACGTGTAGCCCGATCCGTCTTGCTCGTCCTCGTGGTGATTGGCCTTGCGCAGCCGGCGTTCGCGCAGGGCAGTCCCACGTCTTCGTTGTCCGGCGTGGTCGTTGACACGGCCGGCGGTGTGGTTCCAGGGGCGTCGGTCGTCGTGAAGAACAACGCCACCGGCGTGACGCTGGAAGTGGTCAGCAACTCCGAGGGTGTCTTCTCGATTCCCGGTCTCGAGCCGGCGACCTACACGGTGACCGTCGCGCTCGCAGGCTTCAAGACGGCCGTTGTCAACGACGTCCGTCTGCTCGCGTCGCGTCCGGGCGAGGTCAAGGTCACGCTCGAAGTCGGCAACCTCACGGAGACCGTCGAGGTGAAGGCGCGGTCGGAACTGGTCCAGACGCAGTCGACCACGGTGGCATCGACGATCACCTCCGAGCAGATCAACGACCTGCCGATCGTCACCCGCAACACGCTCTACTTCACCACCTTCCTGCCGGGCGTCGAGACGCAGGGCGGGCCGCGCGGCTCGACGATCATGGGGCTACCGCAGAACACCATCAGCATCACGATCGACGGCGTCAGCACGAGCAACCTGCTGCAGTCGGGAGACGGCTTCTTCTCGATGGTCACACCGCGGCCGGATGCAATCGAAGAGGTGACCGTGACGGGCGCGACGCCAGGAGCCGGCAGCGCCGGCGCCGGTGCCGTCCAGATCGGCTTCGTGACGCGCTCGGGAACCAACCGCTTCGTGAGCAGCGTCTACGACTATTTCCGCCATCCGTCGCTCAACTCGAACTACTTCTTCAACAAGATCAACGGCCTCGATCGCAACGAGGTCATCGTGCACCAGGCCGGCGCGCGTTTCGGCGGGCCGCTCGTCATCCCCGGACTGTTCGACGGCCGCAACAAGGCGTTCTTCTTCGTCAACTACGAGCAGTTCTACCAGCCGACCGAGGCCACGCGGACGCGCACGATCCTCAACGAGAATGCCGCGCGCGGCCTGTTCACCTACACGGCCGGGGGGACGACGCGAACCGTCGACATGCTGGCGCTGGCGACCTCACAGGGCCAGACCTCGACGCTCGACCCGACTGTTGCGCGGCTCCTGAGCAGCATCCGCGCATCGACCGCGATCACCGGCACGCTCTCGACGCCGGCCAACTTCATCAACACGCAGCGGTTCGTCTACCAGACCGAGTCGCGACGCGACGAATACGCGCCGACGGTGCGCCTGGACTACAACGTCACGGACAAGCACCGCGTGACGGGCTCCTACTACTGGCAGAAGATCAACTCGGTGCCGGACATCCTGAACAACGCCGAAACGAGGTTCCCGGGAGCCGATTTCACCAACTTCGGCACGCAGTGGTCGTATCGCACCGTCGGGTCGATCAAGCTCCGATCCACGCTGGGCCGGGATTTCGTCAATGAGGTGACGAGCGGCTGGCAATGGTCGCCGGTCTACTTCTACACGAACACATCGCCGGAGATGTTCAACAACCAGTCCGGCTTCAGCCTCGGCTTCGGCGGCGGGCCGAACAACACCGAGTTCAGCAACCTCACGGGCGTGACGTCGGTCAACAACCCGCAGCCGCGCAACACGACGAACTGGAACATCGACGACAACGTGAGCTGGCTGAAGGGCACGCACTCGCTCACCTTCGGCGGCACGTTCGTCCAGATCACGCACAACCAGAACAGCCGCAACCTCGTTCCCACGATCGGTTTCGGCGTCGACACGACGAACGATCCTGCACGGGGGATGTTCTCGACGACGTTCTTCCCTGGAGCGTCGACGAACCAGTTGTCGATGGCGCGTCATCTCTACGCGCTACTGACGGGCCGGGTGACGTCGATCGGTGGCACCGCGCGTCTCAACAACGACGGCGAGTACGTCTACCTCGGGAACCTCAATCAGATCTCGCGGATGCGCAGCCTCGGTTTCTACGCCCAGGATTCCTGGCGCATGAAGCCGAACATCACGCTCAACTATGGCGCCCGCTACGAGCTGCAGTTCCCGTTCACGCCGATCACCAACACGTGGTCGACCGTGACGCAGACCGACGCCTGTGGTAAGTCCGGCATCGGACAAGGGCTGGGGGATCGCTGGTGCAACCTGTTCCAGCCCGGCAACCTCGCCGCGCCGAACGTCGTCCCGCAGTACGTGAAGTACGATCCCGGCGCCCCTGGGTTCAACACCGACTACAACAACATCGCGCCGAACGTCGGCATCGCCTGGCGGCCGAACGTCCAGAACGGCTGGCTGCGCTCGCTGCTCGGCGATCCCGAGCAGGCGACGCTGCGCGGCGGGTTCTCCGTCGCGTTCAACCGCGAGCGCATGGACCGCTTCACCGGCCTGTACGGCGGCAACGTCGGCGGCACGACGAACGTCAGCAACCGGACCAACAACAACGCCAACCTGATCGAGCCGGGCCGTGGCTGGCCGCTGCTGTTCCGCGAGAGCGAACGCCTCGGACCGCCCTCGTTCCCGAAGACCCCGAACTATCCGATTCTCGCGTCGATCACTGCCGGCAACGACATGAACATCTTCGACCCGGATGTCGAGACGCCGTACACGCAGTCGTGGACCGTCGGCTTCCAGCGCTCGCTCGGCCGCGACACGGCGGTCGAGATCCGCTACGTCGGCAACCGCAACCGCAAGGCGTGGACGACGGAGAACTGGAACGCGGAGAACATCTTCGAGAACGGGCTACTCGACGAGTTCAAGCGCGCGCAGTCGAACCTGGTCGCCAATGTCGTCGCCGGCCGCGGCGGGACGTTTGCGTACATGGGGCCGGGGACCGGGACGACGCCGCTGCCGATCTTCATGGCATTTCTGCTCGGGCAGCCCGCGTCGGCGGCGACCAATCCGGCCGCCTACACGGGGACGCAGTGGCGGAGCTCCACCTGGGTCGACAACCTCGGACAGTACGAGCCCGATCCGGAAGACCTGGCCTCCGACCTGTGGACCGGCAACAGCGGCGGTTGGCGCCGCAACGCGCTCCTCGCCGGGCTCCCGGCGAACTTCCTCGTGCTCAACCCCGACGTGGACAACGTCAACGTGACCCTCGCGCGCGCGTTCAGCAAGTACCACTCGCTGCAGATGGAGGTCCGCCGCCGCCTCTCGCGCGGCCTGACGTTCACCGGCAACTACACCTACGCGCGGCGCTGGGGCTCGTCGCTCCAGGATCTCCACGTCGATCGCATCTTCATCGAGACCGACGCCGTTCCACATGCGTTCAAGGGCACGTGGATCTACGAGATCCCCGTCGGCCGCAACAAGCGCTACGGGTCGAACATGAACCGGTGGCTGAATGCGGTCATCGGCAACTGGGACTTCTCGGGTACCGGCCGTGTGCAGGTGCGCGATCTCGGTATCACCGGTCTCCGCGCGGTCGGCATGTCGGAACAGGACGTGAAGGACGCGTTCAAGATCCGCATCTTCAGGGATCCGTCGAGCGGCACCGTCACCGTGTTCAACTTCCCGGACGACATCATCACGAACACGCGGCGCGCCTTCAACACGGACCCGACGTCGCCCACCGGCTATCCCGCCGGCGAGGAGCCGGTCGGCCGTTATCTCGCGCCGGCGAGCGTGCCGGGCTGCGTCTTCCTCTTCAACCGCGACTGCGGCACGTCGGAGCAGATCTGGGTACGAGCGCCGTGGTTCTCCCGGTGGGACATGCGGCTGAAGAAGCGCTTCCCGTTCGGCCGCACGGCGAACTTCGAGCTCGACTTCGAGGTCCTGAACGTGTTCGACAACGTCAACTTCAACCCCGCGTACAACCCTGGCAGCGGCAACACGATCTTCCAGGTGACGAGCGGGTATACGGACATCAACACGACGTTCGATCCGGGCGGCCGCCTCGGACAGATCGTCGTGCGCTTCAACTGGTGAGAGAGGCGGAACTGAAAGTTCCGCCCTACGGCCGCCACCGACGCGCGAAAATGCCGTAGAAACCTGCTGTCGTAGGGCGGAACTTCAGTTCCGCCCTGCAACTGTTCCGCCTCCGATAGAATGTGCCGGCGACGGTCCTGCCGGCACATGCATCGTCCCCCGTCGAGAGCTTGCGGTGTCGATCGGCGTGCCGTCCGATCAGACCCTGAGCCTCGGCGCCTGCCCTTGAATTTCAATGATGCGAGGCAGGATCCGGCAGAATGATGTATAGGATCGTGCAGACGAATTGCCATGAAGAATGTGCAGGTCACGATCGACGAGGAAACGCTTTCGCGCGTGGACCGCGTGGGAAAACCCCTCGGGCTGAACAGATCGGAGATCGTCCGCCAGGCGCTGCGCCAGTGGCTCCGGCGGCACGCCGTCGAGAGCTTCGAGCGCAAGTGGATCGGCGCGCTGCAGGAGAGAGCGGACGACGCCTCTCGGGCTGACGATTGGCTCGAGGCCGAGGCGTGGGGCACTAAGTGAACCGCGGCGACATCTGGCAGCTCGATTTGGGCGGGCGCGCGGGCCGGCGCCCGGCGCTCATCCTGACTCGCCAGGGTGTCATTGCACACGTCAGCAAGCTGACGGTCGCGGAGATTACTTCGGTTGGAAAGGGTTATCCCACCGAGGTCTGCATCGGACAGGCGAATCTGCGGAAAGCCTCGTACGTGCAGCTCGACAACCTGCAAACGGTGTCGAAAGACCGTTTCCTCAAGTACGTGGGCTCTCTGGATGCGGCCACGATGCAGACCGTCGGTCGCACAGTGATCCTCGCCCTGGGGCTCGAAGAAGCTCTCTGATTTGCGGGGCACAGGCGTGAAGCCGATAGGTCTTCTGTTCATCGCCGCCGCCGTTTTCGGCTCCAGCGTCGGCTACGCGACTTCGAACCTGCAAACGTCCGACATCGCAACCGAGGCGGAGGCGCGGCAGGCGTGCGGCACGGCCTGCCACAGATTCCCTCCGCCGGACATCCTTCCACGCGCCGCCTGGCGCGGCGTCCTCGTCCGCATGCTGATGATCCGCGACGGCATCCCCGAGCCGGCCGGCGGCCTTGGCGGACTGTCGTTCGTGATGCCGCTGCCCGCCGACTGGATGCGGGTGCGGCGCTACTACGAATCGCTCGCGCCTGCGGCGCTCCCGCAACCGGAGCAATGGCCCGATGCCGGCACGGCGCCGTTTCAGCGCCAGCCGCTCACGCCGGCAGGCGCGCCGATGACGCCCGCGATCGCGAACGTCCGCTTCCTCGACATCGACGGCGACAAACGCCTGGACATCGTCGCCAGCGACATGCGCGCGGGCAAGGTGATCGCCGGCCTTGCCAAAGACGCGTTCGCGCTGAAGGCGATAGCCGAGGTGCCCCATCCGGCGCGCATCGAGCAGATCGATCTCGACAAGGACGGTCTGCAGGATCTGCTGGTCGCGGACCTCGGCTCGTTCTTCCCGGGTGATCATCACAACGGTGCGGTCGTCTGGCTGCGCCAGCAGAAAGGTGGCGCGTTCACGCCTCGGCGTCTTGCCGAGGGACTGGGCCGCACCGCCGACGCGCGCGCGGCCGACTTCGACGGCGACGGCGATCTCGACGTCATCGTCGCGGTGTTCGGCTGGCGGCAGACCGGCGCGGTCCTCCTGCTCGAGAACCGGACGACGGATTGGGCGGCGCCGAAGTTCTCACCGCGGACGATCGACGCGAGAACGGGCGCCATTCACGTACCGATCGTCGACCTCAACGGCGACGGGCGTCCGGACTTCGTCGTCCTGCTCGCGCAGGAGCACGAATCCGTGGTCGCGTTCCTGAACGCCGGAAAGGGCGAGTTCAAGGCGGAAAGCATCTACGCCGCCCCGCATCCCAACTGGGGCTCGTCCGGCATCGAGGTGGTCGATCTCGACGGAGACCGCGACCTCGACGTGCTGCTGACGCACGGTGATACGTTCGACGACTTCCTGCTCAAGCCGTACCATGGCATCACCTGGCTCGAGAGCCGCGGAACGTATCCGTACACGGCTCACCTGCTCGCGGCATTACCGGGCGCGCACCGCGCCCAGGCGGCGGACTTCGACGGCGACGGCGATCTCGACATCGCGGCGGCGGCCATGGCCCATGCCGACGACGCGGCAACCGGATCGCGCCTGGGCTCGGTCGTGTGGCTCGAACAGGTCAAGCCCGGCCTTTTCGAGCGCCACACGATCGAGCGGGGCACCCCAAATCATGCGACGCTCGACACCGCGGACGTCGATAATGATGGTGATCCCGATCTGGTCGTCGGCTGGTTCGCGATCCAGGACTCGACACCGGCGTGGATCGACCGGTGGATGAATTCCGCAAGAGCCGAGAACAGAAATAGACGTGAAGGGAGGCAGACATGAAGCGCCTCTTCGTCCCGCTCGTTCTCGCGTTCACATTCCCGCTTGCCGCCCAACAGCCGCCGATCACCAGGACGACGACCACCGGCGTTCTGATTGACGTGACCGTCGTCGATCGTCAAGGACAGCCTGTCCTCGACCTGCGCCCAGACGAGTTCGAGCTCGAAGAGGACGGCAAGCGGCAGAAGATTGCCGCAGTGTCGCTGGTCCACGCCGGCGTCAGCAAGGCGATCGGAGCACCGGTGGTGTCGACACCGCCCGCCTCGCCGGCAGCGACGGCGCCGCCAGCGGCCGACGTGGTGCCGGACCTGACGCCGAGCGTCACCGCCATCCTGTTCGATCGCCTCACGAGCGAAATCCGTCCGCTGGCGCATCGCGCGGCGCAGGCGCACGTGGCGTCGATGTCGTCGCCGCGCGACTACACGGGCGTCTTCCTCGCCGACACCACCCTGCGCACGTTCGCGAGCTTCACGAACAACACGGAGACGCTGCGCACCGCAGTCGATCGGCTCGGTGTGACGCCGGCTGCGAACGTCTCACCGGAAGCCGAGCGTGGTACATACGGCCTCGTGCAGAATCTGCCGGTCGATCCTAATCAGCCGGTCACTCCGAGTGCGGAGTCTGGAGCGGGCTGGATTAATCCGATCGAGCGGCAGAAGCACGTCCCGAACCCCGACCGATTGGGGGGACCCGAGGCTGCGCAGATAGGACTACTGCGAATGCAGTTGCGGATGCTCGAGACGTTCCGGCCGCTGCTCGAAGAGTTCCACGGGCACGCGTCGCTTGCGGCGCTGCGCGCCGTCGTCGGCGGCATGGCGATGCTTCCCGGCCGGAAGAGCATTCTCTACTTTTCGGAGGCGCTGCCGCTGACCGACGCCGTCAAGCCGAAGTTCGAAGCGTTGATCCAGGAGGCGAACCGCCACAACATCAGCTTCTACGCGGTGGACGCCGCCGGGCTTCGCGTCCACAGCGAGGGAGCGAGGGTGGCGAGGAACGTGGATCTCGCGGGCGCGCAAGGCATCGGCGACGTGGAGCGCAACCGCGGCGCGTGGACGAAGGACATCGAGCGGCAGAGCGACCTCCTCTCGTCGAGCGTCTCGCTCGGCCGGCTCGCGAATGAGACGGGCGGGTTCCTCATCGACAACACCAACGACCTCACGAAGGGCTTCGCGCGCATGCAGCAGGACCGGACGACGTACTACCTGCTGGCGTATCAGCCGACGAACGTGAAGGCGGACGGCACGTTCCGCAAGGTGAAGGTGAAGGTGAATCGCCCGCGCGTGACGGTCAGGGCGCGCCCGGGTTATGTGGCGGAAGCAGTAGGCAGTAGGCAGTAGGCAGAGCGTTACGATACGCCCTTGCCTTCGACGATTGTCACGTAGCGATCGACGGGCAGGTTGGTGAGCCGCTCGACGCGGCCGCTCGGCTGCGGCCACTTGATCTCCACCCAGTCCACCTTCGCGGCAGTGCCGAGACCGAGTACCTCGCGCACGTCGTGCGACGAAAGATAGCTGCCGCCGCTGGTCTTGTAGCGGCTGCGTGTCGTCCCGTTCACCGACCACGTCATCGTCGTGCCGATCGCGTCGCGGTTGCACGTGGTGCCCTGCAGTCTCAGCCCGAGCCAGTGGTGGCCGTCGCCGGCGTTGTTCTCCAGCAGCAGCGGCGCGCCGCCGTTGTTGCCGACGAGCACGTCGATGCGGCCGTCGTTGTTGTAGTCGCCGATCGCCAGGCCGCGCGCGGGAAACGACTTATGGAACACCGGCCCCGCCTGCGCGCTGACGTTCGTCAGCTTCGTGCCCTCGTGCCGGAACAGCAGCAGCGGCTCCTCGTACTTCACCTGCTGCGAGTACTGCTCGATCATGTCGTCCGGGTGGCCGTTGGCCAGGAACAGATCGACCAGGCCGTCGTTGTCGTAATCGAAGAACTTCAGCCCCCAGCCGCTCAGCAGACGCGTCGCCTGGGCGACGCCGTGGCCTGCGGCCACGTCGCGGAAGTACTCCTTGGTCTCGTTCTGATACAGCGAGAACATTTCCTGATCGACGTTCGCCACGAACAGGTCCTGCCAGCCGTCGCCGTTGAAGTCCGAAGCGTCGACGCCCATGCCGGATCGCGGGGCGCCGTTCGCGCTGAACCCGACTTCGGCGGCCAGGCCGATCTCTTCCCACTTGCCCTTGCCGCGGTTCACGAACAGGAAGTTCTGCACGGTGTCGTTGGCGACGAACAGATCCATCAGCCCGTCGTTGTTGATGTCGGTCGCGACGACGCCGAGGGCCTTGCCGAGCGCACGATGGATGTCGGTGCCTTCGCTGACCTTCGTGAAGGTGCCGTCGCCGTTGTTGTGATAGAGCACGCTCGGCGTCGGCTTGAAGACGCGGGGGATGCAGTAGAAGCGCCGCCCCAGCTTGTTGTCGCCGCAGAACACGTTGTTCTTGAGCGAGAACTCGACGAAGCTGCAGAGAAACAGATCGAGACGGCCGTCGTTGTCGTAATCGAACCAGACCGCACTCGTCGTCCAGCCGGGCGTCGCCACGCCCGCCTTGTCCGTCACGTCGGTGAAGGTGCCGTTGCCGTTGTTGCGATACAGCGTGCAGCGGCCGTAGGCAGTGACGAGGATGTCCTGGTGGCCGTCATTGTCGTAGTCGGCGATGGCGCAGCCCATGCCGAACTCGTGGCCGCCGGCGACGCCGGCCTTGTCGGTCACGTCGGTGAACGTGCCGTCGCGGTTGTTCTTGTAGAGCGCGTTCTTCAACGGCGTCTTCGGCTGGTAGAAATCGGCGCGGCCGCTGTTCACCATGAAGATGTCCATCCAGCCGTCGTTGTCGTAGTCGAAAAACGCCACGCCGGGCCCCATCGTCTCCGGCAGGTAGCGCTCCGGAGACATCGCGTTCTCGTGCACCCACGTGATACCGCTGGCCGCCGGCGGAATCTCCTCGAACACGGGCGGTGCGGCGGCGAGGCGCGGCAGCAAGGTGCGGCCGTGTGCCATGGACATGCCCGCCATCGCCAGCAGGCGCATGACGTCGCGGCGGGACGGCATCGGTGACATTCGCGAACGGTTCATGGGTGAGGTGATTGTACCGGACGGCGTTGCTGCCGTGCCGCGTCACGCGCGCCGGGGTCGTGCAGCCCCGGGATCCGGCCGGCGCGTCGAGCACATGTCGGACGCCGAATCGCGTGCCCCGTAGCTCCAGAACAGCACGCCGCTGTAGCCGCCGTCCGCGGCGGCGGCGACGAATTCCTGCTGTGTGATTCTGGTGCCGGCAGTCGGGACTTCACCGACGAAGCATGGCTTGTCCAGGCCCAGTTCGTCGTACGGGGTCCACGGGAACGGTTCTTCTCGCGCGAAATGGTCGTACCAATGGAACTGGTACAGGTCGAGGTCGCACCCCGTCCACCGCGGCAGCCACATCCGCCTCGCGGTGCCGAGCGTGACGAGCTGGGTAGGCGTCAGGCGGTGCACGTACGCGGCGCAGCTCCTCACGAATGTCTGCATCTCCGCCAGCGACACGACATCGTGCCGGTCGCGAAGCGTGTTGCCGGCCTCATCGACCGCCCAGTCCGGTTCGTTGCAGACGTCCCACGCCAGAATCGCGGGGTGCCTGCCGTAGCGTTCGAGCAGCGGTTGCAGCGCACGATCGAGGTAGCTGCGGCGCTTGGCAGCGTCGCGAATGACGTCGGCATGTCCACCGAGCTGCACGCCGCTGACCGTCCGTGGATACGCGCTCCAGCCGAAGTCGAGCAACACCGGTATGACCAGTACCCCGTGGTGCTCGGCCGCCTGAAGCAGCACGTCGAAGTCGCGGTAGAACAGATCGTCGAGGCCCGTGACACTGCCGTCCGGAGCAAACGCCGGAGCCGCGCGACCGTCGCAGAAGATGAAGAACCGCACGACGGACGAGGCGATGGGGTTGCGGCGGCGAAGGTCGGCAAACTGGGCGTCGCATTCCGTGCGTTCGAAGTCGAACAGGAACGGAGGTTCCGTTTCGACGACGAATTCGTCCAGCCACATCGGGCCGTCGATCGCCGCCAACGGGGAGCCGGCGACCATCGCCATGCCCATCAAGCTCACGTTCCGGAGCTCGAAGCCGGAATCGACATAGGCGGCATCGCGGACGTCGAACCGCACCATGAGATCGACGGAGCGCTCCTCCCACGATGCGCTGATCGGTAGCGGCCTGGTGAACAGCGATGGCCAGCGTTCCGGCGTGAGCCGCGTTTTGGCAAACAGTTGCAGGTAGTTCGGGGAGTCTGCGGATCCCGCACTGCCTCTCGGCACGCGAATACGCCACCGCGCGAGAACGCCGTCCAAATCCACGGACGAGGCGCTCTCGAGCGGCGGGCAGCCCCGCGGCCAGTGGTCGAAGAGACTGACGTAGACCGCGCCGGCGGAACGGATGGTGTCGGCGCCCGATAGATGGCAATCGATGCGGAGCGCGCCGCGGCCCGACAGCGGATCGACCGCAACCTGCGAGCCCGTGAAGCCGCGCACGCCTGCGAACGTCTCACACGTCCAGCCGCTGGTCGAGAGACCGTCGTGGCCCCAGGCACGGCCGAAGTCGTGTCCGTAGCCGATCCATGGGTGATTCCATCCCGTGTGGAACGCGTCGGTGGATTGCGCACGTGCCGACCCGCCCAGCGCGTGCGCCCAGACCGGCAGCAGGCTCAGCGTCCGCAGGAATCGCCGCCGGCCGTGCGGGCCTCCGGAGACGGCAATGTCGTGATGCGGCATTCTTCCGGGGCGCTCCTGTTGAATAGTACTATGCTCGCGTGGTGCCTTCACTGCGCTACGCTGCCGCGGCGTTCCTCGCCGTGAGCGCCGCGCTCGCGGGACAGGGCCGAGGCGGTCCGGACATCTGGAACCGCCGCGCTGCCGGAACCGACTACCAGACGGTCCTCGAGGTTTCCGGTCGCGAGGAGCTGGGCCTCTTCCTGCAGCGGGCGGCGGATCCAAAGAACCTTCAATCGGTCTGCGACGGCCGCCGCGAAGCGATCGACATCGCGATCCCCACACAGCAGCAGTATCTGAAATCGCTGCTCGCCGAGCCGGCGGCGGCGCGTAATTACACCGAGATCGCCTGGACGCATCGCGCGCTGGGACAGCTCTGGGGGTTCGTTGGCCAGCTCGATCGGGCAGCCGAGGAATTCGAGGCTGCTTACGCGGTGGCGCTCGAGCGGCAGGGTACCGATCCGCAGCTTCGGGAAGCGCTGGCCCCGCTCGAAGCGATGATGGGCGTCGCGCACCTGCGCCGCGGCGAACTGGAGAATTGCGTCGAGCGCCACCACGCCACGAGCTGCATCTTCCCGATTCGCGAGCAGGGCCGGCACGAGCGCGTGCAGGGATCGGAGCGCGCGATGGAGTACTTCCTGAAGCACCTCGCGCGCCGGCCGGACAATCTCGAGGTGCGGTGGCTGCTCAACGTCGCCGCGATGACGCTCGGGCGGCATCCTGACGGCGTGCCCGAACGGTGGCGGCTGCCGGCGGATCTCTTCGCCTCGAAGGAGAATCCCGGGCACTTCCCGGAGGTGGCGAGCGACGCCGGGCTTCGCGAGATCGGGCGCGCTGGAGGCGCCGTCATCGAGGACTTCGACGGCGACGGCCGCTTCGACATCTTCGTCTCGTCGACGGATCCCTGCGCATCCGCACGCCTGTATCGCAATTCCGGCGGCGCGCGCTTCGAGGATCGCACGCAGGCGGCCGGACTGGCCGGACAGCTCGGCGGCCTGAACGCCACGCATACCGACTACGACAACGACGGCCATGTCGACATCTTCGTGATGCGCGGCGGCTGGGAGTACCCGATGCGGAACTCGCTGCTGCGAAACGACGGCAAGGGCGGGTTCACGGATGTGACCGCCGAAGCCGGCCTTTCGAGCGCGCTGCACCGCACGCACTCGGCGGCGTGGGCGGACTTCGACAACGACGGCTGGCTCGACGTGTTCGCCGCACACGAGGAGTCGCGCGCGGCGCTCTACCGCAACACTCGCGACGGCACGTTCACTGATGTCGCCGAGCGCGCCGGCGTGCGCCGCGCCGCCTTCTCCAAGGGCGCGGTCTGGGGCGACTACGACAACGACGGCGACCCGGACCTCTACGTCTCCAATTACGGGGAGCCGAACTTCTTCTACGTCAACAACGGCGACGGCACGTTCGTCGAGAGGGCGGTTGAACTCGGCGTGGATCGCCCGATCATGAGCTTCCCGACCTGGTTCTTCGATTACGACAACGACGGCTGGCTCGATCTCTTCGTCGCCACCTTCGTGCCGTCGGTGACGGAGGTCGTCGGGCATTATCTGGGAGTGCCCTCGCGCGCGGAGACGTTCCGCCTGTATCGCAACAACAGGCGCGGCGGCTTCGAAGACGTGACCGCGGCCACCGGCCTGACGCGCGTCGCGCCGTCGATGGGCGCGAACTTCGGCGACCTCGACAACGACGGGTTTCTCGATATCTACATCGGCACGGGCGCCCCGTCCTACGCCGCAATCGTGCCGAATCTCATGTTCCGCAACGTCGATGGACGGCGCTTCGTTGACGTGACTACCGCGACGGGCACCGGCCACCTGCAGAAAGGACACGGCGTCGCCTGGGCGGACCTGGACGACGACGGTGATCTGGACATCTACGCCAACATCGGCGGGTTCCAGCCGGGAGACGTCTACAGCCGCGCGCTGTTTCGCAATCCCGGACACGGTAACGCCTGGATCCGCGTGCGCCTCGAGGGCGTGAAGAGCAACCGGCCGGCGATCGGCGCGAAGCTCCGCGTCCTGCTCCCGGATGGCTCGCTCCGCTATCGCGAGGTGAACGGCGGGGGCTCGTTCGGCGCGTCGCCGCTCGAGCAGCACATCGGGCTCGCCAAGGCCGATCGCATCGTGCGGCTGGAGATCGAGTGGCCGGGCAGCCGCACGAAACAGACGTTCACCAACGTTCAGCCAAATCAGCGAATCGTCGTCAGAGAGGGAGAAGGCAGCTACCGGCGCGCAGGGCACTGAGCGCGGGAGCATTCAGCCAGAGGAGAACAATCGTGTTTCGATCGACCGCAGCAGCGTCGCTCATACTTGCCAGCATTGTCATCGCCGTCGGCGCCCAGGACCCTGGCCGAAGCGACGGGAAGACCCTCGTGTACGCCGACTTCGAACGGGTGGAGGACGGCCGGCCGGTCACTACGCGGGGCGGTCTCATCCAATTGGTCGCCTACGAGGAGAGCCGGACTCACAAGAGCACCTTCAAAGGGCTGGAGGGCGCCACGCCGCCGGCGCCGGAGCTGGTGCGCATCAAGAAGGACGACCCGAATCGCGCGATGAAGTTCGACTACGCGCTGCTGGCGCCGAACCAGTGGGCCGGCGTGACCGTCGAGCTTCACGGGCTTCCCGACGTAGACGGTCAGGCCGTGCCCGAGGACGTCAGCATGTACAAGACGCTGTCGCTGCAGGTCTACGCCACCGGCGTTCCCATCTTGCGCCTCGAAACGGTCTCGGGCGAGCGTGGCCGGGACATGCGGATGGTGTACCCGCAGATGACGTTCCAGATCCGGCCCGGCATGAACACCTACAAGGTGCCGATGACCTCGTTCACGCAACCGGCATGGTTCACCGATCGGCGCGTGGACCCGAAGGACATCTTCAGGAAGCTGACCTCCGTCCACCTGACGGCGTTCTGCGACCAGTGCCCGGAGAACCGCCAGGGCATGGTGATCGTCGACAACGTCATCTTCGAAAAGTAAGCTCGAGCGGTTCGGCGATCGTCAACGAGGACGTTGACGCATCCTCTTGCGCGGTAACTCATGTCCGCGAATCGGTGGATTGCCCTTCCCCGTCCGCTTGAGTACCCGAAGCGCCTTCTTGATGTCGCCTCTCGCGGCGCGTTCGGCGAAGTACTCCTCTGTGCGAAGCGCTGATACCTTCTCGGCGACGGCGACGTTGATCAATTGATTCACCGCTACGCCTTCGGCTTTGGCGACTTTCTTCGCTTCTTCCATCAGTGAGGGCTGAAGCCGCAGCGCGAAATTACTCTTCTTCATGAGCGACTCTCCATCCGTCGCACGGCGTCTGCGGGTGCCATGATTTCGAGTCCGAAGCGCGCGGCTGCCGACTCGAAGTGTCGCCGATTGAACGTGACGACCACTTCGGTGCGCCCGTTCACGGCCGTTTCGAGTACGAGGTCGTCTCCGGGGTCTGGCAGCAGCGGCCGCCACAAGAACGAGACCCGAACGGGCTCTATCACTCTACGATCGTAAAGAACGCGGTGCGGAGCTGTTCCTCGCCGGCCGTCTTCAGGCGGAGCCTCAGCTCGTACGTGCCGGCCGGAAACTTGTCGATGGGCAGCTTCGCCATGTGCTGCATGCGTCCGCCGGACGAGGCGGCGGGTAGATCGAGCGGCACCGAACCGAGCGTGCGGCCGCCGTGCAGGATGTCGAGCGTCGCTGCCGGCGGCTCCCCTGGTTGTGCGTAGAACGCAAAGTAGAACGTCAGCTCGCTGTCCCACCCTCGTTGCAGCGGCTGGCCGGCGTTCGGATAGAGCAGCAGCTCGCCGTACTGGAAGGGGAGGCCGGGAGTCCGGTCCGCCTGCGCCACCTTCTCGATCTGCCGGACCACCACGAGCGTGCTCGCCAGGTTGTGCCCGCCGGAGCTTGAGGGCACGGTCAGCGTCGAGAGCCGGGCGCTGGCGCTGTTGCCGATCGCGTCGTGAACGATCACTTCGAGGGCGTAGACGCCCGGCGGAAGGTCCGGCTGCCGGTAGAACAGGATTTCGCCAGCGCGCGCGGCATCGACCTCGGTCGCGGCGCCGGTGAGGATGTACTGCTGGCTCAGCGTGCGCACTGGCTGGCCGGCCGCGTTCTTGATTCGTGCGACGATGGCCGCCTGCGCGGCATATGTGCCGCGCTGCTCGTCCACCTGAAAGCGCAGATCGCGCGTCTTCACCTGGGCGACGATCGGCACCGCCGCCTGGCCCTTCGGCTGTGGGAACACGAAGCCGGTCGCGCTCAGCGGGAAGGCATTCGGCAACGTGCGGCTCTCGAGCGCGGCGATCGCCGCGGCCTCGTAGCTCGCGCCCGCCAGCGCCGCCCGCCGCACGGCCAGGTAGCCTTTGCGGGCGAACACCTGCGTCCCCTCTCGCTTGACCTTCACCTGAATCGTCCGGAACTTGCCGTCGAAGTTCGTATTCGAAGGTGAGTACGTGAGCATGTAGTGGAAGCGGTTGTCTTCGTCGATGCGGCGGAACGCCGAGCCGAGGTCGTTGGTGTCGCGGATCAGGAACCCGCCCGTGTCTTCGGCGAGGCGTGCCAGGCCGCCGTGCGGATCCAGGCGGATGAGATCTTCCGTCCGCTCGACCAGGCGCGTCAGCGGACCGTTCGACGGATCGCGGCTGACGCCGGTCTGACGAAGGCGTTCCTGGCCGGCCGCGTCCACTTCCCTGCGCGTCTCCGTCAACGCGCTCTCGGCGCGCAATCCGGCGGCATCGATGGTGTAAACGCTCACGTTCGCGCGGTTGGCGACGCTCACGAGCGCATCGAGCCGCGCCTGCATGGCCGGAGACGCGGGCATTCCCTCGGAGAGGTACACGAGCGTCTTCCGCCCGGGCATGACGCCGAGCGACTGAACGATCGTCAAGAGCGCGTCGGCGCTGCCAAACCCGCGCTGATCGCGGTCGAGCGACTCGAACGTGCGCAGCATGCGCATCTCGAGCTCCGTCAACTGCTGCTCGACCAGCGCCTGCGCCGCCGTCAGATTGCCCCCTTCCCCCCTGAACGCGAGCGAGTCCCTGCCGATACCGAGCGCGTCGAGCGAGACGAGCCGCTCGTTCAGCGCCTGCCGGCGATCGGCCTCCGCCTCCTGCTTCGACGAGCCGGCCGGCGTTACGGTGTGCACGGCCCGTCGCGCGAGCGACAGATCGTCCGTGTACGCCTGCAGCACGCGCAGTCCGGGATCGGTGGCGAACACGCCAATCCGTCCGGCGCTCTCGCCGCTCATCGGCAGGTACGCCAGCGCGGCCTTCTGCGCGAGCGCGAGTGGCTCCGGGCGCAGCGCGTCGAAGACGATCGCCACGGTTGGAGCATCCTGCGAGGCTGAGGGCGCGGCCGCGTCCGCGCTGCCCTTCGCTGAAGCCGGCGGCGACGTGCCCACCCGTCGGCCGACTTTGACGCCGATGCCGCTGCCCCGCTCGACCACGCTGAACGAGCCGAGCCGCTGCGGCACGTGGTCTTCGAGAATCTCGAAGTCGTTCGCCGTGAGGTCCAGTACAGGATGTCCGCGCTTGTCGCGCACGACGACATCCACGAGGATGGCCGTCACGCCGGCAGAGTAGGACTCCGTCTGCGGCGAGCGGGGCGCGCGTTGTGCCGCCAGTACGCCGTCGAACGCTATCGCGAGGACGAGAAACGCGGCGTGGAATTTCATTGCTGATCCCTCAGCCGAAGAACGCGTGACTCGACGAGGCCACGTGCCGACGGCCTCAACGCGACGCCGCGACGACACGACGGCGCGCCGAAACAGACGTTACATTATGACGTCGCCTCGTCGTGACGTCGTGTCGTCGTGCAGGGACCGTCGGTCCGTCTCAGGACCGTCAATCGACGAGCCTGAGCATCGTCGAGCGCACGATCTGCTGCGACCCCTGCGTGATGACGACGCGCAGTTCATAAGTGCCCGCGGGCAGCGCCGCGACGGGCAGGCGGCTCACGTGCTGGATCCGGCCGGCGTTGTCCGCGTCGGCAAGCGGCAGCGCAAGCTTCGCCAGCGCCGCCCCGTTTTGCAGGACGTTCAGCGTCGCCTGTGGTTTCGATCCCTTGCCGGGATACACCGTCAGGAAGAACCCGATCTCCTGCGTCGCGTCCTTGCGCACCGGCTCGCCGAGATTCGGGTAGAGCAGCATGTCGCCGACGAGGAACGGATTGCCGGCGGGCCGATCCGCCGCCGCCACGCGCTCCCCGCTGCCGACGAGCACCAGCGTGCTCGCGCGAAGTGCATTCGCGGCGCCCGGGCGCTGATCGAGCGTGCCGAACCTCACGCTCGCCCGTTCGCCGAGCGCGTCGTGGACGATCGCTTCCATCCTGTACACGCCGGGCGCGAAGTCGCGCTCGCGGTAGAAGAGCACGTTGCCCTGCTTGACGGAATCGAGCCGTTCCGCCGGTCCGGTGAGCACGTAGTTCTGGCTCATCTTGTCGATGACGTCGTCGTTTTCGGTGCGGAACCGGACCAGGACGGTGAATTCCGCGCGGTACGACGTGCCGTCCTCGGTGGTGCGGAACGTCAGCGCGGAGGCCGGCACCGAGACGAGGACCGGGGTCAGGCCGAGGTGGCCGGTCTCCGGGAACGTCATCGTCGCCGCCCGGATCGGAAGGGCGTTCGGCACCGGCTTCGATTCGAGCAGCGCGAGAGCCGGCGCCTCGAACGACATCAACGGCATCGGTCCGGCGGTGCGCACCGCGTAGTAGCCCTTGCGGGCCGCCACCTCGACGCCGGGCCGTGTCACTTTCACCGCGATCGTGCGGAACTTACCGTCGAAGGTGTCGTTCTTCGGCACGTACGACAGCATGTAGTAGTTCCGCATGTCCTGATCGACCCGCCTGAAGCCGCCGGTGAGATCGTTCGTGTTGCGGATCAGGATGCCACCCGTCTGATCGGTGAGCTGGCCGAGGACAACGTGCGGATCGTTCCGTGCCATTTCGTTGGCGCGTTCGAGATCCTGAGTCATGGCGCTCCCCATCACGTCGGCCGTCGGGTTGCGCCGCAGCATCCGGTTCGCGGCCTCGTTGATCGCATCGCGCGTTTCCGTGCTCGTGCTCTCCGTCCGCAGGCCGGCGGCGTCCATCGCGTAAATGCTCACGTTGGCGCGATTCGCCGTGTCGATGAGCGAGCGGAACCGTTCACCGGCATTCGCCGCCGTGCCAAAGCCCTCCGAAAAGACGACCATGGACTTGCGGCCGGGAATCGCGCGCATGCCGTTGACGACGGCGAGCAGGGCGTTTGCCGTCGAGAGACCCTGGTGTTCGCGTTCGAGCGCCTCGAACGTCGCGAGCGTGCGCTGCTGCATCTCGGCGGCGATCGCGTCCGCTGCGCTGGCTCCGGCGCCCTGCTGTGCCGCCTGCGCGGCGGCCTGTCCGCCTGCCTGCAGCACGCCGAGCGCGCTTGCCGCGCCAGCCGCCTGTTGTCCGGCCTCGCGCGCACGCGCCCCCTGTGACTCCGCCTGCGGCCCGGTCCGCGTCCCTACGGTCTCGATCGCCTTCCGAAGCCGCGACACGTCGCGTGTGTAGTTCTGATGCGTCACCAGCGACAGGTCGATCCCGAACACGCCGACGAGCGCCTGGTTTTCGTTGTCGCGACTCACGTACGCCAGCGCCGCTTTGTGCGCGATCGCGCGCGCCTCGGGCGAGAGCCTGTCGAACACCAGGGCGACGACGGGCTGAGGCGGAGTCGCGGTTGCCGACGCTGCTGCCGGTTCGGCGGGTCGCGGTATGACGCCGGCCGCCGGGGCCGGCTGCGAAGAAGCCGTGCCGGCTGGGGTGAAGAGCGTCAGCGAGCCGAGCTCCTGGCGTACGCCGTCTTCGTAGATCTCGAATTCAGCGGCGGTCAGATCGGTGACCGGCTGGCCGCGCTTGTCGCGGACAACGACGTCCACGAGCACGGCGGTCGCGTGAGACTGGACGGCGCGATCGGCGCGGACAGGCGGCGTCTGCGGTGCCTGCGCGGCAGGCGTCGCGGCGATGGCCGCGACGCAGAGCACCAAGGAAAGCGGTCTGACGAGCATCATCGCTCCGTTTCGCAATCAGCGGATTCGCTCGGCAATGCCGCCGAGCGCCTGCGAGCCGTGCTTGCCGGCGCGTACGAGGCGTTCGAGGCGCAGGAACTCGGTCCGCTCCCGCTCCGCGTCCGCCTTCCGCCCGGCGCGCTGGTACGCGCGCGACAACACGAACCGCATCGACGGGCTGTCGGGTGCGAGCTTCACGCCGGTCTCCAGGTGTTCGATCGATCCGGGAACATCGCCCGACTCCAGCAGCGCCTGGCCGATGGCGCGCCGCGCGGCGAAGTCACCGGGATCGATCTCGACGACCCGCTGCGCCCAGGTCTTTGCGGCCTCCCAGTCCGACTGATGGAGGTATTCGAACGCGATCTGCAGCAGCGACGGCACGTGGCCGGGCGACGTCTCGAGCTCCCGCTTGAACGCCTCGATCGCGCGGGCGGGATCCTCATCGAGCAGGTACACGCCGTAGCCGTAGTGCACGTTCGGCGAGTCCGGATACCGCTGCACCAGCAGCTCGAATGCAGGCTTGGCGGCCGCCGGCCGCCGCGCGGCGCGGTAGTAGGCGCCGCGGCCCGCCAGCATCACGATTTCGCGGCGCTGGGGCGGCAGCTCCGACGGCGTCATCGGGATGCGCAGCAGCGCCATACCGAACGCCTCGATGACGCGGGGGCTGTCCGTGCCTTCCTTTGCGAAGTTCTGGAGCGTGGAGAGCGCGAACTCGTATTGCCCCAGACGCGTCATCGTGATGGCTGTGTGGTAGGTGATCGACGCCACGAGGTCCGGTGGACCGGCGACGCCGAGGTCGCCGGCCTGGAGCAGATCCGACAGCGCCGTCTCGTAGTTCTTCAACTGAAACTCACACAGGCCCTTGAAGCCGTGCGCCGCCGCGTGCTTCGGCTGGAGCCGGACTACGCGCCCGAACGCGTCGCGGGCTTCTGCGTAGCGATCGAGCTCGTAGAACCCCGTCCCGATGTGCCAGTACCCTTCGACCCACGACGGCCGCAGGCGCACCGCTTCCTGGTACAGCGCGATCGCCTCTTCGATCTTGCGCGCGTCCCTGGCGGCTGCCGCCTCGCGGACGATCCGATCGAATTTCGGGTTGGCGGCGGCAGGCTTCTGCGCCGAAGCAGCCGGCTTCTTCGGAGTCGCGGCCGCCTGGCCGAACACAGCCGGCGTCCCCGCCGCGAAGATCCACACGGCCAAGGGAACGCAACCGTACTGCCTCACCCGTTTCATAACTTCTGCACCCTGCACCCTGCACCCTGCACCCTGCACCCTGCACCTGCACCCGGCACCGCCTACGGCCGCCGCTTCTCCCGCAGCCGCTCGGCAATAGCTCGGTGCCGGTCTCCGTCGGCGGTTCGCTTCAGCCGGTAGTAGCACGTGGCGAGCAGCACGTGCGCTTCCGAATAGTCCGGCACCTCGCCGACGACGCTCTCCAGCAACTGCCGGGATTCCTCGAGCTCCCCGAGTGACAGCAACGCTCCGGCCAGGCCGAAGCGAGCCACCACGTCCTGCGGACGCAGTTGCACGGCGCGCCGGAAATACGTCACCGACTCCTGGTGGCGATCGTCGCGGCGGAGCAGGGCTGCGAGCTGCAGGTTGGCCTCGAAGTCGTTGGGGTTCGCGCTGAGCGCCCGGTGGAGCTCGCGGACGGCGCCGTCGTGCTCGCCGGCGCCGAGCAGCGCCCGGGCAAACACGGTGCGCAGCGTCGGCAGGTCCGGGTTGATCTCGAGCGCCTTCCGCACCTCGGCGACCGCGCCGGGATAGTCCCGCGTTTCGATCATCGCGGTGGCCATCAGCAGGTGTCCTTCGGCGGATGGGCCGGCCTTGAAGATGCGATCGAGGTAGATCTGCGCGCGATCCCGCTGCCCGGCGCGCAGCAGGGCCGTCCCCAGCACGTATCCGAACCCGAGGTCCTCCGCGAACTGTTCCTCACGCGGGGCCAGCACGTCGATCGCCTGCTGAAACCTGCCGCTCTGCAGCAGCGCGTCACCGAGCAGCAGCACGGCTGCCTTGGTCTCGGGACTGCTCTTGACGACCGCCTCGAACGCAGCGATGGCGTCGTCGAGGCGCGCCGCCTTGTAATAGGCCAGCCCGAGATTGAATCGGAAGGTCGGATTGGCACCGTCCATCCGCAAGGCCTCGCGGTACTGCTCGATCGCCTCGTCGTACTTGCCGAGCCGCACGTACGCGGCGCCGAGGTTCGAGCGCACGCCCGGATGGTTCGGTTCCAGCTTCAACGCCGCCGAATAGGCGTCGATGGCGCCGAGGATGTCGCCTGCCTTGTGGAGTTCGACGCCGCTGGCGACCAGCCGGTCGAACTCAGGTGCCGCCTCCTGCCACCCCGGGGCGGAGAACAGAAGGAGCGTTAGCAGGAGCGGAACCATTTCACGGATTCTAACAAAGCGGCGGGCGGTGCCGCCCGCCGTCGCCCAGAAGATGAAAGGGCCGGGCAAGCCCGGCCCCTACGCGCGGCGATCGACGACCGACGAAGGCTTGTAGCGTGTAGGGCCCGGGCGTGCCCGGGCCCCGCAGACTAGAAGTAGTACTTGAGAACGAACTCGATGACGCGGCGACCCCTCTTCAGGTTGATCTTGCCGAAGTTGGCGAGCGTGTTTGCCGTGTACTGGAACCCGCCCGCGGGATCGCAGACGTTGTCCGCCACGCCACCGGCGCCGTTCGGGAGGCCGCTGACGGTGACGTTGCACGTCGCTTCGAGCACCAGGTCCACGTCCGCGGCCGACTGCGTCGTCGCCCAGGCCTGGTTGAACAGGTTGAAGAACCCGACGCGGAACTGCAGCTTCTGCTCGCTCGGAAGCTGGAAGTTCTTGAAGAGCGTCAGGTCGTGATTGATGCGCGTCGGCATCCGCAGGTTGTACTCGGGGACCAGCGAGCCGTTCTCGCCGAACGCCGGGATCTTGATGCAACCGATGTCGAGCACCTTCTCGCCGATGCCGGTGTTGCCGGTGCGCGGGTCGCACGAGTAGATCGGCACGAGCCCACCGCGGTCGCCGCCGCCCGGGCCCGGGTTGCCGATGATGTCGGGCGTACCGAAGAGGGCCTGCGTGATGCCGTCGCCGCCCGCCTGGCCGCTGAAGCCGAGGAAGATCGGGACGCCGCTGGCCAGCGTCGAGATCCCGGAGAGCTGCCAACCGTTGAGCAGTCCGCGTCCGAATGGATTGTTCATCGCGCCCTTGGCGCCGTCCGGCAGGAACGCGTTCCACGAGACGTTGAGGATGTGCGTCCTGTCCGACGGCAGCACGCCGTAGGTGCGCGACGGGTCGAAGGGATCGATGTTGCCGTACTCGCCGTTCCCGGAGTTCGTGCCGCGGTTGCGGCCGAGCGTGTACGCGGCGAAGTACTGCAGCCGGCGTCCCGTCTGGCGGCTGAGGGTCACCTGCAGCGAATCGTAGTCGGACTCCCCCTCGAAGCTCCAATCGGTCACCGACGGGTACGCCTGGAACGGCCTGAGCTGATTGAGCACCGAGGAATCGAGGGCCACGCGGTTGATCGGAACCGAGAGGTCGATGCCGTTGAGCGTGCCGCTGAGCAGCGCGCCGAGCGGGACGACGTTCAATTGCCGGCGGCTCACCAGGTCGCGGCCTCTCGTGCCGACGTAGGCGCCCTCAATCACCTGGTTGAAGAAGATGCGCCGCGCGTACGACGCGCTGAAGCTGTACGTCTTCGGCCACTTGCTGGAGTCGGGATTCAGCGTGTTGAGTCCGAGCGTGCTGACCCGTGTCGTCCAATCGAGCTCCCTGATGGTGTCGTAGGTCAGGCCGACTCCGCCGCCGAGATTCGAGCCCGCACTGGAGTTGATGTTGACCTGATACGACGTCGGCGGGATGCGCAGGTAGGCATATTCGAGGTTGCCCATGTTCCGGTTGTAGAAGATGCCGAACCCGCCGCGGACGACGTTGTTGCTGTTCTTCGTGATGTCCCAGGCCACGTTGACGCGCGGCATCGCGAACGGCGACCTGTTGTCCACGCCGCCGAGCGGCGCCTGGCCTCGCGTGGCGTATCGCCAGCCGTTCAGTTGTTCGAACGTGCCCGGATCGAGGAACGTCGGCTGACGCGGGTCGTAGAAGGTCGGGTCGAAGTAGCCACCGAACTTGTTGAGCTCCGCGTTGTTCGTCCAGTATCCGGCGCGGACGCCGTACTCCAGCGTGAAGTTCGGCCGCAGCTTCCAGCTGTCCTGCGCGAAGGCGTCGAAATTCCAGTATCGCCACTCGCCGCGCGGGATCGCCGTGCCCTGGCGGTAGAGGGACAGGCGCCCGGTCAGGAGATCCGACAGGGCATTGCCGGTGCCGCCGGTGGCCCACGGATCGAACTCCATGTAGCCCATTTCGTCGTTCTCGAAGTTCTGCTGCTTCTGCCCGCGCTCCGCGGTGAACCCGAACTTGAGGCCGTGCGAGCCGGCGAGCTTGGTCAGCTTGTCGGAGAACTGCAGCGCATCGTTATACGCGTAGACGTCCATCGCCGGCGCCCACAGATTGCCCGGGCCGCCCTGACCCCATCCCGACGTGATGATGTTCAGCGGCAGGTACGGGCTCTGATTCGGGAAGAAGCCCTGGTTGTACGCGCCGAGCTCCGGATACGAGTCGATGCGGACCTTCGATGGATCGCGCCAGAAGTTGTCCAGCGTCAGCCGGCTCCAGCTCACCAGCACCTCGTTGGTCATCGTCGGGCTCAGCACGCTGACGATGTTGCCGGAGACCGAGCGGCCCTTGTTGTCGCCGTAGGTCGGGGTGGGCAGCGCCACGTCCGAGGACGCCCACCAGATGCCGCGAGCGCTCTCCGCGTTCTCGCCTTCGATTGCCGTGCGGACGTATGCGCGCGTGTTGTTGGTGAGGTTGTAGTCGATGCGGAACTTCAGGTCGTGGCGGTTCGTCGGCTGCAGCTGGTTGAAGACGTAGTTGTACCGGTTGTTCTCCGTCACGAGGTTCGGTGACGGGTACATGCTCGCCAGCACGCGGCCGAGCGGGTGCATGTAGGGTGCGAAGTTGTTGTTCGGCGCCGGCTGGCCGGCGTTCGGGAATCCCCGCGGAATGACGAGCTGCGCGCAGCCCATGTTCAGGCTCTGCCCGACGCAGTTGCCCGGCAGCAGCTCGCTCAGGTCGCCGGCCCTCATTTTGTCGGTGAGCGTTGTGCTGAGGAACGAGCCCGGATCGACCTTCTGCCGCTGGATCTCGAGACCCAGGAAGAAGAATGCCTTGTCGCGGTTCTTGTTCCACTCCAGACCCGGAATCAGAATCGGACCGCCGATGTTGCCGCCCGGATAGTTGAACGTGCTCTTCGGCTTCGGCGTGCCGGTGATGCTGTTCGATCGGTCGTTGGCGCCGAACCGGTGGTCGCGCCAGTAGTCGTAGATCGTGCCGCTGAACCGCGAGCTTCCGCCCTTCGTCACGGCGCTCACGTTCATGCCGCTGGATCCGTACTCGGCCGCGAAGTTCGAGCTCTGGACTCTCACTTCCTGGACCATGTCGTTGTTCAGCGTGACGATGACGCCGTTGTTGGAACCGATGTCGATCAGGCTCGAGCCGTCGAGCGACACGGTGTTGGCGGACGACCGGATGCCGTTGACGGTATAGCCCTGCGTGTTGTTCGCGCCGCCGCCGAAGCTGACGCTCTCCATCTGGGCCTGATCCGGAGCGACGACGCCCGGCAGGATGCGCAGGAGCTCGAGCGAGCTGCGGCCGATGATCGACAGATTGTCGATCTGCTGTGCGTTCAGCACGCCTTCGCGAGCGCCTGTCTCGGTCTGGATGATTTCCGTCTGACCGGTCACGGTCACGGTTTCCGTCTGCGCGCCGACGTCTAACCGGACGTCGAGGCCGCGCGCGTCGTTCGGGCCGAGCGTGATGCCCTTCTGATCGTAGGTCTTGAAGCCGGCGAGCTCGACCTTCAACTCGTAGGTGCCGGGGAACAATCCGGCGAAGAGATACCCGCCGCGATCGTCCGTCTGCGCCTCGCGCACGTTGCGAGTGCCGGTGTTGGTGAGGACCACCATCGCGCCGGGCAGCACTCCGCCGGATGCATCCGACACGGTGCCTCGGATTGTTGCGGTGGCGCTTCCTTGAGCGAACGCGGTGCTGGCGGCTGGCAATGCAGCAAGCCACGCAGCGAAGAACCATCGAACGAGCCGTCGGTGCATAGTTACCTCAGTTGACGCCGCTACACGGCCTCCGAGGTGGAGCCGGTGCGGTGGACGAGCCTCGCCTGAGTGGTGCCGGAGGCGCCCCCAGAGGTTATGGATCTATTCGCCGCGCGTCAATGCGCTGAAGTAAGGGCAGGGGATATATCGAAAGACATATCCCGGTTCCCAGGTGCGCGGAATCAGGTCAGTTGCACGATGCCGCGCTGCAGCGCGACGGTCACGGCTTCGGTCCGGTCGGCGACGCCGAGCTTGCCCAGGATGCTACTGACGTGCAGCTTCACGGTGCCCTCCGTGACGTCGAGCTCGTCGGCGATCGTCCGGTTCCGCTTGCCGCTGACGAGCAGCCGCAGAACATCCAGCTCCCGCGCGGACAGCTGCGAACGCCCCATGCGATTGGCGAGCCGCTCGGCGACCTCCGGCGGGATGTGCCGCTGGCCGGCCGCCGCCTTGCGGATCGCCTGAACCAGCTCCTCGCGCTGCACCGATTTGGTCAGATAGGCCATCGCGCCGGCCTGCAGCGCGTTGTAGATCTCCTCGTCGCCGACGTAGGTGGAAATCACGATGATTCGCGCGTCCGGAAACTCCCCATGGATCGCCTGCGTCGCTTCCGCGCCGTTGAGTCCGGACAGCCGCAGATCCATCAGCGTCACGTCGGGGCGGTGCGCGCGAAAGAGCTGAATGGCCTGCTCGCCCGTGGCCGCCTCGGCGCAGACGGTCATGTCCGGTTCGAGCGCGATGATGCTCGCCAGGCCGACGCGCACCAGGTAGTGGTCGTCCACGAGCATGATTCTCAGCTTCGCGGCCATACGCCTCCGAGGATCGGACGCAGCGCCGCGGCCGCCGGCCGCCGCACGGGGACGATCACTGTGATGCTGGTGCCTTCGCCGGGACGGCTGTCGATCTGGACAATCCCTCCGAGCTTGTCGACGCGTTCCTGAATCCCCTGCAGCCCGAAGTGCGCCCCCGGCAGATCCATGCGTCCCTGTCCGATGCCGCAGCCGTCGTCGTGCACGGCGAGCCGCACGTCGTCGGAGCCGAAGCAAAGCAGGATGTCGATGCGCGTCGCGTCGGCATGCCTGAGCGCATTGGTGAGCGCCTCCATGCCGATGCGCAGCAGGTGGTGCTCCTGCGCGGCATCGAGCCGCTGCAACGTGCCTTCGACGCGCACGTCCACACGCGCGGACGTGCCGAGGGTCATCTGCCGCGCGAGGCTGGTGAGCGCGCCGGCGAGATCCCGGCTTTCGAGCGCCTCGGAGCGCAGGTCCATGACCGACCGCCGCGCCTCTTCGAGGCTGTAGCGCAGCATCTGGCGCGCGACGTCGAGGGAACGGCGCGCGGCTGCCGGCGACGAATCGAGGCTGCCGGTGACGGCTTCGAGCTGCAGCGTGATGCCGGCGAGCCCCTGCTCGAGCGTGTCGTGCAGCTCGCGCGCCACGCGGTTGCGCTCGCTGAGAATCGCCTGGAACTGCTGCCGCTTCTGTCGCGCCGTCGTCCGCGCCCAGAACGCCGCGATCAGTCCCACGAGCGCGACGATGGCCACGAGCACGACCGTGTGCCGCATCGTCCACCACGATGCCGACGCGATCACGGTGACGTCCTCGGGCGAGCGCAGGAACAGGCGGAACGACGGCGGCGGTCCCCACTGGTAGGCGTAGACGCCGGTGACCGAGACCGAGCTGCCGGGCGGGATGTCGGCGACGGCGTGCTGATACGACGGATCGAGTCCGGCGTCGAACACCGTCTCGCCCATCTTGACCACGAGCACGAGCGCGGTGGGACTCCTGAGCACCCCGAGCAGCTCTCCCTGCATGCGAACGAGCTCCGCGTCATGCTCGGCGTTCAGCGCGTTGGTCGCGTGCACGACGACGGCGTCCGCAGGCAGCTCGGTGCCGACGATGCGGAAGACGGCGTTCCTCAGAATGGGCCTGCCCGGCGTGACGGCGGGGAAGCCGACCGCCTCGACGACCACGCCTGGCTGGACGCGCGTGTCCTGCTCGGTTTCGATGCGCGCGCCGCTCTCCGCGTCGCGCAGGTACAGGACGTGGCGCACGTCGCGGAACGTCGTCGAGGTCGGAAAATCGCTGACCTGCACCGGACTGCCGAGCACCTGGCTGGTGACGACGCCTCGCACCCGGATGCGGCGATTCACCTCGCCAGCCGACGAGTAGTTGTAGATGCTGCCGATCGATCGCACCGGCAGCGAGAACGGCTCCGGCGGCGCCGATTCGACGACGATGTCGGTGGTGTGCCCGCCGAAGATGGAAACGCCGCGCAGCTGGCCCGTCCGGCCGAACAGCGTGCCCGCGTTCCCGCGCAGCCGTACGCGCGCGTCGACGAACCGATGGAGGTCCTCCATCGTGTAGCTCCAGAACGACGCCCGCACGAAGCCGTCGTCGGTGGCCACCTCCGCGAACAGCGTGTGCTGGCGCGGATCGGACGCCAGCCACGCGCGCTGGACGACGCCTTCGATCTCGACGTAGTCGCAGTCATGACGGCCGGTGAGGAGTTGCCCGAGCGGCAGGCGCTTTGGTACCGGCAGCGACGCGCGGCCGGTGCGGCGGATCCGCTCCGGCACCACGTTGGGCGCGAAGCCGCCGCGGATCGTGCGGCCGTCGATCTCGATGACGTCGCCACGCCGCACGGCCTGGAACGCCTTCAGCACGTCTCCACGCTCAGGAGGCTCGACGAACTGGCCGGACTCGCCGTCGTGCAGGAACAGCAGGCCGCGGCCGATTTCGTCGAAGTGCGTGACCGTGCCGCGAATGCGAACCGGGTAGCGCCGGGCGCCCTCGTCAGGTGTGAGCGCGCGGATCGCCTTGATGCGCGTGAGCGGAACCGCTGGAGCTGTCCGCACAGCCTGCGCGTCCGCAGTGGTCGCCAATGCGGTGGCGAGCAGTAACGCGGTTGCAGAGATGAGGGGAACGCTGCGGCGCATGGCGTTTCGGCCCGTAGGAGCGGCGAGTATAGCACCGCGCTCCAGAGCCGCCGAAGGGGCGACGGCCTGCCGCGTCCCCGTGATGCCGCCGGATTTCCGGCAGCCATGGGTCTCCGTGGCGGCAATCCGTCGGACCATCCACCACCCCTGAAGAATGGTGTCGGCGGAACGCGGCACGGCGCCGGCCGCGGAATGCGTTTTGCTCGGTGCGGCGCACGACCGTACCGGTCTGTCTGTTCCAACGCCGACGGGATTCCATCTCTACAAGGGTTCTGAATTTGACACGCCTCGTCCTGACGAGTGCCGCCGCCATCCTTGCCGCGGCCAGCGTACCGCTGCAGCCGCAGCCGCGCATCGTGCCAGGCGGGGCGCTCGAGCTGGCGTACCAGTCGAACAACAAGGGCGCGGCGTGGCTCGAGCGGTTCGAGTACGCGAAGGCGGCCGGGGCGTTTCGCGAAACCTTGCGCCTGGCGCCGGCGCTCGCCATCGCACGGTTCAATCTCGCGCTGGCGCTGCATTACGACGGGCAGCCGGAAGCGGCCGAGCGCGAGGCGCGAACGGCCGCGGCGGCCATGGACACGCCGCACGCGGATTACCTGCTCGGGCTGCTCGCGAAGGCGCAGGGACAGGCCGGTCCGGCTGCGGCGGCGTTCGCGCGCGTGCTGCAGCGCGATCCGCAGGATGCGGGCGCCGGAATCATGCTCGGCCAGATCAAACTGCAGCAGGGCGACGCGCCGGCGGCTGCGGCGCTGCTGCAAGCCGCGCTGGACGCCGAGCCGTACAACGCAACCGCCGCCTACAACCTCTCGATCGCGCTGTCGCGCGCGGGCCGCGCGGACGACAGCCGGCGGATGCTGGCGCGCTTCGAATCGCTGCGAGAGAGCGGCACGGCCACCACGCTTGGCAACGGCTACCTCGAACAGGGCAGGTACGCGGAGGCCATCGTGTCCACCGGCGCCGAGCGTGATCTCGTCGATCGTCAGATGCCGCGCGTGCGGTTCGCGGCGGAAGATCTCCCGCGCCCGGCACGCCGTTCCGCGGCCGGCGATCCCATCGGCCAGCGGTTCGAACCGGCAACGCTCGACGCGGCGGGCCGCGGGCGGATTGCGTCGGCGCTCAGCGGCGCGGTGACGCTCCTCGACTACGACAACGACGGCCATCTGGATCTGATGGAGGCTGCGCCCGACGGCGACCGTCTGTGGCGCAATGCGAGCGGACGCTTCACGCCGGTGGCCGCCGCACGGTTCCCGCGGCGCTTTCCGGCGGGCGTCACGACCGGCGTCGTCGCCGCCGACTACAACAACGACGGCAGGGCGGACCTGCTCCTCCTGCGGTATGGCGGTGCCGCGCTCTACCGCAACGACGGCGGCGGCCGCTTCACCGACGTCACGGCAGCCGCCGGACTCACATTCACGGCAACCGAGCTGCCGCTGGCGGGCGCCGCCGTCGATCTCGATCACGACGGCGACCTCGACATCGTGCTGCCGGGGTTCGTCAATCTCGATGGCAGCCGCTCGTCGAAGCCGCTCGTGTTTCCCGATGATTTTCCCGCGGCTCCCACACGCGTGTGGCGGAACAACGGCAACGGGACGTTCACCGATGCGACGGCGCCTTCGAAGGTGGCCGCGTGGCGCGGGGTCGCGATCGTCCCGACCGATTTCGATCTGCAGCGCGACGTCGACCTGCTGATCGCGGGCGGCGACGGCCGGCTGGCGCTCTTCCAGAACCAGCGCGACGGCTCTTTTCGGGATGCAGCCGCTGAGGCGGGCCTTCCGTCGGGAGCGCCCGTCTCCGCGGTGGCTGCGGCAGACGTGAACCGCGACGGCCGCACGGATTTCCTCGTCGGCCGCGCCGGCGGTCCCGCCGCTCTGGCACTGAGCACCGGCCGTCATCGCTTCCGCATCGACCCGCTCGCCGGTATGACGGCCGTCATGGCGGCGCAGCTCCTCGACTACGACAATGACGGCCTCGTGGACGTGATGGCGTGGACGCGCGATGGGGCACGGCTCCTGAGGTCTCTGGGCGACGCATGGCAGGAGATGCCGGGCGAGACGCTCGCGGCCGCGACCCGCGGGGTGGAGCTGCCGGCGCCGGCGTCGGGCCGCGCCGTTGCCGTGGGCGATCTCGACGGCGACGGCGATCACGACCTCGTGGTGCAGACGCGTGACGGCACACGGATTCTGCGGAACGAGGGCGGCCACGGCCGCGGCGCGCTCGCCGTGCGGCTTGCGGCACGCGTCAGCAACCGCAGCGCCGCCGGCAGCAAGGTCGAGATGCGCGCCGGCAGCCTGCTGCAGCGGCGCGAAACCTCGCTGGCCACGCCGCCCGCCGCGCCGCTCGACGTCCTGTTCGGTCTCGGTGGCCGGCGCACGGCCGATGCCGTGCGCGTGTTGTGGCCCGCCGGCATAGTGCAGGCGGAGCTCGATCCGGCGGCCGGCCGGCCTCTGGTCGTCACCGAGTTGAATCGGAAGCCGTCGTCGTGTCCGTACCTGTTCACCTGGAACGGCAGCCGATTCGAGTTCGTGACGGATTTTCTCGGCGGCGGGGAGTTCGGCTACTGGGCCGCGCCCGGCGCACGCAACCAGCCCGATCCGGACGAGTACGTCCGCATTCCCCCGGGCGCGCTGCAGGCGCGGAATGGCCGATACGAGCTTCGCGTCACCAACGAACTGGAAGAGGTCGTGTACCTGGATCACCTCCATCTCGTGGCCGTCGCGCATCCTAACGGAACCGAGGTCTACCCGAACGAAGGTCTCGTCTCGCCGCCGTTCCCCCGGGCGACACTGCACGTGGTCACGAACCGCAGATCGCCGGCCGCCGTGGTGGACGATCACGGGCACGATCTGCGCGAGCGAACGCTCGCGATCGATCGCCGGTATGCGGACGACTTCGCGGTGACGACGATTCGCGGCTACGCCGAGCCGCACGGCGTGACGATCCGGGTAGACGAGGCGGCGGACGTGCTGCTGCTGACTGGCTGGACCGACTACGCGTTTTCGAGCGACAACGTCGCCGCGTCGCAGCGCGGGCTGCAGCTCTCGCCGCCGGCGCTGCACGTACGCGACGCGCGGCATGGGTGGCGGACGGTCGTCCCGGAGATCGGCATCCCGGCCGGCCGTCCGCAGACCGTCGTCGTGGATCTCCGCCGGCCCGAGTTGCGTGGGCATCGCGAGTTCCGCATCGCCACCAACATGCGCGTGTATTGGGATCGCATCGCGATGGCCGACGTGGCCGGCGCGAGTGCGCCGCAGACCGTGCGGCTGGATCCTGCCGCGGCGAACCTGACCTGGCGAGGGTTCTCGGGCGAGGCGAGCACCGACGGACGCGAGCCGTTCGCCTATGACTACACGCGCGTCTCGCTGGTCTCGCCGTGGAAGACCATGGTGGGCCGATACACGCCGGAAGGCGACGTGCGGCCGCTCGTCGCATCAGTCGACGATCGTTTCGTCGTCGCACGCCCGGGCGATGAGATCGCGATCGATTTCGACGCCGCGACGCTGCCGGCGCTGTCCGCCGGCTCGACCCGCACGTTTCTGTTGTACGCGGACGGCTTCAGCAAGGAGATGGATCTGAACTCGGCCAGCCCGGATCGCGTCGAGCCGCTGCCGTTCCATGGCATGCAGGCGTATCCGCCCGCCGGAGGCATCAACCTGGCCACGCGCATGTCGAGCGCCGCCGGCCGCGGGCGGGTCGTGGCGGCTCCCGTGCCGTCACTCGATGTTCTTCTGCTGCTGTCGCGTCAACGGCCGCGCCTGCCCATGTGAGTCCTGTGCGGACTATCGGTCCGAAGTAAAGGAGTTGGTTGTGCGCAGTAACAACAACGGCGTCCGCGTTCGCACCGGGTGGACGACCTGGATTTCAAGGCTCTCCGGCGCGGCGCTGCTCTTCCTCACCGTCACCGGGCTCGCCGTGACGTTCGGTCCCTTCCACACGCTCGTGCAGTGGGGGCTGTTGACGCACACCGTGGCCGGCGTGCTGCTCCTCGTGCCGCTCGCTTGGTACGTCGCGCGGCACTGGCTCGATTACCGCGCGTACCAGATGTCGTCGGTCGTGCTGCTCGGGTACGTCTCAGCCGCCGGCCTGATCGTGTGCCTCGTCTCTGGAATCGTCGTCACGTGGCAGGGGCTGCTCGGCCTCCGCATGTCGTGGGCGTGGCGCCAGGTGCACCTGATCTCGACGTTCGTGGCGGTCGGCGCGGCCGCCCCGCACATCATCCAGCTCCTGCTGCGCGTATTCCGCGTCATGCCCGCCGCCTCGCGCTACGTGATCGCGTCGTCGGCGCTCGGCGCCGCCGGGTTGGTGGTCGTCGCGCTCCTCCCGCTCGCCTACCCGGATCCGCAGTATGTCAACGAGTTCCCGGCGGACTACAGCTATGCGTTCGGCAAGGATCGACCGTTCGCGCCGAGCCTCGCGCGGACGACCACCAACGGCGCGTTCGACGCGCGCACACTCGCGGGCTCGCGGACCTGCGGAACCAGCAACTGCCACAGCGAAATCGTCAACGAGTGGCTGCCGAGCGCGCACCGCTACGCCGCGATGGATCCGCTGTTCCAGTTCATCCAGACGACGATGGCCAAGCAGAACGGGCCGGAGTCGACGCGGTACTGCGGCGGCTGCCACGATCCGATTTCGCTCTTCTCCGGGACGAAGAACATCTTCGCGAAGGACCTCACCGGTCTCCACGGCTACCAGGAAGGCGTGTCGTGTCTCGCGTGCCACTCGATCAAGGAAACGGACATCAAAGGGAACGCAGCGTACACGATCGGGCAGCCGTCCGAGTACCTGTGGCAATGGGAATCGCAGGGCGCCGGGCGGCTCGCGCGCGACTTCCTGATTCGGACCTATCCCGACGAGCACAACAAACTGAGCAAGCGCGCGTTCAAAGCGCCAGAGTACTGCGCCGCGTGCCACAAGCAGTTCATCGACTCCGAGGTCAACAAGGTTGGCTGGGTGCAGCTGCAGAACCAGTACGACAACTGGGCGAACAGCCACTGGAACTCCAAGGGTGATCCGAAGAAGACCGTGGAGTGCCGCGAGTGTCACATGCCGCTGGTGGACTCGAGAGACCCAGCCGCGGGCGACATCGCGGACTACAACCGCAGGGCGACCGATCGCAAGCATCGCAGCCATAGGTTCCTGGCGGCGAATCAGCTCATCCCGGCGCTCCTCAAGCTGGAGGGATGGGAACAACACACGCGCCTGACCGAACAGTGGCTCCAGGGGAAAGTGCGAATTCCGGAGATCGAGGAGAAGTGGGCGCAGGGCGCCGTCGTCAAGGTCGCGCTCGACGTCGGCGTGACGAAGCGGGCCGGAGTGCTGCCGATCCGCGTCGTGCTGACCTCGAACAAGGTCGGACACGACTACCCGACGGGTCCGCTCGACATGATCCAGAGCTGGGTCGAGCTGCACGTCGTCGACGAAGAGGGGCGCAAGGTGTTTTCCTCGGGCACGCGCGACGAACGCAATTTCATCGCGCCGGGGTCGTTTCTCTTCAAGGCGGAGCCGGTCGATCAGCACGGTAATCTGATCGATCGTCACAATCTGTGGGAGATGGTCGGCGTCCGCTTCCGCCGGTCGTTGTTCCCCGGCTACTCCGACACCGTCGAGTACAACGTCGACTGCGGCAGCGTGTTCTCGCCGATGCCGGCTCACGGCGACGGGACGCGCGCACCAGCCGCGCCGGCCAGAGGCGACGGCAGCCAGCAGTTCGACGTGCCGCGCCCCGCGCGCGCGGGCCGGTACATGGTGACGGCGATCCTGCAGTATCGGAAAGTGGATCAGTTCCTGACCAATTACCTGCTCGGCGAGAACTCCGGCATCACCGCGCCGGTCATCGAGATCAGCCGGGCGACGGCGGTCTTCGAAGTGCCTCCGGCGCCCGCCGGAAAGCCCGGCGCGGCGGCGCCGATCCGGATCGTGGCCGCAGAATGAGCGATGACAATCGTCCACGCCGTCTGAGCCGCCGCCAGCGACGCGTCGCCCTCACCGCCGTGCTGCTGCTGGGCGCGTTCGCCATCGGCGCGGTGGTGCTGGTGCGCGCCTACCGGCAGAATCAACCCGCGCAGTACCGTCCGGGCGAAGCCAATGCCGACATCACGGCGTCACTTGCGCGGGACCTGCCGCCTGACGCCGCGCGGCCGGTATTCGCAGACGTGACCTCCGAGGCGGGTCTCGGCGGCTTCACCACCTTTGCGGGCGCGCGCACGTCGCAGCTTCCTGAAGACATGGGTCCGGGCGTCGCGTGGGGCGACTACGACAACGACGGTGACGACGACGTGTTTCTGGTCAGCGCCGGCGGGCCGCTCGGCGCGAAGGCGGAACAGTTGGCGCCGAGCGCGCTATTCGAGAACCTGGGCGGCGGACGCTTCCAGCGAGCCGCCGGCTTTCCGGAGCCACGTATCATCGGCATGGCCGCGGCGTGGGGCGACTACGACGGGGATGGCTGGATCGACCTCGCCGTCAGTGGATACAACGCGCTGCTGCTGTTCCGGAACGACCGCGGCCGGTTCTCGCTCGATCGGCAGTTCGTCAGCCGGCCCGGATTCTGGTCGGGTCTCGCGTGGGGCGACTACGACAACGATCGCCGGCTGGATTTGTACGTCTGCGGATACGTGCAGTACCTCGAGACGGGCTCGGCGCACGCTGCCGTCACGCAACAGTACGGCAGATCGGTTCCCTTCACGCTCAACCCCGCGTCGTACGAGCCGCAGGCGAACCTGTTGTTCCGCAACACCGGACGCGGCACGTTCGTCGAGACGGCGGCGCGGCTCGGCGTCGCCAACCCGGAAGGCCGCAGCCTGAGCGCGCTCTGGCACGACTTCGACGACGACGGGTGGCTGGACCTCTACGTTGCCAACGACATCTCCGACAACGTGCTGTATCGAAACGCCAACGGCCGATTCAAAGACATCAGCCATCCGGCGTGGGTTGCGGACTACCGCGGCGCGATGGGACTGGCGGCCGGCGACTGGAACCGCGACGGCGACGACGACCTGTTCATCACCCACTGGATCGCGCAGGAGAACGCGCTCTACGACTCGCATGCGAAACAGTCGGGAGCGTTGCGCTTCGCGGATGCCGCCGACGCCGTCGGCCTCGGTCAGGTGGCGCTGCCGATGGTCGGATGGGGCACGGAGTTCCTCGATTTCGACAGCGACGGGTGGCTCGATCTCGTCGTCGCCAACGGCAGCACGTTCGAGACGGAGACTGCGCCAAAGACGCTGGTGCCGCAGCGGCCGTTCCTCTTCTGGAACCGCCGCGGCGAGCACTTTTACGACGTCGCGCCGCTCGCGGCGCCGCTCTCGAAGGCTCACGTCGCGCGAGGCCTCGGCGTATCGGACTTCGACGGGGACGGAGACCTCGACGTACTGATCGCGCGCAACGGAGGCGGTGTGCAACTGCTGCGCAACGACACCGCCGCGGGGCAGTGGCTGCAGATCGTGCTGCGCTCTCGCGCGTCCGCCGATGCGCCGACTGTCGTCGCGCGTGGCGCCGCCGCCGTGGCGCAGGCAGGTTCGGTCCAGATCCGGCGCAGCGTCACGAGCGCATCGTACCTATCGCAGAGCACGAGCACGCTGCACTTCGGGCTCGGAGCCGCAGCCCAGGTGGACAAGGTCACGGTGCGCTGGCGCGCGGGAGTCGTGACGGAGCACGGCCCGCTCGCCGCGGGCCGACGGTGGGAGATCACCGAGGGAGATCCGATTCCGCGGGAAATCCCACGTGCAGCCGGTACGCCGACGAGCGCGGGCGCCGCGCCCGCGTCCGACCGCGACCGCATCGTGGCGTTCTGGGACCGGCATCGAGCGGCGATGCACGCGCTGAAGTCGGAGAACGACCCGGCGAAGGCAGCGGGCCTGTTCGAGCAGGCACTGGCGATCGATCCGGCGCACGAAGACGCGCGGTTCTACCTGGCGACGGCGCTCGCGGCACAGGGAAACACGGACGGGGCGCTGCGCCATTACGAGCAGATGAACCGCACGAATGCGCGGAGCCACCGCAGCCTGACCGGCTGGGCCCGGCTGCGCGCGCTGACCAGCCGCGGGCCGGCCGACCTCGCGGCTGCGGAGGACGCGCTGAACCGGGCGCACGATCTGAATCCGGAGGAAACCGGCGCGCTCGTGATGCTGGGCGAGATCGCGCTGATGCGCGGGCAGCACGCGGTGGCGGAGCGGCGGCTCAAAGCCGTGGCGCAGGCGAACGCGCGCGCCGCTGGGGCCTTCTTCCTCCTCGGCTACATCCGCTGGAAGGCCGGCGATGCGGAGCACGCTCGCGAGTATCTCGAACAGGCGCGAACGGCGCTTGGGCCGGAGTGGAAGCCAGCCGGATCGACGGCTGAAGGCGACGTCGCCCGCAGCGTCGCGCACGCCGCGACCCTGCTCTCGCGTTTCTGGGACCAGTGGGACGGCGTCGCCAGGGCGCCATCGTCCTATTCGCGTCTCGACGCCTACCTGCGCCGACCGGCGCGTTCGGGGTCACAATAGCGTTCCGATGAACGCGCTCCTCGCGGCCGGCTGTCTCGCGGTAGCCGGCCTGACTGTCATTCCTTCGAAAGAAGTCGTGCTCCTGTTTCACGACGGCGGCCATTTGCTGGCCGTGCGCCGATCAATCGACCGCGGCGAGGAGCGCTTCAAGCCGGCGGTCGCTGCGCTCGAGGAGGATGCGAAGCGTGCTCTGGCGATGTCGCCGGTGTCGGTGATGGACAAGACCGTCACGCCGCCGAGCGGCGACAAGCACGACTACATGAGCCAGGCGCCGTACTGGTGGCCCGATCCGTCGAAGCCTCACGGCACGCCGTACATCCGCCGCGACGGCGAGCGCAATCCGGAGATCCAGCGCATCAGCGATCACGACAATCTCGGGCGGCTGACGTCCGCCGTGTCGACGCTGGGCCTGGCGCACTTCCTCACCGGCCGCGACGAATACGCGGCGCGCGCCGCGCGGCTGCTGCGCGCGTGGTTCATCGATCCGGCGACGCGCATGACTCCGCATTTGAAATTCGGACAAGGTATTCCGGGAATCACGGAGGGCCGCGGCATCGGGATCATCGAGACGCGCAACCTTCCGGCGATGCTCGATGGCGTGCAGCTGCTCAGGCTTGCGAGCTCGCGCGCCTGGACGGACGGCGACGAGGCGGCGCTCCAGTCCTGGATGCGCGCGTATCTCTCCTGGCTGCTCGAGAGTCCGCACGGCAAGGATGAATCGCGCAACGGCAACAATCACGAGACGTGGTACGACGTCCAGGTCGCCGCGCTCGCGCTCTACACGCACCAGCCGGATATCGTGCGGCGCACGCTCGAGGGCGCGAAGCAGCGCATCGCGCGGCAGATCGAGCCGGACGGCGGGCAGCCGCGCGAACTGGAGCGCACGCGCTCGTTCGACTACAGCGTCATGAACCTGACCGGCTTCTTCGACCTGGCGACGCTCGGCGAGCGTACCTCGGCGCATCTGTGGGAGTACCGATCGCCGGACGGCCGCAGCATCAGGCAGGCGCTCGACTTCCTGATCCCGTACGCCGCAGGCGAGCGCGCGTGGCCGCACAAGCAGATTACGTCGTTCCGGCCTGCGAGCCTGACGCCGCTGCTGCGCCGCGCCGTGGTGGCGTGGAAAGAGCCAAAGTACGCCGCGCTCGCAGAACGGCTCGGTGGCGCAGGCTATCGAGTCGATCTGGCCGTTCCCGGGCTCCCTTCGGAGATCTCGCCTTCAACGGGAGCACGGGAGAAGGGGGAGCCACTTTTCTTTTGAGAAGAGAAGATAGCTCCCGTCCTCCCCTCTTCCTGTTGTCCGGTCGGGCGGAGTCGAACGCGATCGGCTACCATCGCCCCATGCGAATCAGTCTGCTCGCCCTCGTGGTGGTCCTCGCGGCCGCCGGCGCGGGGGAATCCCGTCTTGCCGGCCAGGCGGCGACACGCCCGAACATCCTGATGGTCATCGCCGACGACTGGTCGGCGCCGGACGCCGGCGTGCTCGGCAACGCGGGCGTGCGGACGCCGGCGTTCGATCGCGTCGCCAATGAGGGCGTGCGGTTCGACAATGCGTTCGTCGCGGCGCCGTCGTGCACGCCGTCGCGGGCGGCAATCCTCACCGGCCGCTGGCCGCATCAGCTCGAGGAGGGCGCCAATCTGCATGGCACGCTGCCCGCGAAGTTCGCGGTGTATCCCGATCTGCTCGAACGCGCCGGCTACGCCGTCGGCCTGACCGGCAAGGGTTGGGGACCCGGCGACTTCAAGGCCGGCGGCCGCACGCGCAATCCGGCGGGGCCGAACTTTCCAAGCTTCGCGGCGTTCCTCAAACAGCTCCCGGCCGACAAGCCGTTCGCCTACTGGATCGGTCCGAGCGATCCGCATCGTCCCTACGAGGCGGGCGCCGCGCGCGAGACGGGACTGAAGCCGGCGGCGGTGCGCGTGCCGGCGACGCTGCCCGACCTGCCGCCAGTCCGCGCCGACCTGCTCGACTACTACTTCGAGGTCGAGCGGTTCGACAAGGCGCTTGCCGAGGCGATCGCGTTGCTCGAGCAGAGCGGACGTCTCGACAACACGATCGTCATCGCCACGGGTGACAACGGCAGGCCGTTCCCGCGCGACAAGGCGGCGATCTACGACGGCGGCTCGCGCGTGCCGCTGGCGATCCGGTGGCCGCGAGGGATCACCACGCGGCGCGCCGTTGACGCGTTCGTTTCGTTGACCGACATCGCGCCGACCGTCCTCGAAGCCGCGGGCGTGAGGCCCGCGGCGGAGATGACGGGGCGCAGCCTGATGCCGCTGCTCCAGGGGAAGGAGGCGCCGGGACGCGAGCACGTCTTCATCGAGCGCGAGCGGCACGCCTTCGTTCGCGCCGGCAACGCGAGCTATCCGGTACGCGCGGTGCGGACGCGGCAGCATCTCTACATCCGCAATCTGGCGCCGGACCGCTGGCCGGCGGGCGATCCGATCTGGGTGAACTCCGTCGGCCCGTTCGGCGACGTCGATCACGGCCCGTCGAAGGACTTCATCCTTGCCTATCGCGACGACCCCGCCATCGCGCCGTTCTACGCGCTCGCGTTCACGAAGAAGCCGGCGGAGGAGCTCTACCTGCTCGCGAGCGATCCATACCAGTTGGTGAACGTTGCCGATCGGCCGGAGCACGCCGCTGCGAAAGCCCGTCTGCGCACGCAGCTCGATGAATGGATGCGCAGCAGCGGCGACCCGCGAGCGGCCAGCGATGCCGACCCGTTCAGCGCGTATCCGTACTACGGCGCCGGCTCCAAGTGGCCTCGCAAGTGAGAACACTGCAAAGGGGGTCAGGTCTTGAATTACTGCAAAATGCTGGAATTCAAGACCTGACCCCAGAGTTCGGCGTCGACGGGGATGCCTTCCGCGAGGTTGCGCATCCGCGTCCGATACGCGCGCTCGCCGGGATAGACAACTTCGCCGGCATCGTCGGGGGCTTTCAGGTGATCGACGATGCCGTCGACGACCGCGGCGACGGCGGCAGGACCGCCGAGCGCTCCGGCGTCGAACGCGATGAACACCTGCGAGATGCCTTCGTCGGCGTCCGCGTCCATGGGCACCTGCCATGTGGCGCGCCCGCCCGACAGCGCGGCGGCGAGAACGTCGAGCATCACCGCGAGTGAGGATCCCTTCCAGCAGCCGATCGGCAGCAGACGGCGCGACGCGACGATCTCTTCGGCGTCGCGCGTGAGTTCTCCGCGCACGTTGTACCCGCCGGCGACCGGGAGAGGTTCGCCGCGGCGCCGGTAGCCGTCGAGCGCGCCGTACGAGAACTGCGACATCGCCGTGTCGACGACAACGTGCGCGGGCGGACGCGGCGCCGCGATGACCAGCGGGTTGTTGCCGATGCGCGGCTCGGACGCGCCCCACGGCGGCAGGTTGGGCAGCGTGTTCGACCAGCAGATAGCCAGCGCGCCCGCATCCGCCGCCTGCCAGCCGTAGCTGCCGCTCCGCATCCAGTGGTTCGTGTTCGACAGCGCCACGCAGCCGACGCCATGCTGGCGCGAGAGAGCGATCGCGCGCGCCATCGAGTCCCACGCGTTCAGGTTGCCAGGGCCGCGGTGCCCATTCCACCGCTCGACCGCGCCGTGCGCCTCGATGCGCTCGGCGCGCGCCTGGACGTCGACGATACCTCGCGCGATCGTGCGCAGAAACCCCGGCACGCGGTTCAGCCCGTGCGACGGGACGCCGTCGAGCGTCGCGTCGGCGAACAGCGCCGCGCACCGCGTCGCGCGTTCGGGGGCCATTCCCGTCCGCTCGAGCACGCGGCACAGGACGGCGTGCAGCTCCTCGTACTTCACCCGCAGCATTTGTCCTCTACTTTACCGGTAAAGGCCGCCGGTGATATCGTCACCCCATCGGTGCGCTACCAGGACAAGGTCGCGATCGTCACCGGCGGGACGAAGGGGATCGGCCTCGGCTGCGTCCGCGTCTTCGTGCAGGAAGGCGGCTCGCGCGTGGTCTTCTGCGGCCGGAACGAGGCGGCCGGACGTGAGATCGAGCGGGAGCTGAACGCCGCCGGCCCCGGCTCGGCGCACTTCGTTCGCGCGGACGTGTCGAACGTGGACGACGTGAAGCGGCTGATCGATTACACGGCCGCGGCGCTCGGCCGCATCGACTGCCTGATCAACAACGCCGGCTGGCACCCGCCGCACCAGCCAATCGACGACTTTTCCGTCGACGACTTCCGCGCCCTGTTCGAACTGAACGTGGTGAGCGGCTTCGCGGCGTGCAAGTTCGCGCTGCCGCACCTGCGGAAGGTGAAAGGCAACATCATCAACATGTCGAGTCTGGTCGGCTCGATGGGGCAGATCGGCGCGACGACCTACGTGGCGACCAAAGGCGCGATCACTGCGTTCACGAAGGCGCTCGCGGTGGACGAGGCGGCGCACGACGTCCGCGTGAACTCGGTATCGCCGGGGAACATCTACACGCCGCTGTGGCAGGAAGCGATCGACGCGGCGCCCGATCCGCAGGCCTGCCGCGCCGATGGTGACGCCGCCCAACTGCTCGGACGCATGGGAACGATCGAGGAAGCCGGGCGGCTGTGCCTCTTCATCGCCGCCGAGGCGACGTTCACCACCGGCGTCGATCACATCCTGAGTGGCGGCGCCGAGCTCGGATACGGACGCAAGACGAGGAAGCCGTAGCCTCCTTCGAGCGGACCCACAGCGTTTCAACACGGAGATCACGGAGAACACGGAGCAAACTAAATTGCCTCCGTGTGCTCCGTGCGCTCCGTGTGAAGATGCTGCGGCCCTGTTCGAGACTATTTCACCGCAAAGCAGTAGAACAGCCCGTCGCCGCCGGTCTTGCGCAGCGCCTCCTGGCTGCAGCCGCCCACCGTGTGCGCGGAATTCCACGACGTCGGGTTCTGCCCGCCACCCTGACGATCGTGATGGCCGACCCGCGCGCCGCCCTCAGTGCTGCTCGTCCAGTTCTTGCACGTCGCATCCGCGTCGGCCGGCATCGCGGTTCCGTCGAGATTCGCGCCGGTGAGGATGTCGTGGCGGTTGGGTGTGTCGCCGCGGCCGTTGACGACTTCACCCTTCTCGTTCAGTTGCGTCTCTTTCGTCAGGTTGTTCTTGTCGCTGTGTAGATCCGCGACGTCCTTCGCGATCATGACGCCCTTCACGTTGTACCAAGGGCCCTTGCCGATGCGATCGCGCGCGTTGATGGCTTTGTCGCCCTGCGTGCTCAGATACGCCCGCCACTGACGACCACCGACGCCGGCCGCGGCCGCCAGCTTGGTGCAGTGCGCATCGGCTCCGGCCAGCCCTCCGAGATTGCCGCCGCTACCCGACCCCACGCTGGTGATGAAAAAACTCATCGGCTGCGCCTTGTCTTGCGCCGCGACGACGGCCACGAGCGCGGCCGCGATCGCGAAACTCAGCGCCACTAACACCTTCCGGATCATGGCTAGTCCTCCTCCTCTACTCCATCAATCGTATCCACATCGTTTCAACACGGAGCCGTGCCCTCCGTGTTGGAACGCTGCGGCCTTGCTGAAATGGAGCGCGTTGGCCGTGCTGAACAGGATCAGAAACGGTTCCCCTTCGTCTTCGTCCTCACGCGCATCAGATACATGTCGGCCGTGATGTACAGCGTGCTGCCGTCGTCGCCCCACGCGCAGTTGGCGGTGGCCTGCCCGGTGTCGATCGTGCCGAGGTGCTTGCCTTCTGGCGAGATGATCAACACGCCGCCCGGTCCCGCCGCCCACAGATTGCCGTTGACGTCGATCTTCAGGCCGTCGGGCAGGCCGCGGCGCGTCTTCGTCATCGGCGTCGCGTCGAAGAGCACGCGGCTGTTCGTCAGCGTGCCGTCCTTCGCGAGGTCGAACACGCGCCAGATCGCGGCGCTCTCATCTGACTGCGCGACGTAGAGCCGCCGCTCGTCCGGCGAGAACGCCAGGCCGTTCGGCCGTGTCATGTCACGCGTCAGCAGCGTGACCTCCCCTTTCGCGCTGCGCCTGAACACGCCGGCGTAGGGCAGCTCGCGTTTCGGGTCGTCCCACTGCTTCTCCATGCCGTAGGCCGGATCGGTGAAGTACAAATCGCCGTTGCTGTGGAAGACGAGATCGTTCGGACTGTTGAACCGCTTGCCCTCGTAGCGATCCGCAAGCGTCGAGAAAGCCGGCTTGGGCGCGGTGAGCGGCGCCTCCATGATCGCGACGCGGCGGTCGCCGTGCTGGCAGAGCGCCAGCCGCCCGCGCGGGTCGAGCGTGAGGCCGTTCGAGCCGGTCTCGCCGCCGCGCGGCGCCGAGCCGGTGTAGCCTGACGGCGTCAGATATGGCTTCGCCCCCTCGCCCTGCTTCCAGCGGTGGACGATGTTCTTGGGGACGTCGGAGAAGAGCAGGTAGCCGCCGTCCTTCACCCACACGGGGCCCTCGCTCCAGTCGTATCCCTCCGCGAGGATTTCGATCTTGGCGTTCGGATCGATCAGCCGATCGAGCGCTGGATCCAGTCGTTCGATGCGCATGGCAGTCTTTGGCTGTGAAGCCGCGTGGACGGCCGTCTCCGGCACCCCCGCGGCGCGCAGGAGCACGCGCCCCTGCTGGTAAATGGTCATCCCGGCGAGCGCGCCGTAGAGCACGATCGACCACACCATCGCCGCGAGCCGGTAGGAGCGCAGCCGGATCGCACCCGGCAGCGCGCGGCGGTTCAGCACGATCAGCAGGAATGAGTAGACGAACATGATCGCTCCCGCGGAACAGGCGGAGATGACCAGCAGGACGAGCGGCTGGTCGAGGCCGGCGAGGATGATGCCACAGCCGACGAGCACCATCACCCAGACGAGCGCGAAGTACAGCCGGCTCTCCGAGACCGACGATGTCCTGAGGTAAGTGGACTTGAGGATGTCCGCCGTCAGCCGGCTCGTGTAATCGGTGATCCCCATCGAGGCGGTGAAGAGCGAGAAGGCGCCGACCGCCCAGAAGAGCAGCCCGAACCACGGTGCCACCTTCGCCTGGAGCTGTTGCCCCTCGATCTTCAGGAAGCTGACGTTGTTCGGCAGCCCCGCCTGGCCGAAGAGCGTCGAGTGCGCGAGCATGGACGTCAGGCAGATCGTCACGACCGTGACCAGCACGAACGTGACCGCCTGTTCCACGTTGACGAAGCGCCACCACCGCCGCCAGTGCGACATGTTGCCGGCGTCCGGCTCGAACATGAACGCGGTAGCGGCGTGCGCGTCCGCCTCTTCGACGCCGGTCACCGGACTCACCAGGCGCGGCACGTAGCGGCCCATGCCGAACCCCTTGTCGCGGATCCAGTTGCTCTGACAGAGGTTCTGCCCGCCGCCTGCCCCCGCATACGCGACAGCGCCCATGAGCAGCGCGAACCCAAGCTCGCTGGGCACCGAGCCGAACGCGACGAGCCCGCCCGGCAGCGCCGCCCACGTCGTCCCGTCGATCGCGAACGCCACCGCCAGCGCAACGAGCAGGAGCACCGCCGCCAGCTTGACGAACACCAACCGCTCGAGCGCGACGTAGATGACGGGCGCCAGCGTCAGCGAGGCGCCGATCACCAGCAGGATCCCGATCGCGACCATCCGCGGATTGCCGCCGAGCAGATAGGTCGTCAGCGTCGCCGAGCTCATCGCCCAGCCGGGCCAGAAGTTGCCGAACGACACGAGCACCGCGAACGTGAGGCCCCAGTGTTTCCACAGCCGGTTGAACCCGGTCAGCGCCGTCTCGCCGGTGGCGAGCGTGTAGCGCTCGATTTCCATGTTGAGGAAGAACTGCGTGACGACGCCGAGGATCGCGCCCCACAGGAAGACGAGCCCGACCTGCGAGGCGATGTACGGCCAGAGGATGAACTCGCCGGACGACACGCCGACGCCGGCCGCGACGACGCCCGGGCCGACGATCCGCCAGAGCTGCCGGGGCGGCTCCGGAAGATCGCGGACCTGATAGGCGGGAAGGTGGTCGATGACCTGTGGCGGCACGGGGTCAATGCTAAATGCTAAATGCCGAATGCCAAAACAATTTGGCATTCAGCATTCGGCATTCAGCATTGACCCGCGTCGTCAGAAGACGAACTTCGCGGCGATCTGGATGTCCCGCGGCAGGTTGGTCTGGCTCGTCACCTTCCCGAAGTTCGCATCGCCCGGACTGGTATTCGGTCCGCTGTACACCGTCTGGTTCAGCGCGTTCAGGAACTCGACGTGGAACTGCGCCCGCAGGCGATCGTTGAAGCGGACGCGCTTGACGAGCGAGATGTCCCACAGGTTGAGCATCTGGCTGCGCACGTCCGGCAGCCGCGACGGGAAGTAGCGGATGTTGCTGGTCAGGTTCTTCCGCTGATCGTTCCGCTGCTTCACCGGGTCGTCCACGCCATTGGTCTGCACCAGCGCATCGTGGAAGTAGAAGCCGCTGATGTCCCAGACCGTCTTGTCGGGATCCTTCGAGTATTTCGACTTCAGCTTCGTCGGATCGCCGTCGTAATAGAGGTTGCCGAACCCGATCGGACGTCCGGATTGCAGCGTGCCCATCGCCGTCACGCTCCAGCCGCCCGCAATGGCGTCGAGGACCGCGGGCATGTTGTTGCCCCAGCGGCGGTCACGGCCGAACGGCAGCTCGAGGATGCCGGTCAGCGACAGCCGGTGCGGCGTGTCGTCGCCCGAAAGCCGCTCTTCGAGCACGGTGTCGGTGGCGTTCAGCCTCGCCACCTTCTCGGTGAACTTCGATCCCGTATACGCGGTGAGGAGCGTGAAGCCCGAGTGGAACCGGCGCTCGACCTTGACCTGCACCGAGTTGTATTCGGTCGTCCCCTCGTTGTCCCACGTCGACACGCCGGTGAAGTGCGGGTACGGCCGCAGCAGGTTCTGACGCGCGAATCGTGCGTTGTTGTGGCCCGTGCCCGGAATCAGGCCGCGGAACGGGTTGTCGACCTGCGCCGTCAGGAACGTGTTCGTATCGATCTGCGACTGGTCGCGGAAGCGGCTCGTCGAGAGGTACTGCGCCGGCACCGCGTTGAGATCGACTTCCGTGGTGATGTCGTAGCCGCGGCTGCCGACGTAGGCGACGTCCAGGAGCCACTGGCCGGGCAGCTCACGCTGGAAGCCGACCGAGTAGCGCATGTTCTGCGGGTTCTTGAAGTTCTCCGGCGCAGAACGCGGCAGGCCCTGGCCGAGGAACGTGTTCGGCCCCGCGGAGCTGCCCGCCGGCTCCAGCACCCCCTGATGGAACGGGTTGGCCATCGTCGCCTGGAACGTCAACCCGACGTTGGCGGTGGGCTGGATGCTCGTGTTCTGCGAGTAGCCCGGCTGGTTCACGCCGTTCGAGAACACGAACGGCACCGTGTAGATGCCGAAGCCGCCGCGGATGGCCGTCTTCTTGTCGAGGGCGTAGGCGAAGCCGGCACGCGGCTGGATGTTGTTGCTGTCGGCGTTCCAGATCTGGCGCCGCGAGTCGCTGGCGAAATTGAGCCCGCCGCGCACCTGGAACGCGGAGACAGGAACTTCGGGGATCGGACTCGCCGCATACTGCGCCTGCGAGGCGGACGCGATAGCGATCGCCGCCGCCGGATCGAAGGTCGTCGAGATGCGGTTCTGCGACTCCCACGGCGCCGTCTCGTACTCGTAACGCACGCCGAAGTTGACCGTCAGCTTGTCGGTGAGGCGCCAGTCGTCCTGCACGTAGACGCCGTGGTAGGCGGTGAACATGTTGCGCGGAGTGTTGCGATCGATGCTGCCTCCGGTGACCGAGCCGAGCATGAACGCCGCCAGGTCCATGCCGAAGAGATCGCTCGCGTTATCGCGCTCACGGACGTAATTGCCGCGGAACGTATACTCGCCGGCCTGCCGGTTGGCGTTGAACACCGACTCCCGGTAGAGCCGCAGGTCGTAGCCCGCGCGGAGCGAATGGCGGCCCTTCAGCTTCGTGAACGTCGGCTGGAACGAGTAGATGCTGTGCGTGGTCGAGCTGCCGAGGTTGTTGCCGATGTCCGTGTACTGGTTCAGATCGAACAGCGGGAAGTAGCGCGCGCCCTGGAACAGCGCGACGGTCTGCGGCGAGAACGCGAGCGACGCCGGATCGAACTTGCCGAAGTGCGGCCGCACGTTCGGCTCCTGGAAGCGCTGCCACCCGGCGCGCATGTTGAGCAGCGACGTGTTGCTCCGCGTCCAGACGTGGTCCACCGTGACGCCGTCGTTGATCCGGTAGAGGAAGTTGCCGTCCGGAATGACGCCGTTCACGGTCCCGAAGAAGTGACCGCGCGCCTCGACGCGATCGTTCCGCGTGAAGCGGACGAACATCTGCTGCTTGTCGCTGATCCGGTGATCGACGCGCGTCGAGATCGAATAGAAGTCGTCGGTGCGCGGGTTGGAGGCGATGTAGTTGTTCTGCAGCCCGTTGTTCGCCGTGCCCGCCCGGTTCGGCGTCGGGATGTACTTCAAGACCTCGCGCGCGACCGGGCTGATGCGGTTCGTCGGAATGATGTTGCCCACGAACGGATCGCGGACGACGCGGGCGCCCACCTGGCGCGCCGTGAGCGGATCGTAGAGCTGCACGCCGAGCGCGAGCAGCTCGGAGAAGTCGCCGGTGCGCATCTTTTCGGTCGCTACCGTGCGCGTGCCCGGCTCCGGGAACTCGTCGTACAACCACTCGATGGCGCCGAAGAAGAACGTGCGGTTGGCGCCGTTGTAGCCGGGGAGGCGAACCGGGCCGCCGACGTGGCCGCCGAACCGCTCGTAGGACAGCTCCGGCTTCGGCGAGTTGTTGCGCTTCAGAAAGAAGTCCGTCTCCGACAGCTTGTCGTCGCGCAGGTAGTAATAGCCCTCGCCCTTGTAGCTGTTGGTGCCGCTCTTGAGCGTGACGTCGACCAGCGCGCCGGCCGTGTGGCCGTCGCTCGCGTCGAAGCTCGCGGTCTTGACCTTGAACTCCTGCACGGCGCCCGCCGGCGGCACGAACGCGACGCGGCGGCCGCTCGTCATGTTGGGCGATCCGTCGAGCGAGAACTCGTTGCCGCCCACAGCGCCGTCGGCAACGACGCCGGACGTGCCGGCGTTGTCGAACGGGCGGGCGAACTTCAGATCGCCGGTGAAGGCGACGCCCGGCACCATGCGCGCGAGCTGGAAGGGATTGCCGTCGGAGAGCGGCAGCAGCGAGATACGCTTCTCGTCGATGACCTGCCCGGCCGACGCGCTGCCGAGCTCGAGCAGCGGCGATTCAGCCGTGACCGAGACGGTCTCCTCCATCTGCCCGACCTCGAGGCTGAGATCCAGCGTCAGGCGGTCGCCGACGCGAATCTCGATGTTTTCACGAACGAACTTCTTGAACCCGGTCAGCTCCGCGGTGACGCGGTACTGGCCCGGATTGAGATACAGGATCGAGTAGCCGCCCTGCGCGTCGGTGACGGTCTCGGACGGTACGTTGGTGGCGACGTTGATGGCGACGACGGTGACGCCCGGCACGGCGGCGCCCGACTGATCGTGGACGCGTCCGGTGATGGAGCCGCGGAAGTCCTGCGCGGCGGCAGCCGGCGCCAGAGCGCAGGCTATGAAAAGGAGCAGACAAGTCGGTGCAATTCCCCCTCGCAAAACGTGCATGGCTTCTCCTGAACGATTGACGTTTCTTGTCCCGGCTGAGGCTGTGGTGATACCACGCTTTAGCGCTAAAGTAAACCGTTCCAATCAGATGGGCCGATCCCGCCGCGAAAACCGTGACACTCACCGTTTGCAGAAATTGCGCAGCGGCGTGTCTCATTTCGAGAAACCGTGACACTCACCGTTTTACGCTTTTCGAAAAACGGTGAGTGTCACGGTTTTTTCAGGCGGTGCGGGCGGCGGCGGGGCGCTCCGCCGGGAGCCGCAGCGAGGCGACGAGCACCGCCTGCAGGACCAGCACTCCCGCGAGCATCAGCAGGCCGGATCGGTAGTCGCCGGTCATATCTCTCAGCCAGCCGATCGCCGTCGGACCGAAGAAGCCTCCCAGGTTGCCGATCGAGTTGATCAGCGCGATGCCCGCGGCCGCCGCCATGCCGCCGAGGAAGATCGGCGGGATCGCCCAGAACACGCCCACGATCGCCCGCTGCCCCGCCTGCGACAGCATGAAGCTGACGATCACCAGCGGCAGGCTGTACTCCAGCGTCATCGCCGCCAGCACGAGACCGACAGCCGCCGACAGCGCGCACCCCGCGACGTGCCACTTGCGATCGCCGGTCCGGTCCGAGTGGCGGCCAATGAGCACCATGCCGACAAGCGCCGCGATGAACGGGATCGTCGTAATCGCGCCCAGCTTCCACCCGTCGTAGCCGGAGACCTCCCGCAGGATCTGCGGCAGCCAGATGAACACGCCGTAGGTGACGATGGTGTTGAGGAAATAGATCAGCGACAGCAGCCAGACCTTGCCGGACAGCAGCATGCGCAGCTCTGATCCCTGATGGTGCGCCGCGCGCGCCTCCCGTTCCCGCGCCATCGTCGCGCTCAGCCACGCGCGCTGCTCCGTCGAGAGCCAGGTCGCCTGCTCCGGCCGGTCGGTCAGGAACCACCACGCGGCGACGCCGAGCACGACCGCCGGCAGCCCCTCGAGGATGAACAGCCACTGCCAGCCCGCAAGATCGACTAGGCCGTCCATCTGGAGAATCGCCGTCGACACCGGCGCGCCGACGATCATCGCGATGGGCGCCGCGATCATGAACAGCGCGCCCGTTCGCGCGCGCTCGTGGGCGGGAATCCAGTACGTCAGGTACAACACCATGCCTGGGAAGAAGCCCGCCTCCGCCACGCCAAGCAGCACGCGGACGGCGTAGAAGCTCGCCGTCCCGGTGATGAACACCATCGCCATCGAGACGAAGCCCCAGACGATCATGATGCGCGCGATCCAGAGCCGGGCTCCGACCCGCTCGAGGATCAGGTTGCTGGGGACTTCGAACAGCGCGTAGCCGAGAAAGAACAGTCCGCCGCCGAATCCGAACACCGACGCGCTCAACCCGAGGTCCCGCTGCAGCTCCTGCCTGACGAAGCCGATGTTGACGCGATCGACGTAGGCGACGACGTAGCAGATGAAGATGAAGGGGATCAGCCGGCGGACCACCCGGCCGATCGTCTCGCGCTCGATGGAGTGAAGATCGCTGGCCATTCGCCGTGAGCCGCGGCGCTACCGTATCACAGCCTTTAGCGCTAAAGTAGCGGGCGCGTTCGCTGGACGAACCGACGGGTCGCTTCCGCGGACACGAAGGCACGAAGACACGAAGGCACGAAAAATATTGGGCATCTTCTTCGTGGCTTCGTGCCTTCGTGCCTTCGTGTTCGCCGAAGGCGAATCGTGACCCCCGTGAGCAGCGTGCCAGTGGACCCGCGCGACACCTGACCCATGCGCATCGCCGACTACCGCGTCCACTCCATCGCCATGGCGGATCCGCCGCTGCGGAGCTCCTACGGGCTCCACGCGCCCTTCGCGCTGCGGACCATCATCGAACTCGTCAGCGACGACGGGATCGTCGGCATCGCCGAGGCGCACGGCGGCGATCGCAATGCAGCGCTGTTCGAGGCGCTGCGGCCGCGCGTGATCGGCGCGGATCCCTATCGGCTGGCGGCGGCGCTGCTGCTGGCGCCGGAGCGCCACGCGGGCCCGGATCGTTCGCAGACGCATCTGGTGCCCGGCGAGAATCCCGCCGACGCGGAAGCGCGCCTCTTCTCCGCGCTCGAAATCGCCTCGCTCGACCTGATCGGCCGCGCGGTCGGACAGCCGGTCTGCGATCTCCTCGGCGGGCGATTCCGGAACGACGTGCCGTTCTCGGCGTACCTGTTCTACAAGCCCGCGGGCGGCGGCGGCGTCGGCGCCGACGCACGCGAGGACGAATACGGCGAGTGCCTCACGCCCGAGTCGATGGTCCGCCAGGCGCGGCAGATGGTGGCGCGCTACGGGTTCGAGTCGATCAAGCTCAAAGGCGGCGTGCTCGATCCCGACGTCGAGATCGAAACCATCCGCCAACTGCACGCCGCATTCGGCCCCCAGGTGCCGCTGCGCATCGATCCGAACTGCGCGTGGAGCGTCGAGACCTCGGTGAACGTCGGACGCGCGCTCGCGACCGAGATTGGCGGCGAGGGCTACCTCGAGGATCCGGCGCCCGGTCTCGACGGCATGGCGGACGTGCGCCGCCGGCTGCTCGCCGAAGGCATCCGCACGCCGCTCGCGAGCAACGTCGCGGTGACGTCGTTCGCCGACCTTCCGGACCCGATCTCACGCGATGCCGTGCAGATCGTGCTGTGCGATCCGCATTACTGGGGCGGCATCCGCCAGATCCAGCACCTGTCGAAGATCTGCCAGACGTTCCGCCTCGGCATGTCGATGCACTCCAACAGTCATCTCGGCGTGTCGCTGATGGCGATGGCGCATGCGGCGGCCGCCGCGCCGTGGCTCGACTACGCGTGCGACACGCATTACCCGTGGCAGTCGGAGCAGGACGAAGTCGTTGCCGGCGGTCGCGTGCCGATCGTCAACGGCCGCGTGCGGATTCCGGATCGGCCGGGACTCGGCGTCGATCTTGACCACGACCAGCTCGCACGCGGACGCGAGCGCTACGCCGCGATTCCGTTCCGCAAGCGAGACGATGCCGAGGAGATGCGGAAGCACGTCGATCCGCAGTGGGAGAGGGTGGTGCCGAGATGGTAGGGGGCTCGGGGGCTGGGGGGCCGGGGAGCCGGAGGGTCGGGGAGCCGGGGGGGTGGGGGGCCGCGCCGGCGGCGGCGCTGCGCGCGCGGCGCGAGGG
>JBMDXB010000130.1:0-87533 GCA_048594885.1 Vicinamibacterales bacterium
CCGGGGGGCCGGAGATGCGCACAACGCGGCGATAGAGGCGCAGTCCGTCCCCCAGGCTCCCCGGCCCTCTGGCTCCCCGGCCCCCCGACTCCCTGATTCCCTGGCCCCCCGGTCCTCGGACGCGATCGAGGTGCCGCCGCCGCCGTTCACCGACGGCATCTTCCCGTGCAGCGGCTGCCACGCGGCGATGCCGGTGAACCGCGCGCGGCGCGCGCTGACCGACATGCACACCGACATCGAGCTGCGGCACGACGAGGCGCACCGCTGGTGCCTCGACTGCCACGACGCGCAGAACCGCGACGTGCTGCATCTCGCGAGCGGCGAGCCGGTGCCGTTCGAGGAGTCGTACCGGCTGTGCGGCCAGTGCCACGGCGAGAAGCTGCGCGACTGGCGCGCCGGCGTGCACGGCCGGCGAACCGGCGAGTGGAACGGACACAAGAAGTACCTGCTCTGCGCGCACTGCCACAACCCGCATCAGCCGCGCTTCGCGAAGATCGAGCCGAAGCCGGCGCCGGTTCGGCCCGGCGGCCGCGTGGTGAGCGCGCATTGACGCCGTAGGGGCCGACCGTGGGCGCCCCTCGGCCGCGGGCGGAGCAAGCTCCGCCCCTACGCGATAGGGTCGCCGCGGGCGGAGCAAGCTCCGCCCCTACGCGATAGGGCAAGGATTACGAGGAATCATGGGGAATCTTCACAAACGCGAAGGCATATCGCGGCGCAAGTTCACGAGCTTTGCCGCCGCTGCCGCCGCCGGCTGGGTGCTGACGGCGTGCGGCCCGCGCCGGCTGCACGAGATGCCGAAGGATCGCCTGCGCCGCGCCATCGACGACATGGAGCGCGAGTACACGGCGAAGTACGGCAAGCAGGTCACCGTCGCCGACTCGCCGGCGATGGAAGGCGTGCTGTTCGGGTATGCGCTCGATCTGTCGCGCTGCGCCGGGTGCCGCCGCTGCGTCTACGCGTGCGTCGAGGAGAACAACCAGTCGCGCGATCCACAGGTGCACTGGATCAAGGTCCTGGCGATGGACAAGGAGAAGGGCATCGACTTCCAGCACGCCGACGCCTACTACAACCCGGCGCAGGTGCCAGAGGACGGCAAGTTCTACGTGCCGGTCGCCTGCCAGCAGTGCCGCAACGCGCCGTGCACGAAGGTCTGCCCGACCGGCGCCACCTGGCAGGAGAAAGACGGCATCGTCGTCATCGACTACGACTGGTGCATCGGCTGCCGCTGCTGCATGGCGGCGTGCCCGTACGGCGCGCGCCGCTTCAACTGGCGCGAACCGTCCGTGCCGGCCGACCAGGTCAACACGAAGACGCATGTGCTCGGCAACCGGCCGAGGCCGAAGGGGGTCGTCGAGAAGTGCACGTGGTGCATCCAGCGCACGCGCGAAGGACGCTACCCGGCGTGCGTCGAGGTGTGCCCCGTCGGCGCGCGCAAGTTCGGCAACCTGCTCGATCCCGAGAGCGAGATCCGCTACATCATCGAGCACAAGCGCGTGCTCGTGCTGAAGCAGGACCTCAACACGATGCCGAAGTTCTTCTACTTCTATGGAACGTGAGGTGGCGGTGGACCTGCGACTCTTTTCGCGCTTCGTGACGGGCAGCCTGCGGGTCGTGACCCGCGGGCCGAAAGCCTACTGGATGTGGGTCGGGCTGCTGCTCGCCCTGATGCTGTCCGGAGTCTTCGCCTACGCGCAGCAATTGACGACGGGCCTCGGCGTCACCGGCATGCGGGACCAGGTGAGCTGGGGCTTCTACATCGGCAACTTCACGTTCCTGGTCGGCGTCGCGGCGGCGGCGGTCGTGCTGGTGATCCCGGCCTACATCTATCACTGGAAGCCGATTCGCGAGATCGTCATCTTCGGCGAACTGCTCGCGATCAGTGCGATCGTGATGTGCCTGCTGTTCGTGACGGTCGACGTCGGCCGTCCCGATCGCGTGTGGCACCTGATGCCGCCGCTCGGCCGCCTCAACTTCCCGCGCTCGCTGCTGGCGTGGGACATGGTCGTCCTGAACCTGTATTTCATCCTCAACTTCGTCGTCGTCACGCACATCCTGTATCGCGCGTACTGCGGCCGGCATTACTCGAAGCGGCTGGTGATCCCGCTGGTGCTCATCTCGATTCCATCGGCGATCGGCATCCACACGGTGACGGCGTTCCTCTACAACGGCCTGTCGGCGCGCCCGTACTGGAACTCCTCGATCCTGGCGCCGCAGTTCCTCGCCTCCGCGTTCTGCTCGGGGCCGGCCATCCTGCTCGTCGTGCTGCAGCTGCTGCGGCGCTTCACGCGCTTCGAGATCCAGAGCGAGGCGATCTGGAAGATCGCGGAGCTGATGGCGTACGCGATGTTCCTCAACCTGTTCCTGCACGGCGCCGAGGCGTTCAAGGAGTACTACTCGGACACCGAGCACCTGCTGTTCACGCGCTACTGGTTCGAGGGGCTGGGCGAGCACCGCACGCTGGTGCCGTACGCGTGGACGGCGGTCACGCTGAACATCTCCGCGTTCCTGCTCTTCATCATCCCCGCGGCACGGCGCAACCCGATCGCGCTCAACCTCGGGTGCTTCGCCATCTACGCGGGCTGCTACATCGAGAAGGGCATGGGGCTGATCATCCCGGGCCTGACGCCGGACACGCTCGGTGAGATCTACGAGTACTCGCCGACCTTGACGGAGATCCGGATCGCGGCGGCCGTGTTCGCGACCGGCTTCCTCGTCTTCACGCTGATGCTGAAGGTCGCGGTGCCGATCCTGCTGGGCGAGTTCCAGGACGAGCGGCTCGCTGCCGCGCGCCAGCCATACGGCGCGCCGTCGCGCGTGCCGCCCCCTGTGGTGGTCCCCGTCTCCGCACGCATCCAATGAGCGACGTGCGGCGGGCGGCTGCCACGTGCTGCGTGTGACCTGCGCTGAGGCGCCACGGACGTGGCGCCTTGCGGAGATCCGTGTTCGAAGCGCGCAAGATGAGACGACTGGCGTTCCTCAAGGTCGAGCGCCTGGCGGCGCGGCTCGCCATCGGCACGACGGTGCTGGTGATGGCGCCGCTGGCCGCAGGTCTGTACCTGATGTCGCGCTACGAATACGCGCACACCATCGCCGCACGTCACACCGCAGCCGAGCTCGAAAATCGCATCCTCGAGGCGGCGCTGCGCCACCAGATGATCAGCCGCGACCGCGGCCTGATGACGGAAATCCTCCAGGAAGTCGGCCGCCAGCCCGAAGTGCTCCGCGCCATGGTCCTGGACCACGACGGGATCATCCGTCTGTCGAGCCGGGCGTCGGACGTCGGCGTCCGGCTGCCGCGCGACTCGCCGACGTGCCTCGTCTGCCACGAGAAGAAACCGGAAGCGCGGCCACGCTGGGTTCTGCTCGAGGAGAGCGCGGTCGAGGTGCTGCGCAGCGTTCAACCGATTCCGAACCGCGCCGAGTGCCACTCGTGCCACGGCAGCGTCAAGAAGCTGAATGGCATGCTCATCCTCGACGTGTCGCTCGCGCCGATGCAGCAACAACTGCGTGCGAACGTGCGATGGCTGGGCGTGGCCGTCGCGGTGCTCTCGCTCGTGCTGCTCACGGGCGTCGGGGTGCTGGTCCATCGCGTGATCCTGCGTCGCCTCAACCGGCTGGGGCGCACCGCGCAGATCATCGCCTCCGGCGCGTTCGACGAACGCGCCGAGGCCGGCGGCAACGACATGATTGCGTCGCTCGCGCGCGACTTCAACGACATGGCGGACGCCACCTCGTCGCTGATCGGCGAAGTCAAAGCGCGCGAACAGCAGATGTCGGGCGTCTTGAACAGTCTCGACGACGGGCTCATCGTCCTGGACCGCGAGTTTCGCATCGTCGCGGCGAATCGCTCCATCTGTCGACGGCTCTCGTCTCACGCGGAGGCGCTCAAAGGGCGGAAATGCCGCGAGGCCGTCGGCGATGCCCTGCCCTGCAACGACGAAGACGTCTGTCCGGCCGCCGGCTGCCTGTCTTCCGGGAGGCTGCAGCGGGCGATCTATCACGTCGATGCCTCCGCGACCGGCGGCGGGCGGGTGCACGAAGTCTATGCCTCGCCTGTCTTCGGCGATGACGGATCGGTGGCGCAAGTCGTGGAGGTCTGGCGCGACATCACGGAGCGAGTCCGTGAAGAGGAACACCTGGCCGAGATCGAACGGCTCTCGTCGCTCGGCGCGCTCGCCTCCGGGCTGTCACACGAAGTGAACACGCCGCTTGCCATCACGCTGACCTGCTCCGACGCCATCTTCGGCCGGATCGACGATGTCGGCCCGGACGGTGCCGACACCGAGACGCTCAACGCGATCCGCGAGAGCGCCGCGATCATCAGGGAACAGGTGCTCCGCTGCCGTACGATCACGGGGCAGTTCCTTCGCTTCGCACGAGGGATTCCACCGGCGGTGGAGCCGATCGATCTGCAGCGGGTGGTCGAAAACGTCGTCGCCCTCGCGGCTCCGACAGCGCGCGAGGCCGGCATCACTCTCGAGCTCGAAATGGACGGCCGTGTGCCGCTCGTGGCGGCGAACACCGAGGTCGTGCAGCACGTGGTGCTCAACGTGCTGATCAACGCGATCGAATCCATCGCGCCGCCCGGAGGCACCGTCGTGTCGCGGCTCATCGTCGACGGCGACGTGCGGCTCGAGATTCGGGACACGGGCTGTGGCATCACGCCGGAAGTCCAGAAGCATCTGTTCGAGCCGTTCCGCACACAGAAACCGCGGGGCACCGGCCTCGGGCTGTTCCTCTCCCGCACCTTCATGCGACGGTTCAACGGCGACGTGCGCCTGGTGGAGAGCGTGCCGGGCCACGGCTCCTGCATCGAAATCGTCTTCGCCCGCTCGGACTGCGAGGCCGCATGAACCGACTGCCAGCGAAGGGCGCGCGCGTGCTCCTCGTCGACGACGACGATACGTTCCGGCGTGTGATGGCGTCGGAGTTGAATCGCCGCGGCTACAACGTTGTCACGGTGGCATCGGGACGCGAGGCGGTGGACCACACGGCCAGGATCAGTCCCGACGTCATCCTGCTCGACCTGAGGCTGCCCGACATCGACGGCATCGACGTGCTCGCGAGGATTCGCGAGAGTCATCCGTCCGCAGGTGTCGTGGTGCTGACGGCGCACGGAACGATCGACACCGCGATCCGCGCGATCCGGCTGGGAGCCTACGACTACATCGAGAAGCCATGTCCGATCGAGAAGGTGGAGATGGCCATCCAGAAGACGTCCGAGCACGGACGCCTCGTGAAGCGGCAACGCGTGCTCGAGGACGGCTATGCGCCCTCGAACGTGTCCTCGGGACTCGTCGGCGCGAGCGCCGCCTTCCTCAAGCTGATGGAGAACGTCGAGCGGATCGCGAGGACAGGATCCACGACGCTGATCCTGGGCGAGACGGGATCCGGCAAGGAGCTCGTCGCGAAGCTCCTTCACACCCGAAGCACACGCAACGAGGGCCCGTTCGTCGTGGTGGACTGCGCGGGCCTCCATGGGGAGTTGCTGCAGACCGAGATCTTCGGCCACGAGAAGGGAGCGTTCACCGGCGCCACACGGCAGAAGCACGGGCTGTTCGAGGTGGCGCACGGCGGCACGATCTTCCTCGACGAGATCGGCGACACGAGCCCCGACGTGCAGGCGAAGCTCCTGCGCGTGCTCGAGACGGGCCGATTCCGGCGCCTCGGAGGCACCGAGGAGATCGCCGTCGACGTCCGGATCGTGGCCGCCACGAACCGCGATCTCCGGCAGGCCATCGCGCGCGGACACTTTCGCGAGGATCTCTTCTATCGTCTTACGACGTTCACGGTGGAGATCCCGCCGCTTCGCGAGCGACGGGAAGACATCCGCCTGCTCGCAGAGCACTTCACCAACCAGTTCAATCTCCGCTTCTCCGTGTCGGCGCGGATCGGCGAGGCCGCCATGGACGCGCTCATGCGCCACACGTGGCCCGGCAACGTGAGGGAGTTGATCCACACCATCGAGCAGAGCGTCGCGCTCTGCGACGGACGCGTTGTCGGCCTCGACGATCTCCCCCGATCCGTACGAGCGAGCGTTGGACGAACCGAGACGGAGGCAAGCGACGACGTCCCGACGCTGCGCGACGTCCAACGCCGTCACCTCCTGTGGGTCCTTGACAAGGCGGGCGGCAACCGCGCGCAGGCGGCGCGGCTCCTCGGCACCAGCGAGCGAACGTTCTACAGACTCGTCAAACGATTCGCGGGCCCGCCGGCGAGATCCAGTCGCGCCACCGACGCCGGCGCACGCCTACTGAAGACCGAGATCTGACAACTTCGACAGGCCGGAGCAACACCGGCCTGTCAGAAGTGGCAGACCCACCGGCTCTCCATCTCCCTGACTAGCCGGGAACGGCTGAAAAGCCTCGCAAGAACACACTCGACAATCGGGAACGGTTGTTGCGGGTGGTCCCCGCCATCCAGACGAGGAGGTCCAGAGATGGACGGGATGATCGCTCTCGGTTTCGTCGCGTGGGTCGTGCTCGGGGTCGCGCTGATGGCACTCGCGCTCAAGGCGCTCGACGTGCAGGAACAGAAAGACGCGCAGCAGGAGAGCCCGCGCACGGGTGACGAAGTGCCCTCGTTCTTCCGCATGCCGGCCGCGTCAATGGGCCGAGCAAGCTCGGCCCCTACGCGAGATGCCCCTACGCGAGATGTAGGGGCCGGGCTTGCCCGGCCCATGGGCCCAGTGCCGCCGGCGAAGCTGACGTTCCACGATCGACTGCCGACAGTCGAGGAGATCGATGTTCCGATGATCCTCTATGCGCTCGAGCAGGCCGGAACGAATCGCGCACGCGCGGCGGCGCTCGTCGGAACCGACGAGGCGACGTTTGATCGGCTGGTCGCCATGCATTGCCCGAACGTCGGCCGTCTCGCCCGGCCAGCGCGCGAGCCGGAGCCGCAGCCGGCACCGGCACGTCAGCGCGACGTCGTCGCGGAACGAGTCTTCGCGTTCGTGCAGAACCAGATCTGGTCAGAACAGGCCGTCGTCAGCGAGTTCGTTCACCTGCCGTCGATCGACAGTCTGTATCGTCAGACGCGCCCTGCTCTCACGATTCGGTGAGTTGCGATGAACCTCCTTCTCGCTGACGGCGGTCTGTTCGAGGGGCTCAACGCCGAAGGCGGCAGACGACTGGCGGCCATGACGCGCCGCCGAGCCCTCGCGAAGGACGAGTACCTCTTCGTCCTCGGCGACAGCGCGGCCGACTTCTTCGTGCTCGAAAAAGGGAAGGTGGATCTCTGTCTGCCGATGCGCGTTCACGGCCTGTTGAAGGACGTGTCGGTCGAGTCCGTCGGCGCGGGACAGCCGCTCGGCTGGTCTGCGCTGGTGAAACCTTTCCGATTCACGCTCTCGGCGCGCGCCACCGAGCCGAGCGAAATCGTGTGTCTCGGGCGGCGCGACCTGCTCGAGCTGTTCGAGGCCGATCTGCGGATCGGATACACGTTCTTCACGAAGATCTCCGAGGTCGTCGGCATTCGATTGCACACCTTCCAGGCGCTCTGGATGCGCGAGCTGCAGCGGGCTGTCGAGAGCGAGACACAGGTGTAGGACGCAGGTGTAGTAGGGGCCGACCTTGGTCGGCCCCAGGGCGGAGCAAGCTCCGCCCCTACGCCATGGTGAATCACGTCGCCGTAATTGCGAAATGCAGCACTTGGGAGACGCCATGGTTGCCGATGAGAAGTGGAGCCCTACCCGGCGCTTGCGACTCGGTGCCGTGACGATCACGCTCGCCGTGGCCGGCTTCGTTCCGGGTCGGATGGCACTGCCGCCCGCCGAGACGATCAGACAGCCGATCGAGTTCAATCACCAGAAGCACGTCAAGCAGGCTGGTCTCGAGTGCTCCGTGTGCCACGAGTACTACAGCACCGGCAACCACTCGGGGCTGCCTTCGCTCACAACGTGTCAAGGGTGCCATCAGGAGGCGATCACGCAATCGGCCGAGGAGCAGAGGCTGCTGAAGCTGATCGCGAGCGATCCGCAGCCGCGCTTCAAGAAGCTGTTCCGCCTGCCCGACCACGCCTACTACTCACATCGTCGCCATGTTGTCGCGGGTCGTCTGCCGTGCGAGACGTGCCATGGAGCGATCGCGGAGACCACGGCGCCGCCGCGGTCTCCACTCGTGCGCATCACGATGGACACGTGCGTGCGCTGCCATGAGGCGAAGAACGTGACCACCGAGTGCACCGCCTGCCATCGCTGAGGAGGGGGACGACTGTGGAGCTATCACGACGACACTTCCTCGTCACCGCGGCCGGCGGACTCGGATTCGGTATCGGCGCGCTCTCGCACCAGTTCCCGCTGCCTCCGCCCCAGGTTGGTCCCGACTGGCGCCCCGGCGTCGAGACGTTCGTGCCGTCCACATGCCTTCTGTGTCCGGCTCACTGCGGCATCCGCGCGCGCCTCGTCGATGGCGCGCTCACGCGCATCGACGGTAATCCGCTGCACCCCGTCAGCCAGGGCGGCCTCTGTCCGAAAGGACGTGCCGGCATCCAGCTTCTCTACCACCCGGGACGGCTGCGAGGTCCGATGCAGCGCGTCGGGCCGGCCGGCTCGGATCGATTCGAGCCGATCTCCTGGAATGCCGCGATCGACCGCATCGTGGCGGCGCTGCGATCCGCCCGCGGGCTCGGGCAGCCGGCGTCCGTCGAATGGCTCGTCGGGGACATCACAGGTGTGATGGCGGGCGTGGTGTCGGGGTTCTGCCGCGCGTATGGCACCGACCGGATCACTGTCGACGACTATCGCGACGGCTCCGCCGATGTGATGCGGATGTGCCAGGGAATCGATGCGTCTCCGGCGTTCGATCTTGCTGACTCGGATCTCGTGTTCTCCTTCGGCGCTGCGCTATCGGAGGCCTGGTGGGCGTTGCCGCAAGCCGCGCGAGCGCGACAAAACGATCCGGCACGCACACCGCGATGGATTCAGGTCGACGCGCGGCTCTCCCGCACGGCGGTGAGCGCGGACCGGTGGGTCGCCGTCAAGCCTGGCACCTACGGTGTCCTGGCGATGGGCGTCGCCTACGTCATGGCGAAGGAGGGTCTGTACGACGTCGACTTCGTCTCCCGGCGTGTGTCCGGATGGGAGGACTGGGCCGACGACACCGGCACCAGGCACGAAGGATTCCGCACGCTGGTGCTGCGGCATGGCCGGCCCGAGGACGTATCCGCCCGGACGGGCGTGCCGGTCGCACAGTTGTTCCAGCTCGCCAAGGACTTCGGCAACGCGCGACGGCCTGTCGCCATCTGGGATCAGGTCGTCGCGTGGAGAACCAACGGGTTGTCCGACGCGCTCGCGATCCATGCGCTCAACATCCTGGCGGGAAGGCTGAACCGGCCCGGTGGTGTGCTGGTGCAGACGCCCGTGTCGATGCCGGGTGCGTTCGATCGAGAAACACCGGGCGGCGAGCTGTCGCAGAGGCCGCTCACGGCAACGACGTGGCCCGGCGCGGACCATCGACCGCCGACGAGCCTCCTGTTCTTGTATCAGTCGAACCCCGTCGCGTCCGTCGCACGAACCGACGATGTCAGACAGGCGTTGTCGAAGGTGCCACTCGTCGTCTCCTTCTCGCCGTTCCTCGACGAGAGCGCGCGCTACGCGAATCTGATCCTCCCGGACCACACCTACCTCGAACGCTGGCAGGACGGCCCGGCGCCTGCAGCCGTGGCGTTTCCCGTGTGGGGCGTCGTGCAGCCGGTCATGAAACCGATCCACGACACGCGGGCGACAGGTGACGTCATCCTGGACATCGCGTCGCGGCTGGGAGGCGAAGTCAAGGCCTGGGCCCGATGGTCGGCAGTCGAGGAGATCGTTCGCGAGCGGGGCATCGCGCTGGCAGGCGCCCGCCGGGGTAGCCCGTTCGTCGAAGCGTTTCGGCAGAACGAGCTTCGCGAGCTCGAGCGGCGTGGCTGGTGGCTGCCGCACGGACAATCGCCCGACGATCACTGGAAGGCGATCCTCGCGTCCGGTGGCTGGTTCGATCCGATCTACGACTATCACGACAGCAGCGGCATCACGCAGCACGCGGACGGCCGCGTCTGGATCTTCCCCGCCGACGCTCGCCGGCGTCTGCAGAACGTACCGGCGCGGACGTTTCTGCCCGAGCCTTCTTCCGAAGATGGAGCCGCCGATTTTCCGCTCCGTCTGATCCCCTATCGCGTGTTGACGCTCGCCTCCGGCGCGACGGCGCTCATGCCGTGGCTGCTCGAGCATCTTGGCCTCACCGTCGGACACTCCTGGGAAACATGGGCCGAGGTGAATGCCGAGACCGCGCGAACGCTGGGCCTTCAATCCGGGCAGCGGGTTCGCGTCGAATCGTCACACGGATCGTTCGACGCGACGCTGCGCATCTATGCCGGTGCGCAGCCGGGCGTCGTGAACATTCCCTACGGCCTGCACACGCGCGTGGACGGGTGGGGCGAGCCGCGCGGCGCGAATCCGCTCGCTGCGATCGGCAATCAGATGGATCCGGCGACCGGTCTGCCCGACTGGTACTCGACTCGCGTCCGGCTGGCGGCACTCTGAGGAGGCGGCATGGCGCGCTGGGGAATGGTCATCGATCTCGACCGGTGCAACGGATGCCAGGCCTGTGAAGTGGCGTGCCGGTCGGAGAACAACATCGCGGTGGGCGGGCCGCAGATGGCGCGGGAGAACCGCACGATCTCCTGGATGCGGGTACGGCCGGAGGTGGAGGGTGAGTGGCCCAACCTGCACGCCCGCTTCGTGCCGCAGCCGTGCATGCAGTGCGACCGTCCGCCCTGTACTCTGGTCTGCCCCGTGCAGGCGACCTCCATCGACCGCGAGGGCATCGTCAACCAGATCTACGCACGGTGTATCGGCTGCCGCTACTGTGCGAACGCCTGTCCGTACACCGTCAAGTACTTCAACTGGCGACGGCCGGCGTATCCGGAATCCTCGCTGCAGGGCCTGAATCCCGACGTCTCGGTGAGACCCGTCGGCGTCGTCGAGAAGTGCACGTTCTGCAGCCACCGCCTGCAGAAAGCGCGCGATCAGGCTCGTGCCGAGAACCGGCCGCTCCGCGAAGACGACTACGTGCCGGCGTGCGCGGAGAGCTGCCCGACGGGCGCCATCGTCTTCGGCAATCTCGACGATCCCGATCATCGTGTCGCCCGGCTGTCGCGCGATCCGCGAGCGTTCCGCCTGCAGGAGGACCTGGGAACGCACCCGAAGGTCTATTACCTTTCGCCGGAGGATTGAGCCGTGACGGATCTCGAAGTCGTCTCCCGTCTGCCGCAGGACGAGCGCGTGATCCTGATGCCGCTCGTCCGCACGACACCGGTATTCTGGCGCTGGGCGATGCTGATGGCGGCGATTGCGGTGTGGGGCGTGTTCGCCTACTCGTACCAGCTTCGCCACGGCCTCGGCAGCACCGGGTTGAACACCCCCGAGTACTGGGGCATCTACATCATCTGCTTCGTCTTCTTCATCGGGATTTCCCACGCGGGCACACTGATCTCCGCAATCCTCCGCGTCGCCCATGCGGAGTGGCGCCGATCGATCACCCGATCGGCCGAGTTCATCACGGTCCTGGTGATCGGCTTCGGCGCGATCCAGCCCGTGCTGGATCTCGGGCGCCCGGACCGCGTCCTCAACGTCGCCGTGTACCCGCAGCCGTTCTCGCCGCTGCTGTGGGACATCATGAGCATCGGCCTGTACCTCACCGCGAGCAGCGTCTATCTCTACGTGCCGATGATTCCGGACCTCGCGCGCATCAGGGATCTCGGGATTCGGCCGCGGCCGCTCTACTGGTTCCTGGCGATCGGGTACCGGGACACGCCGGCGGCGCGGCATACGCTCGAACGCATCATCGGCGTGCTCGCCGTGGCGGTGATCCCGATCGCGATCTCCGTACACACGGTCATCGGCTGGATCTTCGCGCTCACCCTGCGGCCGATGTGGCACAGCGCGATCTTCGGTCCGTACTTTGTCGTCGGCGCCATTTTCTCCGGCATCGCCGCCCTCATCATCGCGATGGCGATCCTCAGGCGCGTGTACAAGCTGGAGGACTACTTCAAGGACATCCACTTCAACCACATGGGGCTGCTCCTGTGTGTGATGGCCGCGCTCTGGTTCTACTTCACGCTCGCGGAGAACATCACCGTCTGGTACGGCGGCGAGGAAGCGGAGCTCGCGACGCTCTATTCCAAGCTGACCGGCGAGTTCGCCGTGCCGTTCTGGTTGATGGTCGCGTGCTGCTCCTTCATACCGTTCGGACTGATGGCGTTCCGCCGGTTGCGAAACGTCGCGGGAACGACGATCGCGTCGGTGGCGGTCGTGATTGGGATGTGGCTCGAGCGATTCAACATCGTCGTGCCCACCTCGATGCATCCCCGCGTCGAGATGTCGGCGCTGCACTACCTGCCGTCGTGGGTGGAGCTGTCGATCATGGCCGGCACGTTCGCCGGGTTCATCCTCGTCTACATGGTCGCGACGAAGTTCTTCCCGATCATCTCGATCTGGGAGATCCAGGAGGGTCGCGAGAAATCGATCGAGGAGGTGTCCGAGCGCGTGAGCGCATATCTCCCGGAACAACTGCAGGTGGTGGAATCATGGCGCGGAATCGGCGCATGAGAGCCGTCTTCGTACTCCCAATCCTGCTGGCCGGCGGCCTGATCGGCAGCGCACAGTCGTCGCCGGAAGGCAATCCGTTTCGCGGCCGCGAGCTCTTTCAGCAGAAGAAATGCAGCAGTTGTCATTCGATCTGGGGCCACGGCGGATCGCTCGGACCGGAGATCTCGGTTGCGGTGGCCGGCAGATCCTGGGACGAGCTCGTCGGCGACTTCTGGAATCACACGCCCGGCATGATCGACGTGATGAAGCGGCAGGGATTCCCGTGGCCGACGCTCGACGTGCAGGAGATGGCCGACATGCTCGCCTATCTGTACTACCTGCAACTGTTCGACCGTCCCGGCGATCCGGTGCGCGGCGCGGACACCTACACGCGGCTGCAGTGCGTCGGGTGTCACACGCTTGCCGGCCGCGGCGAGCGGATCGGCGGCCCGCTCGACCGCTTCGGCGCGTATCCCTCGCCGGTGCCGCTCGCGCAGGCGATGTGGAACGCGGGGCCGCGAATGCAGCAGGAGCAGCTTCGCGTCGGCCGTCCGATTCCGCAGTTCAGAGGCCAGGAAATGGCGGATCTTCAGGCTTACATCCGCTCAGAGGGGCGGCGCAAAGGCCGCGAGGTCGAACTGCAGCCCCTGCCGAATCCCACGCGCGGAGCGGACGTGTTTCGCATGAAGAAGTGCGGCGCGTGTCACGACCGCGGTCAGGGTCGAGCGCCCGACATCACCCGTTCGGCGTTGTCGAAGACCGCGTCCGAGATCACCGGGCTGCTGTGGAATCACAGCTACGCGATGGGCTCGGCGATGGAAGCGCGCGGCGTCGCGTTTCCGGTCTTTGCGGGCAGCGAATTGTCCGACCTGATCGCGTATCTCTATTTCCGCGGCTACCTCGGCGAAGAAGGCGATGCGAAGCGCGGCGCCGCCGTGTTCGCCGACAAGGGCTGCGCGGCATGCCACAAGGCCAACGGTGGCGCACCGAATCTGTCCGCCGCACTGCGGCGAGTCGATCGCGCGGATCTGGCCTCCGCAATGTGGAATCATGCGCCACAGATGCACAACCTGATGGCGGAGAAGGCGAGGTTCTGGCCGAAGTTCGAGCCTGGCGAGATGCGGAATCTCGTTGCGCATCTACGGACGCTCGCGCGCCGGCCCGACGATGCAAAGAGCAGCGGACGTTAAGTCGTCTCCCGCTCTCTGACCAGCCGGAAGACCGGAGAGAGTACTGGCTGCACTACACCTGGAATCGGCATGTCGTTGCGGGCGCCACCTTGGGCAGCCACTTTGTCACAAGGTCACGAGGCCGCTTGGACGTGATGATGTAAGCGTGCTTGATCGGAAGTCCGAAAAAGTTGCTGTCACGGACTTCGAAGGTACCGTGTTCGACACTGATCGCACGATTTAGGTTCTGTACAGCGACATCGGCGGGGTCCACAAAGACAATCCGCGAGAACAGAGTCGGATCCTCAGGCCCAAGATCCGCCTTGATTTTGGCGACCAAGTACTCCAGCGCAGCCTTCTGGTCGACCATGGCCCACGGAGCGGAGATAATCAAGTCCCATCGGTCAGGCACGTCCTCACGCAAAAAACAATGCAAACAGGACGAAATCGCCCTTTTTCGCCTCGACATCGGACTCCAAAGGGACAAGTGTGGCCGGCAGTTCCTGGGGCGTCATAACACTTTCAGAAGTTGTTCCGCGGCTTGCAGCATCTGACAGATCCGAGCTTTCAATGCAACTTCTACAGCGTATCCGCAGAGGTAGGTCGCGCCGTCGTAGCGGCCGGCTCCGTGCAGGGTTTTCGCGTCTTGCAGTCTGGCTTCCGCGATCCGGTCGAGCTCAGAAACAGGAAGCACGTTCGTTCGGGCGTCGATCCATTGCGCTTGTCGCTCTTATCGTCGCATCGTCCTCGGCCGCATGTAAACGCCCGTGACACCGGACGCTCACTCAGTGCGCCGGCCCAAGCAATACGGCGTTGACAAAGAGGAGCTCCGTGGCGGCGGTGAACGCGCGATAGTTCGGGTCCTCGGCAAACGCGATGATGTGGCCGCGGCCCATCGTCTGATGCATCAGGAAGGAGCGCTGCGCGAGCAGCGGCTGCGCTTCCTTCCACACCAGCCCCGCCGCCACCAGCCGGTCGCCTGATTCGTAGACGCCGACGTTGCGTCCCGCATCCAGCTTGATCGGCGCGAACACGCGCGAGCCTTCGACGACGGCCTGGATCTCGCCGTCGAGGCCGGCGGAGAGCCAGTGGTTCTGATCGAGCTTTACCCGTAAGACCGCGCCCGCCAGTGTCTCCGGCCGTTCGCGTTCGGGCTGGATGGCCTTGTCGTAGTCGAACGGCTTGGATGGGTCGGTCTTCGGATCCGGTTTTTGACCGGACGGCTGGCCAGCGGCGCTGCTCTGCGAGGCCGGTTGTGGATCGCGCTCGGGAGAACCATCGCGCATGAGGGTGTCGGTCGAGAGCAATTCGTTGCGATCGCGCGCCGCCCATCGTGACGCTTCGGCAATCGTCACGAGCGTCCCGCCGTTGCGAATCCAGTCCCGCAGCCGCCGGAGCGCATCCTCATTGAACGTGTAGGTCGCGGACGGCAGGACGAGGACGTCGTAGTCGCGCATGTTGAAGTTCTGCAGCGTTGCGACACGCATGGCCGTGACGCGCGCGCGCAGCCGCTGCTCGAGCACGTAACGCGCCCATCCGGCCGAGAGGCTCGACGTCGGCGTGTCCCACGCGAGCAGCACGCGCGGAGCCCGCAGCCGCGCGACACGGCCACTGCCGAGCGAGATGCCTTCCTCCGTCCACGTCTCGCGAATAGGCACGAACTCGGCGAGATTCCGCTGGCCCACTCCGGCGATCGCCGCTGCGGTGCGTTGTGGATTGTCGGACAGGCGGATGAACGCGGTGCCGATGGGATACCGCCGGCCGCCGTGCGTGAACGCTTCGCCGGCGAAGTTCACGCGGATCCCATGGCGCAGCGCGTCGGCGACGGCGGCGGCGCCGCCCATTCCCCACGGGATGAGGAAACCAATCGTGTCCGCGTCCGTCGCCACCGGTGGCGCCGTCGCCTCGTCCTTCAACTCCGACGTGCGTACCGCCGACGCGCGGTCCGACCCGATCACTTCGATGTCGAAGAGCAGCGGCAGGCTCCACGCCGTGACGTCGTAGATTTGATCCGGCAGGCGCTCGCGGCGGCGGCGATCCTGTTCTTTCAGGAATCGCTCGTCCATCTTGACGTCCGGATCGAGGAGGTTGCGAACGAGTCGTCCCGCAGGTTGCGCGAGCGGTACGATGAGCGTGCCTTTCGGCAGCGACCGGCCGCCGGCCGTCCACGCGTCCTCGGCGATTCTCACGGTCACGCCCTGCCGCTGCAAAAGACCGCCAAGCCGCATGACGCGAGCGGGATCGGCTCCGGGCGGGATCAGGTACTCGCGCGTGCCGCTCTGCCCCATCGTGACGGCGCTGCGGCGGAACTCGTAGTAATCGCGAAGCAGGCGTTCGCGATTGCGCGCCGCCGTCACGGCGGTGGTGATCGCCGCGGTGAAGTGATGCGTGACGCCGTCCTTGAAGGTGAGGAGCGTGCCGTCCTCTCGGCGGAACGCCAGCCCGCGCGCCGACGCCTGCTCGTAGGTCATGCCGATTGCGCCCTGGAAGAGCGGCCACGACTCGCCGTAGCCCGGGTAGAACGAGTCGTAGACCTCGCGGATGAAGTAACCGAAGCCGCGGCGATCGAACTCCGCCGCGTTGGCGCGCCCGAACGCGTCGAACCACTTCTTCTGCGCCTCCGTGATGTACGGATTCAGCGGATCGGCCGGCGGCGCGAAGTAGTAGGTCGAGTTGCCGCCCATCTCGTGCAGGTCGACGACCACCTGCGGGGACCACTCGAGCATCGCCTTGACACGCCCCTGAGTCTCCGGCTGCGACAGCGCGAAGTAGTCGCGGTTCATGTCGAACAGGTAGTGGTTCGAGCGCCCGCCCGGCCACGGCTCGTCGTGCTCGGCGGACAGCGGCTCAGGGTCCGGCTCCGCGGCGCGCCCGAGCAGATTGCCCGTGACGAACCGCTGGCGGCCGTCGGGGTTCTGCATCGGATCGATGACGATCAGCGCTTCGCGGAGCGTGAGATCGACGTCGGCGTTGCCCCGCGCCGCAAGTAAGTGATAGGCCTCCTGCAGCGCCGCGTCGCCCGAGGAGATCTCGTTGCCGTGGATGCCGTGCGTCAGCCACACCACGACCGGGAGCGTCGGAATCAGCTTCTCGCCGTCAGGGCCGCCCGCGGCCACCGCCTGCATGCCGAGTTGGATCGCCGGGAGATTCGCGATGCGCTGCGCCGATCCGACGACCAGGTAATGGAGCGGCCGCCCCTCCCAGCTCGTCGCGTACTGGACGAGGCGGGTCCGATCGGGGGCCGCCTTGGCAAGGGCGTCGAGGTAACGAGCGATTTCCTCGGGCGTCGTGACGGCGTCGCCGGGGTCGTAGCCGATCACGGATTTCAGCGTCGGGATCGATGGATCGTAGGTGACGTTCGGCGCAAGCCCCTGCGCGGCGGCGGCGGAGGAAAGGGATAGAACGAAGAGTACGGCGGCCAATCTCATGCAGACGTTTCTATCACGGCCTGCCGCGCCGTAGCACGCGAAGCGGTGCGGAGGCGGGCATCGAGGCGGAACTGAAGTTCCGCCCTACGCCTGCCAATCGCGAGGACGCGATGACAGCGACTACAGTAGGGCGGAACTTCAGTTCCGCCTCCGCGTGGAACGCAGCATGCACTGGATCGCGTTTCCGGGAGGAGACACATGCCTGAACAGGAAACGCTGAACCGTGCGCGCCGCGCCAAACGGCAGGGCAAGGCGCCGTCGACTCAGGCGGGCGAGTTCGTGCGCGAGGAAATGCATCACGTCCGCGAGGGCAAGCACGGCGCGCGATCGACCAAGCAGGCGATCGCGATCGGGCTGTCGAAGGCACGACGCTCGGGCGTGAAGCTGGGAACGCCGAAGCGCGCGAAGCGCAGCACGAAAGAGAGCGCGAAGGCGGCCTCACGCGCCGGACGCCGCGGCCGCACACGAGCCGCGTCGCCGCGCCGCTCGCGGGCGGTCAGGCGCGCGCTGAAGCGGGAAGGGCGCCGCGCCGCATCGCGCACGGCGCTGTCGCGGCAGGCGAAGCGCGCCGCACGACAGCGGTCGAAGGCCTCGCGCAGCGCCGCGGCACGCAAGGCCGCGCGGACGCGTCAGCGCCGTCGCGCGACCGCCTGACGCCTAGTCGCCGGCGAATCCGCGCTCGAGCTCGGCGAGCCAGGCGTCGGCATGGCCGTCGCTCGGCGCGCGCCAGTCGCTGCGCGGCGAGAGCGATCCGCCCGAGCCCACTTTCGGCGCGTTGGGCAGGGCGGACCGCTTGAACTGGCTCGTCTCGAAGAACCGCTTCAGGAACACCGTCAGCCAGCGGCGAATCGTCGCGCGATCGTACGCCTCGCCCCACGCGTGCTCGGCGAGGAAGGCGACGCGGCTCGGACGGAAGCCGAAGCGGCTGATGTAGTAGAGGAAGAAGTCCTGGAGGTCGAACGGGCCGATCACCGACTCGGTCGCCGGGTCCGGCTTCGACGCCCGCTCCTCGCCCGGAATCAGCTCCGGCGAGATCGCCGTCTCGACCACCGACTGCAGGATCCCGCTCGTCTCATCGTCGAACTGCCGCGTCGCGACGACCCAGCGAATCAGGTGACGGATCAGCGTCTTCGGCACCGACGCGTTGACGCTGTAGTGCGACATGTGATCGCCGACGCCGTACGTGCACCAGCCGAGGGCGAGCTCGCTGAGGTCGCCCGTGCCGATCACGATCCCGCCGTGCTGATTCGCCAGCCGGAACAGATGCGACGTGCGCTCCCCCGCCTGCACGTTCTCGAACGTGACGTCGTAGACGCGCTCGCCGCGCGCGTATGGATGATCGAGATCCTTCAGCATCTGCATGCACGACGGACGGATGTCGATCTCCGACGCCGTCACGCCAAGTGCCTGCATCAACCGCATCGCGTTGGTCCGCGTCCGCTCGCTCGTGGCGAATCCCGGCATCGAGTAGCCGAGCACGTTCGTGCGCGGGAGACCGAGGCGATCCATCGCGCGCACGGTGACGAGGAGCGCATGCGTCGAGTCGAGCCCGCCGGAGACGCCGATGACCGCGCGCTCGACCCCCGCGCTCGTCAGCCGCGTCGTCAGCGCCTGCACCTGGATGTTGTAGGCCTCGTAGCAGCGCTCGTCGCGCGCCGCTGGATCGACCGGCACGTAGGGAAAGCGCTCGACGTGCCGCTGCAACAGGGTCTCGCCGGACGGCAGCTCGAGCGGCACGCTGATACGGCGCAGCGGCGTGACGCGATCGCGCAGCTCGCGCGCGGCATCGTTGAAGCTGGTCATGCGCACGCGCTCCTGCACCAGCCGCTCGACGTCGACGTCGGCGGTGATCATCTGCTCCTCCGGCGCGAACCTCTCCGTCTCGGCGAGCAGATGGCTGTTCTCGTAGATCATGCCGTGGCCATCCCACGCGAGATCCGTCGTCGACTCGCCCGAGCCCGCGGCTGAATACATGTAGGCGGCGATGCAGCGGCCCGACTGCGACGCGCACAGCAGCCGCCGGTAGTCCGCCTTGCCGATGATGATGTTGCTCGCCGACAGATTCGCGAGCAGCGTCGCGCCCCCAAGCGCCGCGTACGTGCTCGGCGGCACCGGGACCCACACGTCCTCGCACACCTCGACATGCAGCGCGCAGCCCGGGATGGAGTCGATCTCGTAGACGAGATCGCTGCCGAACGGCACCGTCTCGCCGAACATCGTCACTTCACGCATCGTCGCGTGCGTGCCGGGCGTGAACTGGCGCCGCTCGTAGAACTCGCGGTAGTTCGGCAGGTACGTCTTCGGCGCGATCCCGAGGATGCGGCCGCGATACACGACGACCGCGCAGTTGAACAGCTTCTGCGTGAACCGCAGCGGCGCGCCGACGATGAGAAGCGGCGTCAGATCGCGGCTGGCGTTGACGACTTCGGCGAGCGCTGCCGACGACGCCTCGAGCAGCGCGTCCTGGTGGAACAGGTCTTCGTTCGAATAGCCGGAGAGCCCGAGCTCCGGGAATAGCGCCACCGCCGCCTGCGCGTCGTGCGCCCGCCGCGCCAGCGCGATCGTGCGCTCGGCATTGACTGCCGGATTGCCGAGGCGCACGAACGGAATGCATACCGCGGTCCGCACGAAGCCGTGCCGGTAGATCGAGTCGGGCATCGCGCTCGATTGTAGCGTGCGAGGTCCCTCGTCCCTGGTCCCTGGTCACGGGTCCCTGGTCACGGGACCCGGGACTCGGGACCCGGGACGCGGGACTCGGGACCCAGGACGCGGGACTCGGGACGGGACGCGGGACCCGGGACGCGGGACCCGGGACCCGGGACGCGGGACCAGGGACCAGGGACCAGGGACATCGATATAATTCGCCAACATGCGGCGTCTGACGGTCCTGCGGGATCCGGACCTCGGCCTCTGGGAGATGGTCATCGCCGAGCCGCATCCGGCCCTGTGCGCGTACGTGCGCCGGTACGTCGGCGGAGTGGAACGATGCCCGACGCCGCTCCTGCGCCGCGAGCTGCCGGGCGCTCACGCGCCGCTCATCATCAGCTTCGGCGACCCCGTCAGGGTGTTCGACGCCGGCGATTCCCCGCGGTCGCGCGCGTACAGCAGCTTCACCACCGGCGCCTACGACTCCTTCGTCGTCGTCGAGTCGTACGGCGCGATGAGCGGTCTCCAGGTGGACTTCACCATTCTCGGCATGTCGCTGTTTCTCGGCCGTCCGCTCCACGAGCTGCGAAACCAGGCCGTCGAGCTCGAGGATGTGTTCGGCGCCGCGGCGCGGGCGCTCACGTCACGGCTGCGCGACGCGCCAACGTGGGACGATCGGTTCGACATGCTCGACGCCGAGATCGCGAAAAGGCTGGGCGGGGCGCGCCAGGTCCCCGCGGAAGTGCTGTGGACGTGGCGGAGGATCGTCGCAAGCGGCGGATCGGTCCGCGTCGGTTCGCTCGCCGAAGAAACCGGATACAGCCGCAAGCACATCGTGTCGCGGTTCACCGAGCAGATCGGCCTCGCGCCGAAGCTGTTCGCACGCGTCCTGAGGTTCGGTCAGGCTGTGACCGCACTGAACACATCGTCTGCGCCGCGGCTCGCTGAGATTGCTGCGGGCTGCGGCTACTACGATCAGCCGCACTTCGATCGCGACTTCCGCGCGTTTGCCGGCGTGACGCCGACCGAGCTGCTCCGCAGCCGCCGCGCCGACGGCGGCTTCGACGCCGGCCGGTAACATTCGTCCAAGACGCGGTCGGCCGGCCACGCGTACCCTGCGCTCATGAGACCGAACATCTTCCCCGTCCTCCGCTACGACGACGCGCGCGCGGCCGTCGATTGGCTGACCCGCGCGTTCGGCTTCGAAACGGTCGTCGAGAATACGCTTCCCGACGGCACGCTCGCGCACGTGGACGTCCGCTACGGCGCCGGCCTCGTCGGCATTGGTCCGAAGCGGCCTGCGTCGGAGACGAATCCATGGACAAGCGTGCGGCACGGCATCTACGTCTGGTTGCCGGACGTCGACGCGCATCACGCGCGCGCCCAGGCTGCAGGCGCAACGATCGTCATGCCGCTGCGCGACACGGAATACGGCTCCCGCGAATACTCGGCGCTCGATGTGAACGGTCACTTGTGGGGATTCGGCAGTTACATCGACGACGCCGCTCGAGGCGAGCCGGACATCTACCCGGAGCTGCGCTACCGCAGCGTGGAAGCAATAGCGTGGCTCGCGAATGCGTTCGGCTTCGAGTCGACCGCGGAGATTCGCGGAAAAGACGGCGCCGTCTTCCACGCCGAGATGCGGCTCGGCGACGGCACGATCTTCCTGAACATCGGGGCCGAGGGCGACGGCCCGTGGGGCAATCCGCGACAGGCAATCAGCGTTCGGCTCGACGATCCCGACGCGCACTTCGAGCGGGCATGCGCCGCCGGCGCGACGATCGTTCAGCCGCCGGCGACGACGCCGTACGGCGCAAGGGCGTATTGGGCGCGCGATCCCGAGGGCTTTCTGTGGGGCTTCAGCACTTACCGTCCCTCGTCCCTGGTCCCTGGTCATGGGTCCCTGGTCCCGGGTCCCGGGACAAGGGACCCGTGATCAGGGACGAGGGACCAGGGACCCGCGACCAGGGACGAGGGACCAGGGACCCGTGATCAGGGACGAGGGACCAGGGACCGATCGTCGTCCTCGCCCGCCCGCTCGGCGGGCGCCTGCAAACCGTCTCCCGCGAGCAGTCCTTGAATGCGCAGCGCCGCGCGCCACGCCTGCTCGAGGCTCTCCAGATACCGATCCGACATCTCGAACAGCGTCCGCTGCGCGACGAGCACCTGCGGATACGCGGCCGCCATCTCGCGGTAGCGCGTGAGATACAGCGTGTAGGCTTCCTCAGCCCGCGGCAGGATCTCGCGGCGGTACGTGTCCGCCTCGCCGAGCGCGCTCAGATACGACGCGAACTCCGTCGCTGCCGCCGATCGCAGCGAGAGCTCCAGGCGCCGCAGTTCCGCCTGCGCGCGCGTCTCGTCGGCGCGCGCCGCGGCGATGCCTCCCTGGTTGCGGTTGAACAGCGGCACGCTGATGCCCGCTTCGATCTGCCCTTCCCACCCGATGGGACGCCCGGACGTCTCGCCGTGTTCGCGGTTGTAGGCCGCACCGCCGCGCAGAAACAGGTCGGGGAACGTCGTTTTGCGCGCCTGCGCGGTCAACGCCTGCGTCCGCGCCAGCTCCGCGCGCGCAGCACGAACTTGTGGGCTCTGCTCGAGCAGCGCCTGGAGTGCGGCGTCGCGCTGGAGCTCGGGAATCGCCTGATCGACCGATCCGGCCAGCGCCCTGCCCGCAATCGCCGGATCGCCAACGACCGCCGCGAGCTGCTGGCGGATCGCAAACGTGCGGTTCTTCGCGGCGTTGAGCGACAACTGCATCCGGCGCGCCTCGATCTCCATCTCGAGGAAGTCCGGCTTGTCCGCCGCGCCGACGTTGAACAGTTGTGCCGTGACGCCGACCGCTTCCGAGGCAAGCGCCGCGAGCCGCTCTTGCACTTCGACGCGCCGCTCCGATGTCAACGCTTCGTAGAAGAGCGTGCGCACGCTGCTGGCGATGCGGCGGCGCTGCAGCTCGAGCTCCGCCTCGGCCCGCTCCGCCTCTCGCTCGAAGACGCGGCGTCCGAGCCGCAGTTTGCCGCCGAGCGGGATCGTCTGCTCGACGAAGAAGCCGTGCTCGCCGCGCGGGTCCACCGAATTCGTCGTGAGCTCTTCGGCGGAGTAGCCGATAACCGGATTGGGCAGCGTGCCCGCCTGCCGCGAGCGGCCGCGCGCCGCATCGACGGCCGCCTGCGCCTGCTGCACGGTGGGATTGCCCGCCAGCGCGAGCTGCTCGAGCTCCGCGAGCGTCAGCGGCAGGCCCGGCACCTTCTCCTGCGCGCGCGCGGCCGTGACGAAGAGCGCGCACGCGATCGCGAACGTCGCGGCGGCCCTCACGACTGCACCGCCTTTCGCGCCTGCTCTGCCTTCAGCTCCTGGATCTTGTCGAACATCTCCGGCCGTAGCACGCGGACGATCGTCATCATCCCCATCGTTCCGCCGCTCCATCCCGGACGAAGGCCGTACGTCTCCGCCTTCGCGACGAGATCGTCCATGACGTGGAACATATCCTGCGGATAGCCGGGGAACATGCCCGCATTCGGCGCCGCTCCCTGCGGATGCGCGGACGCGCCGGGCTGCGCCGGCATCGGCATGTTCGCCGCCGCGCGCTGCCCCTCCGCGCCAATGTTGATCGTGCGGCCGAACGCGGGCCTCGCCGCGTCGCCGGTGGCCGCTCCTTCGATAATGCCCATGCCCGGTTCCATCGATCCCGGTCTCGGCGCGTTGGCGTGCGACATCATCAGCGGCCCGACCATCGACGCCATCTGGTTCATCATGTGGTGCGGCAGGTGGCAGTGGAAATGCCAGTCGCCCGGGTTGTCGGCGACGAACTCGATGTCGCGCGCCTGCGCGACGCCGACGAGCACCGTGTTCGCCGGCTCGATCGCCGTCGTCCGTATGCGGCCACCCTCGGATCCCGTGATGTAGAACTGATGTCCGTGCAGGTGGATCGGATGGTGATCCATGCCGAGGTTCACCAGCCGGATGCGCACGCGCTCCCCGAGCCTGCACAGCATCGGCGTCGTCGCCGGACCCGCTTTGCCGTTCATCGTCAGCCAGTTGAACTCCATCGCCAGCGAGTTCGGGACGGTGTTGTTCGGAAGGATCGCCCACTCCTGCAGGACGATGCCGAAGTCGCGATCGACGCGCGGCGCGTGCGCGCGGCGCGGATGGATGATGAAGAGGCCGATCAGCCCCATCATCTCCTGCATCGCCATGTGCGAGTGGTAGAAGAACGTGCCGTTCTGTTTGAGCGTGAACTCGTAGGTGAACGTCCCGCCCGGCTGAATCAGCTCCTGCGAGATGCCTGGCATGCCGTCCATCTCGACCGGGATCTCGAGTCCGTGCCAGTGCATCGAGAACGGCTCCGGCAGCCGGTTCTCGACGATCAGGCGCACGCGATCGCCCTCGGTGACCTGGATCGTCGGGCCCGGCACGCTGCCGTTGAATCCCCATGCGTCGACGATGCGGCCGGGGATGAACTCGGTGCGTACGTGTTCAACGGTGATGTTGAACACCTTTACGCCGTTCTCGATCCGCCACGGCATGTCCGGAATGTCGGGTGAGATCACCGGCACGATGCCCGGCCCGAATCCACGCGGGTCGAGGGGTGAAGGCGGCGGCGAGTCCTTGCGCACGGGCTTCGGCGCCGGCTCGTGCACGTGCTGGCCGTGCTGCGCGTGCGCCGTGGTGGCTGCGCCCGCGGCACCGGCGACAGATGCCACGCCGCGAAGAAACGAACGTCTGCTGTACTGCATGTCTACTCCGAACTAAAAGAGGTACCAGCGCGCTCGCCGAGCACGCAAAAGACGCACCCACGCATCAAAGGCCAAGGACCAAGGGCCAAGGGCCAAAAGGGGGCAAAGGCCAAGGACCAAAGGCCAAGGGCCAAAGGCCAAGGGCCAAAGGCCAAGGGCCAAAGGCCAAGGGCCAAAGGCCAAGGGCCAAAGGCCAAGGGCCAAAGGCCAAGGGCCAAAGGCCAAGGGCCAAAGGCCAAGGGCCAAAGGCCAAGGGCCAAAAGGCCAAGGGCCAAAGGGCGCCAAAGGCCAAGGGCCAAACGCCAAGGGCCAAAGGCCAACGTCAGCTCAAATCAGATGCGGAGGACGATGGGTGATGGCAGGGATGAGCCGGGTGGCGAGCCGCAGAAGCGAGACGAACTGCGGGCGTGGGCGAATGCAGGCGTCAGGTCGGCAGGGGCGGTCAGCGGGACGAGCAGCGCCGAATCGACGCGCGCATGGCGAAGCGTCGCTGGAACGGACGGATGAACGCAGTCGTGTACACCGGCAGGCGCGAAGGCGACCGCTTCGTCTCCGTCCGTGGGTCCATGATGGCAGGTTGATGTTCGAATGGGCGCAGCGGGCTCACAGAAGGACCGGCACAACACCTGCGCCGCGGATCCGCCCGCGAGCAGCAGGACGAGCGAGAACACGCCGAGCCGCGCCATAGGACCGTCACCACTATATCCCACCGACTCGCGGAGGCTGTCACCGCGGCTGTGCCACCGTCTGGACCTCCTGGAGCCGCGCGCTCGCGTCGCGGTCGGGCGTGGCGCAGAGCACGTCGACGACGGCATCGCCAATCGGCACGCCCGAGCACATCTCGTAGGGAAGGAAGGAGGGGACGGGGTTCATCTCCAGGCAGTACCACTCGCCCGCGGGAGTGACGCGAAAATCCAGCCCGGCGAGCACCAGCCCTTCGGCAAGCGCCGCCTCGCAGCACAGCCGGGCGAGAGCGTCGTCCACGGTGGTTGCCGCGTACTGACTTCCCTGCTGGTAGCGGTAATCGACACCGTCGGCGACGACCTCCGTCGCAAACGCGCGATCCCCGACGGTGTGCACGCGCACGTCGCGGCCGGGCACGAACTCCTGGATCACGGTGGGCGACGTGCCGTGGCGCAGACGCCGCTGCAGCTCATCGTCGAGCGGCCGGACGCGCGAGCGGAGGCCGGACGCCGCCTTGTAGATGACGCCGTTCTCGCATTCGGCGGCAAACGCGAGCGCCGTGTCGGCGCAGTTCGTCGTGACCCACTTCGGCACCGAGAACCCCGCCTGCCGCAGCCACTGCATCTGATACGGCTTCGAGGCGTTCGCCCGCCCGGCAGACGGGCGGTTCACGACGCTGCACGAGAGCGACTGGAGGAAGTGGTGGAGGCCTTCCCGCCGCTCCTGCACGAACAGCATGCGTCCGCCGTCATCGAGCGAGAGCGGCGGCGGCAGCGGCGGATCCGGGTGAAAACGCACGAACACACCAGTGACGTCGCGGAGATCGCGCCAGCCGCCTCCGGTGCGGAGCCGCGCCTGGCCACTCCCCTCGTCGATCGCGAAGCTCCAGTCCACGCCGAGGGCCGCTTCGGGCAGCCACAGCACCTCGACGTTCCGCCGCGACGCGAGCCAGCCGATGTAGACGGCGGCGAGATCCTCAGGATCGCCGACGATCGCAATGCTCATGAAAGCAAGTACTCCGTGAGCCGCTCGGCGACATGGGCGAGTAGCGGCGTATCGTCGAGGACCGGCAGCACTCTGACGTCGTGTACGCGGCCGAAGATATCGGACCCGATCGTCGCCAGCCCGATGCCCCAGTCAAACAGGAGCCGCGCTGCGCGTTCGACGTTGGGGTGCGCACTCGAGGGCGGCACGGTGCCGAAGAGGCTCACGTGCCGCGACAATGGAAACGGCTCGCGGCAGGCGGTCGCCATCGACGCCCGCGCCGGGCGCCCCGGCAGATCGCAGTCACCGTCGGCCGTGTAGGGATGCCATCGCCAGTGCGGCGCCACGTCGGCATCGCCGGCGCAGGCCGGCGCCACCCGCACGCCGGCGGCGCGGAGCCGATCGCACCAGTACTGCGCGCGCAGCCCGGAGTACCACGCCTGCGCGTCGAAGCGGTTGACCGCCGCGATCGACTCGAGCTGCAGCGCAGCGATCCAGGTCGCCGCCGTTTCGTTGGTCGCGAACCGGCGGTCGGCCTCGGTGAACCCGTCGGCGAGATTCATATCCGGCGAGACACGCCACAACACGGCGGTCAGGGGCGCCCCGTCGACGACGCAGGAGGTGTCCTGCAGCGCGACCTGACGTGCGGCGAGGTCCGCCGGCGCATGCCACGTCACGGACGCGCCGCGGCGTGCGGCGGCGCGGCCCACTTCGGCGGCCACGCCGTCGCGAACCGGGGCGACGAGGGTGAGGCGGTGAGGGCTCACGTCAGCGGACGCCGCCGGGAGCGGCGCCGGCGCCGATCTGTTTCACCACTTCCTTCGCCACCTCGGTGATCACAGCGCGTACGGCTGGGTTGATGACCAGGTCCTTCGGATCGATCAGCTCGAACTCCGGCCCCGGTGCCTTGTGCAGCACTTCGGATCGCAGGTCTTTCGCGATCTCGGGCCGCGGGTCTTTCTCCAACTCCACCTTCTTCTTCTCGCGCACACCCCTCAGGATTCCGCCGACCGTCACTTTGCCGAGGTTCTCCGGCTCCACGAACAGCTCGAGCTTCTTCTTCTCCGGCCACACCCGCATCGCGTGGACGGCGACGCCGCCGGATTGGCCGAGCGCAGTCAGGAAGTCCGCCGCGGTGATCGTGCTGAGCGCCTTGTCCTCCATCGCATCGAGGTCGATGGCCGCCTTGCGGTCGTCAGGCATGACTACCTCCGCCGAGACTCTACGTCCGCGGTCGGCGCGCGCCGGCGCAAACGGGTGGCCGCGTGTGTGATCCGAGTGGCGGCGTGTGTGGTCGTACGACCGGTCAACAATCGGCCCGGTGCGGCCTTGCGTTGGCCGACAGGCCGCCGCGGCTGCGAGGCTCGTGCGACTTTCGTGGATACGGTCAATGGACTGGCCCTTGCAGCCGTCGTGAGCCTCCATGCAGCGCGAAGCACTGCGCGCGGCGCTCGCTCTTCGCCACACCCTCTTGTGTGCGCTGCGAGACCAGCCGTGCGAGGCATGGATGCCCACGGTCGCCGAGTTCATCGTTCGCCTCTCCCAGCTCCCGATCGCCGCCGATGTCCTGCTGACCATCCTGCTCACAGTGGCCGAGGAACTGCGCGCCATCGTGGCGGAGCGCCACGGCGTGCTGCCGATCGAATGGGGGGAGGAGGCGATCGGCGCCGATGCCGCCGACGATGTGGTGGCGCGCTTCGCCGGCTACGTCACGACGCTCGTCGAAGCGGCGCACCATGAGGGGCGGAACGCTGTCGCGGCGGCTCAGCATTTCATCGAAGCGCACTACACCGAGCCGCTCACGACGGCGACAGTGGCGCGGGCGATCGGCCACGAGCGGAGCTACTTCTCGACGCTGTTTCACCGGCGGACCGGCCAGACGATACGCCGCTATCTCACGGCCGTCCGCCTGCGCCACGCAAAGGCGCGGATCGCGGAGGGCGAAAAGGTGGAAGCCGCCATGCTCTCCTCTGGGTTCCGCAGCAAGCGAAGCTTCTACGGCCAGTTCCGCAGCGCGAACGGCTGCACGCCCGCGGCCTTCCGGCAACACGCCGATTCCCGCGGGAAGTCCGCGTAGCGGCGTGTGGACCGACCGCTCGCCGCGTTGCGGAAATCCGGCGCCGGTCCTCCGGCAGGCACGACACGACCGACCCGCGCATTCGCCGTCACCCCCAAAATCTCCAGATATTCCGGCTCTCGAGCCGCGATCCAGCGCCGCCAGCGGTGGCACTCGAATTGAGAAGCGGTCCAGTATGCGCACTCATCACTCGAGGCTTGCGAGAAGTCTGGTCATCCTCGCGGCGGTCACGCTCGCGACGGGTGTCGTCTCGTCACGCCCGCAGACGCCGGCGCCGGCGGCAGCGCCGGCCGGATATGCGTGGGCGGAATCGTGCAAGAGCTGTCATCAGGAGGTGTACGCCTCCTGGGAGAAGACGAAACACGCGAACGCGGTGGAACGCCTGTCGGGCGCGGAGCAGCAGCAGGAGTGCATCAACTGCCACACGACAGGCGGCGTGGGCAAGCTGGAGGTCGACGGCAAGTTCGTCAACCGCGGGGTGCAGTGCGAGGCGTGTCACGGCCCGTCAGCCGAGCACGTGGCGGACCCCACGAAGCGCGGAAAGATGATGAAGACGCCGCCCGCGAGCGCCTGCGAGACCTGCCACAACTCCAAGAGCCCGCGGTTCAGAGGGTTCTTCTACGCCGGTATGGCCAAACTGTCGCACGCGATGCCGGCGAAGAAGACGACGGCGCAGTAGTCAGGGTGTGATCGTCGCAAACACCTTCGTCGTCCCGGCCTTGTCGAAGGTCAGGACGTCGTAGGGCTGCGGCCGGGTGCCCGGCACTTCCATGCCGGGCGATCCGATGGGCATGCCGGGCACGGCGATGCCCGCCACCTTCGGCTTTTCCTTCAGCAACCGCTTCACCGTGTCCGCGGGAATGTGCCCCTCGACGAGGTATCCCGCCACGCGGGCCGTGTGGCACGAGTTCACGGCGGGCGGCACTCCCAGCGTCGCTTTCACCTTCTGAAGATCGTCGTTCGACAGATCCTCGACCGTCACGGTGAAGCCGGCCTGCCGCATGTGATCGACCCACTTCGAGCAGCAGCCGCACGTCGGCGTCTTGTAGACGTGCATCTCCGGGCCACTCGCGGCGCGCTGCTGCGCATGAGGTGCAGCGGCAGCAAGGGCCGCCAGCAGCGGCAGGACGAGAAATCGCTTCAATGTCATCTTTGAATTGTACTTCGGACCACTCGGACGACTCGGACGACTCGGACCACTCGGCCTACTCGGGCTTCTCGCGCTTCTCTCGTTCGTCGCGCTTATCGGCCTTCTTGTCCTTGTCCTTGCCGATGCCGAAGACGCGCGACCAGAAACCGCGCTTCTTCTTCACGGGCTCGGGTGCCTTCTCGACGACCTGGATGGAGGGCGATGGCGTCGGTGGCGGAACGGGCGCGGCAACCGGCGGCGGCGCGCCGGGCGGCGGAGGCGCCGTCACGCCCGCAAGGATCGTCTGGAATACGTTCGACCGATGCACCTGGCAGACGTCCACGGGTTCCGTTCCGCGGACGACATAGTCGGTGTAGGTCATCGCTTCGCCTTCGCGACGGCAGGCGTCGGTGGCGCGGCGTCCGCTGAGGCGGCAGATCTCGACCGAGGTGACGTTCGCCGGCGCGCGGAACCACTCCGCTTTCTCTCCGCGCGTGGCCGACGCCATGAAGCGCGCCCACAGGGGCACGGCGAGTTCCGCGGCATAGCCGCCGCGCACAATCGTCCGCGGCTGGTCGTAGCCGATCCACACGCCCGTCACGAGCTTCGGCGTGTAGCCGACGAACCACGCGTCGCGGTACTCGTTCGTCGTGCCGGTCTTTCCCGCTGCCGGCAGGCGGAAGCCGGCGCTCCGCGCGCCCGCCGCCGTGCCGCGGTTGACGACGTCCTGCAGCATCGAGGTGATGAGAAACGCGGTCGTAGGGCTGATCGCCGTTTTCACGCTCGGCTTCGATTCGTAGAGCACCTGGCCATCGCTCGTGGTGACGCGGCGGATGAGCGACGGCGACGCGAGACGGCCGGCGTTCGCAAACGCGCCGAACGCCGACGTCATCGAGAGCAGCGTGACCTCGCCGGACCCGAGTGCGAGCGACGGCACGGCGGGCACGTCGCCGACGCCGAGCTGCCGCGCGTAGCGGACGGTGTTGGCGATGCCGACCGTCTGCAGCATGCGAACGGCGGCGCGATTGCTCGACGTGCGGAGCGCGGCGCGCATCGTGATCGCGTCGCTCTCGAGGTGGTCGTCTTCCGGCAGCCACCAGCCGCTCGCCGTCATCGTCGGCGCGTCGAGCCCGGTAATCAGCGTGGAGGGCGAGTAGCCCTGCTCGATCGCCGCGGCGTAGACGAACGGCTTGAACGCGGAGCCCGGCTGCCGCCTCGCCTGCATCGCGCGATTGAAGTGGCTGCGATCGAAGTCACGGCCGCCGACCATCGCGCGCACTTCGCCGGTCGCCGGATCGATTGAGACGAGCGCGGCCTGAAGCGCGTCGCCGTTGGCCGCCGTACCGGCTCGCCGGCGCCGCGCCTGCAGTTTCTCGATCTCGGCTAGCGCGCGCGCGACTTCTTCGTCCGCCGTCTTCTGCATGTCGAGGTCGATCGTGGTCTCGACCCGCAGGCCGTCGTGGTGGACGCGATCCCAGCCGAACATGTCGACGAGCTGCTTGCGGACCTCCTCCTTGAAGTACTGCCCGTAGGCCTCCTGGCGGCGCAGCGTGTCGTTGAGCCGCAGGGGCGTGCCGAGCGACGTGCGATACGTGCTTTCGTCGATCGCGCCCACGCTGCGCATGGCCTGGAGAACGACGTTCCGTCGCGAGACGGCACGCTCTGGACTCTCCGTCGGCGCGTAGGTGGACGGCGATTTCACGAGCCCCGCAATGAGCGCAGCTTCCGGAACGTTCAGCTCGGTGGCGTGCTTGCCGAAGTAGCCGAGTGACGCGGCCTCGACGCCGTACAATCCGTCGCCGAAGTACGCCTTGTTCAGATAGAGCTCGAGGATCTCGTCCTTGCTGAAGTGGCTCTCGAGGCGCCGCGCCAGCACGACTTCCTGAAGCTTGCGCCGAATCGTCTTCTCAGGCGTGAGCAGGCTCAGCCGCGCGAGCTGCTGCGTGATGGTGCTGCCGCCCTGCTCCGCGCGCATGTTGAGGACGTCGTGAACGGCCGCGCCCGCGACGCGAATCGGATCGACGCCGCGGTGGTCGTAGAAACGGCGGTCTTCGATTGCGAGGGTCGCTTTGATGAGGTGCGGCGAGATGCGTCCGAGCGGGACCGGCAGCCGCTGCTCTTCGAAGATCGTGAACGCGTGGCGGCCCTTGACGTCGGTAATCGTCGTGGCGTGGACCATCGAGCCGGCGCCGCGAACGGCCGCTTCGTCCGGCAGCGCTCGCACGGCCGCATGGACGTACAACATCGACCCGCCGACGCTGGCGATGACGCTGAGCCACAGGACGACCGCGAGGCCGATGAACAGCCAGCGATACGCGTTGACGAGGGCCGCGAGCTTGACAGGGTCAGGGAGCCGGACGCGAAGGATCACGCTGCGAGATGAGCAACGGCTGTGCCAGCTACGGTGCGCCATCTGACGGTGGTTTCGCTCGCAACTTGTTGTGAGGAAAGCGTTGAAGTGTGTAAAGGTGTAAAACGTTCGCGGCGGTTGGGTTGTCCTTCTGAATTGACATGCCGAACAGCCCAGCGATAATCATGGGCCTACCCTCCCTGGGCGTAAAGCTCCCGCCGTTGTCGAAAGGCATGCTCATGCGCATTCGAGGAATCTGGCTGGCTCTCGTCGTGCTGTTGATCGCCGTACCCGCGGGCGCTCACGAGCACAAGATGGATCTCTACGGCGCCGTGTCGGTCGAGAGCGGCAGCGCGCTGGTCGGCCTCCACGGCACCGTCAACACTCCGTTGCGAAAGAACAGCCGAGGCGTGCGGGACGTGAGCCTCGTCACCGATGCCAGCGTGCACTGGGGTTCCGACGACAAGAGGAAGTCCAATGTCCTCGCTGGCGTGCGCTATACATTCGCGCAGTCGGTCGAGCAGAAGCATCTGCCATTCGTGCAGGTGCTGCTGGGCGGGGCCGAGCACAAAGGCGGCGCGGCAGGGGATTGGGACGGCGCGGTCGCGCTCGGCATCGGGCTGGACTCGATGATCGGCGGTGGCGATCACCCGAAGTGGGGCATCCGCCTGCAGGGCGATTACATCCGTCAGGGCGGCACCAACACGGCGCGCGTGTCCGTCGGTTTCGTCAAACGGTGGAAAGACTGATAGCGCCATCGCTCTCACCCGGCCACGTGCTGGGGCCGTACAAGATCGTGGCCATCCTCGGCACCGGGGGCATGGGCGAGGTGTATCGCGCGCACGATTCGCGGCTGCAGCGCGACGTCGCGCTCAAGGTGCTGCGCGGGTCGCGCTTCGACGCCGACGAACTCGCGCGCTTCAGCCGTGAGGCGCGCGCCGCCGGCAGCCTGAACCATCCCAACATCGTCGCGGTCTTCGACGTCGGTACGGACGGCGGCCTGCCGTACGTGGTGACGGAGCTGCTCGAGGGGGACACGCTGCGCGATCGGATCGATCGCGGCGCGCTCCCCTATCGCAAGGCGATCGAGTACGGAATCCAGATCGCGCAGGCGCTGGACGCGGCGCACGCGAAGGGCATCTGGCATCGCGACGTCAAGCCCGCCAACGTCTTCATCACCAACGACGGACGCGTGAAGCTGCTCGACTTCGGCATCGCGAAGTTGAGCAGCCATCAGAGCGCCGGACCCCAGGATCCGACCGCGGAGACCGGGGCCGGCGAGATCCGTGGCACTGCGGGCTACATGTCGCCGGAACAGGTGCTCGGCGCCGCCGTCGACCACCGCTCCGACATCTTCGCGTTCGGCGCAGTGCTCTACGAGATGCTCACCGGAGCGCGCGCGTTTCAGCGGCCGTCCACGGTGCAGACGATGAATGCCGTGCTGCAGGAGGATCCTGTCGATCCTGCGATGCTGAACGCGAAGCTGCCGCCTGCGGCGATCACGGTGGTGCGCCGGTGCCTGGAGAAGAACAAGGAGGAACGGTTCCAGTCCGCGCGCGACCTCGCCTTCGATCTCCAGCAGCTTCGCGATCTCACGGAAGGAACGCGGCCGGTCGTTCGTACGTCGCTGCTGTCGCGCAAGCGGTGGTTGACGACGGCCGCCGCGATGGCGCTGCTGCTGGGCGGCGTCGCGATCGGCACACTGCTCATGCGGTCCGACCAGGCGCCCGCCTTCGAGCAGCTCACGTTCCGCCGCGGCCGCATCAGCGGAGCGAGGTTCGCATCCGGCGGTCGAGCGGTCCTCTACAGCGAGATGCGCGAAGGCATTTCGAGGCTTGACGACCTCGACGCCGGGCGGGCCTCGCCGCACTCGCTCGGACACCCGGGCGCGGACCTGCTCGCCGCCCGGGCCGGCGAGCTCGCGCTCTCGGTCGGCCGCCGCTTCGTTCTCGGCGAGCGGTTCGTCGGCACGCTCGCGCTCGCACCGGTCGACGGCGGTTCGCCGCAGCCACGCGCGGAGAATGTCGAGGACGCCGACTGGGATCCATCCGGCACGCGACTCGCTGTGGCGGCATCCGATGGCGGCCAGAGCTGGATCGAATTCGCCGGACGCCGCGTGTACCAGGCCGGTGCCGGCGCCTCGATTCGATTTCCGCGCGTGTCGCGCGACGGCCGCCGCATCGCGTTTCTCGAGGATCCCACCGGGCGCGGCGCCGGCGGCTTTGTCATGGTCCTGGAGGTGGAGGGCACGGCAAAAGCGTTGACGGATGAATGGGACAGCGCGCGCGGTCTCGCGTGGTCGCCGGACGGCGACGAAGTCTGGTTCACCGCCGGCCCGCAGCGGACGGCCCGCTCCATTCGCGCCGTCGATCTCAAAGGCACACAGCGCACCGTGCTCGCAGCGCCCGGCTCGCTCACGTTGTGGGACATCGCGCCCGACGGCCGCGCGATCGTGAGCCGCGACGACGAGCGCCGCGCCGTCATCGGCGTGCCGCCCGGCGAGACGGCCGAGCGCGACATGTCGTGGTTCGACAACGCAGGCGTCGCGCAGCTGTCCGCCGACGGCCGCGTCCTCCTCATCGGCGATCGTCTCGGCGTCTACGTGCGGCGCACCGACGGCACGCCTCCCGTCAGGCTTCCACTCAAGTCCGGTTTCGCCGACGACCTCTCTCGCGACGGCGAGAAAGTGCTCGCAACGACGGATTCCGGCCGGACCCTCATGATCGTCCCGACCGGCCCCGGCGAGCCGCAGCCGCTCCCCAGCCACGGCATCTTGTCCTACAGAGGATCGGCGTGGTTTCCCGACGGCAAGCGAATCCTGATCACCGGGATTGCAGGTCCGGCCGACGATGAGGGCGAGGTGCGCTCCTATATTCAGAACATCGACGGCAGCGCGCCGAAGCCGCTGACGGACAAAGGGACGTGGGCGGTTCTGATTTCGCCGGACGGCGAGTGGACCGCCGCGATTGACAAGGACCAGCGCGTCACGTTGTGGCCCGTGGCCGGCGGACGGCCACGGACCCTTCAGGGAGCGCTGCCCGGCGAGCGGCCCGTCGCGTGGAGCGAAGATGGCCGATGGCTGTGGGTGTTCCGCCGCGGCGACATTCCGGCGGAGGTGTTCCAGGTGGAGATCGCGACGGGGCGGCGCCGCCACTGGAAGACGCTCGTGCCGCCAGACACCGCCGGCGTGTATTCGATCATCGATCTCGAGATCACGCCCGCCGGGCACGCCTACTTCTACGGCTACGCGCAAATGCTGTCGCAGCTCTATCTCGTGCGCGGGCTGAAGTGAGGCGGCGGAACTGAAGTTCCGCCCTACGCCTGTTTTGCCCTGTAGGGCGCAACTTCAGTTGCGCCGAGCGGTTTTGCGCCCTGTAGGGCGCAACTTCAGTTGCGCCGATCGACTCATCGGCTCAGCCAGTACGACATCTTGATCATGAACACGTCGTCGGCCGGCGCGCCGAGCATCGCGCGCGCGTCGCGGCCGAGCCGGAATCGCCCCGGATGGCTGAAGTCCTGCCGCTGCTCGGTCCACACGACGTAGAGCGTCGATCCGAGCCGCCACTCCCACCGGAAGACCGTGTTCGCCTTGAGCGACTTGAAGTTGAAGTCGGGATCCTCAGGCACGGCGGCCACGGGATCGAATTCGAACGTGCGCGGCGCGGCGAGCGCCTTGAAGTTCCAATAGTCACCGGCGGCGAGCAGCGGCTGCACGTAGAGCTGAAACGACATCCGCGGCGAGATCACCCAGCTCGCGCGCGTCGACATCGCCACCTGTGTCTGAGTGAGATCGGAGAACACGTAGCGCGATCCGAACGTCGCGGCCGCGGCCGGATCGGCATCCGTGCGCACGTACTGCGCGATGGCGTGCGCGCGGCTGAACTCCGGACCGAGCGACACGCGGATCGATGACGACGGCTTCAATTCGATCGACATCCCGCCGTCGCGGCTGGAGCCGCCGTACTCGTCACCCGAGAGCCCGCCGCGGATCGAGAACCCGATCCGCTTGCGGGAGTCGCTGTCCAGCGATACGAACGCGAGTCGCGCGGCAGGCGCGACCATCACCGGCCCGCCCCGCGTCAGCCACGAGTCCATCGTCCGGCGGAAGATGCCGAAGTGCGAGCCGATGTTCCAGTAATTGAGGAACGTGGCGTTGGCCGCGCCGAACCACCCGTCGGCCTGCAACCGGCGCTGGGAGTCCCACGTCCAGAACTTCGACACCCATGCCTGGCGATAGCGGCTGAAGCGATCGGGGGACGGCTTGCGCCAGAGAACGACGGCGTGCGCGCCGTGAATGCCGGTGCGCGTCGTGAATCCGAGATCGCCCGACTCGAAACCCGGACTCACGCCCCACAACGCGGCGTTCGCGATCCACACGCCGGCGTTGCGATTGAGATTGATGCGGCCGCTCCAACCGGCCAACGACGCCGCACGCTCATCGAGACGGAGCGCGTCCGGACGCTGGAAGTATCGCTGCGGAGCCTGCTGCGCGCGCGTGATGGCCGCCGTTGAACCGTCGATCCGGCTACCCGCGAACATGCCATGCACGACCCAGTCGCGCTTGCCGTCCAGGAAGACATGTCCGTCGCCGCCGAGGACGACCGCGCGCCGGACGAGCACGTCGCGCAGGGCGGGCTCGCGCAGGTCGCGCTCGACCCACGTCGCCAGCGCGCCGAACCCCGTGCGCTTCACTTCGCGCTGCACGCGGCCGACGAAGTAGTTCGTCAGCGGCTCGATCTCCGCGCGGCTGCGATCCGCGCCGCTCAACCGCGCGGACTCACGTCCGGTCACGGCTTCGAGGAGACCGATGTTCCAGCCGCTGCGGCTCTTGCCCGTCAGCTTCGCCGCGCCGAGGATCGTCGAGGCAGAGGGCCGATCGACGAACGGCGCGTCGGCGCCGCCCTGGGGCGATCGGCCGACGCGACGCGAATAGAAGATGGTCGGATCGGCGCTGTTGAAGCCCCACGAGCTGTTCGCGCCGCTGCGGCCGAAGTCGCTGAAGATCTGCGAGCCCTCGATGAAGAACGGCCGGCGCTCCTCGTAGAACGTCTCGAACGCGGTGAGGTTGACGACCGCGGGATCGACTTCGACCTGGCCGAAATCAGGGTTGACGGCCGCGCTGATCGTGAAATTGCTGGTCAGTCCGTACTTCAGATCCAGTCCCGTGCCGCCGAACACCCGCGAGCCATCGTTGAACGGATTGCCAGGACCGCCGGGCGCCACGAACTCGCCGCGGCTCAACACGTACGGCAGGATCTCGAACTGCCGCGGCGCGCTGACGCCCGTCACGCCGGCGAGATGCGCCATGCGCGAAACGTTGCCGCTCTCCGTCTTGCGTACGAGCTGCAGCCACGCCGATTCGTTCCGCCGCTGGATGAATCGCTCGGCGTTGATCCCCCATGCGTCGCGCTCGGACGACGGGAATCGCAGTTGCGAGAACGGAATGCGCATCTCGGCCGACCAGCCGCTCTCGTCCACCAAGACGGCCGCGTCCCAGACCGCGTCCCACGATCCATCCTCGTAGGAGTCGTTGAACAGAATGGCATCCGCCAGCGACCCCGCCGCGCTGACGGTGAACTTCGCGCCGGTGAGATGGTCGTGATGCGGATCGAGGGAGATCGTGAAGCGGTCCGCGTCCGCGGTGTCGTCGCGGCGCGAGAGGCGCCGGACGATCTCCGCCGCGTCGCGGTCATGCAGCCTGACGCCGACGTAGATCGCGGACGCATCGAAGACGATGCGCAGCTCGGTGCGCTCGGTCGCGGGCTTGCCCTCGTCGGGATCGCGCTGCAGGAAGTCCGTCGCCGGCTCCACGTCCCGCCACGCCGCGTCGTCCAGCCGGCCGTCGAGCCGCGGCGGTTCGGAGACGCGAACCGCCTTCAGCGTCGCGACTGGACCGTGGCCCTGCGCGTGCGCCAGCGGCGCGGCCGCGACGACCACCAGCAACGCCGAAGCGAGCGACAGCTGAGAGACCACGCGGGGCCGCCGCCACTGAGCTTATCGAATTCCGTCGGGCCCGACGGGATCTATCTGACGCAGACGCTTCGCCCTGAGCGCGCGGTAACAGTCGGGCAGGTCGAAGCGGCGCAGTACGCCCGGCAGCAGCATCGCCAGCGGCCAGCGATAGGTCTGCGCCTCGGCGACCTCGCTGTAACTCGTCAGCGCCTGCTTCAGCGTGACCTGCGTCACGGCCGGCGAGAGCAGCGCCGCGAACGTGGCGGGCAGCGCCCCGAATCCGTTGCCGGCGAGGTGGACGTCTTCATGACCGGCCGCGCGGAGCCATGCGAGCACCTGCAGCACATCGTGCGTGCGCTGGCCGAGCGACGGGTAGTCGGCCATGATGCCGTGGCTCGCGTACAGGTAGTCCGCCGAGTACTGGTGGAGAAATTCCTCCTGGCCGGCGGTGTTCGGCTGCGACTCGCCGATGCCGCGAACGTCGCACGCGAAGACCGCGGCATCGTTCTCCGCCGCCATCAGCTCGCGGATGAGCGGCTCGCTTCGCAGCTCCGCGTCGGCCGAGCGATGCGAGACGTACAGCAGCGCACGCTTCATGCCTTTCGGCGGCCGCGACATCAACGCCTGATCGCCGAGACGGTAGACGAACGTCAGGATGCCGGGCTCGGTTTCGACGGCGTAGGTCCCCACTGCCTTCGACGGATAGCCGCGCGAGCGGCCGGGACGCAGGATTCGATAATCGGGTGCCCCCTCACGGGGCGGCAGCTTCAGCGTATCGGTCACTGCCTTGACCAGCGCATCGCCGCTGACGTCGCCGCGGCGCTTCCTCAGGTCGCTCGACGCAGCAGCCGTGAAGGAAAAGACCGTTCGCGCGCCGAGCTCCGCCACCTGGCCGCTCTTCGTGCACCACAGCGTCTCGTCCTTCTCCACGACGATTGCCGGCTCGGACGCGGCATCCGACACGCCGGTGATGCGGTTGAACCAGCGGTACATCGCCTCGCGGTTCGCCTTGTGGTAGCCGTGCGGGTCCGGCCCGACGAACAAGCCGATGTTGCCCTCGGCGCCGAGCGTGCGATAGAGCGGCTGCAGCCGCGCGTACGCCTCCTCGATGCCGCGCGCGTCGAAGTAGTCGCGCTCCTGGCCGAGGAGCAGCACCGGCTTCGGCGCGTACGCGGCGATGAAGTCGGCGTGGTCGAGACCGAGCGCGAGCGCGCGCGGCGGAATCTGCTCCGAGTCCGCCGAGAGCTCGTTCTCGAGATTGCGCCGGAACGTCGTCACGAAGCAGCTCGGCGCCGCCATCGTCCAGCGCGGATCCAGCGCCCACAGCCAGGTCGTCATCGTTCCGCCGCCGGAGTTGCCCGTCAGACCGACGTGACGGCGATCGACCTCCGGCCGGCTGAGGAGATAGTCCAGCGCGCGGATGCCGTCCCACGCGCGCCACGCGCCGATGAATTCGCCGACGAGCGCCTGCTGGTTGCCGGCCTGCTGGTGCTCTCCGACGGGGTCCTTCACCTGACCGGGAATGGCGCCGTATTGCGAGCGCTCGCCCTGGCCGAGCGGATCGAAGATGAGCGTGACGTATCCCTGGCGCGCGAGGCCCTGCACGAAGTGCTGATAGGTCTCGTTCGCCTTTCCATTCGCCGAATGGCCGCAGGAAGCGACGACTCCGGGAAGCGGGAACGATCGGCCCTTCGGCACGTACAGGTTCGCCGTGACGGGGAACCGCGGCCGGCTCTCGAAGATCACCTTCTCGATGCGGTAGGCGTCACGCTCGACGATGCCAGTGACGCGCGGCGAGAGCGGCGTCTTGTCCGGCCACGGGCCGAAGCACTGCTGAATCTTCCCGCGTACTTCGCGCACGTACGCTTCCGCATCGGCTCTCGTGCGGATCCGCGCCCGCCGACCCTCGCCCGTCTTCTCGATCTGCCGCAGCCGCGCGACGAAGAACTCCTGCACCATGCGCGGCGCGCGATTGAGCGGCGGGATGTAGTCGGCGGCCTGCGCGCCGGCAGCGGGCGCGCGCTGCCCAATGGCGTCGAGCGCGGCCGCGGCGGACGGCGACAAGACGGCCGTGCCCACGAGACCGAAGGCTGCCTGCTGCAGCAGCTCCCGGCGGGATAGCGCTGAACGCGCGGACGCGAGCGTCTTGTCCATCATCGCATCATGATATCATGTGGTTATGAGGCGAACGCTCATTCAACTCGACGAAGCCATCTACCGGCGGCTGCGGCACGAGGCGTTCCGGCAGGAGCGATCGGTGGCTTCGCTCGTACGCGAGTTCATCGCCAAGGGAATCGCAGACGCGCCGGACCGCGCGCGCCCCCGGCGGGTGAACCAGTTCGCATCCGTCAAGGCCGGCCGATCGCAACAGGGACGGCTGGCGCCGGTGTCCGAGCATCACGATGCGGCACTCGCCGCGGCGTCCAAGACGTGATCTTCGTCGACACGTCCGCGATCTACGCCTGGGCCGACGCGGCCGATGCCAACCACGCGGCGGCGGTGCGACGCCTCCAGGCGATCCTGGACAGCGGTGAGGACCTGCTGACACACAATTACGTGCTCGTCGAGGCCATCGCGTTGCTCCAGGCCCGCCTCGGGCTGGGCGCGGCCCATCGGCTCGCGAAGGACGCCGCGGCCTTCACCGTCGAATGGGTCGACGAGGCGTTGCACCTGGAAGCGCTCCGTGCGCTCGAGCGGTCGAGGAAACGGCACGTGAGTCTCGTCGATCACGTGAGCTTCCTCGTCATGCGACAGCGCGGCGTCGCCACGGCTTTCGCGTTCGATCCGGATTTCGTGACGGCCGGCTTCACGCTGTTCGGCGGCTGACCGGCCGCGGCGGCGTTCAGCTCACTACCCGCAGCGGATCGCCGTAGTGCTGATAGAGGCCCCACGCGGCGCCGTACTGGTCGCGCTTCGCGTACAGTTTCTCGCGCGCGCGCCGCATCGCTTCGCCGATCGTCTCATGATCGGCGAAGAGCGCCGTGTAGAGCTCGGTCGCGAACGCCGCCGCCGGTACGCTGGCGACCGGTGCGCCCGTGCCGACGTAGTCGCGGATGCCGCGGCGGAAGAACTCGTCGGCGAGGCCGACAGCGGCCATCGCCGCATCGCGACGCGACGCTTCCTGCGGCGTCCTGCCACTGACCGCCTGGACGATCTGCCCCGTCAGGTTCGCCGAGTTGCACGCGTTGGCGAAGACGAGGAGCGGCGGCCGCCGCATCTGCTGCAGGTATTTGGCGGCCAGAATCTCCTGATCGGCGAAGACCCAGCCGATGAAGTCCGGTTGATCCGCAACGTAGATCGCGTGGCCGCAGAAGTGCACGAGATCGAACTCCTCCTGCAGCAGCAGCACGAGCGTGTCGAAGAACCCCGCCGGCTCCGCGGGTGCGGCCGGCGGATCCAGCGTCATCACCGGGCCGATGCGCAGCACCGTGTCGATCTTGTGCGCCGTGAGGATGTCGTAGACGGCCTGCGCCTCTTTGCGAGCGTCCGGCAGTTGCGCCGCGCCGTCCGCGGGGTCGCCGATGACCAGCGCGCGCTTGACCGTCCGCTGCCGCGAGTCTTCCGCCCGCGGGCTGTACGTCGTGCGCAACTGCCGCGCCAGCGGACCCGACACCGACAGCGGCTGCTCGGCGTCCTCCGGCACCAGCATCTCCCACGGCACCGCGGCCATCGGCTGATCGACCTCGAGAATGCGCGTGCACTCGCTCTTGAACCGCTCCTCGAGGTCGGGATGTACGAGCAGCGTGTAGGCGTGGCGCCCCAGGCGGTGCACCGAATCGACCTTTGCGCTGCGCGCTTCGTCCGGATTCGAGAGCCGTGACGCAATCTCCTGTAGCAGCCCCGGCGAGATCGGCACGTCGCGCTGCGTCACGGTCACGGTGTCGGTGATCGCCGACGAGCGCACGTGCGCGCCCTCGAACGAGAAGACGAGCCGCGTCGGCACCTCGCGGCGATCGGTGCAATCCGACGGCTGCGAGATCGGAAACGACCGCAGGGCGAGGCGCCGCAGCTCCTGATGCTTCTGCAGCTCGCCGGCGAGGTCCTTCTGCAGCTCGACGATCTCCGCCTCGCCGCGCGCCGACAGGTCCTTGAGCAGCTCGCTGAAGATCTCGCGCGTCGGCGACGCCGCCGGCAGACCGCTGGTCCTCGCCACGGCCGCCAGCAGCATCGAGAAGCGGAAGTGCGACGGGATCGTGCCACCGACACCTTCGACAAGCGGCTGGACGTCGATGGTCACGCCGCGTTCGGCCTTGGCCGCCATCGCCATGAGTCGTTCGTGGATCTCGAGGGCGCGATCCAGCGCGTACTCGACGATGCGCACGCAGCGAATGCGGAGAGAGGGCTCGGCCTCGAACGCGTCGCGAAGACCGTCGAGCACGCTGTCGACGCACTGCGCGACACCGAGATTGCCGGCGCCCGCGCCGATGAGGACCGTCGCGAGCGTCGGCCGATCGACCAGATGACCGACGGTCGATGCCACCGCCGCCATCAACTTGCTCAATTCCTTGACGCGGAACGATCCCGGCGTCCCCATGCCGGCAACGAGCACCACCCGATCCCGGCCCCAGGGCACGAAGGAGAGATCGCACAGCGCGCCGCGCAGCGCACCGCGGCGCGTGAGCTCCGTGATGACGAGCTGCCCGGGAGCCGCGTCGCCCTGCACGCCCGACACCGCCTCGTCGAGCGCTCGCTCCGCATGCTGTGGCAGCACGCCGTGGTAATGACCGACGACGTGGACGTCGGCGTCGACGGCACGGATGTCGTCCCAGACGACCTCGACGCGAAGCTGCGGAAGCATCTCGCTATCGCCTCGTTTTCTTCTTCGCGGTCTTGCGCTTTGGCCTGGCCGTGCCTGCCGCCTTCTTCGCGCCAACGGTGGATGACCAGACCGACGTGCGCGTGACATCCTCGCCTCCTGCACCGGTCGATGGGAACACCTGCGAGATGCGGCAGTTGCCCACCTTCACGAAATCCGTCTGCCCGCGCACGAGCAGCCCTTCGAGCTGCCGCGTCCTGCGGCTGAAGACGGGCGAGCCCGAGTTGCCGCCGTAGGTGTCGAGATTCGCCACGAAGTAGCGGGGGTTCGCGTTCTGCAGCACCGTCGCTCCAGGAGCGTACTTCTGCGGCAGGCCGCACGGGTGCCCGATGACGAAGACTTCGTCGCCGGCGTTGATCTTTCCGGACGCGCGCAGCCGGACGGGCGTGCGACCCACGACCTTGCGATCGAGACGCACGACGGCCCAGTCCGTCCCATCCGCCGTCAGCTTCCGCCCGAGCAGCTTCACGCCCGTGTAGACATCGTCATCGCCAAACGTCAGTCGCGCGCTGGCGCCGTCGACCATCTGGAAGCCGAACACGAAACGGATTCTGGCGAGATCGGCCGGCGAGTCGATGCAGTGGCCCGCGGTCGCAACCACGTCGGCCGCGACGAGCACGCCCGAGCAGAAGCAGCCGAGCGGCTGGCCGGCGAACGGTTCGTCGGGACAGAGGTTGTACTCATCGCGGAACACGGAGGTGCTCAGGCGCCACCGCCCCTCGACGCGCTCGAGATCCTTCGCCTGGACGAGTGCCACCGTCGCAGCAGAAAGCGGCCGGACGGCGGGGGGCGCCTCGAAGGCCTCCCGGCGATCGTCGACGCCGTAGATCGCGCGCTGGCCGCGCTTGAGCGCAGCGGCGAGTTCCGGCGCTGGTTCTTCGGCAATCGCGCGTGCGCGCGGTTCGCGCGCCGGCAGGGAGGTCCGCGCGCCGGCGGGCCCCGCCTCCTCGCGCTCGCGCCGGCGCAGCTCGATCAGGATCTCGTCGGGTGTGAAGCGATCGTCTGCCATTGTCCTCTCCTCACGGCCAGGTGATGCCGGCGGTTCGCAGCTCGCGGGTGATCCACTCGGTGAACTGATCGACGCGGGTGTAGATGCCGCCATCGCCGCAGTTGTTCACGGCGCCGCGCGTCGAACGCGACGTGACGCCGGCAAGCAGCCAATCGGTGGCCTGCTGGATGTAGAACGGGCCGCCGCTGTCGCCGGTGCAACTGTCCTTCTTCAGCAGCGGTTTGCCGGCGACGATCTCGAATCCGGCGTCGCAGCCGTACGCCAGCCCGTCGTCGCGTCCATCGACCTTCCCCGTGCAAGCCTGCGAGACGATCGGCACGTCCACCTGCAGCTTGCGCCCGTAGCCCTTCCTCCCCGCCGGGTCCGTGTTGCCGAAGCCGACGACCCGTCCGTCGGTCGCGGCGTCGATCGCCGCCTTCGTCGCCAGCTTGCGGAAGGGGATGCCAACGTCCTTTGCGAGGATCAAAAGCATGACGTCGTTGTTGCGGCCGCGCAGGTAATCGGGATGCCGGAGCACGTTGGCAACCGCGACGGACGTCGAATGGCTCCTGGCCGGATTCACCGACGTCACGTCGTCGCCGAAGTACACCTGCGAGGCGCAGCGCGCGCAGTGCGCCGCGGTGATCACGACGCGGGGATGGATCAGCGTCCCGGTGCACGCCCACGCGCGAGTGCAGCCGACGGCGACGCAGTCGCGGAACGTCCCGGGAGTCACCGGCCGGCCGCCTATGACACGCCGGCCGCCGAGCGTGCGCTGGGCAAGCGACGCGGCGTTCGCCGTGTAGCGCGGATCCCTCGCGATCTCGAACAGGCCCGTCCCGATGTCGGCCGTCTCGACGTCGCCGAGCGCGTCGCGGAACTTCGGCCGGCGCGCCTCGAACGTCGCGTTCAGGACGTCAACGAGTTGCTCCGGATCGGCCGCGGCCGCCCGCAGGGCCTCTTCGGCGCTTTCGAGAACGATCGGATCGTCTTCTTCGCGGTCGTCAGCCATGGCGTGCTCCTCATTGGGGGCCGTGTGGCGCGGGGGAGGCGCTGCGCTCGGAAAGGATCGAACCGTCGATCCGCGGCGTCAAGCGGTAAATTGCAGGCGGCCAACACGTTGGCTGAAAGGCCAACCGGTTGGCCGATCGATGTAGACTGCGGGCCATGCGGTCCCTGACCATCCTCTGCGCCATCCTTTTCGCCATTCCGCTCGCGGCTGCCGCGCAGTCGGTCGATGACATCGTCTCGCGTCACATCGAAGCGCGCGGCGGGTACGCGCGGTTGAAGGCGGTGGAGACCGTCAAGATCACACGGACCGTTGCGACGGCGTTCAGCGACGTCAAGGTGGTGATCTACAAGAAGCGTCCGGCGCTCTACCGCGCCGAGCAGGCTCCGGCCGGTCAACCGCTCGTGCCGCGTGGTGTGAACCTCGAAACCGCGTGGGACACCGGCGCGGGCGGGAAGATCATCACACGCACGCCACAGGCGTTTGCCGAGACGCGCGATCTCGATGCCGATTTCGACGGACTGCTCGTCGATTGGAAGCAGAAGGGACACAGCGTCGAGCTGCAGGGCAAGGAGACGCTGGCCGGCGGAGACGCGTACAAGCTGAAGGTGACGACGAAGAGCGGCGCGACGCGCTACGTGTATCTCGATGCGAAGACGTTTCTCGATCGCCGTCACACCGGCGTGCTGAATCTGCCCAACAATCGACAGTTCGACGTAGTGATCGACTTCGGCGGCTGGCGCGAGGTGAACGGGGTGAAGTTCCCGTTCGACATCACCGAGGATCGCTCGGGCAAGGAGCCGGCGCAGACGCTCGTCACCTACACGGAGAAGATCGAGGTGAACGTCCCGATGGACGACGCGCTGTTCGCGGTGCCTCGTGCGCAGCAGCCCTGAAGGGCTGCACTACGGCTGCAGGACGTGCTCGACGCGGCGCGCCCGATCGAGCATGGCTGACGCTGCGAGCAGCACGACGATCAACGCGGTGATGCCCGACCAGAACAGCCATTTCGGCCAGACGTACATCGGCGACAGGTTCGACAGGCTGACGTAGCTGCCGGGGGACATGGCGCGGGCGACGACCGTCGCATGCTCGGCGTTGGCGCGTTGCTCGGCGGGCCAGCGGAAACCGCTCGGGGAATGGTACGACGGCGTGTCGAGCGTCGGCGCGTAGTATTCCTCGAGGATCCGGTTCTCGTACCACGCCGCGACGATGTCCCCCGCGTCCCACCGCTTGTTGCGCCACATCGTGTGTTCCATCGCCTCGGTCAGGTACTGGTCCTCCCGCGCCAGGCGCGGGCTCCGCAGCGGCGGCGGGTTCGCGCGCCACGCCGACGCTCGATCCGCGCTCAATTGCGCCAACCGGCTCGCCGTGTAGCGCGACCTGAACGCGCCGATCTCATCGTCACGAATCTCGTAACCGAGATGGACGGCGTGGAAGAAGCCCGCGATGGCGAGGACCACGACGGCCGCAACGCGCCCGATGCGGCGCAGCGATCCGGGACCAAGCGACGCCGTGAACGACGGCGGCGGATCGACAGCGACGCTGAACAGCAGGCCCGTCGTGATGGCGGCCAGATTCAAGAAGATGTCGCGCATCTCGCCGACGCGTACGGGAATGAACCACTGGAACCATTCCTCGAGGGTCCCGACAATGAGGCCGGCGAGCACGGGCAGCACGAACATCGACACGTCGTTGACGGGGCGCCACGCCCGGTAGAACAGCAGCGTGACGATGCCGAACTGGACGAAGTGGAAGTGCTCGACGACGTCGGATTCGGGGCGCCCGGTGCTGAAGCGCAGCGACCAGGCGACGCCGAGCACGACGGCCGCGGCGATCGCGCCGTAGCGCAGCAGCCGCCGCTCGCGGATGCGCAACAACGCCGCCAGCAGCGCCGTCCCGATCATCACCGCGATCGCGGAGCCGACGACGAGCACGAACTGGCCGGGAAACTGCGCCCGGATCCATCGCCGCACCTCGCTCACGTACGGCGCCCAGAGAATGACGATCGCCGCGACGACGCACGCCACAATGAACCGCGGCCTGTTCACCTCACCTCTCCGTTCCCTCCCTCGGACCACTCGGACCCTCGGCCCACTCGGACTCTCGGCCTACTCGGACGACTCGGACCTTCCAGCCCCGGTGTTGTACCTGAGGACGATGTCGTTCAAGCGTTCGATGTCGCGCTCGATGGCATCTCCCGCTTCATCGAGATCGGCGTTATCGAGTCCGTTGCGGATGCCTTCGAGCAGGAACGCGGCCTGCTCGACGTCGATCTTCTGCTCCGGCGTAAGGCTGATTCTCTCGCGACTGGCGACGAGCAGGTCCAGCGTCGCCGCGCAAGTCGCGCACTCAGCCGATTCCTTCTCCGTGCCGATGCCGGCCAGCCCCTTCGAGAGCGCGCGCAGCAGCAGTGCGCCGCGTCGGCACGCGTGCTGTTCGTCGGTGGTGATCGTCAGCGTCAGTTCGTCCATCGTCCGCTCCCCGGCGGAACTGAAGTTCCGCCCTACGACCGGTCTTTCGCAGGGCCGGTCTTTCGTAGGGCGCAACTTCAGTTGCGCCGAACGTCTCTCACCGATTCGTCGGCCACTCGCCCGTATCCAGCGCCTCGTCGTATGTCGAGATGAAATCCCACCGGTAGCTGTCCGCCCGCAGGGTCAGCTTCAGGATGCCGAAGGCGTCGAAGCGCGCGACCTCGCTGTGCGGCGTGAACTTGCTGCGCCCCGACAGCTTGCGCCCGCCGGTGCCGACGATGAACTGACGGATGCCGCGCGCGTCGGCCACCTGGTCGGGACGCTGCGGCGCGAACCGCTCGTAGTGATGCGAGTGGCCGTTCAGCACGATCTCGGCGCGGTGCGCGTAGAGCTCGTTCCAGAACCAGCGCGGCTTCTTCGAGTCCCGGTGTCCGCCGGATCCCCATCGCGCGCGGTGCCAGATCGCGAGAATCGGTCCAGACGTCCGCGCCTCGAGGTCGCGCCGCAGCCAGCGAAGCTGCGGCGAGTCGCGATCCTGCTCGACCTCGCTGTTCAGCGAGATGATGTGCCAGCCGCCGATGTCCACGCTGTAGTAGCTGGCGCTCGACGTGCCCGCCGCGCGATCGCCGAAGTAGGCGAAGTAGGGCGCCGCGCCGGACGTGCGGTAATCGTGGTTGCCGGCGCAGGCGTAAGTGCGATCCTTGGCGAAGCCCCACACGGGGTCGTAGTACGACGAGTACTCGTCGTCGCGGCCGCGATTGTAGGCGTTGTCCCCGAGCGCGAGCACGATCGCCCCCGGCTGTGCCGCCAGCAGCCGTCGTCCGAGCTGCCCCACCGAAACGGCGAACGGATTCCTGCCGGGCGGCCCGCACGCGTCGCCGACGGCGAGGATCACCTGCTCGGACATTGCCGCCGATCATACCTTGGGATAGTCGGCGAACCTGGTACACCGATTTGAAACACGGAGGGCACGGAGGACACGGAGCATCTTGTTCTTTTCAGAAAAGACAAACCGGCTCCGTGACCTCCGTGCCCTCCGTGTTGAAACGCTGGAGATCCGGTGATTGAGGACGCTACACGAAGCGGGTGAGCGTGACGTCGAGCGACCGGACCTGGCGATGGCCGCGGTGCCACTGGACGAGGATCGGACTCTGATAGGTGCCTTCGACGATCGTGCCGCAGCCGGTGCCGGTGCGGTCGGAGACGAGCAGGCTGACCGAGCGCTTCATGCGCAGGAAGCGCGACGCCGGCATGGCGATCGCGCGCGAGAGCACGCTCTCGACGAACGACTCGCCGAGGCCAAGCGCGTCGACGAGCTGGTTGAACACGCGGACGAGGTCGTACTTCGCGTAGTCGAGCGTCTTCGCCGGGATCGCGCGCGGGTTGCCGAGCATGTGCCCCGCCTTCTCCGCCATGAACCGCAGCGGATCGCGGAGGACCTCGCGAAGATCGTGACGCATCAGCAGCGTCTCGTACTCGTTGACGGTCAGCCCGGCGTGGCGCTCGCCGGGAGAGAGCGACAGGCGAATGCGGCCTTTCGTCACGCCGTGCTCGGCGACGAGCTGCGCACACTGCTGATAAATGCCGAGCTCGGGATTCTTCAGGTTCACCGAGTCGACCGCGTGGCTCGACACCGGCACGATGATGCGGATCTGCGCGACGGGCTGCTCCGAGGTGTATCCGAGGACGCTCGTGCGGCGCAACCGAACGCGCCCCTTGTGCACGCCGTCGAGATCGATGAAACAGACGGGCTCGCCGGGACGATTGAGATACGACACGCACGTCCGCAGGCCGCCCGCCATGAACGTCAGGTGCGAGTCGGCGTTCAGTGGCTCGACGGGCCGCTGATCGTCGGTCAGCTCCGTGCGCCGATCCAGCTTGTCGTGCTCGTAGCCCGCACCCTCGGGGAACATCGTCCGGAACACATCGATGTAGCCCATCACGCCGGCGCGGCTGTGCTGAAGGCGATTCGCGAGCCCCTGCTCCAGGTAGCCGGCGGTGGTGTGGAACGAGCAGCACAGCGCGCGCGGGAAGGCATTGAGCGCGTCGCCGTAGCGTGAAGACACCTCGCGGCGCACGTCGATGACGTCGACGCGGGCACGAGGTGTCAGCTCGAGCGTGAATTCAGCGGGAGCGGAATGCATCAGACGCGGCAACACGGTAGCCGGGCCGCCAAACAGAATAACATGGCCCTGCTTTGCAATGCAAAGCCTAAGCCGCTCCTACGGCTTGCGCGTCCCCTTGAACGGCGCCGTTCCCAGCTCGCCGAAGCTCACGGTCCCCTTCATCGCGTCACCGTCAACCGTTCCCTTGTAGGTGATGCGGGCGCTCGTCCCTTCCACGGTGACGTCGACGCTGAACACCACGTCGCTGCCTTTGATCGTGCCGGTGACGGGAGCCTCGCCGAACTGCCCCTTGTACTGACCCGAGATCTTGTCGCCCTCCTGCTTCAGGACGAACGTCGGCGTGCCGGTCCCCTGGTCCGTTGTCACCTCGAGCGCCCACGTGCCGGTCACGTTGGCCGCCTGCGCTGCCGCGCGCTTTCCCGTGAACGGCGTGATGGTGCCGCGTCCGTTGTCCGCCGTGCCGTTCATCGCCTCGCCATCGACCGTGGCGGTGAGCGTCATGGTCCGAGGCCCGCTGTTCGATTCCGTCGCGATGACGATGATGATCGCCTTCTCCTTCACCGTCACCTGCCCCGGCAGCGTCGTTCCGTCGGGACCGACGACCGAGGCGGTGTACTTGTCGCCTTCCTTCTTCAGCACGACCGTCGCGGACTGGGTGCCCTGCGGCGTGACGGCCGAGAGCTGCCAGGTACCAGACAGATCCGCGGGTGCCTGGCCGGGCGCCGCGGCGGACAACGTCAACGTGAGTATGAGCAGTAATGAAGTCATGGAACCTCCTGGGCCTTGCCCGCCGAAGCTGGCCGCGTTTTCTGCACGGCCAGCGCTGACGGGGGCTTATCATACAGCGCCTGCCACGGAGGAGACGCATGATCCGAGTTTTCCGCGTACGACTGCCGATGGTCGCGGCGATCGCGGCGCTCGCGCTTTCGACGACGGCGCACGCGCAGCAGCAGCCGCCGGTGTTCAGGTCCGGCGTCGAGCTGGTGATGGTCGACGTCCAGGTCGTCGACAAGAAGGGCGTGCCGATCCCGTCGCTGCGGCTGGATCAGTTCGAGGTGTCGATCGACGGCAAGAAGCGCAAGGTCGTCTCGGCGCAACTCGTCGACGCGCCGACCGGCGTGGCGACGCCGTCAGCCGGCACCGCCGCCGAGCCCGCGCCGGCCAAGCCGATCGCGCCCGGCAACGTCTACGTCCTCGCCGTCGATCAGGGCAGCTTCCGCGCCATCAACGCGCCGTCGGCAATGCACGCCGTGCGCGAGTTCGTGAAGCGGCTCTCACCGGCCGACTATCTCGGGCTCGTCACGTTCCCTGGTCCGGGCCTCACCATCGATCCGACGCGCGATCGCGAGAAGATCCTCGCCGCGGTCCCGCAGGTCGTCGGCTTCACCAGCATCCGGCAGCCGCGCCGCTACCGTTACACGCTGTCCGACGCTATCGACGTGGCGTCACGCGACGGCGAGGCGCGCCGCCGCGTCATCGAGCAGAACTGCCCGGCGAACGACATGGGCTGCTCGAACGACGTCGACATGGAATTGAACGAGGTGACGACGAACCTCGAGGCGCAGGCGAACCAGAGCCTCGACGGGCTGCGCGGCGCCGTCACTCTCGTCGGCAGCCTGCCGGGACGCAAGACGATGGTCGTCGTGAGCGCAGGGATTCCGTCGGGCGACCGCACGGGCGGCCGCGCCTACATGAGAACGATGGCGTCGGACGTCGGGCGCAAGGCGGCCGAAACAGGCATCCTGCTCTACACGCTGCATCTCAACACGCGTTTCCTCGACGCGTTCTCACCGCAGGCACAGAGCGTGTCGCAGACGCTGATGCGCGAGACGGGCGTGTACACCCGCGCGCTGGAGGTGTTCAACGGGAGCGCCGGCGGAACCTTCCTCGAGGTCAACACCGGGCCCGATTTCGCGATCGAGCGCGTCATCCGCGAAACGTCGAAGTACTACCTGCTCGGCGTCGAGCCCGACGCCGCCGACCGCGACGGCAGGCCGCACGGAATCAAGGTGAAGGTGAGCCAGGGCGGCAGCCAGGTGCGCAGCCGCGCGACGGTAGTGATCCCGAAGCCGAGTGGGAGTAGCGTGTCATCCACCGCAGCCACAGCGTTTCAACACGGAGGACACGGAGGACACGGAGTCAGATCTTCTTTAAGAAAAGAAAAGATGCTCCGTGACCTCCGTGCGCTCCGTGTTTGAACGCGGTGTACCCGCCGGACCTAGCACAGAACGCGGATGACGTCCGACCGCGTGATGATGAACGTCTTCTGCGTCTTGAAGTCGCGCACCAGGACGGCCGGATTCCGCGGCGTGATCATCGTTGACAGCAGATCGACCGGCGTCGAGATGTCGACGAACGGGAACGCCGGCTGCATGATCGACTCGACCGGCTGCCCCTTGATGTCAGGGTTTTTCAGGAATTCGTCGTAGAGGTGCGACTCGTTCAGCGATCCGACGACCCGGCCGTCGCGCGTGATCGAGATCTGCGAGAAGTCGTGCTCGCTCATCACGCGCACGGCTTCCTCGACCGGCCGGCTCGCCTCGACGGCGAACAGCTCGCCCGACACGCCCGAGGCGACCAGGTCGCGCGCCGTCAGCCCCGACTTCTCGAGGAAGCCCTTCTCGCGCATCCACTCGTCGTTGAACATCTTGCCGAGATACCGCGAGCCGTGGTCGTGGAAGATCGCGACGACGACGTCGCCGGCGTGGAAGTTGTCCTTCAATTGAACCAGCCCGGCCATCGTCGCGCCGGCGGAGTTGCCGGCGAAGATGCCTTCCTCCCGTGCGATGCGGCGCGTCATCAGCGCGGCATCCTTGTCGGTCACCTTCTCGAAGTGGTCGATGACGTCGAAGTCGACGTTCTTCGGCAGAAAGTCTTCGCCGATCCCCTCGGTGATGTAGGGATAGATCTCGTTCTTGTCGAAGATGCCGGTCTCCTTGTACTTCTTGAACACCGACCCGTAGGTGTCGATGCCCCACACCTTGATCTTCGGGTTGCGTTCCTTCAAGTAGCGGCCGACGCCGCTGATCGTGCCGCCGGTGCCGACGCCGACGACCAGATGCGTGAGGCGGCCGTCGGTCTGCTCCCAGATCTCCGGGCCCGTCTGGTCGTAGTGCGCGGCGAGATTCGACAGGTTGTCGTACTGGTTCGCCTTCCAGGAGTTCGGGATCTCCTGCTCGAGCCGTGACGACACCGAGTAGTACGAGCGCGGATCCTCCGGATCGACGTTCGTCGGGCAGACGATCACCTCGGCGCCGAACGCCTTGAGCGCGTCGATCTTTTCCTTCGACTGCTTGTCGGTGGTCGTGAACACGCACTTGTAGCCCTTGACGACCGCCGTGATCGCGAGGCCCATCCCGGTGTTGCCCGACGTACCCTCGACGATCGTGCCGCCCGGCTTCAGCAGGCCCGCGCGCTCGGCGTCTTCGATCATGCGCACCGCCATGCGGTCCTTGACCGAGTTGCCGGGGTTGAACGTCTCGAGCTTGGCGAGCACCGTCGCGTCGGTGACGCCGCGGGTGATCGAGTTGATGCGGACGAGCGGCGTGTCGCCGATGGCGTCGAGGATCGTCTCGCAGATCTTCTTCTTCACGTCGCTATCTTATCGCTGGGCGCTGAGCGCTGGGCGCTGGGCGCTGGCCGCATTTAGAATTGGGGAATGTGCCGCAATATCAAAACGCTGTTCAACTTCGAGCCGCCGGCGACCGACGAGGAGATTCGCGCCTCGGCGCTGCAGTTCGTGCGGAAGCTGAGCGGGTTCACCAAGCCATCGAAGGCGAACGAGGCGGCGTTCAATCGCGCCGTGGACGAGGTGACGGACGCGGCGCGGCGGCTGATGGAATCGCTCAGCACGTCGGCGCCGCCGAGGGACCGGGAGGAAGTGGCGGCGCGGCTCAAACAGCGCGCCGCGATGCGCTACGGGCGCTCCTGAAGAACTCGATCATGCGGTCGGGCGGTGTGCTGGCGATGACGCGGCCGATCACGTCGAGCGGCAGATCGTCGAGCGACGTGAAGCGCAGGCACGACTTGCCCATATCCAGCGTCTTGCCGCGTTTCCGGAAGTCCGACGCGAGCGATTGTCCGACCTTCGGATCCGCGTAGGCACCCATCAGATACAGCGCGTAGTGGTTCTTCTGCGCCGCGAGCGCCGCGTAGCAGAGCGGCTTGCCGTTGTAGGTCTCCGAAAAGCTCTCGAGCGGCACTTCGTAGGTTGGATATCCCCAGGTCATGGATTCGCGATAGCCGGCCGGGAGGTTGTCGAGCACGACCTTTCGAACCGCGGTGATGACCGCGCGCCGCTCGGGCGGAAGCCCTTTCAGGTATGCGCTGACGCTCGTCGCCTTGGTGGACGGCATGGGAGGCTCCTGTGCAGCGCAAGAAGGTAGCACACGTATGACCACGGTCATAGGCGGCGTGCCCGGCGGCCGCGACAATCTTCACATGCAGATACAGACGGCCAAGAGCTGGGCGGACATCCTGATGACCGACCACGAGACGACCGAGAAGGTGTTCGACGCGTTTCATCTGGCGCTCGGCGAGCCGGAGCCATCGCCCGCCATCGTCGCCGACGCCCTCGAGTACTTCACCGGCTACGTGGAGCGGGTGCACGCGCACAAGGAAGAGGATCACCTGTTCCCGCTGCTCGAGTCGCGCGGCATGCGCCTCGACGCCGGGCCGCTGGCCGTCATGCTGATGGAGCACCAGCAGAGCGCGGATCTGCTCGACGAGCTGAAGTCGCTCGCGCGCGAGTACATCGCCGGCAACCGCGAGGTGCTGCCGAAGCTCCGGAGCACGTTCGACGGCTACGCCGGCGTGCTCAAGGATCACTTCTGGAAGGAGAACGACGTCCTGTTCCCGATGGCCCGGCGCGTGCTGGCACCCGCCGACGGCGATCGCGTGATGGCCGGCATCGAAGCCGCCGAGGCCGCGGCCGGCCCCGACACCCGGCAGCGCTACTACGATCTCGCCCGCCGCATCGTCGAGGGCGGCGAGGTCCGCGATCTGTCGGCCAACCTGCCGCCCGACGTCCTGGCGGCGATGCTGAACACGCTGCCGATCGAGCTGTCGTTCGTCGATGCGAACGATCGCGTGCAGTACTTCAGCCACGAGAACCAGGCGAAGGTGTTCCCGCGCACGCGCGGCGCGATCGGGCGCGCGGTGCAGCAGTGCCATCCGCCGAAGAGCGTCGACAAGGTGAACGCGATCCTCGCGAGCTTCAAGGCCGGGACACGTGACGTCGCCGAGTTCTGGCTCGACATGCGCGGGCGGAAGATCCACGTCCGCTACTTCGCCGTGCGCTCACCGCAGGGCGAGTATCTCGGCACGCTCGAGACGGTGCAGGACATCACGCCGATCCAGCAGATCCAGGGCGAGCGGCGGCTGGTGGACGAGGCGCTGCGGAACGGAGCGAGCGGCGAAGCGCGAGCGTAGTGAAGCGAGCCTAAGCGAGGGGCCGGAGGGCACCGCCGCGAAGCGGCGGCCCCGAGCGCCAAAGACGCGCTCGCCGCGCAGTGACCGCCGGAAATCCGGCATATGTAATGTTTCTGTGATCGCCCCTCCATGCGCGCCGGCGCCCGTATGCTGGCGCGTATGACCACACATCCGAAGGGGACGCGCGCGCGCGTGCTGCTGGCGTCGGTGTTCAAGCCGTTCGCGCAGCACGACGAGTTCGGCTCGCGTCTCGAGAATCCGATAGAGCTGTATCACAACCAGGTGACGCGCGAGCAGGGGCCCTTCTCGCTGCGCATGTTCCACCGTACGTGGAGCCTGATGTTCCTGCAGCAGAACATCACCGCGCCGTGCACCGTCATCGACTTCCCTACCAGAGAAGAATTCGTCCGCGAGCTGCGCTCGCATCAGTACGACATCGTCGGCATCTCGGGCATCGTCGTGAACGTCGGCAAGGTACGCGAGATGTGCCGCCTCGTGCGCGAGCACTCGCCGGACTCGACGATCGTCGTCGGCGGTCATGTCGCCGCCATCCCCGGACTGGAGAAGACGATCGACGCCGACCACATCGTCAAGGGTGAGGGGATCGGCTGGATGCGTTCGTTTCTCGGCGAGGATCCCGATCGCCCGGTCATTCACCCGGTCATCCCGTCGTCGTTCGACATGCGCATCATGGGACTGCCGAACATGCAGCGGCGCGCGACATCCGCGACGATCGTCGCCTCGGTGGGATGTCCGATGGGCTGCAACTTCTGCACGACGTCGGCGTTCTTCGGCGGCAAGGGCCGGTTCGTCAACTTCTACAACAGCGGCAAGGAGCTGTTCGAGGTGATGTGCCGCGCCGAGCGCGAGCTCGGCGTGTCGTCGTTCTTCATGATGGACGAGAACTTCCTGCTGCAGCGCAAGCGCGCGATGCAGCTGCTCGACTGCATGAAGAAGGCGAACAAGTCGTGGTCGCTGTACGTGTTCTCGTCGGCCAACGCGATCTCGAAGTACAGCGTGCGGGAGCTGGTGGAGCTCGGCGTCGAATGGATCTGGATTGGCCTCGAGTCGAAGCAGAACGGCTATTCCAAGCTGAACGGCGTCGACACGCACGCGTTCGCGCGCGAGCTCCAGTCGCACGGCATCGCGCTGCTCGGCTCGACGATCATCGGCCTCGAGCACCATGCGCCGTCGAACATCCTCGACGAGATCGATCACGCCGTCGCGCACGACACCGTCTTCCACCAGTTCATGCTCTACACGCCGGTGCCGGGCACGCCGCTCTACACGCAGATGGAGGCGGAGGGCCGGCTGCGCCAGGATATCGACATCGCCGACATTCACGGCCAGCGCGAGTTCAACTTCGTGCACGGCGCGATCGGGGCGCTCGAGTCGAAGTCGCTGCTCGATTACGCGTTCCGCCGCGACTTCGATCTCAACGGCCCGAGCCTCTACCGCCTGATGCGCACCTACTTCGAACGCTGGCGCCGGTACGGACGCGACGGGGACCCGAGGGTCCGCGAGCGCGTGCAGCGCGCCGCGCAGCAGCTCGAATGGGGCTACGGCGCCGCGTTGTGGGCGATGGAGAAGTACCTGCGGGCGTCGCACGCCGACGTCAGCGCGCGCATGCGCGAGTTCCGCCACCAGATGGAGCAGGAGCTCGGCGGCATGACGACGGCGATCACGCGCGCGCTCGGGCCGCTGCTGCTGTGGACGTCGAAGCGCGACGCGCGGAAGCATCCCAAGGGCCGCCTCCTCGAGCCGCGCACCTTCATCGAACGCGCCAACTGGGCGTAAGAGCTGGTCCCTGGTCCCTCGTCCCTGGTCATGGGTCGCTGGTCCCGGGTCCAGGGACTACCAAATGCCGACGCGGCCGTTCACCGACTCGCGGAGCTTCGCGGGGTCGAAGCCGGTGCCGCGCTTGAATACCGTCTCGACGTTGCGGATGTCGGCGATGTTCTTCGACGGATCGCCGCTGACGACGACGAGGTCCGCCTGTTTGCCTCGAGCGATGCTGCCGATGCGGGCCTCGCGCCCGAGGTACTTCGCGCCATTCCACGTGCCGATCGAGATCGCGTCGAGCGGCGGGAACCCCGCTTCGACGAGCAGCTCGATCTGCCGCTGGTTCGCGTAGCCGGGAATCACGCCACCGCTGCCCGTCGGATCCGTCCCCGCGAGCAACAGGCCGCCGGCCCTGGCGAACGCGCGCTCGAGCGCGAGCGCCTTCGGGAACAAGGTCGCGTAATTCGACTGCGGGTTCTTCGCGACCCTGTTGTACGCCTGAAGAAACTGTTCCTTCAGTTGCGGCGCCAGCAGGTCGAGGCCAGGCGGCAGCGGCCGCCCCGGCGTGAACGTCTCGAACACCGGCAGCGTCGACGTCAGCGCCACCTTGCGATCGACGAGCTTGTTCACCAGCGCCTTGAACGCCGCGCCGTTCTCGTCGAGCGCCGCAATCGTCCGCTGCCCCGCGCCCTGACCGGGACACACGTCCGCCTGCTTGTCGCTGACGAAATCGGTCGATGCCATGAAGCCGTGTTCGAGGTTGTCGATCCCGAGATCGGCCGCTTCGGCGTAGGTCACCGAGCAGAGATGGCCGGTGACCTTCATCCCGCGCTTGTGCGCCTCCTCGATCGCCGCGCCAAGCTCCGCGCGCGTGATGTTCATGTAGGCCTTGAACGACGTCGCGCCCGTGTCCGCCCAGTAGGCAACGTGCCGCCGCGCCTCGTCCGCGTTCTTCAACGCGTGCATCTGCAGGAAGGTGTTCGGCCCGTTGAGATACGGCGCCGTCGCGTCGAGCGCGGGGCCGGCGACCTGCCCCTCGTCGATCATCGTCCGCAGCTTCAGGTCCATGAAGCCGTTCACATTCCCCGCCGTCCTCATCGTCGTCACGCCGCCGGCGAGATACAGCCGCACGAAGCTCTGACCGAGCTGGCCGTAGACGCCCGGACCTGTCGGGTAATACAGGTGCTCGTGGACCATCACGAATCCCGGCACGACGGTCTTGCCGGTAAGGTCGACGACCGTCGCGCCCGCGGGCGCCTTGACGCTGCCGGCGGCACCGATGTCCGCGATGGTCCCGTCGCGGATGATGAGCGTCTGCCGCTCTGTCGCCGGCGCGCCGGTGCCGTCGACGACCCGCGCGTTCGTGAGCGCGACGACGGGCGCGTCGATCTTGATGAAGCCGCGGACGGCGGTGCCGAACTGCGCCGGAGGCTGGCTCTTGACGATTGCCGCTGTCGTCGCCAGCAGGACTAGCGCGAGCGCGAGAAGTGTTCGCTGCATGCCGGCAATCTTAGAGTCAACCGGAACAACAGAGATAGCCGTTTTCTACAACGGAGGAACGAAGAGAACGGAGTTTCAACGGAGCCTGCCTCCGTTCGTTCTCCGTTGGTTCCGTTCCTCCGTTGTGAAACTCAGTAGGTGACGCGCACGCGGTACTTCAGCGCCGCGGTCTTGTCCGGCGCAACGGGCACGTTGAACTGAAGCGCCCACGCGGACGTCTTCGTCCACTCGTGTGACGAGCTCACGACGCGCCACGTGCCGCCGACCGGCTCGTTGACCTCGATCTGCACGGGCGCTGTCTTGTGGTTCCGGAACGTGAGCTCGTACTCGCTCTCGTAGACGTTCTGCGCGATCTTCTGGAAATCCGTCTGCTTGCGCTCGGCGACGACGTCGAACGCGGCCCCGATCTTGAGATCGATCGTCTCGTCCTTCGGCGTGTGGGCGATGCGGTCCTCGCCGGCGAACTGCACGCCACCCTTCGAGTCCGCCTGATAGACGCGGATGACGCCGGCAGGCAGCGGCATGCCCAGCTCGCTCTTCTCATCGTTCCTGAACCGGTAGAACACCTCGACCGGATGCTTCATCGGCGCGCCCGAGTGCGATCCGCGGTAGTAGTACGGCTGACCGTTGACGACGAAGCGCTTGGTGACCGGCACGGCGGTGGCGCCGAGCATGCTGACCTGCTTCGTCTCGTTGTTCGCGATCGACGTGCGGCGGTCGAGCGAATAGAGGTGATATTCGGAGAACGCCTCTTGCGACATGCGCGCGGCAGGAGCGGCTTGGGCCTCCGCCACTGCGTCGCCCGCCATCAGCCCAACCTCCCGCCGGACGCGATTCAATTCACCGGCCACGAGCTGCAGCTTCGCATTGCGGAACTCGGTGCCGCTGCCGTTGGTGAGCGTCACCCACCCGTCGAGATCGGCGGTTCGATCGTCGCGGCCGACCGTGAGCACATAGTCGGCATTCCACGACAGCTTCGTGGCGAGATACGACGCCTCCACGCGATGCTTCGAGGCGCCGGTGTTGCCGAGCGTCCAGATCAGGGTCGGCCGGCTATAGAGGTTGCCGGGGACATTGGGGAAGCGGATGTGATCCGGCTGCAGACCGGTGACGATCTCGGTGCCGATCCGCCACACCGGCGCGTTGTTGTAGCTGAGAAGCGTCGCCTTCACCGACTCCTCGGCGGTCGTGCCGCCCTCCTGCTTGCGACGGACGATCGTGACCTCGCGCCCGACGTACTTGCGCAGCAGCTTGTCCGGTTCGAGCAGGTCGTATTCGTAGTTCTGCTCGAGCACGGCAACGCGCGACGGCTCGGTCAGCGACCGGAAGTGCACGGTCGCCGGATTGACCGTGGCGGCGATGTCCATGAAGCGCAGGTCGTGGCTGCCCGGCGCGAGCGTCACGGTGCGGACGTCGCGCACGAGCGCCAGACTGGAGTTGTAGACCGTGACAGAGAGATCGATCTGATCGTCGAGCGTGGTCGATTGCTGCCCGAGGGTGCCCTGGTTCGCCGCCCCCGGCGTGAGGGGACGCACGGCCAGCGCGGCCCCGATAACGATCGATAGGGTGAGCCAGTAACGTGAGCGCATGAACAGCCTCCTGTGCTCAGAACGAGGCCGTTCGAAATCCTTGCAGGCTCAACTCCCAAGGGCCAACTGCCAAAGGCCAACGAGTTCAACTCCCAACGGCCAACTGCCAAAGGCCAACGAGTTCAAATCCCAAGGGCCAACTGCCAAGGGCCAACGAGTTCAACTCCCAAAGGCCAACTGCCAAGGGCCAAGCGAATTGAACTCCCAACGGCCAACGGTCAACGCCCAAAGCTCCAGAACTTGGGGTTGGAAGTTTTCGTTTTGGAAATTGGCCTTTGAAGGTTGGACGTTCCTCTATTTGGCCCTTGGAAGTTGGCTCTTTGGGAGTTGAAGAGTCCAGGTCACACCGCCATCCGCGGTGATAAAGCTGCGGCCGTCAGCCGTCGTCACGGTCGCAGAGCGGCCGTCAACAGCGGTCACGCCGATCAGATCTGCCGATTCCGGAAACGCCACCTGGCGCCAGGTCTGGCCGTCGGTCGAGAGCAAGACGACCCCGGCGCGGCCGACGATCCAGACGGCGGCGGGCGACGGCGCGGATCCTGCCAGCAACTCGGTCGTGACGCCGGCGGTCTGCGGCGTCCACGTCTTGCCGCCGTCGGACGATCGCCACAGGTGCGCGGGCGGGTCGATGCGCCACTGCACCGCGCCGTCCGGCGTGCGGATCTCGCGCCGCGCGGCGAACGTCGATACTGACATCTTCCGCGCGACGATGCCGCGGGCCTCGGCGCGCGCGGCCGTCGTATCGAGCGGCGCAGCAACGGGCGGCGGTGGCGGCGGCGCCTGCATTTTGACGCTGTCCGGCAACACTGCTCCGCCGCCGGTCGCGGGCGGTTCGATCTTCTCCATCGTCCGTTCCGGTTGGCGGCCGGCGATCTGCCCCACCGGCTTCGGTCCGGCGCCACGCTCGCGCACCGCCGACGCCTGCTGGTCGCCGGACGGTGCTGGCGCCGGCGACGCGGGTGCGGTGCCAGGCGGGATCGTCGCTTGTTTCGCGCTGTCTTCGGCACGGGCCATGGACGGAACGGTTTCGACGTTGGCCTGAGGCGCCGTCATCCTTCGCTCGCTCTCGCGCGGGGTGACCGCCACCCAGATGGCCACCGCCGCCGCTGCCGCGGTCAGCGGCACCAGCCAGCGCAGCGTCGCACCGGCGAGCCACGGCTTGGCGGTTGGCGGCGGCTCGCTGCGGATCATCGCCGCGAGCACCGCCTGGCAGCGCGCGCAGTCGGCGGCGTGCGCCTCCGCATCCGCGCGGCTCTGCGCGTCGAGCGATCCGTCGAGCCAGGCAGCGACGATCTCCGGGTCGAGATGATCTCGGTCCACTTCCATCCCCTATGTAGAACGTTCCTCGTCCGGATCCTTGCGTTCAGCGGATTCGACGAGGCGGCTGAGGTCGAGTGTCCCCGCGTCTTCGGTCGCCAGCTCGAAGCCGCGATCGATCTGGTCGGACGAGAGGCCTTCTTCGCTGAGCTCATCCTCGACGAAGGCGCGGATCGCCGCGCGCGTCCGAGAAAGCTGACGCGAGACGGTCGATTCGTGTTCGCCGAGCAGCCGCCCGACCTGTGCAAGCGTCAGTTCCTGCGCGTAGTAGGCGGCGAGCCGGAGCCGATCGCGGGGGGCGAGACTGGCCATCGCGTTGCCGAGGGCGCCGTGCACGAGCTCGACGTAGCGCGCCTCGTCGGGATGGCTGACCGCGGGCGCGACCGCGGCCGCCGACTCCGCGTCGGGCATCGGCTCGGTGCGGCGGTCCACGCGCACGCGGTCGACGAACCGCTGCGCCAGCACGGCGCGCAACCACGTGCCGAGCGAACTGCGGCCGTGGAAGTAGCGCAGGAGCGAGCGGCGCTCGCCGTCGCGCTCGGTCAGGCCGTACAGCTCCGCATACAAGCCGTCGGCCACGTCACGCGCGCCGCCGCCTGGTGCCAGCGCGTCTGCCGCGCGATAGAGCGCCGGGCGATACTCGCAGATGAAGTGCTCCCACGCCGCCTCGTGTCCGGCGGCGCAGGCGGTGGCGAGGGCGAGATCCTCGAGGTGGAGAGCGCGGAGGAATGACTCGGGCTTGCGCGTGCTGTCGTCTGGAGCGCGCTCGAGGCTTGTTTCGAGCGCCTGCGCGAACGCCGCCACGCTGACGCCCCACCGTTCCGCACGCGCCTGCCGATGCAGCTTCTCGGCAAGGCGAGCCTCGATTCGCGGGGCGTGCATGGTGTCGGATCGAGTATAGACGCCCGCCACCGTCGTCGCACGTGTACCAGATCGCCACGCGCAGCCCGGTCGCGGGAAGGAAGAACGCCGAGGCCGCCGAGGGGCCGAGGCCGCGGAGAGATCACGACAACTTGAACACACCGACCCGACGGGCCGCGCTTCGCGCGGTGTGAGAGCGCGAGGGATCGGAAGCGCAAACACCGCAGAAGACATCCGGTGCTTGCGCTTCCGATCCGTCGCGCTCTCACTACGCCGGCCGAAGGCCGGCGCCCGTCGGGTTCGTGGCCTTCGAGTCAGCTTGCTCCCTCTGCGTCCCTCTGCGCCTCCGCGAACTCTGCGTTATTCTTCGCCGCGATGAAAATGTGCGCTGCTCTCGTGAGCCTTGCTGCTGTGGCACTCACCCAGCGGCCGCCGGCGTTCGAGCCACTGCAGCCGGACGCACTCTCCGCGGCCTCGTCGCTCGTCAACGCCTTCGCCGACGTCGACGGTGACGGCGACCTCGATCTCTTCGTCGGCATGAACGGTGCGCCCAACCGTTTGTATCGCAACGATCGTGGCACGTTCGGCGACGTCGCCGAGCGCGCCGGCGTCGCCGATGCGCGGGCGACACGCGCGGCGGCGTGGGCGGACGTCGATGCCGACGGTGACTCCGATCTCCTCGTCGGCTTCGCCCCCGGCGCCGGCTCGGTCCTCAAGCTGTATCGCAACACGAATGGACGCTTCACCGACATCACCGCCGCCTCCGGCCTCAGTGTCGACACTGGCGCCGTGCGGCAACCGGCGTTCATCGACGTGGACGCCGACGGCGACCTCGACCTCTTCGTCGCCTTCCGCGACCGTGCGAACGCGCTGTATCGGAGCGACGGCGGGCGCTTTACCGACATCGCACCGCAGGCCGGCCTCGCCGATACGCGCCGCAGCGTCGGCGCACTCTGGCTCGACGTCGGCGAAGACGGCGACCTCGATCTGGTCGTCGGCGAGATGGACGGCGATCGGAACGCTGTCTACCGCAACGACGGCGGACGCTTCACTGACGTGGGCCGCGAGCTCGGGCTGGCGCTCGGCGGACGAACGGAGGCCGCGACCAGCGGTACCGTGCGGCCATGCGCCGCGGACGTTGATGGCGACGGCCACCTCGATCTGTTCTTCGCGAACTACGGGCCGAACGGTCTGTTCCTGAATCGCGGAGCGGCGAAGTTCGACGATGTGTCGGCCGCGTGGGGCGTCGCGATCGACGGCCGCTACGACACGTGCGCGTTCGCGGACGTCGATCACGACGGCCGGATCGATGTGTACGTCAATGGAACGGTGACCGGCGGCGTCAGCTATCCGGACTTTCTGTTCCTGAACGGCGGCTCGCGCTTCAGAGACTCGAGTCCGCAGACGCTGAAGGCGCTGCACGCCGATCACGGCGCGCTGTGGGCGGACGTGGATGGCGATGGCGACGAGGATCTCGCGCTGACCGGCGCTGGCAAAACGACGATGCCGTTGCTGTTCCGGAATCAGCTCGCCGAGGCGGATGCGAAGAGGTCGCTGAGCGTGCGCGTGGTCGATCGCCGCGGCCGGGCGACGCTCGCGGGTGCCGAAGTCCGGGTGTACGAGGCCGCGAAGCGAAGGCTGATTGGGACGCGCCTCGTTGATTCCGGATCCGGCTACAACGCGCAGTCCGACATGCCCGTGCACTTCGGGCTGCCCACGCTCGCGCGCGTTGACGTCGAAGTGATCTACCCCGCCTCCGGACGCCGCCTTCGCGTCGTGCGCCGCGCCATCGATCCCGGTCGGACACGTAGCCCGCTAGTCGTGAAGGTCAACGCCGAGGCCGCCGAGGCGCCGAGGAACGCAGAGAGATCGCGGTAACTTGGATACACCGACCCGACGGGCCGCGCTTCGCCGGCCGAAGGCCGGCGCGCGTCGGGTTCCTGCCTCCAAATCAGCTGGGTCCCTCGGCGTCCTTGGCGATCTCGGCTTCCTCGGCGTTAATATCTCGCCGCGATGAAAAGCACTCTTCGACTCACACTCGCCACTGCGCTCTCGATCGCCGCCGCCACGCTGTCCATCGCCGCGCAACAGAAGGCGCTGACGGCGGCGGACTACGCCCGCGCGGAGAAGTTCCTCTCGCACAACACCACGCCGCTCGTCCTCCGCAGCGCCGGACGGCCAACATGGCTCGCGGACGATCGCTTCTGGTACCGCGTGACGACGGAAAAAGGCGCGGACTTCGTCCTCGTCGACGCCGCGAAGCGCACGCGGGCGACGTGCGATCTGCCGGCATGCAAAGAGGCGGCAACGCGCGAGGGCTCATCATCCCCGGCGCCCTCCCGCACCGACATCCCGTCCCCCGACGGCAAGTTGACGGCGTTCGTCCGCGACCACAACCTCTGGGTCCGCGACGTCGCCTCGGGGACGGAGACGCAGCTCACGACCGACGGCGTCAAGGACTACGCCTACGCGACGAACAACGCGGGCTGGACGAAGAGCGATCGCCCGGTGCTGCTCTGGTCAGCCGACTCGAAGAAGATCGCCACCTTCCAGCACGATCAGCGCAAGGTCGGCGAGATGTATCTCGTCGACACGCGCGTCGGCCATCCGCAGCTCCAGGCGTGGAAGTACCCGCTGCCCGGCGACGAGCACATCATCACGATCGAGCGTGTCGTCATCGACGTGCCGGCGCGCAAGGTCGTCCGTCTGCAGATGCCGCCCGATCCGCATCGCTCCTCGCTCTGCGACCACATCGTCTGCCGCGGCAACGACTGGGTGGACGTGCAGTGGAGCCCGGACGCGACCCGGCTCGCGTTCCTCTCGACGTCGCGCGACCACAAGCACGAGCAGCTCCGCGTCGCCGACGCCGCGACCGGGAACGTACGCGACGTGCTCGAAGAGAAGGTGCCCACGTTCTTCGAGTCCGGCAACGGGCGCGTCAACTGGCGCGTGCTGTTCGGATCGAACGAGGTGATCTGGTTCTCGCAGCGAGACAACTGGGGACAGCTCTATCTCCACGATCTGCAGAGCGGCAAGCTCAAACACCAGATCACCGCCGGTGAAGGCAACGTCACCCAACTGCTGCGCGTGGACGAAGCGGCGCGAACGCTGTACTTCCTCGGCATGGGACGAGAGCAGGACCGCGATTCCTACTTCACGCACTTCTATCGCGTGAACATGGACACGCGCAGCGGGTCGCTGCTGACGCCCGAGGACGCCAACCATGAGGTGACGCTGTCCGAATCCGGCAAGTACTTCCTCGACACTTACTCGAAGCCGGACGTGCCGCCCGTGACCGTCCTGCGCGACGCGGACGGCGAGGAGGTCATGCTGCTCGAGCGCGCGAACATCGCGAAGCTGGAGGCGGCCGGCTGGAAGCCCCCAATCCCTTTCACCGCGAAGGCGCGCGACGGGCAGACCGATCTCCATGGGTTGATGTACCGGCCGACGACGTTCGATCCGGCGCGGAAATATCCGGTCGTCAACAGCATCTATCCGGGTCCGCAGTCCGGCAGCATCGGCAGCCGCAGCTTCTCGCCGTCGCGCGGCGACACGCAAGCGCTCGCGGAGCTGGGTTTCGTTGTCGTGCAGATCGACGGGATGGGCACGCCCGGCCGATCGAAGAAGTTCCACGAGGCCTACTACGGCAACATGGGCGACAACACGCTCCCGGACCAGGTCGCGGTGATGAAACAGCTCGCGTCGCGCTACCCGTGGATCGACATCGAACGCGCCGGGATCTACGGACACTCCGGCGGCGGCTACGCGGCCGCGGACGCGATGTTCCGCTACCCCGATTTCTTCAAGGTCGGCGTCTCACAGGCCGGCAACCATGACAACCGCGTGTACGAGGACGACTGGGGCGAGAAGTGGCAGGGGCTGCTCGTCCGCAAGCCGGATGGAACGACGAACTACGACGACCAGGCGAACCAGACGCACGCAAAGAACCTGAAGGGCAAGCTGCTGCTCGCGCACGGCACGCTCGACAGCAACGTGCCGCCCTACAGCACGCTGCTCGTCGTCAACGAGCTGATTCGGCACAACAAGGACTTCGATCTGATCATGTTTCCGAACCGCGGCCACGGGTTCGGCAGCGAGCCGTACATGATGCGGAGGCGATGGGACTACTTCGTCAAGCACCTGCTCGGCGCCGAGCCGCCGAAGGAGTACGAGCTGAAGCCGGCGCCAGGTACCCGCGCGCGCGTCCCGTGAGCGCGTCGAGCCAGTCAATCTGGCGTTCGATGCCCTCGCGCATCCACTTCATCGACGGAATGACGTGATCCCTGAAGTACGCACCGGTATCGGGCATGGTGCCGTCCGCATCGGCGAAGCGGTACTTGCGCGCCAGCTCCCATGACGACAGGATGTGGCCGCTCATCTCCATCGCACCTCGCGGATCGGCGGCGAGCGCGGCGACGGCGCGGCCGATGAACAGCGGCGATTCCGACGTGATGAAGACCGGATCCTTCTTCGCACCGTCGCGCCAGGTCGCCTCCGTCACGCCGAAGTGCTCCAGCATGCGCTCGGAGCGCAGGTAGCCCGGCGTTAGCGACACGACGGTGACGCGACACTTGCGCAGCTCCTCGGCCAGCAGCAGCGCCAGCGTTTTCAACCCCGTCTTGACCATGCCGTTGACGATGTTGCCGCCGCCGAGGAGGAGGTCGAACTCGGTGATCTCGACGATCAGTCCGCGTTTCTTCTTCTGCATCACCTTCGCCGCGTGCTTCGCGGTGAAGAGATGCGAGAGCAGCGACCCCTGCAGCGCACCGCCCGCGTCCGACAGATCGGTCTTGTCGATCGTCGTCCAGCCGCCGAGCAGCGGATCCTCGCCGCCAACGCTGTCGGCGAGCACGTCGAGACGCCCGTGGTCGCGCGCGACGCGATCGAACAACGCGCTCACCTCCTCTTCGACCGTGTGATCGAGGCGCGCGGCAATCGCCTTCCCGCCGGCTGCGGCGATCATCGCGACGGTCTCGTCGAGGGTCTCCGGGCGGCCGTAGGGAGACGGGGTGCCGGCAACGCTGCGTCCCGTGCAGTACACCGTGGCACCCGCCTCGCCAAGTGCTCGCGCGATGCCGCGGCCCGCCCCTCGCGTTGCGCCGGCGACGACGGCAATCTGGCCCTCGAGCGGGGCCGCGCTTGATCGTTTGGGCTGCGCCATGGCCTCCTCCTGACGCTTATCGCTGATCGCTGATCGCTGATCGCTGATCGCTGATCGCTGATCGCTGATCGCTGGGCGCTGAGCGCTGAGCGCTGAGCGCTGAGCGCTGACTTTATAAATGTTCGTTCATTTACGTTGCGGTGTTTATAAACCGACGTTTATAATCCTGTCAAGTTGCCCCGCCCACGCACCATCTCCGACGAGACCATCTTCGATGCCGCCGCGCGCGCGATGATGCGGCTCGGGCCGGTCAAGCTGACCCTCGCCGGCGTCGCGAAAGAGGCGGGCGTCTCCCCGGCCACGCTGGTGCAGCGGTTCGGATCCAAACGCGGGCTTCTCCTCGCCGTCTGCGGCGCCGCCGCCGACGGCAACGACGCGTGCTTCGACATGCTGCGCGCCGCCGGCGGCTCGCCGCTCGAGAAGCTCGTGTCCGCGGCGATGTTCATGACGCAGAGCACCAGCACCCCCGAGGAGATGGCCAACCAGCTCGCGTTCCTGCAGATCGATTTGACCGACCCGGATTTCCACCGCCTGACGCTGCGGATGTCGCGCCAGATGGAGGCGCAGTACGTCAAACTGGCGGATGAGGCCGTCGCTGCCGGCGAGCTCGTTCGCTGTGACACGAGGGCGCTGTGCCGCGCGCTCGGCGCCGTCGCCGCGGGCTCGCTGCTCGGCTGGGCGATTCACCGCGACGGCAAGGCGGCCACCTGGGTGCGGCGCGACATCGAAACGCTGCTCGCGCCCTACCGGGCATCAAAGCGCCGAGCGAATCCGCCAAAGGTCGGGAAACAGCGCCGCGCCCACGGTGCTTCGTAGGTACTCGGCGCCACTGGATCCACCCGTTCCCGGCTTCACGCCGATCGTCCGTTCCACCATCTTCACGTGGCGGTATCGCCACTCCTGGATGCCTTCGTCCAGATCGACGAGCCGCTCGCACAACTCGCTGTTCTTCGCGTCACGTCTGTAGATCTCGATCAGGGTGCGCTGCACGTCGGCTGACGGCTCGACCGCCGCCGTGACGTCGCGCGAGAGCTGCGCCGGCGGGACACTGTAGCCTTCGCGGCGAAGGTACTGCAGAAAGGCGTCCCACAGCGTCGGCTCGCTCCAGCGCCGCTCGAGCGCATCGCGCGAACGCGTGCCGGGCGCGAACCGCTCCACCGACGCGTTCGACTTCCGTCCCAGCACGAACTCGAGCTGCCGGAACTGATCGGACTGGAACCCGCTCGCCGCCTCCAGGCGGTTGCGGAAGGTCAGAAACTCCAGCGGCGTCATCGTCTCCAGGATGTCGAGCTGCGCGACGAGGACCTTGAGGATCGTGAGGATCCGCTTCAGCGTGTGCTGCGCTCGCACCGCATCGTCCGTGCGGAGCAACTGCATGACGCGATCGAGCTCGTGCAGCAGCTCCTTGAACCACAACTCGTAGACCTGGTGGATGACGATGAAGAGCATCTCGTCATGTTCAGGCCCCTCCGAGCGGGGCTGCTGGAGCTCGAGCAGCTCGTCAATCTTCAGGTAGCTGCCGTACGTGACGGCCGGGGAGTCCTGCGCCATCCGCGCATTCTACGGGAGAGGCGGAGGCCTACAGCCCGGATGAGCTTGCGCTGGTGTTTTCTCTGCCGAAACCGCGCCGCTTTCGCCGATAATGGTCCGCCCCCGCTGCGACACGGTACGACCCATGCCCATCAACCCCGGTGATGACCTTACGGTCGCCGGCGACGTCACGTTGCCGGGTCATTCGCCGCCTGCGACGGACCCCGATGTTCGCGAGGCGGTCGACGACCTTACCCGGATCGCGGGCATGCCCGCTACTGCGTCAGAGAGCGATCCGCGGTCCCTGCAAGGGCCGCTCACGCCCGGCCAGTCCTTCGGCGGGCGCTACCACATCATCCGGCTCCTCGGCATTGGCGGCATGGGCGCCGTCTATCAGGCTTGGGACGAAGAGCTAGGGGTCATCGTCGCGCTCAAGGTGATCCGGCCCGAGGCCGCCACGGACCCCGAGGCGGCGCTCGCGCTCGAAAGACGTTTCAAGCAGGAATTGCTGCTGGCCCGGCAGGTCACGCACAAGAACGTGGTGCGCATCCACGACCTCGGCGAAGTGCGCGGCATCAAGTACATCACGATGCCGTTCATCGACGGCGAGGATCTCGGGACGATTATCGAACGCGAAGGTCCCCTGCCGCTGCCGCGCGTGCTGAAGATCGCGCGGACGATGGCGTCTGGGCTGGCGGCGGCACAGGCGGCCGGCGTGGTGCACCGCGACCTGAAGCCCGCCAACATCATGATCGACTCGGACGGCGAGTCGTTGATCACCGACTTCGGCATCGCGCGGTCCACGGGCGCGCGTCCGATGCCCGAAGCGCCGGCCGGACGCGCCGTCGCGCCGATGGCAGGCCACACCGTCGTCGGCGCCATCGTCGGCACGGTGCAGTACATGGCGCCGGAACAGGCGCAGGCGCTGCCGGTCGATCATCGCGCCGACATCTACGCCGCGGGCCTGATCATCTACGACATGCTCGGCGGGCGGCAGCGCTTCGAGCGCGCCGAGAGCGTCATCGCCGAGCTGACCAGCCGCACGCTTGCGCCGCCGCCGTCGCTGACGACGATCAACCCCGCCGTGCCGGAGACGATCGACCAGATCGTCCGCCGCTGCCTGCAACCGGATCCCGGAGCACGGTACGCGACGGCGCAGGAACTGCTCGCCGATCTCGATCAGCTCGACGACGCCGGGCGGAGGCACCGGCTGCCGCGGCACCTGACGTGGAAGACGAAGGTGGCCGCCGCGATGGTGTTCGCCGCAGGTCTGTCGGTCACGTGGTGGGCCGCACAGGGAACCGCGCCGATCGCCGAGCCGACACCGATCTCGGTGTTGATCGCCGACTTCGAGAACACCACGGGGGACCCCGTGTTCAGCGGCGCCGTCGAGCAGGCGCTGGGCATCGCGATCGAGGGCGCCTCGTTCATCGACGCCTATTCGCGCACCGACGCGCGCAAGGTCGCCGAGCAGCTGCACCCCGGCGCGCCGATCGACGAGAAGATGGCTCACCTGATCGCCAAGCGCGAGGCGTTGAACGTCATCCTGGCCGGGAGCATCCAGCCGGACGGCTCCCGGTTCGCCCTCGCGGTCCGTGCGATCGATCCGGCGAAGGGTGAACAAGGCCCGCCGCTGGCGACCGTTCGCGCCACGGCGAAGGACAAGAGCGCGGTCCTCGAAACGGTGGCGCGCCTCGCCTCGTCGCTGCGCCGCGAGCTCGGCGACACCGCGTCGGCGTCGGACCGCGAGAAGCCGACGGAGACCTTCACCGCGGCGTCGATCGACGCGATGCGTGCGTACGTCCGCGGCCAGGACCTGCAGGTGGCCGGCAAGCTGCCCGAAGCGCTGGCGGCGTACCAGGAGGCCGTGTCGTTCGATCCGGCGTTCGGGCGCGCCTACAACGGGATGGCGGGTGTCTACAGCAACCTGAAGCAGTCCGACAAAACAGAAGAGAGCTTCCAGCAGGCCGTGAAGTACCTGAACCGGATGACCGAGCGCGAGAAGTTCGCGACGCTAGGCGGGTATTACCTCCTCATCTCGAAGAACTACGAAAAGGCGATCGAGAACTACGAAGCGCTGGTGAGCAAGTACCCCGCGGATCGCGGCGGTGTTGCCAATCTGGCGCTTGCGTACCTGTACGTCCGCGACGTCGAGAAGGCTGTGGCCGGCGTGCGAAAGGCGCTCGCGCTGGAGCCGACAAATCACCTGCAGCGCATGAACTACGCGATGTATTCGATGTATGCCGGCGATTTCAAGACGGCGATCGAGGAGTCGCGGCGCATGCCGAAAGACAGCTGGCTTCACGCCATCGGGCTGTTCACGATCGCGCGAGCGGCGGCGGCGGCTGGCGACAAGCCAACGGCGGAGGCGGCGGTTGGCGAGCTTGGCGCAGCGGGCGGCCTCGGCGCCTCGCTTGCCACGATGACGCGGGCCGACATGGCGATCTACTCCGGGCGCTATCAGGAGGCGATCGGCATCCTGCGAACGAGCGCCGCGGCGGCAGAGAAGGAAGGCGATCGCGACGGAGCGGCCGGCAACCTGTTGCCGCTTGCCGAGGCGCTCGCCGCGCGCGGGCAGCGAAGCGAGGCGATTGCCGCGGCAGCACGGGCCGTCGAGCTCACCAGCGCCGAAAGTGTCCTCTTCCCCGCCGGCATGCTGCTGCTGGAGCTGGGCGAGCCGCGGCGCGCCGAGGCGATCGCCGCCACGCTCGACAACCAGTTGCAGACGCAGACGCGGTCCTATGCGGGGCTGATCACGGCGCAGCTCGCGCTGCAGCGGAAGCGGCTGCCGGACGCCATGCAGACGTTCGGCGAATCGCAGCGCCGCTTCGATTCATGGTTCGCGCGCTGGCTGCTCGCCCGCGCCTCGTTCGAGGCGAAGCAATATCCGGAGGCGCTTGCCGAGTTCGAGCTGTGCCTGAAGCGGAAGGGCGAGCTGACCGACGTGTTCTTTACCGACAGCTCCACGCTCAGGTATCTGCCGCAGGTGTATTACTGGCTGGGCCGCGCGCAGGAGGCGCTGCAGAATCCCGAGGCGCGCGAGAACTACAAGCGCTACATCGACATCCGCGAACACACCGACGCGCCCGATCCGCTGCTCGCAGATGCAAAGGCGCGTCTGCAAGTCCCTGGTCCCTAGTCCCTGGTCACGGGTCCCTGGTCACGGGTCCCGGGTCCCCGGTCCCAGGTCCCAGGTCCGGTCCCGGGTCCCGGGACTAGGGACCCGAGACCAGGGACCAGGGACCAGGGACCAGGGACCAGGGACGGATGTCTACTTCGCCAACCGAATCAAGAATGGCCCGTTGATTTGCAGCGTCTGCTCGCTGAACACCCGCACGTTGTAGCAGCCGACCGACAGGCCGGTCGTCTGCCAGTTGAACTGCCAGGTGTTCGTCGAGGTGAAGTACTGGAAGCCGCTGTTGCCGGGATAGGCAATCGTCTCCAGGGTGGACTGCGTCTCGCCCGCCTGGCACGGGAACGGCCCCTTGATGCGAATCTCCGGCATCGCCATGCTGCTGTCGACGACCAGATCGTTGAGGCCGGTGTACTGCCAGACGAGCGGAATCGAGCTGCCGACTTTCGCGGAGTACGTCGGCGTCAACGTCCATGGGCTCTGAAGTCCGATGAACCCGTAATCGGCCACGCCGTCCGTGACCGTGACCGTGACGGTGCCAACCGCGGATCCGCCAAGACCATCTGACACCGTGTAGGAGAAGGTGGCGGTCCCCACGAAGTTCAGCGCGGGCGTAAACGTGACCGCGGCGGCCGTAAACGTCGCGGTTCCGGCCGGCGGCTGCGTCACCGCCGTCACCGCCAGCGTGTTCCCCTCGACGTCAACGTCGTTTGCCAGCACGGAGATCACCGTGGGCCCGCTGTTCTGCGTCACCGTCACGGCGTCCGGCGCCGCGATCGGCGCGTCGTTCACCGCCGCAATCGTCACCAGAATCGTCGCCGGTCCTGACGACACGGTGCCATCGCTGACGGCGAACGTGAAGCTGTCGGCGCCGTATGCGTTCGCGTTCGGTGTGTAGGTGAACGCACCCGTCGCGGCGTTGGTGATGACGACCGTTCCCTTGGTGGCCGGCGAGACGACGGAGAACGTGAGCGCGTCGCCGTCGACGTCGCTGGCGGCGAGGCTGCCCGCCGCCGGGACGTCCTCGACGACCGCCAGCGTGCCGCCGGTGGCGACCGGCGCGTCGTTGACGCCGGTCACGGTGACGGCAATGGCTGCGGGGGCCGATTCCGACAACCCGTCGCTCACACGGAAGGTGAAGCTGTCAGAGCCGTACGCGTCCGCGTTCGGCGTGTAGGTGAACGCGCCAGTTGCGGCGTTGGTGATGACCGCGGTCCCCTTGGTCCCCTGCGAGACGATGGAGAACGTCAGCGCGTCACCCTCGACATCGCTGGCGGCGAGCGTGCCCGACGCCGCGAGGTCCTCGATGACCGCGAGCGTGCCGGCGGCAGCGACTGGAGCATCGTTGACGCTCGTCACGGTAATGGAAACCGTGGCGGGCGCCGATTCCAGCGCGCCGTCGCTCACACGGAACGTGAAGCTGTCGGCACCGTGGAAGTTGGCGTTCGGCGTGTACGTCAGGTTCGGCGCGGTTCCCGACAGCGTTCCGAACGCGGGCGCCGACAGGACGGTGAACGTCAGCGCATCGCCTTCCGGATCCGCCCCGGTCAGCGTGATGGCGACCGGCGTGTCCTCTGCGGTCGTGACCGCCTGATCCGCGGCGGACGGCGCCGAGTTGGAACCGGTCACCGTGATCGCCGCGCTGACGGTGTTGTTCGCCTCGCTCAATTCCGAGACCGCCAGCGGATCGTCGATGAACAGGCCGATGTAATACTGACCGCCCGGCGTGCTGGACGGGATCGTCACCGTGACGGGCGAAAGCGTCCGCTCCTCGCCCGGCTCGAGCGGCGAGGTCGTCCCGTAGCCGAGCAGCAGATCGCTGCTGGTGATCGTGGCATCGGTCGAGAGATAGATGCCGTACCGAAGTTGCCCCTGGACGGGAACGGCGGCCGTGTTGCCAGTGTTCTTCAACGTCCACGAAGTCGAGGGGAACGTCACTTCCGTGCCCGCCTGCACCGTGGCGAGCGACGGCGCCGGCGCGGCGGAGGCAAACACGAGATCCGAGCCGAAGAACGACGGCGGCGGCTGTACGAGTTGACCGTTGACGTAGTTCAGCGACTGCGCGTGCACCGCGATGCTCGGCGGCGACAGCACCGCGTCGTAGACCAGCGCGGGATTCTGCGCGATCTGAAACGCGGTCAGCGTCACCTGGACGGCATCCGGCGTCTTCTTCGCGTGTGTCGTCCCGTCGTGCGAACCGGCTCCGGTTGCGCCGTCGGCCGGCGCGACCGCGAACGTCAGGTTCTGGTAGAGCGGGTTCTGATACAGCGGATTCTGGTAGAGCGGGTTCTGGTACAGCGGGTTCTGATAGAGCGGATTCTGGTAGAGCGGATTCAGCACCGTGCTCGAGATGATTTGCTGATGCTCGAGATTGGCGCTGTCGCAGCCGAGCAACGTCCCCACCGATGCCGCCTTCGAGATTGTCAGCAAGAAGACGTAGTCGTTGATGTAGGCGGCCGCATTGTCGATGTGCAGCAGCGAGAGATACGACGACGCGGTGTTGCCGGCGTTCTCGACCGTCCAGGTCACCTGCTGCACGTCGTAGATCGTCGAGTTCTGGTAGAGCGGGTTCTGATACAGCGGGTTCTGGTACAGCGGATTCTGGTAGAGCGGGTTCTGGTAGAACGGGTTCTGGTAGAGCGGCGTGCCCACCGACGGATCGTGCGTCTCGCTGTTCTCGATCGTCGCGCTCGTCACCGCCGGGTTGGTCGGATCGCCGTTGAACGTGATCTGCCCGCTCGCTCCTGAGGGCACGACGCTTCCACCCAACGCGTCGATCTCACGCACCTGCACCGTCACCGGGCCGGGCGCATCCGGCTGCACGTAGGTCACGAGCGTCACGCTCGAGTTCGCAAACACCTGGATGTCCGCCTGATCCACCGCGGGATTCGTTTGATCGAACGATGCCACCGCGGCCATCTGCGGCGTCGCGAACGTCATGCGATAGAAGCGAATGGCGTTGGTGCTGTTCGCGACCGTGACGGTAAACGCGCGCTGGATCGTTCCGAGCTGTTTGTACGTGGTGACGGCGCTGACCACCACGTCCGCGTTCACGCGTGAGGTCAGGATGTCGGTGTTGCGCGAGCCGGCGTTCAGGCAGCTGCCGCCCGTTCCCGGCGGCGCGTAATGACGGTAGCGCTCCCAGTCCTGCAGATTGGCCGGATGCGTCGGCGGGATCTGGTTGCGGTTGTCGGCAAACACCACCTGGAACCCTGGATGCGGAAGGTCGCTCGGGTCGATCGCCCAGCGCCAGCCGTTCCCGCCGGCGTTCGGCACGAACTGGACGGCGGCCGTCGCGTCGGTGTAGTCGCCGATGAACGGCGCGGTGCCGCCGCCCGACTGTGGCAGGTTGCTGCGATTCACCCGGCGGACGCACGGCGGAAGCTGCTCGCCATCGGCCGCCTGAAAGTCCGGCGCGCACGGCGCGTTCACCGGCAGCACGTCGTCGAGTCCCTCGCCGTCGGCGAGGTTCGCCCAGGGTTTGATCGGATACCGCGACACCTGCGCGCTGCCCTGCACGACGCCGGTCGCCGGATGCAGCAGCGCCGAGCGCAGGTCGAGCATGCGATCGATGCCCGCGATGTAGCCATCGGTCACATCCGCGAGCTGGATCCCCTCGGACGGAAACTGCCGGACGAACCCGCGCGACTCGTAATACGAGAGCATCAACCGGCCGCCGCCGAAGACCAGCCGCGGCATCACCTGCGGGCCCGACGGCCGCAGTTGCGGCAGGAATCCCCCGCCGGCCGCAGGCGCAACGACGTCGCGGTCGGCGAAGTCGACGGCGCGTCGCATCCCGACCGCGCCGTTCGTGTCGGTCCACGTCGAGCCGCTGTCCAGCGAGCGCATCATGACGATGCGCGGGCTGCCGTTCGGCGCGGGCATGCCGAACGTCGCGCTGCCTGGGATGATGTCCACGCGCTCCTGCCAGGCGGCGAATACCGCGCCGGCGGCGCTGACCGCAATCGTGGGAAACGCGTTGCTGCGGAACGTCAACTGGCTCGGCGGATGCGTGGCGGTGGTTTGCGTCGGCTGATCGAACTTCTGCAGATTGGGCAGCGGCGCGCCCGCGGTGAGCTGTACCGGCTTGCCGGAGAACGTCGCGCCGTAATCGGTGGACTTGTGAACGAGCATCGAGTCCGGCTCGAAGAAGTGGCGCCAGAGGAGATATACGGTCCCGCCGCCCGTCGTCGCGGGCGTGCCGGGCCGCGGGTCAACGGTGAGCGCGGTGCCCTGATTCTGGTTGAACGGCATGTTCAGCTTTTGCGTCGCGAAGGTCGCGCCTCCGTCGGTCGAACGGGCGAACGTCACCTTGCTCTTGAACTTCCCATCCTTTTCCAGACCGTTGAACGTCGTGTAGCTGACATACACGTTGTGCGCGCAGGAGTCCTGTCCGCCGAGCCGCGAGGGATCCACGATGAGGAACGGCTTGTCGATGAAGTAGCCGTGCGTGGCGTTGTTGGCGCTTTCGAGGATCGTCGTCCCCTCGTACACCACGCTGTCGCCGCCCTCGATGTTGTTCTGATGCACGTAGCGGGCGACGCCCATCTTGCTTTGGCCGCCGCGGGTGAAGGCGAGGAACACGACGTAGAAGCGGCCGCACGGCGCGGCGCTGATGACGGGATCGGTTGCGGCTTCCAGGCCGTGCACGGGAGAAGCCATCGATGCCGGCGATGAATCGAACGGACCGCCGGGCAGGAAGCCGCCGCTCCAGGTGAGCCCGCCGTCAAACGATTTCGAGTAGCCGACCCACGCCTCGGCGGCGGCCACCGGCGCCGCCACGCGCGGCCGCGCAGCCGGCCGGCGGAACGCCTTCGCCAGCATGCTGCGAACCGGCGCCAGCCAGGCGAGGAGGCCACCGGTCGTCTGCGACTCGCCGATGCCGACATCGGTGGCGATGTCCACCGCGCGATAGTCGTTGAAGAACGCGAGCAGCATCTGCGGATTGCGCGTGGACGCCGCGATGCTCGGCTCCACCTGCCGCTGCAGGTACAGATCGCCTTTCAGGTATGCGTTGGGATCCAGCGGATTGACGACGACGGGAAGAACGTTCGTATTGGGGCCTGCCTGCTGCGCGCCTACCAGCGCGTGCAGACAAAGCGAGAGACCCACTGCAAATGAGAGGGCTCGTCCCATGGCTCACCTCCGATCACCATGAGTGGTTCCTGGGCCCTCGACACACGCAGCGTAGATCGAGGGGGTGACGTTTGCCGTAGCGCCTGGGGAGCGATGGGGCGCGTCAGTCTCGCGCAGTTAGACGACTTCCAGCAAGCGGATTCATGCAGTTTCGTGGCGGATTACGAAATTGACCCCGCGAACGAGGGGATTCCTGACAATCTGGCAGCACGAGCCTTCCAAACGGCGCAAAATCGCAGCTTGTAACTGGTACTGGGGTTGGAGTATAAGGGCGCCCTGCCGGCGCGTCCCCCGCGGCGGCAACCGGCCTGTCTTGTCGACAAGAAGGAGGAGGCCTGTGGGTGAGTGTCCACGCGTGCAGTTGTCTCGTCGTCTCGGAGCGTGCCTCGCCATCGTCGTGGCGGTCGTGCTCCTCGCGGCTCCCGCAGCCGCGCAGATCCTCTACGGCAGCATCGTCGGCGTCGTCAAGGACCAGCAGGGCGCATTCGTGCCTGGCGCGCTCGTCACCATCACCAGCAAGGACACCGGTCTCACCCGCGAGACGACCACGGACGCGCAGGGCGGGTACAACCTGGTGAACGTGCTGCCGGGACCGTACGACGTGAAGGTCGCCCTTCAGGGATTCAGGGAGGTCGTCCGCTCGAGCGTGCCGGTGACGATCGGCCAGATTTCGCGCGTCGACCTGACGCTCGAAGTGGGCGCGCTGGCGGAGACGGTGACCGTCGCGTCCGAGGCCGAGCTGCTGCAAACGGACAAGGCGGACATCAGCACGGAACTCAAGTCCGACGCGCTGACGCAGATGCCGCTCAACCGGTTCCGCAACTACCAGGCGCTGATCAACCTCGTGCCGGGGACGATGCCGATGTCGTTCGGCAACGCGGAAACGGACACGCCGGCGCGCTCGATGACGACGAACGTCAACGGCCAGGCGAACACCAACAACGCGACGCGCACCGACGGCGCGACCAACGTCAACATCTGGCTGCCGAACCACGTGATGTACGTGGCGCCGGCCGAAACCATCGACACCGTGAACGTGTCGACGGCGACGTTCGACGCCGAGCAGGGCATGGCCGGAGGCGCCGCCGTCACCGTCATCACCAAGTCGGGCACGAACAACTTCCGAGGCTCGGCGTTCGAGTTCTTCAACAACCAGGACCTCAACGCGACGGCGTACAACTTCTCGCCGTGCGGATTCAACTGCAATCCGAAAAGCGGCAAGCCGAACAAGCTGCCGGTCGAGTCGAACATCTTCGGCGCGACGTTCGGCGGCCCGATCAAGCGCGACAAGCTGTTCTTCTTCGCGTCCTATGACGGCTTCAAGCGCTCGAACAGCGAGCATCGGTTCTTCAGCGTGCCGGATGCGGCCCTCCGCGCCGGCGACTTTTCGGCCGCCACCAACAACGCGGGCACGCAGCAGACCATCTACAACCCGTTCACGCCGAGCGCGTCCACCAGCGGCGCGGGGCGGCTGCCGTTCGACGGCAACCGGATCCCCGCCAACCTGATCGATCCGATCGCGCTGAAGGTCCTGCAGCTCTACCCGATGCCGAACACGCAGGGCATCGGCCTCGGCGGGTTGACGAACAACTTCCAGCGAGAGGAAACACGACGGTTCGACCGCGACAACTACGACGTCAAGATCAACTACAACCGCACCTCCGCGCACCAGTTGTGGTTCAAGTACAGCTTCATGGACGCCGTCGTCGACGACCTGTCCAATTACCTCGGACCCCCGTCGAACACCGAGTCGGACACCGACGGCGGCTTCACCAAGGTGTACTCGTTCACCACCGGTCAAACGTGGACGCTCAATCCGACGACGCTGTTCGATGCGACGTTCGGGTTCGCGCGGCAGGATCAGGACGTCTTCGGGCCGGATTTCAACTCCGGCAACTTCGGCCTCGACGTCCTGGGTATTCCCGGAACCAACGACGCAGGGCTGGGCGATCAGCGATATGCGGGGTACCCGGTGTTCAATACGGGCTTCTCTGCCGTCGGCAACCGCGACGGCTGGAACCCGATCTTCCGCGACGAGCGCACCTACTCGCTGGCGACGAACCTGTCGAAGAACATGGGGCGCCACGACCTGCGGACCGGCTACACGGTCAACTTCATGTATCTCGATCACTGGCAGCCGGAGAGCGGCAACCCGCGCGGCGCGTTCAACTTCGCGGGTAACGCGACCGACATCCCCGGCAACCCGGTCGCGAACTTCTACAACACGTTTGCCGCGTTCATGATGGGACTGACGTCGAGCGTCGGCAAGAGCGTGCAGAACGAGCTGATGACCACGCGGGAATGGCAGCATGCGCTGTACGTCCGCGACCGCTGGACCCCGACGTCCAAGCTGACCCTGGACCTCGGGCTGCGGTGGGAGTACTACCCGATCGCCACGCGCGCGAACGGGCGCGGCGTCGAGCGGCTCGACCTCAACACGCTCGACGTGATCATCGGCGGGCGCGGCGGCAACCCGAAAAACGTCGGCCTCGAGACCGGTCTGGACAATTTCGCACCGCGCCTCGGCGCCATCTACCGGCTGAACCAGGACACCGTGCTGCGCGCCGGATACGGCGTCACCTTCAACAACATGGCCTGGGGCCGTCCGATGCGCGGCGACCGGCAGTATCCGATCACGCTGGCGACGACGTTCACGCAGCCGCTGCAGTTCATGTGGTACGGGAAACTCGGCGACGGCATTCCGCAGGTCCTCGGACCCGACCAGAGCGGCGGCCGTGTGGCGCTTCCGAACTCGGTCGGCATGATGACGCCGGAGCTCGGCAACGTCGATCGCGGCAAGATCCACACGTGGAACGTGGCGTTCGAGCGCCGGCTGCCGCTGGACATCTCCGTGGATGTGGCGTACGTCGCCGCGAAGGGTGTCGGCGGATACGCGTGGCTCGACGTCAATCTGCCGACGACACTCGGCGGCGGCAACTCGAGCCGGCCGTACTTCATCAGCCACGGGCGCCAGCTCGCCATCGATGTCTGGGGCGCGATCCTGGACACCGACTACGACTCGCTGCAGGTCGCCATCAACCGCCCGTTCAAGCAGCGTTTCATGTTGAAAGGCGCGTACACCTTCAGCCGATCCATGAACGAGTCGGACGCCGACGGCCGCACGTCACTGGCGATGGGCGCGCATCCGGCGTATCTGAACCGGTCGTGGGCGCGGGCCGGATTCGATCGTCCCCATAATTTCCAGATGGGGTTCGTGTACCAGCTGCCGTGGCAGCATGAGGGAAGCGGCTACGGCAATATCGCCAAGGCGATCCTCGGCGACTGGCAACTGAATGGCGTCTTCGGCGCGTTCAGCGGCACGCCGTTTACCGTGACCGCCAGCGGCACGTCGCTGAACACGCCCGGCATCACACAGACCGCGAACTTCGCGGGCGGCGATCTCAATGTCATCGGCAAGATCGGCGCGTCGGGTGCGTGGTTCGACACGACGCAGTTCGCCCAGCCGACCGGCGTGACGATTGGCAACGTCGAGCGCAATCAGTTCCGCGGACCTGGCGCGTGGACGTTCGACATGTCGCTGTTCCGGACGATCCCGGTCGGCGGTCACCGTCGCGTCGAGGTCCGCGTCGAAGCCGGCAACATCTTCAACCACCCCGTCTTCGCGAACCCCAACGGCAACGTGCAGGCTGGGACATTCGGGCAGATCCTCGGCATCCCGGGCGGCGGCGGCACGATCAACGCGAACGCCTCGTACGTCGAGCGCCAGATCCGGCTCGGCGTGCGCTTCACCTTCTGATTAGTAGGCAGTAGGCAGTAGGCAGTAGGCAGTAGGCGGTAGGCAGTAAGAATCGAGCTGGCGGGTGCGACCATCCGGCTCACTGCCTACTGCATACCGCCTACTGCCTACCTTCTTGCGCCATGAGAAATTCCTTGTCCATGGACGGGGTAGGAGGTATACATCCCTCTGCCAGACGGTCACCCTCCCTACGGCGGTGGCCGCTCGCTCATTGGAAGGGGGAGTCTCGTGAGTGGGTGGAACTGTGGTGCAAGTCGTCGTGTGTTTCTCGCCTGTGTCGTAACCCTCGCGCTCGCGGCGGGCGCGGCTCCAGCGGTTGCGCAAATCCTCTACGGCAGCATTGTTGGTGTAGTGAGGGATCAGCAGGGCGCACTCGTGCCGGGCGTCCAGGTCACGATCACCAACAAGGAGACCGGTCTCACGCGTGAGACCACGACCAACGCGCAGGGCGCGTACGACCTCGTCAACGTGCTGCCGGGACCGTACGACGTCAAGGTCTCGCTGCAGGGCTTTCGTGAGTTCATCCGCTCGAACGTCCCGGTGACGATCGGGCAGATCGCCCGCGTCGATGTGACGCTCGAAGTCGGCGCGCTGGCCGAGACCGTGACCGTCGCCTCGGAGGCCTCGCTGCTGCAGACCGACAAGGCGGACATCAGCACGGAGTTGAAGTCGGATGCGATCACGCAGATGCCGCTGAACCGCTTCCGCAACTACCAGATGCTCCAGAACCTGGTGCCCGGAACGATGCCGATGTCCTTCGGCAACGCGGAAACCGACACGCCGGCGCGCTCGATGACCACCAACGTCAACGGGCAGGCGAACACCAACAACTCGACCCGCACCGATGGTGCGACCAACGTGAACATCTGGCTGCCGAACCACGTGATGTACGTGGCGCCGGCCGAGACGATCGACACCGTCAACGTGTCGACGGCGACGTTCGACGCGGAGCAGGGGATGGCGGGCGGCGCGGCGATCACCGTCATCACCAAGTCCGGCACGAACAACTACCGCGGGTCGGCGTTCGAGTACTTCAACAACAAAGAGCTCAACGCCACGCCGTACTCGTTCACCGCCTGCGGGTTCAACTGCAACTCGACGAGCGGCAAGCCGAACAAGCTGCCGTACGAAACGAACATGTTCGGCGGCACGCTGGGCGGTCCAATCCGCAAGGACAAGCTGTTCTTCTTCGGCTCCTACGACGGCTTCCGGCGGTCGAACAGCGAGTTCCGGTTCTTCAACGTGCCGACCGCCGCAATGCGGGCGGGAGATCTGTCTGCCGCCGTCAACACTGCGGGCGCTCGGCAGATCATCTTCGACCCGGCCTCGTCGACGCTGACCAACGGCACCGGGCGCACGCCGTTCGAGAACAACGTCATTCCGGCGGGCCGCATCGACCCGATCGCGCTGAAGGTGCTGAACCTCTATCCGCTGCCCAACGTGCAGGGCATCGGTCTCGCCGGAACGACCAACAACTACCAGCGGCGGGAAGACCGCTTCTTCGATCGCGACAACTACGACGCGAAGATCAACTTCAACCGCACGTCGGCCCATCAGCTGTGGTTCAAGTACAGCTTCATGGATGCGGTCGTCGACGACCTGTCCAACTATCTCGGCACGCCGGCAAACACCGAAGTCGACAACGACGGCGGCTTCACGAAGGTGCACTCGTTCACGCACGGCCAGACGTGGACGATCAACCCGACGATGCTGTTCGACGCGACGTTCGGGTTCGCGCGCCAGAAGCAGGACGTGTACGGACCGGATTTCAACGTCGGCAACTTCGGCCTCGACGTGCTCGGCATTCCCGGCACGAATGACGCGGGCTTGAACGACCAGCGCTATGCGGGCTATCCGGTGTTCAACACCGGATTCAGCGCGGTCGGCAACCGCGACGGTTGGAACCCGATCTTCCGCGACGAGCGTACCTACTCGCTGGCGACGAACCTGACCAAGAACATGGGCCGTCACGACCTGCGCACCGGCTACACCGTCAACTTCCTGTACCTCGATCACTGGCAGCCCGAGAGCGGCAATCCACGGGGCTCGTTCAGTTTCGCGGGCAATGCGACGGCCATGCCGACGTCGGCCGGCGGGCAGACCGCGAACATGTTCAATACCTACGCCGCCTTCCTGCTCGGCCTGACATCGTCGGTCGGCAAGAGCGTCCAGAACGAGCTGATGACGGCCCGTGAATGGCAGCACGCCGTCTATTTCCGCGACCGCTGGACGCCGACGTCGAAGCTGACGCTGGACCTCGGTCTCCGCTGGGAGTACTACCCATTGATGACGCGCGCCGATGGGCGCGGCCTCGAGCGGCTCGATCTCAATACGCTCGAAGTCATCATCGGCGGACGCGGCAACAACCCGAAGAGCGTCGGTTTCGAGGCGGGCAAGGACAATTTCGCGCCGCGCCTCGGCGCCATTTACCGCCTGAATCAGGACACGGTGCTGCGCGCCGGCTACGGCGTGACGTTCAACAACATGGGCTGGGGCCGGCCGGTGCGTGGTGACCTTCAGTACCCGATCACGCTGGCGACCACCTTCACGCAGCCGCTGCAGTTCATGTGGTACGGCACGCTCGGCCAGGGCATCCCGCAGGTCCTCGGTCCCGATCAGAGCAGCGGCCGCGTGGCGCTCCCGAACTCGGTCGGCATGACGACGCCGCAGCTTGGCAACGTGGACCGCGGCAAGATCCACACGTGGAACGTGGCGTTCGAACGCCGGCTGCCGCTCGACGTCTCCGTGGACATCGCGTATGTCGGCGCCAAGGGCGTCGGCGGCTACGGGTGGGTTGACGTGAATCTGCCGACGACGCTCGGCGGCGGCGCGGCGAGCCGTCCGTATTTCATCAGCAACGGCCGTCAGCTCGATCTCAACGTGTGGGGGGCGATCCTTGACACCGACTACGACTCGCTGCAGGTGGCGATCAACAAGCCGTTCAAGAACCGATTCATGCTGAAGGGCGCCTATACCTACAGCCGGTCGATGAACGAGTCCGACAACGACGGCCGCACTGGCCTGGCGATGGGCGCGCATCCGGGATATCGCGACCGTTCGTGGGCGCTCGCCGGCTTCGATCGACCGCACAACTTCCAGATGGGATACGTCTACCAGCTGCCCTGGCAGAACGAGGGGAACGGCTACGGCAACATCGTCAAGGCCATCCTCGGCGACTGGCAGCTCAATGGCGTCTTCGGCGCGTTCAGCGGCACGCCGTTCCACGTCACCGCGAGTGGCACGTCACTGAATACGCCTGGCATCTCGCAGACCGCGAACTACGCGGGCGGCGAGTTGAAGGTCCTCGGCAACATCGGCAGCGCCGGCAAGTGGTTCGACCCGTCGGGCTTCTCGCAGCCGACGGGCGTGACGATCGGCAACGTCAAGCGGAATCAGTTCCGCGGCCCGGGCGGCTGGACGATGGACATGTCGGTCTTCCGCTCCGTTCCGGTGGGGGGCAACCGCCGCGTCGAGATTCGCGTCGAGGCCGGCAACATCTTCAACCACCCGGTGTTCGGAAACCCGAACGGTGACGTCAATTCCGGCACGTTCGGGCAGATCCTCGGGATCCCCGGCGGCGGCGGCACGATCAACGCGAACGCATCCTACGTCGAGCGCCAGGTTCGGTTCGGCGTGCGGTTCACGTTCTAAGCGCCTCTTCGTTCGAGCATTCGAAGGGCGCGGCGATTTCGATCGCCGCGCCCTTTTTTTGCACCCTGTCAATGCTGAATGCCGAATGCCAAATGCTGAATGGGTGCACTTTCAACATTCCCCCATTTAGCATTGACAGCCCATTCAGCATTCGTCATTTAGCATTTAGCATTGACCGAACGCTGCTGATGATCCTGCTCTTGACGATAGTGCTGCTGGGGCAAGTGCCGCCGCTGCCGAAGCTCGCGCTCGAGGCGTATCCGCCGGCGGCGCGCGAGGCGATCGCGCGCGCGCATCGCGCGGCGGAGAAGCAACCGGACGATGCGTCGGCGGCCGGCGCGCTCGGGCGCGTGCTGCACGCGTGGGAGCAGTGGAGCGCGGCGCGTGACGCGTACGCTCGGGCCGCGGCGCTGGCGCCGCGCGCCTTCGAATGGCCCTACCTCGAAGCCATCGTCCTGCAGCGGCTCGCGCAGCCCGCTCAGGCGGCGGCGAAGCTCGAGACGGCGCTCGCGCTGAAGCCGGATTACCTGCCGGCGCGCGTGCGGCTCGCCGAAGCGCTTCTCGATGCCGGTGAGGTCGAACGCTCGGCGAAGCACTTCGCGCAATTGAACGATCCGGCCGCCGAACCCGCCGTGCAATTCGGACGTGGCCGCATCGCAGCCGCCCGGGCCGACCACCCGGAGGCGATCCGCCGCTTCGAGCGCGCGATCGAGCTGTTTCCGGAGTTCGGCGCCGCCCACTACGCGCTCGCCCTCAGCTATCGCGCGATCGGAAGGCGTGATGACGCGCAACAGGCGCTCCAGCGTCATGCGGAATTCGGCGCCCGCTGGCCGGCGATCGAGGATCCGGTGCTCGCCGCCGTCAACGATCTGCGGTCGGACGCCGCCGCGCTGCTGCAGCGCGGCGTGAAGCGCGCCGACGCCGGCGACGTCGAGGGCGCGATTGCCGCACACGAAGCAGCGGTTGCTGTCGATCCGTCGTTCGCGCAGGCACATGCGAACCTCGTGTCGCTGTACGGCCGCGGGCGCAACTGGGCGAAGGCCGAGGAGCACTATCGCGCCGTCGTGACGCTCGGCGTCAACGTCGCGGACGCGCATTACGACTACGGCGTCCTGCTCGGCCTGCAGGAGCGATGGGACGAGGCGGCGGCGGCCTACCGCGAGGCGCTCGCGCTCAATCCGCTCCACGCGACGGCACGCAACAATCTCGGGCAGGTGCTGGAGCGCCAGCGCAAGTTCGAGGACGCGCTCGCCGAGTACGAACGGGCCGTCGCAAGCCAGCCGACGCTGCGCATCGCGCGGTTCAACCGCGGGCGCATGCTGATCGCGCTCGGGCGGCCCGCTGAGGCCATCGAAGAGCTGGCGCTCATCACCGAGCCGCGCGACGCCGAGGCCCCGCGGTATCTCTTCGCGCTGGCGACGGCCTACGTGCGCGCCGGCAATCGCGCCGAAGGCGTCAAGTGGGCGACGGCCGCCCGCGACCTGGCCGTCGAGCACGGGGAGAAGGCGCTCGCGGCCGCGATCGATCGCGACCTGAAGATGATCAAATGAAGAAGCTCTGTGTGCTGGCGTCGCTCCCGCTGCTGTGGCCCCCTCCCGCAAAACCGGGACACTCACCGTTTCTCGAAATGGAACACTCCCCCTGTGCAATTTCTGCAAACGGTGAGTGTCACGGTTTTCTGGGGGCGGCCGGGGCGCTGTTCGTGGAGTCCGCGGCGGCGGCCGGCCTCGCGTTCACGCACGTCACCGGCGCGACCGGCCAGTACTACATGGCCGAGCAGATGGGCGCCGGCGCGGCGCTGTTCGATTACGACAACGACGGCGATCTCGACGTCTTCCTCGTCCAGGGCGGTCCGCTCGACGGCTCGGGGACCGTGCGCACCACCGGCCCGAGCAGTCGTCTCTTCCGCAACGATCTCTCGACGGCGGGCGGCAAGCGGATGCTGCGCTTCACGGACGTCACCGAGCGCGCCGGCGTCGCCCTTCGCCGCTACGGGATGGGCGCCGCCGTCGCCGACTACGACAACGACGCCGACCTCGATCTGTTCGTCACGGCTTTTGGTCCTGACACGCTGTTCCGCAACAACGGCGATGGCACCTTCACGGACGTGACCGCGCAGGCTGGCGTCAGCGACCCGCTCTGGAGCACGAGCGCGGCATTCGCCGATTACGACCGCGACGGCGATCTCGATCTCTTCGTCGCCAACTATTTGGACTTCACCGTTGCCGGCAACAAGGTGTGCCACGACGCCGTCGGCGCGCGCGACTACTGCAGCCCGCGGTCGTATCGCCCGGTGCCCGACCGGCTGTATCGCAACGAGGGGACTGGCCGTTTCACCGACGTCACCGTCGCCTCCGGCGTCAGCAAGGCCGACGGGGCGGGCCTCGGCGTGACGATGGGCGACTACAACGGCGACGGCTGGATTGACTTCTACGTCGCCAACGACGCCAATCCGAACCAGCTCTGGATCAACCGGCACGACGGCACGTTCGTGGACGAGGGCATGCTCTCCGGCGCCGCCGTGAACGCCGCGGGCAATCCCGAGGGCAGTATGGGGATCGCGTCGGGCGATTTCGATCTCGATGGAGACGAGGATCTCTTCATCACGAACATCATCGGCGAGACGTTCGTGTTGTACCGGAACGACGGCAAGGGGAACTTCGAGGACGAGCGGGCAAAGACGGGGCTCGCCGCGCCGACCGCGGCGTTCACCGGCTTCGGCACCGACTGGTTCGACTACGACAACGACGGGCTGCTCGATCTGTTCGTCGCCAACGGCGCGGTGAACATCATCGAGTCGCAGCGGGGCCAGCCGCTTCCCTTCCGGATGCGCAATCAGTTGTTCCGGAACGGCGGCGGAACGTTCGTTGAGAAGAGCGCCGAGGCCGGTCCGGCGTTCGCCGCGCTCAACATCGCTCGCGGCGCGGCGTTCGGTGACGTCGACAACGACGGTGATGTCGACATTCTCGTGACGACGAACGGCGGCCCGGCGAGCCTGCTGTTGAACGAGGCCGCTGAGAGGAACCATTGGCTTCAGATTCGAGCGACGCAGCCGTCAGGCAACCGGTTCGCGTTCGGCGCGTGGGTCGGCGTCGAGCGCGCCGGCAAGCCCACGCTCTGGCGCCGCGTGCGAACCGACGGCAGCTACCTCTCGGCGAGCAACGCGCGCCTGCACCTCGGGCTGGGGAAGGACGCCGCGGTTGCCGGCGTCACGGTGCAGTGGTCCGACGGCCAACGCGAGCGGTTCACCGTCGCGGGCGTGGACCGTGTGATCACGCTCGCAAAGGGTATAGGCAAGTAGCCGCCTTCGCTGAAGCTACGGCGGCCAGGGCGGCCACTCGCTACGCTCGCAGACCGCGGCAGGGGAACGCAGAGGTCGCAAAGGCGCCTCTATGAGAGGGCCCCTCGCGTTAAGACACACGTCCAGTGAGTGCGCGCGGCCGGCTCACCGAGCCGGCCGGCCGCGCGCGCGAACGACGAGGGAGTGACGGTGTTCCAGACACGCACGCTCCGAGCGATCCTGACGTCCGTCACGCATCTATCCGAGCGCTCG
>JBMDXB010000131.1:0-7053 GCA_048594885.1 Vicinamibacterales bacterium
TTCGACGCGCGCAATCTCGACAGCCGCTCGCGATGGTGGCTGAGCATCATGGGCCGCGTGAAGCCAGGCCTGACGAACGCGCAGCTCGGCGCACGGCTCGCCGTGCTCTCGGAACCGATCATGAGGGCGGCGCTGCCGGACACCAACGCCAGCGGCCAGCAGCGGTTTCTACAAACGAAACTGGTCGCGATCTCCTCCGCGACGGGCCCTTCAGGCCTTCGCCGCACGTTCGGCCAGCCGCTGCGCATCCTGATGGCGGTGGTCGCCCTCGTGCTGCTGATCGCCTGCGCAAACATTGCCGGGCTGATGCTGGCCCGAGCGGCCGCACGATCGAGGGAGATCGCCATTCGCACGGCGCTCGGCGCGTCGCGCGCGCGCCTCGTTCGCCAGCTCCTTACCGAATCGATTCTGCTCTCGTGGCTCGGCGCGGGACTCGGGGTGCTGTTTGCGCGGTGGGGCACCAGCCTGCTCGTGAGAAGCCTCACCACGACACGCAATCCGGTGTTCCTCGATCTGTCGCTCGACTGGAGGGTCCTCGCATTCGCCGCTGCCGTGGCCGTGCTGACCGGCGTGCTGGTCGGTCTGCTGCCCGCCGTGCGGTCCACGGATTTCGCGGTGTCGGCGGTGATGAAGAATCAGGCGGCCGCCGCCGGCGGCGAGCGTCGAGTCCGCTTCCACGCGGGTAAGTGGATGGTGTCGGGGCAGGTCGCGCTCTCGCTGATCCTGCTGATCGGCGGCGGACTGCTGCTGCGGACGTTCGTGAAGCTCATCCGCGTTGACCTCGGCTTCGACGCGAGCAACGTGCTGGTGGTCATGGCGAAGCCGCCGTGGTTCGCCGCCGACATCGTGAAGATGTCTCCCGAGGAGCGTACTCTCGCCCACGAGGAGATCGCCCGTCAGCTGCGGACGCTGCCGGGCGTGCTCTCCGTGGCGCGGACGTTCACCACGCCCATCGGCGACGACAACTACATGACGTTGGTCACTGCCGACATGCCGGGTGCACCGCCGGGCGCCAGCGGGACCGGCTACTTCAACTTCGTCGCGCCTGGATACTTCACAACGCTGCGCACGCCGATCGTCGCCGGCCGCGATTTCGACGATCGCGATACGACGACGGCGCCGCCGGTGGCGATCGTGAACGAGACGCTCGCGCGCAAGTACTTCCCAGGCGTGGGCACGCTCGGCAAGCGCCTGCGGATCCACCAGCGGCCCGTGCCGGTGGAAATCGTCGGCCTGGTCAAGGACGCGACGTACGAATCGGTCAGAGAGGTACCGCCGCCCACCGTGTTCATGCCGGCGACGCAGGCGCCGCCGAGTGGCGCCGCGCAGGAATTCGTGCTGCGTACTTCTGTACCGCCCCCTGTGATGATCCCGTCGGTGCAGCGCGTCGTGCGGGAAGTGAACCCGGAAATCCCGCTCGAGTTCCAGACGCTGGCACAGCAAGTTGACGACCACCTCGTTCAAGAGCGGCTGCTGGCAACGCTCGCCGGATTCTTCGGCGGGTTGGCCATGCTTCTCGCCATAGTCGGCCTCTACGGCGTCCTGAGTTATCTCGTGGCGCACCGGCAGATGGAATTCGGCGTGAGGATGGCGCTCGGCGCCAGGCCGGGATCGATCCTGTGGCTCGTGATGCGAGATGTGCTGCTCGTGCTGGCGGTGGGTGTCACGGTGGGGCTGGCTGCGGCGCTCGCCACCGCAGGCGTTCTGCGGCAACTGCTGTTCGGGCTTGAGCCTCACGATCCGGCGACCATCGCCATTGCCATCGCTCTGCTCTCTGTGATGGCCGCGCTGGCCGGATACCTGCCGGCGCGGCGCGCCACTCGCGTCGACCCGATCATCGCGCTGCGCTCCGAATAGACGGCATGCGGGTCTGAAGACCCGGCCTGCACGCGAACACCGTCGACCCGCGAGATGACGTGCCAGGGCGCGTCGCGCGAACTCACGACCGGATCCAATCTTCAGGTGATGCTCGAACAGGACCGCGGGCTCTTCCTCATCGAAGAGCGCTCAGAAGCGTTGAAGCCCTTTCGGTGGACGCGTCAAGAGTTGCTATGGGAAGCGGACGCCGAGCCCGCGGGGCTCGCCAGCCGGGTATCCTCGTCGGAGAAAGCCGGCGCCGCCTATGGACACTTCGCCCGGATTCGAGAGCGAAGGGAACTTCGCTTGCCAGCCGCAGTCCTGGTCAGTGAGCGGCACGTCCGCCTTCGCGCCGCGGCGCGACGACTCCGGCGGACAGCTTCCGTGAGAAATGAGAGAGCGGAGGCCGGTGAGGCATGTTCACGAGTTGGAACCAGCTGGACGGATGGCTGCGGCAGGTCGAGGAACTCCGGCGAGTAGCGTGAGGCGGTCGACCCGGCACGGCGAAGGGGCTGGGCCGCGCCGCGGGTTCAACTGGCCCTTGACTCAAAGGGGCCAGCCTTCACCGACGCAATTCTTGGAAACGCTGGAGAAACCCCATGACGGCCGTTACTCACGACCGATCGACGGATCCGCTATCAGCAGAATCTGAAAGTACGCCGCATCGCACTCGTCGTTCTGACCGGCAGCACGAGGTGGTCCCGCGTCCGGCAGCATGCGGATCGAATCGCGGCGGCCATTGCTGCGGCGACGACTGGCAGCTATGCCGACGTCGAGATTCCGTTCGAGCCGAAACCGCGTCGGAACTGAACACGGCCAGAAGAAGGGCGGCCGGTGAAGCCAGGTATGCGCAGTTGCGATTCGATAGCTGTTTGCGGTCGGCCCTGTCAGCGCTCGTAAGTGACTGACCAGGCAAGACTGCTGGGTGGTGAGCCTGACTTTCACCAGTTGGAACCAGATTGGCGATTGGCTGAGGCGTCTTGAGGCATTGCGCCAAATGGCGTGACGCGGTGATCTACCCTAGCGGAACGCACCCAGGCCAGTGCCCATTGACTCTCAGCGGTCTTTCCTCATAAGCTCATATCAGTAACTGATAGGAGCAGGATGAGCAAGCCGACGCATCTCGTTCAGGGCACGCTCGATCTGTTGATCCTCCGGGTTGTCGCTCTTGAGCCGATGCACGGGTGGGCCATCGCTCAACGCATCCGTCAGATGTCGAACGAGCAGCTGCGAGTAGGCCAGAGTGCGTTGTATCCGGCGCTCCACAAACTCGAACAGCAAGGCTGGATCGAGGCCGAATGGGCGCCGAGCGAGAACAATCGCCGCGCCAAGTATTACAAGCTCACGTCGGCCGGCCGTAAAGCTCTGAAGACCGAGACGGCACAGTGGGAACGTCTCTCAGCAGCTATCTCCCTGGTTGTGAAGCCGGTTTGAGGAGGCGACGCCAATGCGGTGGATCAGAACGCTTCGCCTACGTATCCGTTCGCTGGTCCGAAGCAGCCAGGTAGACCGGGAACTGGACGAGGAGCTCCAATACCACCTGCAACACCTCGTTGACTATTACATCGCTGCCGGCATGTCTCCTGCGGACGCCCGTTACAAGGCACTTCGGGAGATGGGCGCGATCGATCAGCGGAAGGAGGAGTGTCGGGATGCGCGTCACGTGAGCGGCATCGACGAGCTGCAGCGGAACGTCACCTTTGCCTTGCGCCGAATGCGACGGACCCCCGGCCTGACGAGCGCGGCCGTCCTCACGCTCACACTCGGAATCGGGGCCGCAACGACGGTGTTCACTGCCGTCAATACGTTCGTTCTTCGTCCTTTGCCAGTCGAAGCCGCAGATCGCCTCGTCTTTTTCGACCACGGTGAGGCCGTCAGCTTTTCTTTTCCGGACTACCGGGACTTCCGAGATCGCAACGACGTGCTCTCCGGATTGACGGCGTATCGCGTCGTTCCAATGAACCTGGCCACGCCGATCACCGGTAACGCACGCATCTGGGGCTATGAGGCAACGGGCAATTACTTCGACCTTCTCGGTGTACGTCCTCTTCTCGGCAGGCTCCTCGGCGCGAACGACGACGATCGGCCCGGGGCACATCCCGTCGTTGTCCTCAGTTACGACTGCTGGAGGCGTCGCTTTCTCGGCGATCGCAATGTCGTCGGGCACACGGTGAAGATCAACGGTCTCCCGTACACCGTGCTGGGGGTGACACCCGCCGGCTTCAGAGGGACCGAATCGATCGTCAGCCCGGACGTGTGGGTTCCCATGAGCATGGCCGCCCAGATCGAGCCTGGCGAACGCTGGCTCGACAGCCGGTCCGCGACGAACGTGTGGATGCTCGGGCGCCTCAAAGACGGCGTATCGCGCGCACAAGCGGAAGCCTCCTTGAATCGCATTGCGAAGCAGCTCTCGCATGAATATCCGAGCACGGCAGAGGGATTGACCGTCGAACTTTCATCGCCAGGTTTGATCGGGAAGGCACTGCGTGGGCCCATCACCGCATTGTCCGCGGTCCTCATGGGAGTGGCCGCGCTCGTGCTGCTCCTCGCCTGTTTCAATCTGGCAGGGATGCTGATTGCAAGCGCGGCTGACCGTCGCCGAGAGATCGCTGTCCGACTCGCGCTCGGCGCCAGCCGGGCGCAGCTGGTTCGTCAGTTGCTGACGGAGAGTTTCCTGCTCGCCCATGGCGGGAGGAGCTGCCGGCCTGCTCGTGTGCACGTGGCTTGCTGGCTGGTTCAGCGCATGGCAACTGCCATTCGACGTTCCTGTCAACACGTCTCTTGTGATCGACGCGCACGTGGTGCTTTTCGTTGCGACGAGTGCGGTTGTTGCGACCCTCGCCTTCGGTCTGGTGCCCGCCCTACAGGCGACGAAGCCAGGTCTTGTGCCCGCGCTGAAGAACGCGACGGTTCTGGAGTGCGTGCGCCATTGGCATACCCGTGATGTTGCTGTTGCGGCTCAGATCACGCTTTCGATCATGCTGCTCATCGCGTCACTGCTGATGGTTAGAAGCCTGCAGCAGGTCCTGCATCTCGACCTCGGCTTCGATCCCGACTACGCCGTTTCCGTTTCTTTTGATCTTGGCTTGGAAGGTTACAGCGAAAAGCGGGGGCGCATTTTTCAGCAGGAGGCGCAAGATCGCGTGGCCGCACTCCCCGGCATATCCGCCGCCGGGGTCATCGACTACATGCCGCTCCGAATCGCGAGGAGTGTGGATAACGTGTCGATTGTTGACGCACCAACGCCACCGCGTCACGAGAAAGTGGCGGCTGCTCTCTATTCGATATCCCCGGGCTACTTCGCGGCCGCTGGTACGCGGCTCGTGTCAGGACGAGCGATTGATTCACACGATCGAGCCCACTCACCACGCGTGGCGGTCGTGAACGAGACGTTTGTGCGTCGGCTGCTCGGTGGACGGCCGGCGATTGGGAAGCGCTTCCGCGTTGGCGATGCTCGCGCGGGCGATGCCGTCGAAATCGTCGGCGTCGTGCAAGACGGGAAGTATCAGTCGCTGGGCGAGGATCCGACGGCTGCCGTGTACTCGCCGATCGCGCAGCGCTACAATGGCTGGACGACGCTGGTCGCGCGCACGTCACTCCCGCCTGAGCGGCTCCTGCAGCTGGTTCGCTCGGCGATCCTCGATCTCGAGCCCACGCTGACACTGTTCAACGTCGGCACATTGAGGGAGCAACTGGCGTTTCCGCTGTTTCCCATTCGCGTAACTGCCGTTGTGCTCGGAGTGTTCGGAGTGCTTGCGATAGTTCTCTCCGCTACAGGCATTTTCGCGCTGGTCGCCCACGCGGTTTCGCGTCGGACACGGGAGATCGGGATCCGGATGGCGCTCGGCGCCGGAGCACGCCAAGTGCTGCGGGCTGTGCTCGGCCGAACGTTCATCCTGTGGGCGATTGGCTCGTCACTTGGATCGATGATCGCCCTGACTGCTAGTCAGGCCATGTCAGCCATCCTGTATAACGTGAGTCCCCACGATCCGGTCGCCTACCTGTCAGCGCTGCTGCTCACGGGAGCGGTTGCCGTCCTCGCCTGTTTGTATCCGGCGCGGCGGGCGGTGCGAATCAGCCCGGCGGAGACGATACGCCAGGAGTAGGCGAGCACATCTGGAGCGTGGCGAGGCCTATTCGTGATTCGAGTGGCGACCCTCACTGTTGCGAGTTGGAACCCGCTCGACAGGTGGTTGCGGAAGGTTGAGGGGTTTGCGGCGTGTGGCGTGACCGGAAATGGCGTTTTGCCGTAATCTGGAGCCGAGGAATCTGATAGTGGCAGGCCTTGATTGGTCCCAGTGCCCGGCCGTCGAGAGCATCCCTGGTAAAGTGGGCGGCGCCTGGGTGTTCAAGGGCACCCGCCTGCCTGTCGCGACGATCATCGAGAACCTTGAAGACCTCAGCATTGACGAGATCATGGAGCAGTTCGACGTGACGCGCGAGCAGATCACGGCGGTGCTCGATTTCGTCGCTGAGAGCCTCCGCGCCGAATCCGTTCCCGCCGGTGCTCGTCCTCTTTGATCACGGGACGCCGAAGATCGCTCATGGCTATTCGGCTCGGAGAGCAGACACCGGATCGACGCTGGCGGCGCGCCATGCCGGCACGACCGTGGCTGCAGAGGCCGCGGCAAGAAGCGAGATGGCGGCGGCCGTGAACGCCCGTGGATCCGTCGGGGCCATCCCGAACAGGAACGCGCGCGCAGCCTCGCTCACATACCACGCGAGACTGCTGCCGAGGGCGACGCCGACGGCGACCAGCGCGAATGCGTGAGCCACAACCATCCCGACCACGCGCGTTCGGCTCGCGCCGAGCGCCATGCGTACGCCGATCTCACGCGTGTTCTGAGCGACGATGAACGCCATCAATCCATACACGCCGACGCCGGCGATCGTGAGCCCAAGCAGCCCGAACAGCCCGAGCAGGAGCATGTTGAGCCGGCGCTGAGCCATGCGCCGCGAGAACATCTCCTCCATCGTCGTCACGTTCCTCAAGGGGACGTCCGGAAGGACGGCGAAGACAGCTGCACGTACCGCTCGCAAGGAGTCGTAAGGGGCACTAGTACTACTTTGTCAGATTCGTAGTTCGACGTCTTTGAGCTTCAGCATCCAATCCAGGTAATGGGGGTGCGTGATAAGAAAGTGTGCACTGAGGACATCGGTCATCACGGCACGCACCACCGGCAGGGTCAGATGCGT
>JBMDXB010000132.1:0-3351 GCA_048594885.1 Vicinamibacterales bacterium
CAGCGGAGATGCCATGGACGGCGCCGTCAGAACTCACGACTTTCAGTTGAATCTCGGACTCGACGTCAGTGCCAATCAGGACCCGTCCGGAGGGATCAATCCCCATACGCTCCGCGAACGTCGTCGATCCGATCGGCGTCGTCATGAACTGCAGCGACGTCCCGTTGGCGGTGTTCGTCCAGTTCTCCGCCGCGCGGAACATAATCTGGCCCTTGCCCCCGGTAAATCCCGACGGTGCGTAGCCTCGCACCGCCAACCCACCCAGAATGTCGTTGGCCTGTACCGGCTGCGGCGCGAACGGCGTGCCGCGCGCCGCCCGCGACACCAGCGGCAACGCCCCCAGCGCGTTGCTGTACACGTCGACAATCGCGCCAGGTGCCTGCGACGCCGCGACGTGGAACGGCGCCGCCGGCGCCGCCGTCCCGATGCCGATGTCCGTCCCCGTCTGGAACACGACCGAGTCCCCCAGGTCCGTCGCCGTGGTGAACACCGCCAACCGCCCCGGCGTCCCCGACGTCGCCAGCGGCACGATCGCCGAGCTCGCGCCGATCGGCGCCTTCTCGCCCGCCAGCCGTTCTGCGAGCACGAAGGCTGACGCGGGCTTGCCGCCCACCGTCTCCGCATCGGCCGCCTTCAGCGCATACGGCACCGCCACCAGCATGACGCGCGGCAGGTCGCGGCCGGCGACGGAGATTTGCAGCCAGCGTGCTCGCTCGGAACGGAAGATCTCCAGCGGCAACGACACGGCCGTCCCGAGATACGCCACATACCGGCCGCGCTCATCCGCCGTGACGGTCTGCGCCTCGCTCCACAGCAGCGTGCCCTCCTCCGCCTCGTCGAACAACGCGAACGTCACCATCTGCGCACCGGCGAGCGGTACCCCGGCCGCATCCGTCAACGTCCCCGAAACCGGGATCAGGCGCGTGGTTGGCTGTGGGGACTGCGCGGCCTGACCGGCGACCACCGATGCCGTGGAGAGCAGCGCGAGGATGCTCGCAAACCCGAAGGCATGGACGACTCGCATGGTAGACCCTCCCGAATCGCTGACACACCGGCGCCGCGCAGTGAATCCCCCGGCACCAAACGTCGACGCGAGGACTCCGCGCGACTCTACAAACGGCCGGGATGTCCGCGTGACTACTCAAAGAGGTAGGCTCGACCACGCGCTCCCTACCGACTCGATCGATGAGCCCGGATCTGCGCACGATTGGAAGGTGTGCACGGCGCCAGACGCGCGGCAAGTGTGGGGAATCTGCATCGCCCTCACGCGATGACGACGGCGTGGCGGCGTGGCATGTCGGGACGGTCTTCCGGGATCGCACGCCGGAGATGCTCGATCGCAGGATCTAGAACCGCAGCTGGTGGTACTTGACGGCGTTGTAGCCATCGGCATCGACACGTGCTTCACGCACCCTATGCCGAACGTGCCGATGCGGAGAGGGCCCACACCGTGAAGCTTGTCAACGGGAGCGTATTGCCGACAGCGTATTCCCGTGAGCGTATTCCCGTGTTTGACAGGCCCGGAGCTCATCACTTAATCTTCGCTCCCCCAGCTAATCAGCCACAAACCCGCGAACAACTCGATCTGGAGTGAATCATGCGCGTGAACGCATCGCCCCTGAACATTCTCGGCGCCGTGTTGGTTGTCTGCCTGTACGCGGCGCCCGCGCGAGCGCAAGCAACGCGCACGTGGGTATCGGGCGTCGGTGACGACCTCAACCCCTGCTCGCGCACCGCGCCGTGCAAGACGTTCGCCGGCGCCATTTCGAAGACGGCAACCGGCGGGGAGATCAACGTGCTCGATCCTGGGGCGTTCGGAGCGGTGACCATCACCAAGTCGATCAACATCATTTCGACAACCCAGGCTGGCGTGATTGTGTCCGGCACCAACGCCATCGTCGTGAACGTGGCGTCGGGTGCGACGGTTCTTCCTCGAAGGACTCGACATCGAAGGGCTGGGGACAGGTTTGAACGGCGTTCAGATCATCGGATCAGGACGGACGATGATTCGAAAGTGCTCGATCCGCAACTTCGCGCAAAACGGCGTCAATCTCGTGGGAACGAATGCACGCGTCTTCGTACAGGATTCGCTGCTTCTCCGCAACGCCACTGGCTTGAACGTGCAGGCACCGGCTGGCGCGTCCAACGTCGCCGCGGTGCAGAACACCGTCATTGATCTCAGCACAAGTTCCGCGACCCAGATCATCGGACCAAGTACGCTGCAGTTGAGCACGACGACGTTGAGTGGGAGCCCGTCGAGCATTGTCAATAACGGTCTGGGTGTGGTCATCTCCTACGGCAACAACATCATCCGGAATGCCGGCGCGCCGACGCAGACGGTGGCGCTCCAGTAGACTCACGCCAGTGCGGCGGGTCACGTTCAACCGCACAGCCCGTCGCGCGCCGACGTCGTGCGCGCCGGCGACCACAGCTCGGCTTCCGAGAAACCCGTCACCTGCGCGCGAGCTGCTCCAACCGCCGCAGCCGCGCCTCCTGGGCCTCGAGTTGCTGCTTCAGCCGATCGCTTTCCGCTTTCAGCAGGTCGTTGTCCACCTTGAGATCTCTAATCGCCTGCAGCATGTAGAACGGCAGTTGGCTGTACTTCACCGCCTTGTACCCTGCGGCGTCGGTCGTCACCAGCTCCGGCAGCACCGCTTCCACGTCCTGCGCGATCAGGCCGAACGAGCGCGCGGATCCGAAGTGGCGCGCGGGAAACTCGTCGGCGCGCCAGCTGAAAGAGACCGGCTGCAGCCGCGCGACCGCCTCGAGGCTGCGCGCAAATGGCATCACGTCGTGCTTCAAGCGCCGGTCCGAGGAACAGATGCCGGCGATCACGCTGCCGTCGGCATCCTTCACGCAGCCCGTGGTGTCGATCCCGATGCGAATGTCGCCCACAACGTGGAGCTTGTCTTGCGGCAGACCCGTCCCAATCCCGACGTTTCCGGGCCCAACGAACGTCGCCATGATGGGGCCCTGCGAACCGGCCGCTAAAGCAAGGCCCGAGACCGATACCGCACTCACGGCAATGCCGTTGTTGGCCGAGCCGCGGACGCCGACGCCGAAATTCCCAGAACTCACACCTTCCACGCCGTTACCGCCCAGGGTCGTTTCGGCATAGATGCCATCCACTCTGCCGGATGCGGTCACGACCGTTAGCTTGGCCGCTGGCACGTTGGTTCCGACCAGAATCTCTCCGTTCGGTGTGATCCGCATGCGCTCCGCAAACGTGGTCGATCCGGTCGGCGTCGTCATGAATTGCAGGTACGTCCCGTTGGCCGTGTCCGTCCAGTTCTCCGCCGCCCGAAACATGATCTGCCCCTTGCCGCCGGTAAACCCCGACGGCGCGTAGCC
>JBMDXB010000133.1:0-9729 GCA_048594885.1 Vicinamibacterales bacterium
ACGGGCCCCCCCCGCGGCGGCGGGGGGGGGAATGGGCCCCCGCGCGGAAACGCCGTGGGGCTCGGGGGGCCAACCCCCCGGGAAATAACGATGTCGAGTCATTCCGATCCTGACGTCCTCGTCGTCGGCGCCGGGCCGGTCGGTCTCATCGCCGCGCTGTTCCTGCGGCGGCATGGCGTCAACGTGCAGATCGTCGACATGCACCGGCGGACGACGCAGCACAGTTACGCGTTGGCGATCCACCCGGCCACATTGCGCATCCTCGACGAGGCGGGCCTCTCGGAGGGCCTCCTGCGCGCCGGCCGGGCGCTCACGAAGGTGGCGTATTACGAAGGACGCGAGCGCCGTGCCGCGCTCGACTATTCGGCGCTCGCTTCTTCGCATCCGTACTTGCTGGTGATCCGCCAGAGCGTCCTGGAGCGGGCTGTCGAAGACGCGCTGCACCGGGCGAATCTCGAAGTCCTCTGGAGGCATCGTCTGCAGTCCCTCACGGCTGACGGCGGAATGCCGAGCGCGGAAATTGCCACGCTCGACCAGGTCGCGACTGGCTACCCGGTCGCGAGGACCGAGTCGGTCGTCACGCGGACCCACACAGTCCGCCCGGCGTATGTCATCGGTGCCGACGGCTACGATTCGGCCGTGCGGCGCATGGCCGGCATCGAAATGGCCGAGCACGGTCCCGGAGAGGTTTTCTCAGTCTTCGAGATCGAGGCGAGCGGCGATCTGCCGGACGAAGTGCGCGTGATCCTCAATCGCGATGTGACGAGCGTCTATTGGCCGCTCGAGCCTGGCCGGTGCCGCTGGGGATTCCACATCCGCGACGCCTCCGAGCACGATGCGTCGCTCGGACGGCTCGAGACGCTGATCGCGCAACGGGCGCCGTGGTGGAGGGCGAGGCCGACGCAGATCTACTGGTCGACGCTCGGGGTGTTCGAGCGGCGTCTGACGAAGAGCGTCGGCAACGGGCGCATCTGGCTGGCCGGCGACGCCGCACACCAGGCCGCACCTGTCGGCGTCCACAGCATGAACGCCGGCATCGTCGAGGCGCACGCGCTGGCGGCGCGCATCTCGCGTATCCAGCGTGCGGGGGACCCGCCGTCGATGCTCGACGGCTTCGCGCGAGAAACGCACGACACGTGGCAGTGGCTGCTCGATCCCGGCCGCGCGATTCGTCCGCTGCCGGCGGCCACCGCGTGGGTGCAGCAGAACGCGGCGCGCATCCTCACCTGCATGCCCGCATCGGGGGACGATCTCCAGCCCCTGCTCGCGCAGATCGGTCTCACGATCGCGCCGTCGGCGCGCGACGCCGGCCTCCGCGCTTGACTCCTGCGACGCGCGAATAGTACAAACGCGCCGCCTCTTCAACGGCAGAGCGGGGGGACACGTTTGGCTCAGAGCGACGCAGAACTGCTCGACAATCCCGTCGCGGGTGGTCCTACGCTCATTCTCCGCTCGCCTGATTTCCGTTCCATCACCGACGTCGTTGCCGCGCCGCTCGAGCGGCCGACGCCCATCGGCTGGTGGTTGTTCTTCATCCCGTCCGTCTTGCTCCTCGGCCTGCTCGGCGCCGCGGTGTCATGGCTGTTCTGGGAGGGCATCGGCGTCTGGGGCCTCAACGTTCCGGTCGGCTGGGCGTGGGACATCACCAACTTCGTGTTCTGGGTTGGCATCGGCCACGCCGGAACGCTCATCTCCGCAATCCTCTTCCTGTTCCGCCAGAAATGGCGCACGTCGATCAACCGCGCCGCCGAGGCGATGACGCTGTTCGCCGTCATGTGCGCGCTGACGTTTCCGGGGATTCACGTCGGCCGCGTCTGGGTGGCGTACTGGATGTTCCCCGTTCCCAACCAGATGGGCACGTGGCCGAACTTCAGAAGCCCGCTGCTGTGGGACGTCTTCGCGGTGAGCGTGTACGGGACGGTCTCGGCCCTCTTCTGGTACGTCGGCCTCATTCCGGATCTCGCGATGATGCGCGATCGATCGAAGACGCGCATCCGGAAGATGGTGTACGGCATCTTCGCGCTCGGATGGCGGGGTTCCGCGCGGCAATGGCACCATTACGAGTCCGCGTATCTCCTCCTCGCGGCGCTCGCGACTCCGCTCGTCCTCTCGGTTCACTCCGTCGTCTCGATGGACTTCGCGGTTTCCGTGCTGCCCGGCTGGCACACGACGATCTTCCCGCCCTATTTCGTCGCCGGCGCGATCTTCTCCGGGTTCGCGATGGTGTTGACGCTGATGGTGATCTGCCGCAAGGCGTTCCACCTCGAGCACATCATCACGATGCGGCACTTCGATCTGATGGCGAAGATCATGCTCGTCACCGGATCGATGGTCGGCTACGCGTACGCGACGGAGTTCTTCACGTCGTGGTACAGCGGCAACCCGTACGAGTTCTTCACCTTCATGAACCGCGCGCTCGGGCCGTACGCGTGGGCGTACTGGACGATGGTCACGTGCAACGTGATCAGCCCGCAGCTGTTCTGGTTCAAGAAGGCTCGGACGAGCATTCCCATCCTGTTCGCGCTGTCGATCGTGATCAACATCGGCATGTGGTTCGAGCGGTTCGTCATCATCGTGACGTCGCTGCATCGCGACTTCCTGCCGTCCGCCTGGGGCTATTTCAGGCCGACGATGTGGGACGTGGCGTGCCTGCTCGGGAGCTTCGGGCTGTTCTTCACGCTGTTCTGCCTGTTCGTGCGCTTCCTGCCGATGGTTGCGGCCGCCGAGGTCAAGACGGTGCTTCCGCAGGCGGATCCCCACTGGTACGCGGGTCCCGAGCGAGACATCCGGGAACACCGCCCGGCGCTCGGAGCTCCAGGCCCCGAACCCGCGCCCGAGGGGCTGTCCTGATGGCCTTCGACTCGTTGCGCTCGCTCAGGACGTTGCCGTTGCTCGCGAATCCGCTGCCGGAGGGGCCTCACTTCGGCATCCTCGCCGAGTTTGCCACGCCCGCCGACCTCTATCACGCGTGCGAGCGCGTGCGCGACGCGGGCTTCACGCGCTGGGACGCGCACACGCCGTTTCCCGTTCATGGCCTCCAGGGCGCGATGGGACTGCGGCGGTCTCCGCTGCCGTGGATCGTGCTCGGCATGGGGCTGACCGGCGCCGCGCTCGGTTTCGCGCTGCAGTGGTGGGTCCACACGAGCGCGTATCCGCTCGTCATCAGCGGCAAGCCGTACTTTTCCTGGCCGGCGTTCATCCCGATCACGTTCGAGGTCGCCGTCCTGTTCGCCGCGCTTGGCGCCGTCTTCGGCATGTTCGGCCTGAACCGGCTGCCCATGCACTACCATCCGCTGTTTCAATCGAAGGTCTTCGACCGCGTCACCGACGACGCGTTCTTCATCTCGATCGAATCGTGGGATCCGCGGTTCGATCCGGCCGGTACGCGGGCGCTGCTCGAATCGCTCGGGGCGCGAAACGTCGAGCTCCTGGAGTCCTAAATGCTCCCCCAACGCGATCGCGTGGCGCTGCGGCCGGAACAGGCCTCTATCCCGGCCGGACATGCGTGGCACCGGCTTCCCGTCATCGGCGGCGCGGCCGCGCTCCTGGGCGTTGCCGGATGCGCGATCTTCGGGTTCGGGAATCCGAAGCAGTTCTTCTTCTCGTGGCTCGTGTCGTTCCTGTTCTTCCTCAGCCTGGCGCTCGGCGCGCTGTTCTTCGTGCTGATCCAGTACGCATCGCAGGGCGGCTGGGGAACCGTGCTGCGGCGGATCGGCGAGACGACGTTTGCCACGCTGCCCGCCATGGCGGCGCTCTTCCTGCCGCTGGTGTTTGGACTGCATAGCCTGTACGAGTGGACGCACCACGAGGCCGTCGAGCACGATGCCCTGCTGCAGTGGAAGGCGCCGTTTCTGAACGTGCCGTTCTTCCTGGTACGGGCGGCGGTCTACTTCGCGTGCTGGTCCGTCATCGCCGTTTTCTATTACCGCGCGTCCCGCGGGCAGGACGCGTCGGGAGACCCTGCGGTGACGGCGCGCATGCGCCGCCTCGCCGGGCCGGCGATCATGGTCGTCGCCGTGACGCAGACGTTCGCGTCGATCGACTGGGTCATGTCGCTGACGCCGCACTGGTACTCGACCATGTTCGGCGTCTATTTCTTCGCCGGCTCGTTTGTCGGGTTCATTGCGCTGCTATCGATCGCGGCCGCGGCGATGCGCCGCGCCGGGCTGCTCGACACCGTGGTCACCCCCGAGCACCTGCACGACGTGGGCAAGCTCCTGTTCGCATTCACGGCGTTCTGGGCCTACATCGCGTTCTCGCAGTTCTTCCTCGTCTGGTACGCGAATCTCCCCGAGGAGACCATCTGGTTCAAGGCCCGGCTCGAAGGCTCGTGGAAGACCGTCTCGATCCTCCTGATCGTGGGGCACTTCGTCGCACCGTTCTTTTATCTGATGGGGCGCGCCGTCAAGCGGAGAGGCTGGACGCTCGCCGCCGGCGGCGCCTGGCTCCTGGCGATGCATTTCGTCGACCTCTACTGGCAGGTCATGCCGACGCTGCACCCCGAAGGTGTACGGCTGACCATCCTCGACGCCGCCGCATTTCTGGCGGTGGGCGGGTGCTTCGTTGCGGCGGTGGGCTGGCTGATGCGACGGCAGGCGCTCGTGCCCTTGCGCGATCCGAGGCTGGCCGAATCGCTCGCGTTCGAGAACGCCTGAGGGGGTCAGGTTTTGAATTATCACTTTTTCAAGACCTCAACCCTTTCGTTGATGACCCAAAGGGGCCACGTCTTGAAAGAAGTGATAATTCAAGACCTGACCCCTAGAGGTTGCCGGCTTGGCGAGGCCGGTGTAGAGTTTCGCTCGTCACGGTCACGTCACGGGAGGAGGAGTATGCGCAGGTTGTCCCTTGCGGCAGGACTCGCCGCAACGGTGTTGTGTCCCACAGTGGCACTCGCCGCGTCCACGATCACCGGAACCGTCACCTTCGCTGGAAAAGTCCCGAATCTCCCCGCGCTGAAGATGGACGCCGATCCGGCGTGCGCCAAAAAGCACGCCAAGCCGGTGCCGAGCGAGATGCTCGCGCTCGGCAGCGGCAACACGATGGGGAACATCCTGGTCTGGGTCTCGAAGGGAGTTCCAGCGGGCAAGACTTATCCGGCGCCCAAGACGCCAGTCACGCTCGATCAGGCCGGGTGCCAGTACAAGCCGCACGTGCAGGGCATCATGGTGGGGCAGCCCTATCGCATCCTGAACTCTGACGGCATCCTGCACAACGTCCACTCCCTGCCCAAGGTCAATCCGAGTTTCAACAAGCCGATGCCGGGCTCGATGAAGGAAACGACCACGTCGTTCGCCAAGCCGGAGCCGATCTTCCAGATCAAGTGCGACGTGCACCCGTGGATGCTGGCCTACATCGGCGTCTTTACGCACCCGTTCTTCTCGGTGACGGCGACGGATGGCAAGTTCTCCATCTCCGGCCTCGATCCCGGGACCTACGAGATCACCGCCTGGCACGAAAAGCTGGGAACGCAGACGGCGTCGGTCACGGTCAAGGCGAACGAGACGAAGACGCAGGACTTCAAGTTCACCACCCCCGGCGCGAAATAGCGCTCGGAGAGCAGCCGAATGAGTCAACCGCCGGTCGTCACTACACCCGCGCCACACGCCGGGCACCACGAGGTGCATCACGAGGAGCTCGCCTTCTGGCGCAAGTACGTGTTCTCCGTCGACCACAAGGTCATTGGGATTCAGTACGCCATTACCGGCATGCTGTTCCTGTTCTTCGGCTTCTCACTCATGATGCTCATGCGCTGGCAGCTCGCCTATCCGGGCGAGGTGCTGCCGGTAATCGGCACGCTGTTCGGCGAGGCGCGCATGCCGGGCGGGATCATGCTTCCCGACTTCTATAACGAGCTCGGCGCGATGCACGGCACCATCATGGTCTTCCTCGGCGTCGTGCCGCTCGCCGTCGGCGGGTTCGGGAATTTCGTGCTGCCGCTCCAGATTGGCGCGCCGGACATGGCGTTTCCGCGCCTCAACATGGCGAGCTACTGGTTCTTCTTCCTGGGCGGCGTGACGATGCTGGGCAGCTTCTTCGTGCCAGGCGGCGCCGCGATGTCGGGCTGGACCTCGTACTCGCCGCTGGCCAGCCTGGCGGGCACAGGGCAGACCTGGTGGCTCGTCGGCATGATCCTGCTGATCACGTCGTCTCTCCTCGGCGCCGTAAACTTCATCACGACGACGATTCAGCTCCGCGCGAAGGGGCTCACGTACTTCCGGTTCCCGTTCTTCGTGTGGGCGCAGTTCGTCACGGCGTTCCTCCTGCTGCTGGCGTTTCCGCCGCTCGAAGCCGCCGGGGTGATGCAGCTCATGGATCGCGTCTCCGGCACGAGCTTCTTCCTGCCCAGCGGCCTCGTGGTGAGCGGTCAGGCGCTCGAGGTCGCCGGCGGCGGCAACCCGCTCCTCTGGCAGCACCTGTTCTGGTTCCTGGCGCACCCGGAGGTCTACGTTCTGATCCTGCCGGGCATGGGTATCGTCGCCGAGATCATCGCGAACAACACGCGCAAGCCGCTGTGGGGCTACCGTGCGATGGTCTTCTCGATTCTCTTCCTCGGGTTCATGTCGTTCATCGTCTGGGCGCACCACATGTTCATGACCGGCATGGGGACGGCGATGGCGGCGTTCTTCCAGACGACGACGATGATCATCTCGATCCCATCGGTCGTCATCCTCACCGCCCTCGTCATCTCGCTGTGGGGCGGATCGATCCGCTTCACAACGCCGATGCTATTTGCCCTCGCTTTTCTGCCGATGTTCGGCATCGGCGGTCTGACCGGACTTCCGCTCGGGCTGAACATCACGGACATCCCGCTGCACGACACCTACTACGTCATCGGCCACTTCCATTACGTCGTGGCGCCGGGGACCATCTTCGCGCTGTTCGCGGGGGTTTACTACTGGTACCCGAAGGCGACCGGCCGGATGATGAACGACACGCTCGGCAAGATCCACTTCTTCGGCTCGTTCATCTGCATGAACGTCATCTTCATGCCGATGTTCATGATGGGCCTGGCCGGCGTGTCGCGCCGTCTGTTCGACGGCGGGGCCACCTACACCTTCGCCCAGCCGGTCCTGCACTTGAACGTCGTCTCGTCCTGGGGCGCCTGGATCCTCGCGCTCTTCCAGCTGCCCTTCATCTTTAACTTCTTCTGGAGCATGCGGAAGGGGGCGAAGGTCGGCGACAACCCGTGGGAGGCGACGACGATCGAATGGGCCGCTCCGTCGCCTCCCCCACACGGCAATTTCGCGGTGGTCCCGGAAGCGCACCGCGGCCCGTACGAGTACTCCGTTCCGGGTGCGGCCAGAGACTTCACGCCGCAATTCGAGGCTTGATCGATGGAGATCCCCTACACCGTCGCGGTGCGGCGTGACACCGGTCTGACCAACGGGAAGATCGGCATCTGGCTGTTCCTGGCGTCGGAAGTGATGCTGTTCGGCGCGCTCTTCGCCAGCTACATCCTGATCCGGGCCGGGGCGCCGAGCTGGCCGCGTGGCGACACGATCCTGAACGTCCCGCTGGCCACGTTCAACACGCTCGTCCTGATCTCGTCGTCGGTGACGATGGTCATGGCCTGGGCGTCGCTGATGCGCGGCCGGTTCGGGACCTTCCGGATCTACATGGGCGGGACGATCCTGCTCGGCCTCGTGTTCCTCATCGTCAAGTACTTCGAGTACAGCGCCAAGTTCCACCACGGGCAGTTTCCCAGCACGAGCAACTTCTTCGCCATCTATTTCACGCTGACCGGCCTGCACATGCTGCACGTCGCCGGCGGGATGGCGGTGAACGCCTACTTCTGGGGCCCCGGTGCGAAGCTGTGGAAGACGAACCCGGCGTGGTTCACCAACCGGGTCGAGAACTCAGGGCTCTTCTGGCACTTCGTCGATCTGGTCTGGATCTTCCTGTTCCCGACTCTGTACCTTCTGTAGGCGGGCAACCATGACGACCGAGCACGTAGCGACGACCGGCCACGCGGCCATTCCGCATCACTCCGAGGAAGAGATCAATCGGCACGTCAAGGTCTACATCACCGTCTTCGTCGCGTTGATGGCGTTGACGATCATCACCGTGGCGATCTCGTACCTTCATCTTCCAACGCCGGTGGCGATTGCGGTGGCGCTGTTCGTCGCCACGATCAAGGGCTCGCTGGTCGCGTGCTACTTCATGCACCTGATCTCCGAGAAGAAGCTGATTTACACCGTCCTCGCGATCACGGTGGTCAAATTCGCCGCGCTGCTGGCGCTGCCGGCGTTCACGCACGGCAACAGCTACGGCTTCTTCGAATGAACCTCAGGTGGATGCACGCGCTGCTGATCTTCCTGTCCGCGGCGCTCGCGGTCCTGTTCGGCGTGTGGTCGCTGGCGGCGTACGGACGGGATGCCGGCGCTGGCAACATGATCGCAGCCATAGTGGCGTTCGCGCTGTCGTTGGGCCTGATCGCCTACGACTCCTGGTTCCTGCGCAAGACGAGGACACTGCGATGACGCGGCCACTGGCCGCTGGCCGCTGGCCGCTGGCCGATCGGTGCTGCTCCGCCGTCACACGCGTCCTCGCGACGACGGCGCTGGTCGTGGTTGGCGGCAGTTCGAGCGTCCTCGCGTGCCCGATGTGCTTCGGTGCCGAGGAAACGGCGATGATCGACGGAACGCGGCTCGGGATTCTCGCGATGCTCGGCATCACGCTCGCGGTGCAAGGCGGGTTCGTGGCGTTCTTCCTCTATCTGCGGCGGCGCGCGAAGCGTGCGGCGGAAATCGAGCTCGACGCCGAATGGACGGAGCTCCAGAGACCATCGAGAACATGATGACTGAATGGCTCGGAATGCCGGCGCTCGCCTCGGCTCACGGCGGGCAGATCGACAGCCTGATCGGCTGGATTCACGTGTTCATGCTCGTCCTGTTCGTCGGATGGGGAGGATTCTTCGCCTACGCGCTGATCCGCTTCCGCCGATCCCGGAATCCCGTGGCGAACTACACAGGCGTCAAGTCACACGCGTCGAACTACTCCGAGATCGGCGTGGCGGTGGTCGAAGCGGTTCTCCTGGTCGGATTCGCGATTCCGCTGTGGGCGGCGCGAGTCGGCGACATCCCTCCCGAACACGAAGCGGTGGTCGTCCACGTCACCGCCGAGCAGTTTGCCTGGAACGTCCGCTATGCCGGGCCCGATGGAAAATTCGGCCGGACGGATATCAAGCTGATCGACGTCCAGACAAATCCTCTCGGCATCGATCTGTCGGATCCCGACGCCAAGGACGACGTGACGACGATCAATCAGCTCTACCTGCCGGCAAACAAATCGGTCATCGTCAAGCTTCGGAGCAAGGACGTCATTCACAGCTTCGGCGTGCCCGAATTCCGCGTGAAGCAGGATGCGATTCCCGGCTACACCATTCCGATCTGGTTCGTCCCCAACGTCACGACAGCAGAGATGCGAACGCGGACGGGAAATCCTGAGTTCCAGTACGAGATCGCGTGCGCGCAGTTGTGTGGTCTCGGCCACTACCGCATGCGCGGCTTCGTCACCGTTCTGGCGCCGGAAGAGTTCCAGAAGTGGATGGACGAGGAAGTGGCGAAGCTGAAAGACGCGGGCGACCCGATCTGGCGCTAGTCTGACTACGGATCGTCGATTGCGGATTGCGGATTGGCGGATGGGATCGTGGCGTTTGCGATTGTGGATTTTATTATAGAGTTTGGGATTGAGGCACATACCAAACCCCAAAAAGCCAGAACCAAAACC
>JBMDXB010000134.1:0-16782 GCA_048594885.1 Vicinamibacterales bacterium
GCCTCCGGTGGTGGGGGTTTTTTTGGGGGTTGGGGTTTTTATTTTGGGTGCCGCATGTGTCGGGCCGCCCGACTGTAGGTAGCGCCGGCGTGGGGCGGAACGTCAGTTCCGCCAGCAAGAAGGGACTTCTCAGGTTTTGGCAGACACACGATTGAAGATTGCGGTTTTCATTGATTTCGACAACATCGAGATAGGCGTCAAGAGCACACTCGGCGGGCAGTTCGACATCGGCGTCGTTCTGGAGGCACTGAAGGAGCGCGGCGATGTCGTTTCGAAGACGGCCTACGGCGACTGGACGCGCGCGGGCGACTACAGCCGGTCGTTGACGCAGCACGCCACCAAGCTCGTTCAGCGCAACCTGACGCCGGGCGGCGACAAGAACGGCGCGGACATCAACCTCGCGCTCGACGCCCTCGAGATGGCGTTCACCCACAGTCACATCAACGCCTTCGTCATCGTTGGCGGCGACAGCGACTTCATCACGCTCGTCGAGAAACTGAAGCAGTACGACAAGCAGGTGTTCGTCGTCGGCGGACGCGCGTTCACCAGCATGGTGATGCAGCGCAACTGCCACGAGTTCATCGCCTACGAGAACCTGCTCGGGGGACGCAGGCAGCCGTCCGAGCGCGGGCGGCAGACGGCTGCCGCCGGGCAGGCGCCGATCGACCAAGCGCTGCCGCTCGTGCAGCGGGCGCTGAAGGTGTTGACCGATCGCGAGGTGACGCCGCAGCTCGGATTGCTCAAGAGCACGCTGCTGCAGCTCGACTCGACGTTCTCCGAGCGAACCTACGGCGTCAGCAGCTTCCGCGATTTCGCGGAGAAGCTTGCGGCTGCCGGACACGTGACACTGCGCGAGACGGGACGCAACGTCCTCGTCGAACTGAAGGAGCCGCACGGCGAAGCCGCCGAAAGGCGCGAGCGGCATCACCATCCGCGCAGGCATATCGAGGAACCGGCCCGGCCCGACGCGTCGGCGTCGACCGCTCCGGAATCAGCGGCGGCGGACCGTCCCGAGGTCGCAGAGGGACGCGCCGCGGACGGCATCCGCGAGGTGCGGCGCCTGTTCCATGAAGCGCAGAACCCGCCGCGCTGGCCGATGTACGTGCGTCAGGCGAAGCAGTTTCTGCGCAACGTCGACCCGGCGTTCGACGAACGCAAGTTCGGTTTCGGCAACATCACCGATCTGTTCCGCGCCTGCCAGCGCGAAGGGCTGTTCCGGGTGGAGCGCGATCGGCAGGGCGTGATCCGGCTGTTTGCCGGCAACGTCATGCAGCATGTTGAGGAGACGCAGGACGACACGCGCGGTAACGTGGCCGAGGTGCCGCCGCCGCCCGCAGGCGAGCCAGTCGCTGCGACGGAGGCCGAAGTCGTCGAAGGCGACGTCGTGCAGGAAGTCGAGCCGCCCGCGGTCGTGGACGTGGAACCGGTCCCTGCGGAAGCGGCTGCAGAAGCGCCGCGCGCGACGCGAGGCCGGCGCCGCAAGGCGGGCGCTCAGCTCGGTGCAGCGGAAGGTGGCAAGCCCGCACAACCGCGCGCGCGGAAGACCGGCGCGCGAAAGACGGGCACCCGTAAAGCCAAACGCACAACCGATTAGCGATCAGCGATCAGCGATCGGCGATCAGCGATCGGCGACGGCGATCGGCGACGGCGATCGGCGTCATTCGAACGGCAGCCGCGGCTCGTGCACGTCCTCCTCCTCCGGCGGTGCCGCCGGATCGACGAGGTTGTGCACGCTGACGCCGAGCAGCCGCACCGGACGTTCACCCGCCTCCGTCTTCTCCAGCAGGGTCAAGGCGCGTGACGCGATCTCGTCGGCATCGCGCGTCGGCGGCAGCTGCGTGTGACTCCGGGTGATCGTCGTGAAGTCCGAGTAGCGCACCTTGATCGTGATGGTGCGGCACAGCCACTCCTTGCGCGACAGCCACTCCGCGGCATCCCGGGCCATCGTGTCGATCTCCTCGCGGACGCGGGCGATGTCGGTGATGTCCTCCGCGTAGGTCTCTTCGGAGCCGGACGATTTCGGCGTCCAGTCCGTCTCCACCGGCCGATCGTCGTGCCCGTCGGCCAGCTCCCGCAGCCAGTCTGCGAGGCTGCCGACCGCCGCGTGGAGCAGGTTCATATCAGCGGTCCGCACGTCGACCAGCCGCTCGATGCCGTGCTCCCGCAAGCGGGCAGCCGTCACCGGCCCGACGCCCCACAACGCGTCGACCGGCAGCTTCTGCAGGAATCGCTCGACGCGCTCGGGCGCAATCACCGTCAGGCCGTCGGGCTTCTTCCATCCGGATGCGATCTTCGCCAGGAACTTGTTCGGCGCGACGCCGGCGGACGCCGTCAGCCCCGTCGCTGCCTTGATTTCCGCCTTGAGTCGGCGCGCCACTTCGCGTCCCAGCGTCTCGCCCCAGGCGTTCTCCGTCACGTCCAGGTACGCTTCGTCCAGCGACAGCGGCTCCACGAGCGGCGTCACCGATCTGAAGATGCCGAAGACGATGTTCGACGCGTCCTTGTATTTGCCGAAGTCGGGCCGCACGATGACGAGCGAAGGACACAGCCTGACCGCGCGCGCCATCGGCATCGCGGAGTGGACGCCGAAGGCGCGCGCCTCGTAGCTCGCGGCGGCGACGACGCCGCGTCCCTGCGGGCTGCCGCCGACGGCGACCGGCTGGCCGCGCAGCTCCGGATTGTCGCGCTGCTCGACCGACGCGTAGAACGCGTCCATGTCTACATGCAGGATCCGACGGATCACTTCAGTACTCGCGCTACATCAAAGACCAAGGACCAAAGGCCAACGGCCAAGTGGTTCAACTCCCAAAGGCCAACTTCCAAAGGCCAACTTCCAAGCGGATAACTCCCAATTTTAGTTGGCCGTTGGCCTTTGGTCTTTGGGAGTTGAACCGGTTGGCCTTTGGTCTTTGGTCTTTGGGAGTTGAACCGGTTGGCCCTTGGCCCTTGGTCCTTGGGAGTTAACATGGCTCATGCAGTACGTGAATCTTGGCCGCACAGGTCTGAAGGTTTCCCGCCTGTGCCTCGGCGCGATGACCTACGGCGATCCCGGCTGGCGGCCGTGGATCCTGCCGGAAGATGCCGGCCGGCCGATCATCAAGCGGGCCATCGAGGCTGGCATCAACTTCTTCGACACCGCGGACATGTATTCGAAGGGCGTGTCAGAGCAGGTCCTCGGGCGCGCGCTGCGTGATTTCTCCACCCGCGACGCGGTCGTCATCGCCACCAAGGCGTTCTGGCCGATGACCGATGACCCGAACGACCGCGGGCTCTCGCGCAAGCATCTGCTCGCCTCGATCGACAACTCGCTCCGCCGGCTTGGCACGGATTACGTCGACCTGTATCAGATTCACCGCTGGGATCCGGAGACGCCGATTGACGAAACCCTCGAGGCGCTTCACGACATCGTACGCGCTGGAAAAGCGCGTTACATCGGTGCGTCGAGCATGTACGCGTGGCAGTTCGCGAAGGCGCTCTACCTGGCGGACCGGCACGGCTGGACACGCTTCGTGTCGATGCAGAATCACTACAACCTGGTCTACCGGGAGGAAGAGCGCGAGATGCTGCCGCTCTGCCGCGAGGAAGGCATCGGCGTCATTCCCTGGAGTCCGCTCGCCCGCGGGTTCCTGGCCGGGAATCGCCGCAGAACGGATCGCGGCGATACGTCGCGCGCGAAGACGGACACCTTCGCGCACGACCTATATTACTCGGACACCGACTTCGCGGTGGCGGAGCGCGCCGCGGACGTGGCGGCGCAGCGCGGCGTCGCCCCCGCGCAGATCGCGTTGGCGTGGCTGCTACGGCAACCGGGCGTGACCGCGCCGATCGTCGGCGCGTCGAAGATGGAGCACCTCGATCAGGCGATCGCGGCGCTCGAGATCTCGCTCAGCGATGACGAAGCGAAGCGGCTCGAGGAGCCATACGTGCCGCACGAGGTGAAGTGGTAGGGCGTCACGCTTCCGCGCCGTACGAGATCTGCATGCGCCGCACCGCGAAGCCGGCAACCCACAACACGAACGCGGTCAGGAACAGCAGCCCGAGGATCGCTCCAGGCCCCGACGCCGGGGCAGCGGGCGCCGCCAGCAATCGGATCAGCGTCGGCACGTCATCGTCCATGGGCGCAGGTACGGGACAGAGCGACTGCAGGTAGTACAGGATGCTCATCTTCTGCAGCACGTGCGGGAGGATGCCGTTGACGCCCTCCCAGACAAGCAGTACGGCCGCCGGAATGATGGGATTGCGGACGTAGAGCCCAACCGCGAGAAAGACGCTGCCGTAACCAACGCAGCCGAGCGCGGCGGCTGTCGCATACCAGAACAGGTGTTCCAGGCCGCCGGCGTTCCAATACGCCTGGACTTCGACCGCATCGTGCGGCCACATCATCGCCAGGAACGTGAGCAGGGCCCCTCCGGCGAAGATCGCCGCCGACGCAATCAGGCCGGCCGCGAATTTGCCCGCCAGCAGCACCTCGCGTCGCGCTGGCGCGAGAAACCAGAAGTGCAGCGTCCGGTTGCTCATCTCGCCGCGGAACAGATACATGAAGATGCCGAGACAGCCGAAGAAGATCGCGAGCCGCAGGTAGAAGTACTGGAAGATCCCCGCGAAGATCATCCGGTCCTCTTCGAAGTCGAGCACGCGGCGGATGCGCCTGTGCTGCAGCTTGCCGTCGGCGAACAGGAGCCGGGCCTCGCGCCGCCCGTCGAAATAGACGAGGGTGCGGTACTCGATCCGCTCTTCGACGAACCCGGCGCCTCGCGACGAGGTGACCGTGGTGAAGGTCTTTCCGTCGGCGCTCACCTGGATGTCGAAGTCGCGGGTGTCGGATTCCGCCCGCTCGCCTCCGGCACTGGCGTGCTTGACGACGAAGCGCGCCACCGGACGGACCGTTCCCAGATCCACCTGAAGGAACGCGGACCAGCCTTGGGAACACCACCGGTCGGCCTGGCCGCCCGCCACGCTGCCGTTCACCGCCTTTTCCGGTCCCTGATCCGGACCGCAGGGAGCACTTCCTGTGGCGGGACGGTTGAGCGCGAGGTTCACGGGGCCCCCAGGCCCGTACACTTCGAACTCGTAGACCCTGGCGACCGGTTCACCGCTGTAGGACGGACGCATGACGTTCAGCCGGACGAACCGGCCTGCGGCCGTCGGCTCGATCAGATGCGTCGTCGTTCCCTGGTTGCCCGTGCCCTGCCGGACGCGCCGGCTCTGCACCGATCGCATCTGCCCGGCTGGCTCGCCCAACCGTTTCTTCATCTCGTCGAGCGATTCCTGCTCCTGAATGCTGTCGAGAAGGGCCGGCGGCGTCACGCCACGGCGGCCCAGCCGTTCGATATCCGTCTTCGCGTCGATACCGTGCGCGAAGAAGATCACCGAAGGCAGGAGCGCCAGCGCGTAGACCCACAACGAGCGTTTGGCGAAGAACACGCGCCGCAGCTCGATCTTCGCAATCGTCCACGCCTGCCTGACCTGGCCGGAGAGGGAATGGTGCATCACGACTTACCGCCGATCAGATACTCGTACAACGCGTCAACGTTCTCGTCGGCCGGCACGACCGTCTCGATCCTGTGGCCGTCGAGCGCGATCCGTCCAAGCGCACGCGCAAATTGCTCGCGATCCCGCGTCATCACCAGCATCCCCATTCGGTCGTCGTTCAGCTTGATCTCGGTGATGTGGTCCTCCTCGAACAGCAGCGCCGCGACACCGGAGGCATCCGCATTCCGGCATCGGACGATGTACTGGCTGGGATGCTCCTGGATCTCGTCGCGGACCTTGCGGATCTTCCCCTCGGCGACGATCATCCCGTTCGCGATCAGCACGACCTGATCGCTGATCAAGTCGACTTCCTGGAGCACGTGGCTCGAGATGATCACGTGCTTGCCCTCGGCGGCCCACGCGCGGAACAGGTCGATCGTCTCGGCACGAACCAGGGGGTCGAGTCCGTTCAGCGGTTCGTCCAGCACCAGGACGTCGGGATCGTGCGCGATGGCCTGCGCCAGCCGCACCCGCTGTCGCATGCCCTTGGAGTACCCCGCGACCTTGCGATTGGCCGCTTCGGTCAGGCTCAAGCGCTCGAGCGCCTTCCAGGCGCGTTGCTCCGCTTCGGATCGCGAGTAGCCGAAGAGCAGCAGCCCGGTGGTGATGAAGGTGAACCCGGTCGCCCATCGCGGCGCGGTGTCGTACTGCGTCGCGTAGCCGGTGATCCGCATCAGCGTTTCGGGATCGCGCGGAGAGATCCCGCGCATCTGGATGCGGCCGTGGTCGGGGAAGATCAGGCCAGTCATCAGGTTCATCAGCGTCGTCTTGCCGGAGCCGTTCGGCCCGACCAGGCTCGTGATTCCCGGCGGGATGTTCAGCGTGACGCGATTGACGCCGAGCACCTCGCCGTAGAACTTCGAGACCTCTTCGAAAATCACCGAGGGGCTTCGCCCCTCGGACTCCCCTGCACGCTCTCTCCCGCCTTCGCCGAGGCTTCGGCGGGCAAGCGCGAGATCTTCTTCATTCGGCCGCTCCGCTTTGGGCGCCGTAGCGCGTAGCGCGGAGGCGGCTTCGCGTGGCTCACTCGCTGCGCTCGTTCGCGCCGCCTCTGTCACCGGACCACCTCCACCGGCCGCAGCTTGCGTTCGATCACCAGGACGAGCAGCCCAACGAATCCAGACAGCGCGAACAGCGAGGCCCAGGCGCCCGGCCCTTCCGGGGCCTCGACGCCGAGCAGCGCGCACCAAACGCGGTTGACCGCCCACGCCGGATCCAGGACATGCCCCCAGGTGACGCGGAAGATCTCGTCGATCATCTCGGCGACGCCGGCGAGGATGAAGAAGAAGGCGAGGCTGATTGCTCCGGCCACGACTCTCCACTTCACGTAGGCGGAGCTCGCCATTGCCACCAGGCCGAGAAGCAGCACCCAGAGCAGGAACCCCACCACCATGCCGGCAGCGAGCGTCCAGTTCGCCAGGAACCACCAGCCACCGGCGAGTCCGGCCTGCAGCCCGACGAGGAGCAGACCGGGGATCCAGGTGACGACCGACAGCATGCCGACAATCACGGTGAGCCGCGCCAGCGCGTAGCCCCAGCGCGTGAGCGGCCGGCTCAAATAGAGCGGCAGCGCGTTGTTCGCGAGATCGGGTGCGAGCAGGCCGGGCCCCGCCATCGCTGCCAGAAAGACGGCGCAGATCCCCTGAACGTACATGAAGACGCGGAAGAACTCGCCATTCACCTGGATGAACTGGCGAAATTCCTGATCGAGTCCCTGCAGCAGCTCCACGCGGTTGGTGAGATAGACGAAGCCGGCGCAGAGGAGAGGCCAGACGAACGTCGCCATCGTGAGCAGGACGACGAGCCGCTGCTCGTAGAGCCTCCGCCAGGCGTAGCGAGGCAGGACCAGAAATCGAGTCCAGCGCCCGGTGAGGGTTCCCGCGTACCGCTGATATCCGCGTTTGTAAACAGCCATGACGCGTTAACTGCGACCGACGTCAATCGCCCGCCTTCGCCCTTCGGGCTCCGGCGTGGCAGGCGGCGTGACTTCCCCAGGTGTGTGCGCCAGGTGGCCCATCGCCTTCAGGAAGATCTCCTCCAGCGTGTCGCGCCGGTGCGTGAGCTTCCTCACCAGCAGGTTCTGGCTCGCCGCCAGTCCCCAGATCGCCTCGACCTCGACGCCGGGCGGGAGAACGATGCGCCAGCGCCCGCCGCCTTCGGAGACGCCGTCGGCACCGATCCCAGGCAGTGCCATCCGCAGGTTGCGATCGTCTCCCGTGACCTCCAGCTCGACGAAGGACCTGTTCGACCGCCGCTCCTCTTCGAGGTTGCAGTGATGCACGATGAGGCCGTCCTTCATGATCACGGCCTCGTCGCACACCTGTTCGATGTCGGGCAGCAGGTGGGAGCAGACGAGCACGTTCATCCCCTGCTCCTCCTTCATCTCGGCGACGAGCTTGAGCATCCGCCGGCGCGCGGCCGGATCGAGTCCGTTGGTCGGTTCGTCGAGAATGACCAGCTCCGGCCCGTGGACGATTGCCTGTGCCAGCTTGGCCATCTGCTTCATGCCGTACGAGTAGGTCCGAAGCTCGCGGTAGCGCGCCTCTCCGAGCCCGACATGGAACAGAACTTCGTGCGCCTTCTCGAGCGCCTCTTTCGGCGGGAGGCCGGAGAGCTCGGCCATCTGACGAAGGAACGTGACCGCCGTCATGTCACCGACGAATGAGTCGTTCTCCGGCATGTAGCCGATTCTGGAGTGCACGGTGCCCACGTCACGCCGGCAGTCGAGGCCGAGGATACGGGCGCGTCCGGCGCTCGGACGCAGAAACCCAAGCAGCGTCAGGATCAGCGTGGACTTGCCCGCGCCGTTGGGACCGAGCAGTCCCACCGCTTTTCCTGTGCCTGTCGCGCCGAGACGGCAGGTGATCCCGTGAAGGATCTCCCGCCGTCCCAGCTTGACTTTCAGGTCCTCGAGCTCAACGACCGGTGCGATAGGCGAGTTCATTGCTGCCCGGCGGTCACCCGGCCCAGGCTTTCGATCAGCATCACGTCCATGAGTAAACCGGTCACCCGGGTCCGGCTGGCTGCGTGGATCTGTTCCGCGCTTCCGTCGAACACCACGAGAACGGGATCGCGTCCAGCTACGAGATTGCCGAGCGCCGAGTTCGACGCCAGCGAAGACAGCAGGCCGAATGCCCCCTTCGTATTCAGCCAGGCGAACGCTGACGGATGCAGTCCGGCAGAGGAGGGAAGCTGCCCAAGGAACTCCGGCGACCAGACGAGCGGCGACCCGGCATTCCGGATCGCGATGGCACGCTCTGCGACACCACGAGCGGAGGCCGCCACCAGGTAGCCGCGATCGTACGTCCAGGTGAAGTGGAGCGGAAGCCCTCCCGGTCTGATCGTGCTCCACGTCCGTCCGCCTGCGGTCTCCTGCTCGAACACGATCCGCTTGGCCTGCGCGTCGGGCCCGAGTTCCGCGTTGAACGCTTCCACCAGCTTCTGGAGGGAACTGTCGATCACCGGCGGGTTGTTCGCCAGGCTCGCCATGACCCACGTCGGGCCGCTCGCCGAGAATCCCGTCAGCGCCAGGGCCGCTTCGGTTCCAAACGCCGCGGTGAGGTTCTGGATGAACCCGGCGCCGAGCTTCGCGTCCATCTCCGCCAGCCCCCGTTCGAAGTCCGGCTCCGACTTGGTAATCTGCGCCGTGATCTCCTCGAACAGGTGCAAGGGCTCGCGCGTCGAGACGTAGCTGGCGAGCAGGGCATCGGACGGTAGATACTCCGCCGCGCCGCCCGAGCCCGCATCAGCCAGCCACGACGCCATTCCCGTTCGCGGCCCCTGGAAGGTGAACGTGACCTCGTTCTCCTCCGCGCCGGCCGGCGCACGCTGCTCGACGAAAGCGTGTTTCATGCCCATCATCCCGGCGAGCTCGATCGGAGGCGCATCGTCCTGGGACGCCATCGCCACGAGCGGCTGGAAGTCCATCGCGATCAACCAGCCGACGCCGCGCCGGTACCGGTCGGCGATGGCCGTCGCAAACGGAGAGCTGGCGCCCTGCCCGAGACGAGCGAGGACCCACGACAGGTGAGCCGGCGAGTCCGTCACGACCATGAGGTCATCGGACACCGAATACGCTTCGGGAGACTCGCCCGCCTCGACGAACAGCCCCTGCAGTGCGCTCGTGAGCGCCGCGCGCTTGCCGCCCTGCACGCGGGCCATCACGATCGGCACCACGTCGTTCGGCGCCGGGATGCTGGCGCAGAAGACGATTTCCTCGCCGAGCATCGCGTTCACCGACTGCACGCGTGTCGCCATCTGCCTCAATCGCTGGCCCGCCTCGGAATTCCACCACGACGCGAACGTCGCATTCTGCGCCGACTGTTCCTCGGCGAGGCCGACGGCACGTCCGACCGTGATGCCTGGATTCGGGACCGCGCCGTAGACGACGGCGCCCGCAGGAAGATACGAGAGCAGGGCCGAGCTGGTCCGCAATTCGGTCGGAAAATTCGCCAGCTCGCGCTCGATCTTCGCGAGCGATCCGAGCAGCTCCAGGTAGGCGTTCGCGTCCGGGCTCCAGGAGACGGTTTCCGCGATCGGCGTGGCGAGCGCCGGGTTCGAGGCAGCCTGCTGGCCCGGGCTGAGGACCACGTTGCGGCCCGGCTGGTCTACCGCCACGGAACCCTCGACCACCGACACCACGGAGCCGCCCATGCCGGCCGACACGGCGAACACGGTTCCCTTGACCGAGGCGACGGAATCGCGCGTCAGAACCCGCAGCCGGCCTCGGTGCTGTTTGGCGGCCTTGACGATGATGTCGCCGCGCTGAAGATGAATGGCCTGCCCGGTCCACGCGGCCGACACGAACAGCTCCGTGCGTTCGTTGACGTCCACGATCGATCCGTCGGCGAGCCGCAACATCGCGTGGGCTCCAGGGCCTGTACGGAGCGATTCCCCTTCGTTGATCGCGGCCCCTGCGTCGAGCGAGCCAACCGGCACGCGGTACACGGCACCGTTCGCGGAAACGACCGTCGCCCGCGGACCGCCGGGCGCCATCATGCGGTCGATGGCGTCACGGCCGGCATAGGCAACCGCCAGGAGCAGCGTCGCCGCGGCGGCCATGCCTCCCCATTGCACCCAGCGGCGGGAGGACCGCCGTGGCATGGCGACGACCACTCGTTCGCCCTTCATGCTGGCGATCCGCGTACGACAGGCGGGGCAGCGGCTGAGATGATCTTCGACCAGCAGGAGCCGACTGGCGGCCAGTTCGCCGCTGACGTACGCGGGGAAGTCCTGCCGGAACTCCGCACACACGCCGCTGCCGGCGGTGGCCATCGTCTCCCAAACGCGCGCCCGCGCCGTCTCGAGCGTGCCGGCGTCCACGTCTTCTGCCTTCATTTCACGCAGTGCTTGGTCCAGGCGATCTTCGGACATCGCTTTCTCCAGTCTTATCCGACGGGCTTCGCCCCTCGGCGGGACTCCCCTACACGCGCTCTCACGCGCTGAGCGCCTTACCAGCATTGACGCGCGGCGAGGCCGACTATTACACCGACAAGTCGGGGGTCTACTCGAATCGTGGAGCCTCCGGATCCTGCGTTCCTGACCGTATCCCTGGATCCCAACCCGACAATCGAGGCGTACAAACGGGATGTCGATCGTACGCTGCTGCGCGAGAACCTCCGGCTCACGACCACCGAACGGGTGCGGAAGATGGTCGCCGCTCTCCGATTCAGCGAAACTGTACGCGCCTCGCGTGTGAAGACCGGGGCGCCGTGACGGATTTCGAGCGGCTCTTGACGGTACTCACGCAGGCCGAGGTCGAGTTCATCGTCATTGGCGGATTTGCGGCGACCGCACACGGTTCGGCGCATATCACCGTGGATCTCGACGTCGTGTACGGGGCCGCTCCCCTGAGAACATCGACCATCTCGCGCGCGCGCTCGAGTCCCTCCAACCGTACCTGCGAGGCGCGCCCCCCGGACTTCCGTTCCGATTCGATGGCAACACCATTCGCCAGGGCCTGAACTTCACGCTCGCGACGCTGGCTGGAGATCTCGATCTGCTCGGCGAGGCGACGGGTGGCGGCACGTACGAGGCGTTGCTGCCGCACTCAGAGGTGCGTGACGTCGCCGGGCTCGCCTGCCGGTTCGTCAATCTCCAGACGCTGATCCGCCTCAAACGGGCAGCCGGCCGGTCAAAGGACCTCGAGCGCATCGCCGAGCTCGAGGCCCTCCACAGGAAACGCCGCCGGAACCAAGCCGCTGAGTCTATTCCGCCCGCAGCGCGACGACCGGATCGACACGCGACGCGCGGAGCGCCGGGACGTAGCTCGCCAACAGCGCCACGGCCAGCATGGTGACGGACATTCCGCCGAATGCGAGGCCATCGAGCCGCCCGACGTTGAACAACAGCGTCTGGATGTACGCGGTGAGCCCGATGGCCGCCAGCATCCCGACGGCGATGCCGGCGACGGCGACGCGCCCGCCCTGCCACACGAACATCCGCCGTACGGTCTTTGCCTCGGCGCCCAGCGCCATGCGCACGCCGATCTCCTGCACGCGCCGCGAGACGCGATACGAGAGCACGCCGTACAGCCCCACGGCGCCGAGCACGAGCGCCAGCACCGCCGCGATGCTGACCATGAGCATCGTGAACGACAGGTTGGCCATCGCGTTCGCGGCCAGGCGCTTCATGGTGAAGATGCGATACGTCGGCGAGGCCGGAATGACCTCACGGACGATTGCGCGGACCTCCTGCTCGAGTTGCTCCGCGCGGGCGGACTTGATGACGTATGCCGGTGACGAAGACACGGCGGGCAGGTACACCATCGGGTCGGGAGATTTGCGGCGGAGATCGTCGACGAGGATGTCCTCGACGACACCGATGACGCTGTACCACGTCTGGTTGCTGCCGGAGGCCGGCCGCAACTGTTTGCCGATCGGATCCTCACCGGGAAAGAGCAATTGGGCGGCCGCCTGGCTGACGATCACCAGCGGCATCGCCCGTTCTTCCTCGACGCGATCGAAGTAACGGCCGCGCACGAGCTCGATGCCCATCGTCTGGAAGTACGCGCCGCCGGTGCCGGCGTGGCGAACGAGAGGCGCTTCGGCGCCGCTGGCGACGAGGCCGGGAGTTGTGATGTGCTGGCTGCCGGCACCCTCGTCCAGCGGCAGCGTGGTGACGTATCCCACGGATTCAACGCCTGGCAGCGCCTTCAGGCGATCCATGAAGGCGTACTGAAACCTCGACATCGAGGCGCGGTCCTTCAGGTCGGGGCGATTGGCCGCGATCTGGAACGTGAAGATGTTCTCCGTCTCGTACCCGGTGTCCACGTTCTTGAGCTGCCAGAAACTCCGCATGAGCAGCGCCGATCCGACCAGGAGGACGAGCGCAGCGGCGGTCTGCACGACCACCAACGCATCCCGCGTGAGATTCCCGCCGACGATGCCGCGTCCGGCCTGCTGCAGGCTGCCAAGGCGCGGGCCCGAGAAGCGGAGAGCGGGCCACAGGCCGAACGCACATGCCGCAAGGACTGAGAGGCCGATCGTGAAGAGCAGCGCCGTGAAGTTCAGCCCGGCGCTGGCCAGTCCGGGGATCGGCGCACCGCCGAATCCGCCCGCGACGGCGTCGGGAGCCGCGCGGACGAGGAGTGGGACGCCGATCCAGGCGATGAGCGCGCCGGCCGCGCCTCCCGCAGCCGCGAGCAGCAGCGCCTCGGTCACCTGCGAGCGGATCAGGTCTCCTCGCGTCGCTCCGAGGGCGCGGCGGACAGCCAGGTCACGCCGCCGGTTCTCCGCGCGCACCGTGAACAGGCTCGCCACGTTCGCGCATGCGATCACGAACACGATCGCCACCGTGCCGAGCAGAATCCACAGCGCTGTTGCGGCGTTGCCGACAAGGTGCTCGCGAAGCGTTGTCACCACCGGCCGGTGACGCTCCATGATCCGCACATAGGGCGCCGGGCCGCCCAGCCGCTGCTGCACGCGGCGCGCGAGCGGCTCGAGCTGCGCCGCCAGCGTCGACCGGTCCGTTCCGGGCTTCAACCGCGCGATCGCGCGTGGCCCGAACCCGCCCGGCGTCACCTGCGCCGCGCGAATCGTCATCGGAATCCAGAACGCGACGCGCTCATCCGGAAAGCGAAATTCCGGGTGCATGACGCCGATGACGGTGCGTGTTTCGTTTGCGAAGGTGTAGCTCTTGTTGACGACCGATGGATCGGATCCGAACCATGTCCGCCACAGCCAGTGGCTGATCACGACCACACGGTTGCCGTCCGCGTCGGTTGGCAGCCGCCCGTGCAGCGTCTGGGCGCCGAGCGTCGTGAAGAACGACGGCGTCGCCTGCGTCAGAAAGAGCTGATCGACCTGTCCTTCCGCGCGCGAGGTGGCCGAGCCCGTGCCGTACAGCCCGATGTCTTCGATCGCGGAAACGCTCTCGCGGTACTCGAAGTACAGCTCGTCTGGCACGCCGAACTCGGCAGGGAGGTCCGTTCCGGGCGCCGTTCCGCCGATGTGAACCAGCCGGTCTGCGTGCGGGTACACCAGCGGCTGGAGGAGTACCGCGTCAACGACGCTGAAGATTGCCGCGTTCGCTCCGACGGCGAGCGCAAGTGTCGCGACGACGACGAACGTAAAGCCCCGTGCGCGCGCAAGACTCCACGCCGCGTGGATGAAGTCCCTGATCCACCGCTCGAGCATGGCCTGCTCCCCTCGCTCTACTTGCCTTTTTCGGGATCGACCTTCGCGGCGTCGACCTTGGCCTTGCCACGCACGACGCCGTCGCGCTCGCCGGTCATCTCCCCTTGGAGGCGGCCCTTCACTATCGTCAGTACGAACTTGAACAGCGGGCCGTCGGGCTGCTGCATCTCGAAGGTGGCCTTGCCGTCCGCGACGCCCCCCTTCTCGATGTTCCACTGCCTGTCAGCGGGGCCTGCCGTGCCGGTGAGCTCCTTACCCTTCTGTGTCAGGTTGAACACGACCGGACGCGGTTCAGCCTCGGTGCCGTCCGGGCGCTCCAGAGTGAAGGTGCCTTCCCATTTGCCGGTGAAGCTGGCGGTGGTCTGGGCGGCAGCGGCCGGCGCCAGTGCGGTGAGCGCAAGTGCGAACGCGACAAGTATTCTCATCGTTACCTTTCCATCTCGGCCTGAAGCCGGTGGCGAATGCGGTGGAGCCTCACGGCGAGGTTGTTCTTGTCTATTCCGAACGTCACGGCCAGCTCGACGAGCGATAGCCCCTCGACGTGACGCATCAGAAACAGGCTGGCGTCGTCGCCGTCCAGCCGGGCGATCGCGCGGCGAAGGCGCTCTTTCAGCAGTGACGGGCCACGGACGGCGGCGTGCGGGGCCGCATCGTCGTACGCGGACTCAGCGTGAAGCTCGCGGCGGCGCAGCACGTCGACGGCTGCGTTGACGGCCGCGCGCCTGAAGTAGGCGGCGGGAAGCGCCACGTCGGCGGCGTCTCCACCTCGGGCCAGGACGCGCAGGAACACGGTCTGCAGCACGTCTTCTGCGTCGGCGGCATTCCCGGTGACGCGCAGGGCCGCGCGGAAGACCGCCTCGTAGTGGCGCGCGTACAGATCGGCGAACCCCGCCTGCGGGGTCGTGGATGTCATGGAAATCGGCAGCTCGTCGACGTGCGCGCTGGCTGTGGTCACCGCCGTCCGCCCTACCCAGCCTTGACGCACGACGAGGCCGATTATTACAGCGCTGCCAATTCCTGGTGGAAACCTTCCGACATCGTCTGGAAGGTGCGGTAGGCGCGGCCGAGAGCGTGTTGACCGGATTCGTGCATGACGTAATGCCGCCGGCGCCGGCCGCCGCGTTGCGGCGACGGCAGGCCGACGTAGGAACAGATCATCTTCTTCTGTTCCAGCCGTTTGAGCGTCATGTAGACGGTGCCGATGGCGACATCGCGTTGCGTTTTCTCCCGAATCTCGCGGCGGATCGCCGCGCCGTAGGCGCCGCCGCCGAGCCGCATCAGCGACAGGAGCACGAGCAGCTCGAACTCGCCGACGAGCGGCGCGTAGTAGTCCTGGATTTGTTTCACATCGTTAAGTATATACCGTCCTTTCGCCTTGTCCCGGCCGTTCTCCCCGGGCATAATGAGCCCTTCGACGTTCGCCACACTCTCTCCTGCCGGGACACGCGAGAAAGGACACACCGTCATGGGCTCCGCAGCAGCAAACGACGCCATCCGCAGCATCACCACCTGGGCTCCCGCGCTCGCGCCGCGCGCCGATCTGGCGCCGGCCAGGCGCGTCGCCGACGACTTCGGGTCGTTGACGTTCAACGAGGAGGTCCAGCGCGCGCGCCTGCCGAAGGACGTGTATCGCGCGCTGCGCCGCGCGGTCGCGCATGGCGAAGGTATCGACCCCGCGGTCGCCGACATCGTCGCCAGCGCGCTGAAGGACTGGGCGGTCGAGCACGGCGCCACGCACTACACGCACTGGTTCCAGCCGATGACGGGCATCACCGCGGAGAAGCACGACTCGTTTCTGTCGCCGACGCCAGACGGCCGGGCCGTCGCCGAGTTCAGCGGCAAGGAGTTGATCAAGGGGGAGCCGGACGCGTCGAGCTTTCCGTCGGGCGGCATGCGGTCGACGTTCGAAGCGCGCGGCTACACCGCCTGGGATCCGACCAGCCCGCCGTATCTGCTGTGCACCGGCAGCGGGACGACGCTCGTCATCCCGACGGCGTTCGTGAGCTGGACGGGGGAGGCGCTCGACAAGAAGACGCCGCTGCTGCGATCGATGGAAGCCCTCTCGAAGCAGGCCGTCCGCATCCTCAAGCTCTTCGGCTCGAAGGCGCATCGCGTGCACACGACGTGCGGACCGGAGCAGGAGTACTTCCTGATCGATCGGCAGTTCTATTTCAGCCGCCCGGATCTGATCAACGCGGGACGCACGCTCTTCGGCGCCAGGCCGCCGAAGGGCCAGGAGATGGAGGACCACTACTTCGGGTCCATTCCCGAGCGCGTTCTCGCGTTCATGCACGACGTCGAGCGCGAGCTGTACAAGGTGGGCGTGCCGGTGAAGACGCGTCACAACGAGGTCGCACCGAGCCAGTACGAGGTCGCGCCGGTCTTCGAGAACGCGAACGTCGCGACCGATCACCAGATGATGACGATGGAGATGATGCGGCGGGTGGCGCCGAAGTACGGCCTCGCGTGCCTGATGCACGAGAAGCCGTTCGCCGGCGTCAACGGCTCCGGCAAGCATCTGAACTGGAGCATGAGCGACGACCTCGGGAACAACCTGTTGAACCCGGGCGACACGCCGCACGACAACATGCAGTTCCTGGTGTTCTGCGCGGCG
>JBMDXB010000135.1:0-9766 GCA_048594885.1 Vicinamibacterales bacterium
TGTTGCGAAGCAGCCCCGTGCGCCGGTGCGCAGGCACGAACTGGCGCGGTGGCAACACCAAAGGCCACGGGACGAGCAGAAAGTTCAGACGCTTCGCGAAGCCTGGCGATGGAGTGAGGAACCAGCGAGGTTCGACGTCTGCGGTCCAGCACAACGCGAGGTTGTGAGAGAGCGAACGAATGGTCAGGCCCCGCTGTGTCGTGTGCATCTTTGGCAGCACACGACAGCGTGATGGGTCCACGACCCTGCAAAGCGTCGAGCCCCCGGGACGCGCGGAGTCGAGAAGATCCTGTGCTTCCCACTCCATTAGGTCCGTCTTCTTGGCGGGCAATCCGAGTCCGGCGGATGCCTGGTCAGCTGCAGCACACAGGTGGAGAAGCGCCTCGACCGCCTGCACTTGACCCGACAGCTCTCCGATTCTGGCATCTCCAGCCAGCGCCACTTGTTTCCACCAAGCCATCACTGCCGACGGAGCCGGCTGTCCGCCGTTCGCCTTTGAGCGCCAGGTTTTCGCGATCTTTCGGATATTCAGCTCCCAGGCGCGGCCGGTCCCGTCTGGCGGCCAGTTGCCCATTACCACTCGTGAATAGGCGCCGGATTTCTGAAGCAGCGCGGCGGCCGCCGCGAATACGTCCGGAGGCCAATCAGCTCGAAACCGGCGCGGCCAGCCCGGCACCAGCGATTCGAGGATGTTGCTGACGGTCAGCCTGTCAGACTTCGCCACGCTCGAGATTGTAATTGACGGTTACTGTGGCAATGCCATAAAGAGGCGTTCAATCCTGGAGAAACGGCCGGAGATAAACGATGACTTCCTCCTCACGTTCATGTGTTATCGGTGCCGCCTGCGGCACTCTTCTCGTCGTCCTCACCACGACGGCCGACGGCCGCCGGCAGCAGACCGGGAAGCCGGGGCTGCCCGGCGAGATCCCGGCGCAGTTCCAGCCGGTCACGGACCGCTTCGATTACGTCCGCCGTCAGGTGATGATCCCGATGCGCGACGGCGTCAGGCTGCACACCGTCATCCTCGTCCCCAAAGGCGCGAAGGGCGCGCCGATGCTGCTGACGCGGACGCCCTACGACGCGGCGGCGCTGACGAGCCACTCGTCGAGTGCGCACCTCGGCTCGGTTCTCGACGGCTACGACAACGCCGTCGACGTGATCGTCGAGGGTGGCTACATCCGCGTCGTGCAGGACGTGCGCGGCAAGTACGGCTCCGAGGGCGACTACGTGATGAACCGGCCATTCCGCGGTCCCCTGAATCCGACGACGGTCGATCACGCGACGGATACCTTCGACACGATCGACTGGCTGGTGAAGAACGTCGCGGAGAGCAACGGCCGCGTGGGGATCCTCGGCATCTCGTACGACGGCTTCCTTTCGCTGACGGCGCTGGTCAATCCGCATCCGGCGTTGAAAGCCGCCGTGCCGATGAACCCGATGGTCGACGGCTGGAAAGGCGACGACTGGTTCCACAATGGCGCGTTCCGGCAGCAGATGATGCCCTACATCTACGGGCAGGAAGGAACGCGCGGCTCCACTGTGCAATGGTGGACGGCACACTACGACGACTACGACACGTATCTCGAGGCAGGGTCCGCCGGTGAGCTCGCGCGGCAGCGCGGGCTCGGGCAGACGGGATTCTGGCGGAAGATCGAAGAGCATCCCGCCTACGACGCGTTCTGGCGCGAGCAGGCGATGGATCGATTGCTCGCGGCGCAGCCGCTCGCCGTGCCCGTCATGCTCGTGCACGGCCTGTGGGATCAGGAGGACATCTACGGCGCGCCCGCCGTCTACAAGGCGATCGAGCCGAAGGACACGGCGAACGACAAGGTCTTCCTCGTCATGGGCCCGTGGTATCACGGGCAGCAGATCCGCGAGGGCAGCTCGCTCGGCGCGCTGCGCTTCGGCGCCGACACGGCGCTCCATTTCCGCCGCCAGATCCTGGCGCCATTCCTCGCGCGCTACTTGAAGGACGGCGCGCGGGGCGAGGCGGTCGCGCCGGTGAGCGCGTTCGAGACCGGAACGAACACCTGGCTGTCGCTGACGGCGTGGCCGGCCGGCTGTCCGAGCGGCTGCGCGATCCGCGCGACGCCGTTCTACCTTGGCGCGCGTTCGTCGTTGACGCAGGCAGCGCCCGCCGGCGGCGGTCTCGCCTACACCGAGTACGTCTCCGACCCCGCGAAACCCGTACCCTACCGGCCGCGGCCCGTCGGTCCAGCCTCCGGACCGAACTGGCAGCAGTGGCTCGTGAGCGACCAGCGCGATGCCGCCAGCAGGACGGACGTCGCAGTGTTCTCGTCGGAGCCTTTGAAGACGCGTCTGAAGATCAGCGGCGAGCCGCGGGTCCACCTCGTCGCGTCGACGAGCGGCACGGACTCGGACTGGATCGTCAAGCTGATCGACGTGTATCCGGGGGAAGTCGCCGGCCAGCACGAGATGGGCGGCTATCAACTGATGGTGTCAGCCGACATCTTCCGCGGACGCTATCGCGAGAGCCTCGATTCGCCGCAGCCGATTGCGCCGGATACGCCGCTGTCGTATCGCTTCGCGCTGCCGACGACGAACCACGTGTTCCTGCCCGGCCATCGATTGATGGTCCACGTGCAATCCACCTGGTTCCCGCTCTACGACCGCAACCCGCAGACGTTCGTCGCCAGCATCTTCTTCGCGAAGCCTGCCGACTATCGCAAGGCGGTCCAGCGCCTCTATCACGCGCCCGGGCAGGCGAGCTCGATCGAGCTGCCGGTCGTCGAGCAGCGATGACCGTCGCGGCGCGCGTGGGTGCAGCCGCGGCTATTTGGTGTTGCCGCTCTTCCAGGCGTAGACCGCCCGCTCGAAGTCTTCGACCAGCTTGACAGCCGCCGGATCGAGCCCGGGCAGCATGTGCGTCATCAGCACCACGCCAATCTGCTTCTCGCGATCGATCCAGAAGAACGTATTGAAGATGCCGGCCCAGGCCAGCGTGTTCGCGGCGCGCGCCGTTCCATTCGGCTTGCTGTTGATCGCAAACCCGAGGCCGAACTTGTCGAGTCCACCTGGCGAGGCCGCATTATCCGTCAGCAACGGCGGCACCAGGCTGGGCATCGGGCGGATCGTCAGATTGCCGATGTGGTTCTTACCAATCGTGGCGACCGTGTCGGCTGACAGGATGCGCCGTCCGTCCAGCGTTCCGCCCGCCAGAATCGCGCGCACGAAGCGCAGGTAGTCGGGCGCTGTCGAGAACAGCCCGCCGCCTCCCGAATAGAACGTCGAGGGCTTCGGCGCCTCACCGGCCGGCATCTTCTGGAGGCTCCCGTCGGGGCTGCGTTGAAAGGTTGCGGCGATGCGCGACTGCTTGGCGGCCGGCACGTTGAAGTACGAATCGACCATGCCGAGCGGCTGGAAAATCTTCGAGCGGAGGTAGGCGTCGAGCGTCTGCCCGCTCACGCGCTCGACGATCCTGCCGAGCCAGTCCGTGTTGATCCCGTACTCCCATCGCGTCCCTGGATCGAACACCAGCGGTGCGTTCAGAAACGCGTCGCCTCCATCGCGGGCGCTGGCCAGCTCCTTTCGGCTCACGAGGTCGAACAGATCCTTGTTCATGAACTCGTAACCGAAGCCGGCCGTATGCGTGAGGAGCTGCCGCACCGTGATGGGCGACCTCGGCGCACGCCGCTTCCCGCCGTCGAGCACCTGTACTCTTCCCAGTTCCGGCAGGTAGGTCGCAGCCGGTTCATCGAGCTTGATCTTGCCCGACTCCACGAGCTGCATCACCGCCACCGACGTGACTGGCTTCGTCATCGAGGCGATCGCGAAGATGGCGTTCTTCGGAGCGCCGATCGCGCGCTCGTAGACCACGTCTGTCGCGTCCACTACTATGGCCACGACCATCGGCACGCGTTTCCCGCCCACCGCGGCGGCCAGCAGCGAATCGATCGCTTCCGTGGCTGGTACAGCCGCTCGCGCCGCGGGGAAAGCCATCGCCAATCCGACAACGACGAGGAGCGTCTTCTTCATAGCGCGTGATGGTAAACCGATTCGGGCAGGCCGCCGCGCAGAGGAGTATCATTCGGCGCATGACCAAAGTCACCCGCCGTCAATTCGGACAGACTGCGGCCGCCGCTTGGGCGGCGACCGCCTTGGGCGCGACGCGCATCCTCGGCGCCAACGAGCGTGTGCGGCTCGGGTTCATCGGCGTCGGCAACCGCGGCGACCAGGTGCTCGACGCGTTCCTCAAGCACCAGGACGCGGAGGTGGTCGGCATCTGCGATATCTACCAGCCGTACATCGACTTCGCCGCGAAGAAGGCCGGCGGATCGCCGGCGAAGGTCTCCGACTACCGCAAGCTGCTCGAGATGAAGGATCTCGACGCCGTCGTCATCAACACGCCGGATCACTGGCACGCGCTGCAGATGATCCAGGCATGCGACGCCGGCAAGGACGTCTACGTCGAGAAGCCGCTCTCGCTCGTCGTCGCCGAAGGGCGCGCGATGGTGACCGCGGCGCGGCGCAACAAGCGCGTCGTCCAGGTCGGTATCCACCGCCGATCGTCAGCGTTCGTGCGCGAGGCGTGCGAGCTGGTGCGCAGCGGGGCGATCGGGAAGGTCACCGTTGCGCGATCGTTCCACATCCAGAACGAGTGGCCGAAGGGCATCGGCAATCCGCCTGACGGTCAGCCGCCGGCCGGCGTCGACTGGGAGTCGTGGCTCGGCCCGGCACCGAAGCGCGCCTACAACAAGAACCGCACGTTCTACCGTTTCCGCTGGTTCTACGACTACTCCGGCGGCCAGGTGACGAACTTCGGCGTCCACTACATGGACGCGATCCACTGGGCGCTCGGCCAGGACGCGCCGCTCGCCGTCACCGCCATGGGCGGCAAGTACGTCGTCGAGGACAACCGCGACATCCCCGACACGCTCGAGGTGATCTGGACGTATCCCGGCAACACGCTCGTAACCTTCTCGCAGTTCAACGCGACGGCGTTGCCCGCCGCGCGCGACAATCGCGTCGAGATCGAGTTCCGCGGCACGAAGGGGACGATGCTGCTGTTCAGCAACGGGTGGGAAATCGTGCCCGACTCGATTACGCCGAACGAGTTCCCCGCGAGGACGCCGGTCGACCGGCAGTACGAGCGCGGCTACCGCACGGGCGCCAAGCCGATGATCGAGCCGTCGCAGAGCGCGGCCGGCAACGCTGACACCGCGCATCACGCGCGCAACTTCCTCGACTGCGTCAAGAGCCGCGCGGCGTGCAACTGCGATATCGAGACAGGTCATCGCAGCACGTCGGCGACGCTCATCGCCAACGTCGCGCACAAGACGAAGTCGTATCTCGAATGGGATCGCGCCGCCGAGCGCTTCACGAACAACGCGGAGGCGAACAAGCTGCTGACGTACCGATACCGCGCGCCCTACAAGTTCCCGGAGGCGTCGCGGTCATAGCGTTGCGCGGTTGACGCGATGGCTGGCGCTACGTGGCTGCAATCCTACTCCGGCGTCCGCGCGAAGCTCGGGCCGGGACCGGACGTCACGGCGGACGATGAGGCGTTCGCGTTCCGTCATGCGTACTGCTATGCCGTCTCGCGGCTGCAGGCCAATCCTTCGCCGAAGGCGGCCATCGTCCTGGCGCGCGATCCGCGCCCCACGGGGATCACGCTCTCGCGCGCGCAGGCGCGCGGCCTCATCACCGCCTGCCACGACCTCGGCGTCGAGCTCGAGCTGATCGATCTCGGCATCGTCCCGACGCCGATCTGGCAGCACTCGGTGCGGCTGTTCGAGGCGCACGGCGGCGTGATGATCACCGCGAGCCACAATCCCATCGACGAGAACGGCTGGAAGTATGCGACGGGGGTGGAGACGTTCGGCGTCGACCCGGCACCGCCCGGCGCGCTGCTGTCCGCCGCCGAGATGGGCAACCTGATTCGCGCGGCGAACGCGTTCGCGCCGCATCCGTGGCGAGCGCCGCTGGCGACGATCACCGACCAGCGTGCGCGCGAGCGGGCGCTGGACAACTACGTCACGTTCCTGTCCGACACCTACGCGATCCGCGCGCCAGGTGTCCGCGTCGTCGTCGATCCGAATGGCGGCGCCGCGTCGGTTGTCGCGGAGCGCGCCTTCCGGGCGCTCGGCGTCGAACCGACCGTCATCAACGGTATCGAGGGACAGGTCGCGCACGAGATCGATGTCGAGCACGCGCAGCCGGACGGCACGCACGTCCTCGACGCGATTGCCGCACGCGTCCGCGCCGAACGGGCGCTGTTCGGCCTGGCCTACGACTTCGACGCCGACCGCGGCAACCTGACGTACGTCGATGCCGCGGGCCAGACGCACATCCCGTCGCCGCAGGCGGCAGCGGCCATCAGCACGGCGATCGCGCTGGCAGTTCACCGCCGTTCCGGTGACGCGCGCAGGCCGGCCGTCGTCGCGTCGGATGCGACGTCGTGCCGCGTGAAGCAGGTCGCGGCGGCATTCGGCGCCGACGTCTTCGAAGTCGAAACCGGCGAGATCAACGTCGTGACGAAGATGCAAGACCTCGAACGGCGAGGCCTCTGCGCCGTCGTCGGCGTCGAGGGACCGAACGGCGGGACGGTGTTCTCGGGAACGACCTGCCGCGACGGCACGCTCGTCGGCGCCGGGGCGCTGCTCGCGGCGGCCGACGCAGAGCTGCGGCGCATCATCGCCGAGACGCTCTCGCCGAAACGGCCGATGGAGCCGGATCTCGCGGGCTTCATCCACGTCCTGCCGTCGCAGCGATCGTTCATGGAGAAGCACAGGGCGCCGACGGACTGGCCGGCGACGGTCGATACGCTCGATCGCGAGTTCCCCGGCGCGTTCGCGTCGGAGCTCGCGTCGACGTGGCAGCGCTTCGAGATCGTCTATTCCTACACGCGCTACGTCGGTCCCGAGCGGCCGACGGCGGCCGGCTATGGCTGGAAGGCGCGACTGTTCCGGCCGGACGCCGAAGGTTTTCTCTGGGTGCGCGGATCGAAGACCGAAATGGGCGTCGCGCGCGTCGTCGGCGACGCACCCACGGCGGCCGAGGCACGCGCGCTGCTCGATCTCGGACGCCGGCTGCTGGCGCGGTAGAATCGCGCCGTCACTGTGAAGTCCGTCAACAGCCCGCGTCAGGTCCTGTTTGCCAGCCTCGTCGGCACGACGATCGAGTTTTTCGACTTCTACATCTACGGCACGGCGGCGGTACTCGTCTTTCCGACGCTGTTCTTTCCCGCATCGGATCCCGCCACGGCAACGCTGGCCTCGCTCGCGACGTTCGGCATCGCCTTCCTCGCCCGCCCGATTGGCTCGGCGCTCTTCGGCCACTTCGGCGATCGCGTCGGCCGCAAGACGACGCTGGTCGCCGCGCTGCTGACGATGGGCTTTTCGACGGTGGCGATCGGCGTGCTGCCGACGTATCAGTCCATCGGCATCGCCGCGCCGGCGCTGTTGGCGTTGTGCCGCTTCGGCCAGGGCCTCGGCCTCGGCGGCGAGTGGGGCGGCGCGGTGCTGCTCGCGATCGAGAACGCGCCGCCCGGCAGGCGCGCGTGGTATGGCATGTTCCCGCAGCTCGGCGCGCCGATCGGGTTCTTTCTTTCGACGACGGTTTTCCTCGCACTGTCGGGCAGGCTGAATACGCAGGAGTTCGTCGCCTACGGCTGGCGCATCCCGTTCCTGGCGAGCGCGGCGCTCGTCCTCGTCGGGTTGTACGTGCGGCTGGCGATCACCGAGACGCCGGTTTTCACGGCGGCGGTACAGCGTCGCGAGCGCGTACGCGTGCCGATGCTCGTCGTGCTGCGCCACTATCCCCGCACGCTCGTCGTCGGCGTGCTCGTCTCGCTCGCCGTGTTCGTGCTGTTCTATCTGATGACGGTGTTCACGCTCGCGTGGGGAACCACGGCGCTGGGATTCACGCGGAACGAGTTCCTTCGCATCCAGTTGATCGGCGTCGCGTGCTTCGCCGTGACGATTCCGATCTCCGCGGCGCTGGCGGAGCGTCGCCGCCGGCCGACCCTGGTCGGCGCCACCGCGGGCATCGCGCTGTTCGGCCTGGTGCTGGCGCCGATGTTCGCCGCCGGCACGCTCGGGGCGGGCCTGACGCTCGGCGTCGGGCTCGGGCTGATGGGGCTGGCGTACGGTCCCCTCGGAACGGTGCTGTCGGAGCTCTTCCCGACGCACGTCCGCTACACCGGCAGCTCGCTCACGTTCAACCTCGCCGGCATCGTCGGCGCCTCGCTGGCGCCGTACATCGCGACCTGGCTGGCAAAGAACTACGGCCTGCAGTATGTCGGCTATTACCTCACCGGCGCGGCGCTGCTCACGCTGGTGGGCCTGGCGCTGTCGCACGAGACCGCGGCCGAGGATCTGGTGACGCTGGAGACGCCCGCCGGCACCGACGCCAGGGTATAGACAAACGACACCGTGTGGGTATAGGCTGACTATACCCATGATCCCGAAGACACGGTACGAGAACCGGATCGAGCTGCTGCAGGGGACGCTGGACCTGTTGATCCTCCAGACGTTGCAGTGGGGGCCGCAGCACGGCTACGGCATCTCGCAGGCGATTCGCGCCAACTCCAGCGACGCGTTTCAGGTGGACGCGGGCTCTCTCTATCCGGCGCTCCATCGGCTCGCGCGGCAGAAGCTCGTCGCGGCCTCGTGGAAGACGTCGGAGAACGGCCAGCGGACGCGCGTCTACCGGCTGACGAAGAAGGGGCGTGACCACCTGACGACGGAGCGGACGCGGTGGCAACGGCTCGTCGAGGCGGTTGCCGGCGTGCTCGATCGCCGCGTGGAGAGCGAGCAGTAGGCAGTAGGCAGTAGGCAGTAAGCAGTAGGCGGTAGGCGGTAGGCAGTAGGCAGTAGGCAGTAGGCGGCAGAAGTCGCCATTCAAGGGCCGAGACATGAAGTTGCCGTGGAGACGCGCTGACACCATCGACGAGGAGATTCGCACCCACCTCGAGATGGCCGTGCGCGATCGAATGGACCGCGGGGAATCGCGCGCCGAGGCGGAAGCGGCCGCGCGCCGCGAGTTCGGCAACGTGCTCACCGTCGCGGAGGTCACGCGGGAGATGGACGGCTACGCAGGGCTGTCGCGGCTCGCCCAGGATTTGCGCTACGGCTTCAGGCTCCTGCTGCGCAACCGGGCGTTCACGCTCGCCGCCGTCCTGTCGCTGGCCGTCGGGATCGGCGCGACGACCGCGATCTTCCGCATCATCGACGCCGTGCGGCTGCGGTCGCTTCCCGTCAGCCGCCCGGAGGAACTGGTGCGCATCCGTCTCGAGGACGCGACCGGCGCGCGCGGCAACTTCCATGGCCCCTTCGATCCCATCACCAACCCAATCTTCGAGCACCTGCGCCGCAGCCAGGAGGCATTCACGGACGTCGCGGCGTGGAGCGCCGAGACCTTCGACCTCGCGTCGGGCGGCGAGATGCGGCTTGTTCGCGGGCTGATGGTCACCGGCGGCCTCTTCGACCTCCTGGGCGTGACGCCCGCGGCCGGCCGGCTGCTGCGCGACGCCGACGACCGCCGAGGCTGCGCCCCGCGCGTCGTCCTGAGCCATGCGTTCTGGCAGCGCGAGTTCGGAGCCAATCCCGCGGCCGTCGGGCAAACGCTGCGGCTCAACGGACATCCGGCAGAGATCGTCGGCGTGACGCCAGCGGCCTTCCTCGGGCTGGAAGTCGGCCGCAGCTTCGACGTTGCGGTACCGCTCTGCGCGGACCCAACGGTGTCTGGGGGCAACCGCCTCGCGTCGGGAACGGACTGGTGGCTGATCGCGCTCGGCCGCCTGAAG
>JBMDXB010000136.1:0-45287 GCA_048594885.1 Vicinamibacterales bacterium
TCATATTTATTTTTTTTTTTTTACAATTCAAACAAAAAAAAATTAAAAAAAAACCCCCCACCCCGGTCGTGGCGCATCCGACGATGTCAACCTGCAGCGCTCGTGACAGTGCGAGAGACCGGCCTGATGTGGGCGAACATGCTGCGGGCGTTCCAGGTTGGAAAGGCTCTTACCAGCGACGGGTGTCCATCGACCTGGATGCGGTCGTCGCGGATGGCCTGGGCCCAGGAAAGCTGACCGGCGTGCCATTTGACGAAGGCTTCGGCCTCGGCGGTGATGTAGAGGTCCTCGTCGAGACCGGGGTTCGTCTTGCAGATCTCGGTGTCTCCGCGCTCGACGAGCAGCCAGTAGCGCTCGGGGCGCGGCCCCCCGGCAAAATCGAAGCGGATGACGACGCGCCGATCCGGGAGCCGATCTCGTCGGAGCGCGGTGCACATCGACCACAGGGCCACGAAGGGATCGAGGTTCTCCGGGGCGATCTCGAGCCAGCGCGCGCCCCACTCGCCGAGTGACACACACACTTTGAACAGATCGTGGCCCGCAGACGTGAGCTCGTACCGATGGCCGCGCCCACCGGGCTTGGGTGCCGACCGCACGACGCCCAGCCGTTCGAGCTGCCGCAGCCGCTGTGAGAGCAGCGTCCGCGAAAGGCCGGGTGCGCCCTCCAGGATCTCGCTGAAGCTTCCGCACCCAAGGTGCAGGTTGCGGACGATGAGCGGCGTCCAGCGCTCGGCGAAGATCTCAGCGCCGCGGGCGATCGGACAGTACTGGCCGTACGTTCTCACGGCGTCAGTGTTGCGCACGCCCGGTCCGTTGTGAAGTCCAGATTCTTGACTTGTCACCCGCCGCCCCACGGTGGTCCGATGCCGTCCTCGAGAGAGGAGGATCGCATGACGACAACGACGACCGCGGAAGTGGGCCACACCGGGAAACCGGCCGTCGGCGAGATCGCCGGGTTCCGAGGCCGGCTGATCAGCGCCAGCCACGCCGACTACGACATCGCCCGTGCGGTCTGGAACGGCGCCGTCGACCGGCGCCCGGCACTCATCGCCCGTTGCGTGGGGACAATCGACGTGGTCGCAGCCGTACGTTTCGCGCGCGACCACGGCTTGCCCATCGCCATACGGGGCGGCGGCCACAACGTGGCGGGCACTGCCGTGTGCGACGACGGCATCGTCATCGACCTGTCGGCGATGCGGGCCGTACGGGTCGATCCCGCCGCCCGAAGGGCGTGGGTGCAAGGCGGTGCGCTGTGGGGCGACGTCGACCACGAGACGCAGGCGCACGGACTGGCGACCACCGGCGGAATCGTGAGCCACACCGGAGTCGCCGGGCTCACGCTCGGCGGTGGCGTCGGGTGGCTGATGCGCAAGCACGGCCTCACGGTCGACAACCTCCTTGCCGCCGATGTCGTGACGGCCGACGGCGAGCGGCTGCGGGCCTCCGAGGACGAGCACCCCGACCTGTTCTGGGCGTTACGAGGCGGCGGCGGCAACTTCGGCGTGGTCACCGCGTTCGAGTTCCGCCTCCACGCCGTCGGACCGGTCGTCCTCGCCGGGCCCCTTCTCTGGGACGCGGCCGACGCCCTGGAGGTCCTCCGCTTCTACCGCGACTTCATCCACGATGCGCCAGACGAGCTCGGCACCGTCGTGAGGTTCGGGGCCGCGCCGCCGCTGCCGGCAATCCCCGAGGATCTGCACTGGCGCCCGATGGTGATGATCGGAACGTGCTACGCCGGGCCGATCGAGGCTGCCGAGCACGTGCTCCGCCCGCTCCGCGCATTCCACGCTCCGCTCGTCGATCTGGTCGGACCCACGCCGTACGCCGGATTCCAGAGCGCGATCGACTCGACGGTCCCCCACGGCCTGAACTACTACTGGAGGTCCACGCATCTCCCCGAACTCCGCGACGATCTCATCGACGCGATCGCCGGGCACGCGTTCACTTGCTCGTCACCGCGCTCGTACGTGGCGATGTTCCATCTCGAGGGTGCCGTGAGCAGGGTTGCCGAGGGGGCGACGGCGTTCGGGAACCGGCAGGCGTCGCACGCGATCACGATCGATGCCGTGTGGCGGCCCGGCGAGGACGTCGGCGACCGGGACACCGCGTGGACGAAAGAGTTCTTCGCCGCTCTCGGCCGCTTCCGCCAGGGCGTCTACGTCAATTTCCTCGGTGGCGACGAGGAGGCCGGCCGGGTGCGCGAAGCGTATGGCGACAGCGTCTACGATCGGCTGGTGGACGTGAAGCGGACGTACGACCCGGACAATGTCTTCCACCACAACCAGAACATTCGCCCGGAGAGGTGACGTGAGGCGAAGGTCAGGTGGCAGTTCGAGAACGAATGGATACTTCGACGCCTGATCCGCTGCGCAGGCGCAGGCTGGAGACGACGGTCGCGACGCGATCTGCCGCGAAGTCGATGTCTTGTTCCGTTGTCGTGCGCCCGAGGCCGAAGCGGATCGAGGCCGACGGTTGCGGCGCGGCGTCAATCGCCCCGATCGCCTGGAGTACGTGCGACGGCGCCTGGCTTCCGGAACTGCACGCCGAGCCCGTTGACACGGCGAGATCGCCGAGCGCCATCAGCAGCGCTTCGCCTTCCACGCCGCCAAAGCTGACGTGCAGGTTGTGCGGCAGCCGTCGATCGGCGAGCGGCCCGTTGACGGTCACACCGGGCAACCGGCTCTGAAGCGATGCGAGCAGACGATCGCGCAGCGCCGCGAGACGCGCCGCCTCTCCGCTCATCTCGCTGCGGCAGATCTCCGACGCCTGGCCCAGCCCGACGATGCCCGGGACGTTGAGCGTCCCGGAGCGGAAGCCGTTCTCGTGGCCGCCGCCGTCGATTTGCGCGGCAAGCTTCAGCCGCGGCCGCCGCCGGCGCACGTAGAGCGCGCCGATGCCCTTCGGGCCGTAGAACTTGTGACCGGTGAGCGACAGCAGATCGATCTGCATGGCGTTCACGTCGATCGGGACCTTGCCGGCGGCCTGCGCGGCGTCGGTGTGGAAGAGGACGCCACGCTCGCGTGCGATGGCGCCGATCGCGGCAAGCGGCTGAATCACGCCGATCTCGTTGTTGGCGGCCATCATCGAGACGAGCACCGTGCGATCGGTGACCGACGCCTTCAGCTCGTCGACATCGATGAACCCTTCGCGATCGACGCCGAGCCAGGTGACCTGCCAGCCCTCTGCTTCGAGGCGCTTGAACGAATCCAGGACCGACTTGTGTTCCGTGACCGCGGTGACGAGATGGTTGCCACGCTCGCGATTCGCGTACGCCGCGCCTTTGATCGCGAGATTGTTCGACTCGCTCGCCCCGCTGGTGAAGACGACCTCGGACGCCGACGCGCCAATCAGCGCGGCAACCTGTGAGCGGCCTTCGTCAACGGCCTTCGCCGCTTCCCAGCCGTACGCATGCTGCCGGCTCGCCGCGTTGCCGAAGCGCTCCGTGAAGTACGGCAGCATCGCGTCGAGCACGCGTGGATCGACTGGCGTCGTCGCGTGGTAGTCCAGGTAAAGAGGTTTCATTTTGAGCGTGCGGCCGTCTGTGTTGGCGCAACTGAAGTTGCGCCCTACGGCAGCAACCGTAGGGCGGAACTTCAGTTCCGCCACGCTGCATCAAATCTTGCGCGCGAAGACGATCGGCGACGCCGGCGGCTGCGGCGGCTCGTCGTTGACGGACTCGGTTGCCACTTCCTGCAGCGAGCAGGTCGCCAGGGCCGCCAGGATGCGATCCTTGATTCGCCACAGCGGATCGCGGACGCTGCACTTGCCGTACTGATCGCAGTTCTCGGAGTCGGACGAGCAGGCGGTGACGGTCAGCGGCCCGTCGATCGCTTGGATGACGTCGGCGACAGAGATCGCTGCCGCAGCCCGGCCGAGCCGGTAGCCGCCGCGCGTTCCCTGATGCGAGGCCAGCAGCCCGCGACGTGCGAGGCGCTGCAGCACCTTCGCCATCAGCTCGATCGGGATGTCGTACTGCTCGGCGATCTCGCGCGCGCTGACCGAATCGCTATCCGGCCGCATCGCCAGATGCTTCATCGCGATCAGCGCGTAGTCGGCTTTCTTGGATAAGCGCAGCATTACCACAGACCCAGTTGCAGTTTCGCGGCGTCGGACATCCTGTCCTTCGTCCACGCCGGCTCCCACACGACGTCGACTTTCACGTCCGCGACGCCGGGAACCGCCTTCACCTTCTCTGCGACCTCCACCGGCAGCGACTGCGCGGCCGGGCAGCCCGGCGCCGTCAGCGTCATCCGCACGCCGGCGACGCCCTCGGTATCGACGATGACGTCGTAGATGAGGCCGAGCTCCCAGATATTCACCGGGATCTCGGGGTCGTACACCGTCGAGATCGCCTTGACGATCTCCGGCTTCAGCTCCGCGGTCTTCGCCTCGTCCGGCACCAGGCCGGCGGTCTCGTTGGTGGATGCCGGCGGTTCCGGCGTATCGGGCGGAATCATGGGCAATGGCTTCATTCCGAGGATGCCTGCTCTTCCCTGTCGAGCGCGGCCTTCAGCGTGTGCCACGCAAGGCTGGCGCACTTCACTCTCACGGGAAATTCACGCACGCCGGCGAACACCGACAGCTTCCCGAGATCCTCGACCGGCGCATCTGGCGGCGTCGTCACCATCCGGTGAAAGCGATCGAACAGCGCGCGCGCCTCGTCGACGCTGCGGCCCTTCAGCGCGTCCGTCATCAGCGACGCGGACGCCTTGGAGATGGCGCAGCCCGATCCCTGAAACGCGATATCCGCGATCGTGTCTCCCTCGAGGGTGACGAAGAGGTTCAGCCGATCGCCGCAGAGCGGGTTGTAGCCCTCGGCGTGATGGCTGGGCGACTCGATCGCCCGGAAGTTCCTCGGCCGCTTGTTGTGATCGAGGATGACCTCCTGGTACAGGTCGTTCAGGTCCGACATTACGCGAAGACCTCGCGAACGCGCTCGAGCGCGCGCAGCAACGCGTCGATGTCCTCGCGCGTGCTGTAAATCGCCAGCGACGCCCGGATCGTCGCCGTGATGCCGTAGCGATCCATGACCGGCTGGGCGCAGTGCTGACCGGTGCGAACGGCGACACCCTCGCTGTCGAGAATCGTGCCGGCATCGTGCGGGTGGACGCCCTCGAGGACGAACGACAGCACACCGGTCTTGCGCGCGGCCTCGCCGATGATGCGGACGCCGGGAATGTCGCGGAGGCGCTCCGTCGCGTAGTCGAGCACCGCATCCTCGTGCACGAGCGCGGCCGCTCGATCGACAGCCATGAGGTAGTCGATCGCCGCGCCCAGACCGACGACGCCGCCGATGTTCGGCGTTCCCGCCTCGAACTTGTACGGCAGCGCGTTGTAGGTCGTTTTCTCGAACGTGACGGAGGCAATCATGTCACCGCCACCCTGATACGGCGGCATGGCCTCGAGCAGCGCGCGGCGGCCATACAGCACGCCAACGCCGGTCGGCCCGAACATCTTGTGGCTCGAGAAGACGTAGAAGTCGCAGTCGAGGGCCTGGACGTCGACCGGCAGGTGCGGGATCGCCTGCGCCCCGTCGATCAGCACGACCGCGCCGCGCTCGCGCGCCATGCGGATCATGTCGGCGACGGGATTGATCGTGCCGAGCGCATTCGACACGTGGCTGATCGCGACGATCTTCGTGCGCGGTGACAGCAGCGCCTCGAACGCCTCGATATCGATCTCGCCGATCGCATTGATCGGTGCGACGCGCAGCACCGCCCCCGTCTGCTCGCACACGATCTGCCAGGGAACGATGTTCGAGTGGTGCTCGAGCCAGGAGATGAGCACCTCGTCGCCCGGCTTCAGCGTCGTGCGCGCGTAGCTCTGGCTGACGAGATTGATTCCGTCTGTCGTACCTTTCGTGAGCACGACAGCGCGCGCATCGGGCGCGTTGATGAACGCGGCCGCCTTCGTCCGCGCCCCCTCGTAGAGCGCCGTGGCCCGCTCGCTCAGCAGATGCGTCGCGCGATGGATGTTCGCGTTCGTGTGGCGATAGTAGTCATCCATCGCCTCGATCACCGACCTTGGCTTCTGGCTCGTGTTCGCGCTGTCGAGATACACGAGCGGCTTGCCGTGCACACGCTCGCTCAGGATCGGAAAGTCCGCCCGGACCTTCTGCACGTCGAATCCGCCTTCGCGCTGCGCGCTTCGGCGCGACAGGCTACGGCCCGCGAGCGACGAGGGCATCATGTGTTGTCGATCTCCGCGAGATCCTTCGCGAGCTGCGCGTAGAGATCCGCTTCCAGGGCCTTCTTCAGCGGCTCCACCTGCACGCGGTCGAGGATCTGGCCGGCGAAGGCGTGGATCAGCATGTCGCGCGCCTCGAAGTACGACAGGCCGCGGGCGCGCAGGTAGAACAGCGCGTCCTCGTCCAACTGGCCGATCGCCGCTCCATGCGTGCACTTCACGTCGTCGGCAAAAATCTCGAGCTGCGGCTTCGTATTGATCGACGCATTGTCCGAGAGCAGCAGCGCGCGGTTCGTCTGCTTCGCGTCCGTCTTCTGCGCGTCGGGACGGACGATGATCTTGCCGTTGAAGACCGCGCGCGCGCGGCCGCCGAGAATCCCCTTGTAGACCTCGTGGCTCGGGCAGTGCGGCTTCGCATGATCGATCGTCGTGTGGTTGTCGATCAGCCGCTCGCCGTCGGCCAGGTAGAGGCCGTTCAGCGTGCACTCCGCCCCCTCACCGTCGAGCACGGTGAAGACGTCGTTGCGCACCAGCTTGCCGCCGAGCGCGAACGAGTGCGACGAGAAGGTGCTGCTGCGCGTCGCGTGCACGTGCATGCTCGCCACGTGATACGCGTCGAAGCTCTCGTGCTGCACCTTGTAGTGGTCGATGACGCTGTTCTCGCCGGCCACGACCTCCGTCACCGCATTGGTGAAGTACACCTCGCCCGAAGACCCGAAATAGCTCTCGACGATGCGCGACTGGCTGCGGTCGCCGGCGACGATGAGCGCGCGCGACTGAATCGCGGCGGGCGTGGCGATGCCCGAGGCGACGAACATGACGTGCAGCGGCTGCTCGAGCACGAGGCCGTCAGGAATGGAAATGAACACGCCGTCGGTCACGAGCGCGGTGTTCAGCGCCGCGAAGGCGCGGCTCGAGAAGTCGGCGAGCTGCCCGAAGTAGCGCGCCACCGTGTCGTCCCGCTCCTCGACGGCAGCGCCGATCGACGAGACGCGCACGCCCGACGGCAGGCCCTTCAGCCTCGAGAGCTGCGGCGAGAAGCGGCCGTTGACGATGACGATGCGGTGCGGCGCGTCGCCGTAGTCGAAGCGTCCGAGATCCGCCTCCGACAGCACGACGCCCTCAGGCGCCGGGCCGAACTCGGTGGACGCGATCGGCGCGACGTTGGTGAACCGCCACTCCTCTTCACGAACGGTCGGGAACCCGAGCGCGGAAAAGCGGGCGGCGGCGCGGTCGCGCAAATCCTGCAGCCAACGGGGGCCGGCGGCGGGCCGCCGATCGAGCGCGACACGCCACGGCTGGAGCTTCTCGACGACCTGCGGCATCGCTTACGCTCCGACCGGCTGAGCGCCGGTCTCGATCCAGCCGTAGCCCTTGCGTTCGAGCTCCAGCGCCAGGTCCTTGCCGCCGGACTTCACAATCCGGCCGCCGCTCAGCACGTGAACGTGATCGGGCACGATGTAGTCGAGCAGCCGCTGGTAGTGGGTGACGACGATGATCGCGCGCTCGGGGCTGCGCATCGCGTTGACGCCGTTGGCGACGATCTTCAGCGCGTCGATGTCGAGGCCCGAATCGGTCTCGTCGAGCACCGCCAGCTTCGGCTCGAGCAGCGCCATCTGGAAGATCTCGTTGCGCTTCTTCTCGCCGCCGGAGAATCCCTCGTTCACGGCGCGCTGCAGCATGCTCTGATCGATTTCGAGCAGCTTCGACTTCTCCTTGATGAGCGCCATGAACTCCATGGCGTCGAGCTCGGGCAGCCCCTGGTGCTTGCGCTTGGCGTTCAGCGCCGCCTTGAGGAAGTAAGCGTTGTTCACGCCGGCGATCTCGACGGGGTACTGGAAGGCCATGAACACGCCTTCACGCGCGCGCTCGTCGGGATCCATCTCCAGCAGATCGCGCCCTTCGAACAGCACGTCGCCGCCGGTCACCTCGTACTCGGGGTGTCCGGCGATGGCGCGCGCCAGGGTGCTCTTGCCGGAGCCGTTCGGCCCCATGATGGCGTGCACCTCGCCCGCATTCACGTGGAGATCGACCCCCTTCAGGATCTGTTTGTTCTCCGCCTTCACCTGCAGATTCTTGATGTCGAGCATGTTCGTTAACCAACCGATCCTTCGAGCGACACGCTGAGCAGCTTCTGCGCCTCCACGGCGAACTCCATGGGGAGCTCGCGGAAGACTTCCTTGCAGAAGCCGCTGACGATCATGTTGACGGCGTCTTCCGTGCTGAGCCCGCGCTGCCGGCAGTAGAAGATCTGGTCCTCGCCGATCTTCGAGGTCGACGCCTCGTGCTCGACGCGCGCGGAGGTGTTCTTGATTTCGAGATACGGGAACGTGTGCGCGCCGCACTTGTCGCCGATGAGCAGCGAGTCGCACTGCGAGTAGTTGCGCGCGTTCTTCGCGTTCTTGCCGACGCGCACGAGCCCGCGATAGGTGTTCTGGCCGTGGCCGGCGGAGATGCCCTTCGAGACGATCGTGCTGCGGGTGTTCTTGCCGAGGTGGATCATCTTCGTCCCGGTGTCCGCCTGCTGCCAGTTGTTGGTCGTGGCGACCGAGTAGAACTCGCCGATCGAGTTGTCCCCCTGCAGGATGCAGCTCGGATACTTCCAGGTGATCGCCGATCCCGTCTCCACCTGCGTCCAGGTGATCTTCGATCCGTGACCCGCGCAGAGGCCGCGCTTCGTGACGAAGTTGTAGATGCCGCCCTTGCCGTCCTTGTCGCCGGGATACCAGTTCTGAATCGTGGAGTACTTGATCGTCGCCGAATCGTGCGCAACGAGCTCGACGACGGCGGCGTGGAGCTGGTTCTCGTCACGCATCGGCGCGGTGCAGCCTTCGAGGTAGCTCACATAGGCGCCTTCGTCGGCGATGATCAGCGTCCGCTCGAACTGCCCGGTGTCCTTGGCGTTGATGCGGAAGTAGGTCGACAGCTCCATCGGACAGCGAACGCCCTTCGGCACGTACACGAACGAGCCGTCGCTGAAGACGGCGGAGTTCAGCGCCGCGAAGAAATTGTCCGAGTACGGCACCACGGAGCCGAGGTACTTCTTCACGAGGTCCGGGTGCTCGCGCACTGCCTCGGAGAACGACATGAAGATGATCCCGTAGGAGGCGAGCTTCTCGCGAAAGGTCGTCGCGACCGAGACGCTGTCGAACACGGCGTCAACCGCGACACCCGCCAGCAGCTTCTGCTCCTCGAGCGGAATCCCCAGCTTGTCGAACGTGCGCTTCACCTCGGGATCGACTTCGTCGAGGCTGTTGAGCGCCTTCTTCTTCTTCGGCGCCGAGTAGTAGACGATGTCCTGGTAGTTGATCGGGTCGTACTTGACGTTCTGCCAGCCCGGCTCCTTCATCGTCTGCCACAGGCGGAACGCCTTCAGGCGCCACTCGAGCAGCCACTCCGGCTCCTGCTTCTTCTGCGAGATCAGCCGGACGATGTCCTCGTTGAGCCCCTTCGGGATCGTCTCGGTCTCGACGTCGGTAAAGAAGCCGTACTTGTACTCGCGCGTGGCGAGTTGTTCGATGGTTTCGGTTGATGTCGACATGATGTTGTCCGGCGCAACTGAAGTTGCGCCCTACTGCTGCGTCCGGCGCAACTGAAGTTGCGCCCTACCCACTACACGCTGAACGACGTGCCGCACCCGCACGAGCTCTTCGCGTTCGGGTTGTTGAAGATGAAGCCCTTGCTCACGAGGCTCGTGTCGTAATCGAGCGTCGTGCCGTCCAGGAACCGGAAACTCTTGGGATCCACGAAGACTTTCGAGCCGTCCGGCCCTTCGAACACGTGGTCGCCCTCGCGCGGGCCCGCTTCCCAAGCGAACGTATAGCTGAGGCCGGAGCAGCCGCCAGCCTTGATGCCGATGCGGAGACCCCCGTCCGGAAGGCCGTTTTTGTTGACCATTTTCCGGATCAGCTTCCCGGCGTTTTCGCTTATCTGCAGCATGGCTCGACGGCGCACTCGGAACTACGACCTAAAGAGTCCTATTTTACCGCCCACGGCGTCAGGCGATCAACAGGCCTTGAGCTCCCGAGACCTTTCGCCTAAACTTCGATGCACCGTGGAAATCGTTGCCGCTCTCGCCTTTATCGCCGTGCTCATCCTCGGCGTGCTGTACGTGCGGGCGCGGACCGCCCTGGCCGCCGCTCATACTCGTCTCGAGTTGGAGCGCCAGGCGGCCGCCGAGAAGCTCGCCGTCGTCGAGCGGGCACGCGACGCGATGAAGGAAACCTTCACGGCCTTGTCCGCGCAGGCGCTCAAGTCGAACAGCGAGAGCTTTCTCCAGCTCGCTCGAACGGAGCTCGAGAAAAAAGAAGGCGCGATCGACCAGATCGTCCAGCCGCTCAAAGAGTCGCTGCAGCGCGTCGACTCGAAGCTGCAGCAGGTCGAGAAGCAGCGGGCCGGCTCCGAGGCGCGGCTCGACGAGCAACTGCGTACGTTGCGCGACACGCATCAATCGCTGCAGCTCGAAACGAACAAGCTCGTACGCGCGCTGCGATCGCCGAACCAGCGCGGGCGCTGGGGCGAGATTCAGCTTCGCAACATCATCGAGCGCGCCGGGATGACAGAGTACTGCGGCGATTTCCTCGAGAAGGGCGTCGCCGAAGACGACGACGGGCGGCGGGCGGTGCCGGACATGATCGTCCGCCTCCCGAACGGCTCCTGCATCGTCGTCGACTCGAAGGTGCCGATCGACGCCTATCTCAACTCGATCGACGAAACCGACGAGGGGCGGCGTGAAGCGCTCTTGCGCGATCACGCGCGCCAGGTGCGCGCGCACATCAAGTCGCTCGGGGCCAAGACCTACTGGGCGAGGTTCACGCCGGCACCGGAGCTGGTGGTGATGTTCATCCCCGGCGAGCCGCTGTTCAGCGCGGCGCTGCAGGCCGATTCGACGCTGTTCGACTACGCGGCCGATCAGCGCGTCATCCCGTCATCGCCGTTGACGCTGCTCGCGCTGCTGCGAACCGTCGCCTCCGCCTGGCAGGATCATCGGCTCGCCGAGAGCGCCGAGCAGGTGCGCGCGCTCGGCAGCGAGCTGTACGAGCGCGTCGCGCTGATGGCCGATCACATCGAGAACGTCGGAATGAATCTGCGGCAGGCGGGGGCTGCGTACGACAAGTTCGTCGGCTCGCTCGAATCACGCGTGCTGGTGACGGCGCGGCGCTTCCGCGAGCTCGGCGTCAGCGCGCCGAAGGACCTGCCGGATCTGCCGCCACTCCACCTCGAGGTCCGCGAGCCGCGCGCGCAGGAGCTACGCGTGCCGATTCAGGAACGCCTGATCGAAGCAGAAATCCTCTCGACGGACGTCGAGAAGGTCAGCGGATAGACGCCGTCAACGTCACGCTGGCGCGAATCTCCAGCTCGCCGGGCGCGATCGGCGGCGCCGCGGCATCGACGGCCACCTGCTCCGCCATCATCGTCCGCATCAACGGCTGCGGCGGCTCCTCGAACGCGCGCTGCTCCTGAATGCGAACGATCTTCTCCAGCTTCATCCCGGCACCCGCGGCCGCCGCTTCCGCCCGCGCGCGGGCATCGGCGACTGCGCGCGCCAGCGCGTCCCGCTCTGCGGCAGCGCGGTCCTTCAGATCGAAGCGGATGCCGCCGACGTTCGTCGCGCCCGCGCTGACGGCAATCTCCGCCACCTCTCCCGCTCTGGCGATGTCGTCGACCCGCACTTCGATCGAGTTGCGCGCGACGTAGCCGCGCAGCGTCTGGCGGCCATCCCGAAAATCGAACTCGGGGTGCAGGGCGTACGACGACGTGCGGATCGCGTCACCGGAAAAGCCGGCGGCCTTCAGCTTCTGCATCACCGTGTTCATCGCGTCCGTGTTCAACTTCTGCGCTTCTCGCGGTGTCTTCGCGCGCGATTCGTTCGCAATCGTCACCCACGCGCGATCGGGCGCGCGCTTCACCGTGGCGTGACCGGTGGTCACGACAACGGGCGTCTCTTCGCCACGCTGCGGCTGCTGCGCAGAGACGCCGCCCTGGATGGCGGAACTCGGGATGTCGGAACTGAAGTTCCGCCCTACTGCGTGCGGTGAGGTGATCACCACGGCCATCAGAATCGCGCAGGCGTACATGCGGTCTCTCCCGTTCGTCCGTAGGGCGGAACTTCAGTTCCGCCGTCGCATCAGTCGGCTGGGCAGGCGACCCGAAACCCGATTCCGTACGAGTATGTATCGGGCGGGACCTTGTGTCGATGGCTGCACGACAGCATCCGCACGTCAGCGACGAGCCAGCTGCCACCACGCACGACGCGGAGCGTTCCCTTGGGCGGACCGCTCGGGCTGTGCCCGGATGAGATGGCGTAGTAAGCGGGGTCGTACCAATCCTGCACCCACTCCCACACGTTGCCGGTCATGTCGAAGAGGCCATAGCCATTTGGTGGAAAGCTCTTGCATCGCGTCGTGCCGTGCACGAGCTTCATCGTCGGATCCGTCAGAAAGTTGGCCATGTTGCGATCGAGGCGATCGCCCCAAGGGTATCGCTTACCCACGAGTCCGCCACGCGCCGCCTTCTCCCACTCCGCTTCGGTCGGCAGCCGCACGGGACGTCCAGTTTGCGCCGCCACCCACGCGCAATACGCCACCGCATCGTCCCATTTCACCAGCGTGACGGGATGATCGAGACGATCCGCCGGGGGCTCTGACTCGGGCCAGGTGTAGGTCTGTCCCACGGCGCGGAAGGTCTTCTCGCGGTCGCGGCCGCCCGCGGTCACGACGAGCGGCAAGTCGTAAATGGCGGGCGGACGATGACCGGTGTCGCGGACGAAACGTGCGTACTCGGAGTTGGTGACGGGATGCTGTCCGAGGAGGTAGTCATCGAGCTCGACGTGGTGAACGGGTTTCTCGTCCTCTTCACCGTCGTCTGACCCCATGAGGAACTCACCCCCCGGGATGAGCACCATTTCCGAGAGCAGATCGGCAGACATGAACTGTGCGGGCGCCAACAGAATAGCGCAGCTGAGCTTGGAAGTTACCATACACTCGTTTTCTATGCGGCTCGAACCGTTCGCGATGGAGCGCCTGCAGTCGGTCTGGGAACACCGCGTCGCGTGGAATCTCTCCGAAAGCGGCGTCGAGCCGCTGCGCCTCGAGGAGCTGGCCGACACCGAAGAGGATCGCGCCGCGCTGTTCATGCAGGAGCTCGGCTACACGCAGACGAACGGGACTGTCGATCTCCGGACAGCGATCGCTGCGCTGTATCCGGAAGCCACCGCGGAACACATCGAGGTCACCAACGGCGGCTCGGAAGCCAACTGCGTGGTGCTCTGGCATCTCGTTCAGCCGGGCGATCGTGTGGTCCTGATGACCCCGAACTACATGCAGATCGACGGGCTTGCGCGAGCGCTCGGCGCAGCGGTCGATGGATGGCCGCTGCTTCATGACGACGTGCTTGGCAAGTGGCGCGTCGATCTCGATTCGCTCGAGTCGCTGGTTACGGATCGCACGCGTCTCATCGCGATCTGCAATCCCAACAACCCGACCGGCGCGCGAATTCTCGATTCGGAGCTCGACGCGATCTGCCGGACTGCGTCAAAACACGGCGCATGGGTGCTCTCCGACGAGATCTATAGAGGCGCGGAGCGTGAAGCGGACGACACGCCGACGATGTGGGGCCGCTACGAGCGGGTCCTGATCACGAGCGGGCTGTCGAAGGCGTACGGGCTGCCGGGGCTGCGCATCGGGTGGGTCGTCGGACCGCCGCAGGTCGTCGACGAGCTGTGGGGCGTTCACGACTACACGACGATCGCGCCCGGCGCACTGAACGATCGGCTCGCGCGCATGGCGCTGGCACGCCGCGAGCGGCTGCTCGCACGGTCGCGCGGCATCATCCGTTCGAACTATGCGGTGGTGCGGCGCTGGCTCGACAAACGGCCGGAGGCGCTGTCGCACGTGCCCCCCGACGCCGGCGCCATCGCGTTCGTGCGGTATCACCACGCGATCAACTCGACGGCGCTCATCGAGCGATTACGCGACGAGCAGGGGGTGCTGCTCGTCCCCGGCGATCACTTCCACATGGATGGCTATCTCCGCCTCGGATTCGGCAGCCATCCGGCGCTGCTCTCGGGCGCGCTCGAGCGCGTCGGCGACCTGCTGGACACCATTCCGCTGGCAGTAAGCAGTAGGCAGTAGGCAGTAGGCAGTAGGCAGAAGGCAGTGGACAATGTCGCAATTGGTTGACAGCATTTCAACGACGTTCCCTGCCTACTGCCTACTGCCTGCGGCCTACTGACGAGAATGCGGGCTGACCTCGCGCTCATCGGTTTCGGTAACGTCGGCCGGAGGTTTGCGCGGCTGCTCGACGAACGGCACGAGCGCCTGCAGCGCGATTACGCCCTTTCCTGCCGCATCGTCGGCATCGCGACCGCTCGTCACGGCGCCGCATTCGACCTGTCAGGCCTGGAAGTCGGTGCGCCGCTTACGTCGGCGATGTCGTCGTTCGACGTCATCGAGCGTCTTCGCGAATCCGATGCCGATCTGCGGGTGGTGGTCGAAACGACGACGCTGACGATCGCCGATGGACGACCGGCCATCGATCACGTTCGCGCAGCAATTGCCGCCGGATGCCACGTCGTCACGGCCAACAAGGGGCCGGCGGCGTTCGCGTACGCGGAGCTTCAGGAGGCGGCGGACGTCGCCGGCGTCAATTTCCTGTTCGAAGGCGCCGTGATGGACGGCATTCCGATCTTCAACCTCGTCAGGGAGACGCTTGGCGCCGTGGAGATTCTCGGGTTCCGGGGGATCGTCAACACCACGACGAACGTCATCATCAGCGCCCTCGAGGGTGGAGAGGGGTTTGCGCCGGCGCTGGCGCGCATGCAGGCGGAAGGGATCGCCGAAGCGGACCCGTCTCTCGACATCGAGGGGTGGGATGCGGCGGCGAAGAGCGCAGCGCTCGCCAACGTGCTGATGAACGCGCGCATGACGCCGCACGACGTCTACCGCATCGGCATCGGTCCAGACACCGCGGATGCGGTGCGCCGGGCATTTCAGCGCGGCCGCGTGCTCCGTCTCGTCGCCGCCGCCGAACGCGGCGCGGACGGACGTGTCCGGGCGGCTGTGAAGCCGACCGAGCTCGCGCCACACGATCTGCTTGCGAGCATCCGCGACACGGCAAATGCGCTGGTGTTACGCACCGATCTACTCGGGGAGCTCGCCATCTGCCAGCTCGCAGGTGACCTGACCCAGACGGCCTACGCGCTGCTGAGCGACCTGATTACGATTCGACGCCGCCACGGCGCTCACGCGCCGCATCGACGATAATCGTGATTCGATTCCATGCCTGACGCTCCGCTCAGCGGCATCACTGTCGTCGATCTGACGCGCGTGCTGTCCGGGCCCTACTGCACGATGCTGCTCGCCGACATGGGCGCGCGCGTCATCAAGATCGAGCAGCCGGGCCGCGGAGACGATACTCGCGCGTGGGGACCTCCGTTCGTCGCCGGCGAGAGCGCCTACTTCCTCAGCGTCAACCGCAACAAAGAGAGCCTGACGCTCGATCTGAAGCATCCGGAAGGGCGCAGGATTCTCGACGCGCTGCTCGAGCGCTCGGACGTGCTCGTCGAGAACTTCCGGCCTGGAACGATGGAGCGGCTGGGGCTGGGATACGAGAACATCGCGGCGCGTTGGCCACGGCTGGTGTTCTGCTCCATCTCCGGTTTCGGTCAGAGCGGTCCGAGGAGCGAGGAGCCGGGCTACGACGCGGTCATCCAGGCGGAAGGCGGGCTGATGAGCATCACCGGCGCGTCCGACGGGCCGCCGTTCCGCCTCGGCATCGCCATCTCCGACATCGTCAGCGGCATGTTCGCCGCGCACGGCGTCGCGTTCGCGCTGCTGGCGCGCGAGCGGACCGGCCGCGGCCAGCGCGTCGACATCGGCATGCTCGACGCCACGGCAGCGCTGCTCACGTATCAGGCGGGCATCTACTTCGCGACGAGCCGCACGCCGGGCAGGATGGGCAACCGGCATCCGACCATCGTGCCCTACGAGACGTTTCCGGCGGCCGACGGCGAATTCGTCGTCGCCGTCGGCAACGACGAGCAGTGGCGCCGCTTCTGCGACGTCATCGGCGCGGCGGATCTGAAGGCCGACGAGCGGTTCGCGACCAACAGCGGCCGCGTCGCGAACTACGATCGGCTGCGGCCGCCGATCGTGCAGTATCTCGCCGCGCAGCCGCGCGACGTCTGGGTGCGGAGCCTCAAAGCGGCAGGCGTGCCGTGCGGCGCGGTGCGCGAGGTGGCCGAGGTGCTGCAGGACCAGCACCTGCATGCGAGACGGATGATCGAGTCCGTCGAACACGCCGCGGCGGGCATCGTGCGGGTGCTCGGCGTGCCGATCAAGCTGTCGGACACGCCGGGTTCGGTCCGATCGGCGCCGCCGATGCTCGGCCAGCATACCGACACGATTCTTCGCGACGATCTCGGATTGAGCGATCGGGAAATCGCGGCGCTGCGGGACCAGCGCGCCGTGTGAAGGCATCGACGACGACACGCCGTAGTCCAGGGCTTTAGCCTTGCTCGCTACCGTTCGACGAACGGCACGATGTCCGACAGCAGAAACTCCAGGACGTGCTCGTCGGTGAGATCCGCGATCGCGGTGCCGCGACGCAGCGGACGCTCCGACGACACCATCCGGCGGCCGCGGCCGTGGCTCGATCGTCCGATGACCTGGGGAGGATCCTGTGAGGTGTCGAGCTCGAGCTCGATGAACTCCTCGCCGGATCGCGCGGACGCGAGCCGCACCGACCCTGCGGGCGTGAACACCTTGAAGGGATGTCCCTCGCCGTTCAACGCGTTCGCGAAATCGTGAAACACCGGAACCGCGTGTTCCTCGAGAAACTGTTCGTAGTCGCGGTTTGCGGCCGCGGCGCGCTCGCGGCGAGCCGCGGTCTCCCGGCGCGCCGATTCGATGGTGGAACGAAGCCGTCGGCGAACGTCTGAGATATCCATCGCGTCAGTCCAGCCGCTCCCTGCCGGCCTCCAATTCGTGCAAGCTCGCTCAGTCCGCTCGGTTCCGCCCGCCCGCCTGGTAGATCCGCACGAGCTCCACCAGCTTGTAACCGCGAGTCTGATACGGCGGGATGATGCGCTCGGTCCGCAGGTACTGCAGCATCCCCTCGTCCGAATAGTCCGGCTGCCCGATGCCATCGAGCGCGGTCAGCGCGGCTTCGAGCGACCCGAGCGTGGCTTGGCTCTGGTCGAACACGACGAACAGCTCGTTGCTGATGAAGCTGAATCCCGCGTCGGCCCGGGAGGATGGCGCGTCCTCCACCTTCAGGAACCTGATCGGCAGCTCTTGCATCGCCTCGATCAGACGCCGGGTGAAGTCACCCTCCCCTGACCAGGAGGAGGTGTCCACGTCCATCCGCCGAACTCTACCACGCCACCCTCAGGTTTTCCGCGCGACGTGAAACGCCATCAGGCCGCCGAGGACAGGCCGCCATTCGGCTCGAGCGAATCCCTCGCGGACGAGCGCGTCGGTAACCTCCGGCGCACCCGGATACCGTCGAATCGTCTCCGGGATGTAGCGGTAGGTATCGGGGTCCCGATGCAGCACGAAACCGAGAACCGAGCCGACGATGGTCAGGTAACCAACGTAGATGGCGCGGACGAAGCCGTTTGCAGGCCGGTTGAAATCGAGCGACAGGAATACGCCTCCGGGCTTGAGCACGCGATGGACCTCACGCAACGCCGGTTCGATCAACGGCAGGTTGCGAATGCCGTAACCCGTCGTGACGACGTCGAAGAGCGACGCGCCGAACGGCAGGTGCATCATGTCGCCGGCGACGAACGCAACGCGCGTTGATTGCGCCTGCGGCTTACGCCCGGCGAGCTGAAGCATCCTCTGTGTGATGTCCACGCCGACGACTCGAGCGCCGCGGCCGGCCAGCTCGAACGCGATGTCGCCCGTCCCGCACGCCAAATCGAGCGCGACGCTGCCCGCCGAAACATCGGCGAGCCGGACGAGCCGCTCCTTCCATCGCCGATCGCGGCCGAACGAGAGCAGGACGGTGATCAGATCGTAACGATCGGCGATCGTCGCGAAGAGCCGGCGGACGTACTGATGTTTGGAGTCAGGCGCGGAGAGGGCCGCCCGGAGATTCGGGCGGCCGGTTGGGATCATTCGACGTGGAAGCGGCCTCGCATCATGGCCGAATGCGGCGTGCACTGATACTCGGTCTGCCCCTGACGATCGGGCACGCGGAACACCACGCTGTCCTGCTCGCCTCGCTCGGCCAGCGTCTTGGTAGCGACCTTCCAGTCCTTCACGACGAGGTCGTGGGTCATCCCCGGATCCTCGTTGCGCAGCACGAGCCGGATCTGTTCGCCCGCCTTGACGCGAATCGTCGGATTCGCGGTCGTGTCGCCGTCAATGTAGAACGTCATCCCCTTTGCGACGATCGTGATGTCGCGAGGCGGCGCGCCTCGATCCCCTGAAGAGACGACCCGCGGCAGTAGCGCAGCCGATGCGACCACCGCGGCGAGAATGAACACCGTGCGAACGCCCCTGGCTCTCATACCTGTTCACCCAACCAGCATGCCCGTGGCGTACATCACCGCGAACCCTGCGAAAAGGCCAATCATGATCGGTGCCGACGCGAACCGCTCCGTCACCGGACGGCCCGCGGCAACCTGACGCGAGATCTGAACGACGACCTGTGCAATGGCGCCCGCCCCCAAGCCCAGGAACAGCACGGCTGCGACGGGTGAATACAGCAGCCCCCCTATCCACGCGCCCGCAATCGTCGGCACGCCGCCGATCAGCCCGAGCCGCACGAGCGTAGCGACCGACGGCCGTTCCTTCGCGAGGGGCGCCACGATCGCCAGGCCTTCCGTCGTGTTGTGGAGCATGAAGCCGATGATGAGCAGGGTGCCGAGCGCCGCTTCGCCCAGCGCGAACGCCGCGCCGATGGCAAGCCCTTCACCGAGATTGTGGAGCCCGATGCCCACCGCGACCATCAGCGCGAGCACGGCGCCGGCCGAAGAAGCCGCGCGCGCCGCCGAGCGCCGCGCGCGCAGCCACGCGCCGACCCATTCGAGCAGCAGATACGCTCCGGCCGCGCCCGCGGCGAAGAGGATGACGCCTTGATACGACGACGGCATCTCCGCCGCCTTCTCGAAGCCTTCGTGCGCCGTGTCCACCAGCAGAAACACGAGGAGGCCGACGGTGAGCGCCAGCAACACGTCGATACCGGTGCGTCCGAGCCGCGCCGCGAGCGGATACCACAACAATCCAAAGGCGACGGGCAGCACGCCGACGTACAGGCCGATCAGCGTGAAGGCCAGAAGATGACGGCTGTCGGCTTCCGGCGTGCGCACCGCGACCGGAATCTCGTGCTCGAACGTCGTGCCCGTCGACGTGACGACCTTCACCAGATGCGCCTCACCCTCGACCCACGGATACGGAATGACCAGGTCGGTCCGTCCCAGATGCTTCAGCGCCGATCCGGCTGACGACGTGAACGACCAATACGCATCGTCCACGGTGACCTGCGCGATCGTTACGTCGTCTGGACCGTCATTGAGAATCGAGAGGACGATGCCGTCGGGTCGCAGCACGGCGCGTTGAATTGACAACCTCTCGACCGGAGGCGCCCCGTCGCCCCGCAATGTATCGGTCGGCGCGGTGCGGAGGATCAGGACGAGCAATGCGCCGAGCAGCACGAGCGGGATGAGCGCGAGCAACCAGACGCGCGTCGTCACCCGTGGAGGATCAATTCTCGATGCGCGTGGGGCCTCCGGCGCCTCGCTCGGGGTCTCAGGTGTCACGGCGCCCTCCCACGGCCTCGAACATCCCCATCCACCCGAGCTCGGCGAACTCGCTCTGGTGCGCGTGGAACATGAACTTGCCCGGGTAGCGGAACGTCGTCTCGAGAATCGCGCGCTCGCCCTGGCACAGCATGAGCGTGTCGGTGTGCTCGGCCGGCTGCGTTGACGTGCCGGTGCGATAGACGTCGAAGAACATGCCGTGCAGGTGGAAGCTGTTGATCAGATCGAACTCGGTGAGGTTGACGACGTAGAGGCGGGCGAGCCGTCCAATCTCGACACGAATCGGCTCGTGCATGTAGTAGTGCGCCACCGTGTTGACCGCGTACACCTCGTTGTCGGCGTCGAAGTTCGTGTCGAAACCGTTCATCACCATGATCAGTTCGTCGGCCGGCGGGCGCGGAGTGCCCTTCGGATCGACGATGAAGACGCCGTAGAGTCCCTTGTGAATGTGGCGCTTCAGCGGCACGGCGTGGCAGTGGTACAGGTGCATGCCGAACGGCTCGGCGTCGAATTCGTAGACGAAGCGCCCGCCGGGCATCACCTGGTGTTCGGGCAGCGAGCCGTCCATCTCCGGCGGATGCCATCCGTGGAAGTGAATCGTGTGCGGGTGCGAGCCCTGGTTCAGAAAATTGACGCGCACGCGATCGCCCTCGGTCGCACGAAGCGTCGGCCCCGGGACCTGGCCATTGAACGTCCACGCTGGAAAGAACACGCCGGGCGCGATTTCGATCTCGCGATCGACGGCGACGATTTCATATTCGCGGAGCAGCGTGCCGTCGGGTCGCGGCGTTTCCTTGTAATAGCGCTGGCGCTGATCCGAGGGGAGGTCCGAGAAGTTCCACGCGCGAAGAAACCGGCCCGGATGGAAGATGTCCGTCGAGACACGGCCGACCGGCCCCATCGTGTGGGCCGCATGCGTCATCGCATCGTAGGGTCCGGACTTCTCCTGACCGGCAAGGTTGCGCGCGCTCAGCAGGCCGGCGCCGGCAGCCGTGCCGAGACCCGCGAGGCGCAACCACGAACGACGCGTAAAAGACAGCATTTCGATACGTCCGTAATCAACTTTTGACAAATCAAAATATCCGATTGTATCCTTCCAAGTCAAACAGATGCTCCCTTCGCACACCGTGGAGAACTACCTGAAGGCTATTTTTCAGGCCCAGACGGCGCTGGACTCGGCCGACGCCCTGGTGCCCATGGGCCAGCTTGCCGGCGCGCTCGGCGTCGTCCCGGGCACGGCGACCACGATGGTGAAGGCGCTCTCGGAATCAGGCCTCGTGCGGTATGAGCCCTACGCGGGCGTGCGGCTGACGCCGGCGGGGGAAAAGCTCGCCGCGCTGGTCCTGCGGCGGCATCGGTTGATCGAGCTGTTTCTGGTGAAGGTGATGGGGATGAGCTGGGCCGAAGTGCACGACGAGGCGGAGCATCTGGAGCACGCCGTGTCCGACCGTCTGATCGACCGGATCGACGAGATGCTCGGGCGTCCAGCCGTTGATCCGCACGGCGATCCCATCCCAGGTCCGGAGGGCACCGTCAGCAGCCCTTCGTACGAGACGCTGCTCACCTGTCCGCTCGGCGCGCCCGTCGTCGTCAGCCGCGTGAGCGACCAGGACAGCGAGTTCCTCCGATTCGCCGAGCGCCACGATCTCAAGCCCGGCGCCGTCGTCCACGTCGAGGAGCGGGACGCGAACGCAGACAGCGTGCGGCTGCGCGGTCCACGCGAGCGCGAGGTCACGATTGGCGCGCGCGCCGCATCAAAGGTGCTCGTGCAGGCGCTCCGCGCCGTCCTGCTGTGGATCGTGTTCGCTGGCGCGGCCTCCGCGCAAGCGCCGTCGAACGCCGCATCTCCGCCGCAAGTGCGACCCGTGGAGCCCTTCGCGATCGCGGACAACTCATTCCTTGTCGAAGAAGCGTTCAACCAGGAAGACGGCATCTTTCAGAACATCTTCGGCGCCGCCCGCGGCGGCGGTGAGTGGGCTGCCGCCTTCACGCAGGAATGGCCGGTCGGGTCGCAGAAGCACCAGTTCTCCTACACGACGACGTGGCTCGGCTCCGGATCGCACACCGGATTCGGCGACCTGATGATCAACTATCGCTACCAGGCGCTCATGGAAGGTCCGGGCAGGCCGGCGTTCTCGCCGCGCCTCAGCGTCATCCTGCCGACGGGAAGCTCGAGCCGCGGCCTCGGCGCGGGCTCTCCGGGCCTGCAGCTCAATCTTCCCTTCAGCAAGCAGACCGGCGACTGGTACTGGCACTGGAACGGCGGCTTCACCTGGCACCGGGATGTCGAAGCCACGACCGAAGATCTGTCAATCATCGAGGACACCGCGGCCGTGTTCCTCGCTGGCAGCGGCATCTACCGCCTTCGACCGATGTTCAACCTGATGCTGGAAAGCGTCGTGAATTTCGACGAACAACTGACGGGACGAGGATCGAACCGCGTTACCGCCTTCACGCTGTCACCGGGCGTGAGAGGCGGATGGAACATCGGCGATCACCAGTTGATTGTCGGAATCGCGGCGCCGATGACATGGGCCGAGGACGAGCGGGACACGTCAGCGTTCTTCTACGTGTCGTACGAGCTGCCGTTCAAACGACAGCCGTAGGGCGGGACGTCAGTCCGGCCGAATATCCGTTCAGCCCGTGTAGGTGGCCACCGACGAAGGGGTTTCCCACACACGGATGGAGACGATATCGAGGCCGAGCGCGCGTGACTGCTCGAAGATCAGGCGTGCGATCCGCTCGACCGTGGGATTGCTCTCCAGCAGGTACATCGGCTCGCCAAGCTCCCGCAGCGGCCCGACCAGGGGGTCGTCCTCGCGCAGTATCATCTTGTGATCCAGCTCGCGGTCGATCCACCCTTTCACGATCCGCTTGATGTCGCTGAAGTCAGCCACCATGTTGCGCGCGTCGAGACGATCGGTGCGCACGTCGACTTCGACGACCGCGTTGTGGCCGTGCGGGTGCTTGCAGACGCCGTCGTAGTCGAGCAGGCGGTGTCCGTAGCAGAACTCGATGCGCTTGGTGACGAGATACATGTCGCTGTTCGCTGTTCGCCGATCGCCGATCGCCGATCGCCGATCGCTGATCGCTGATCGCTGATCGTCATGCTATCGGAAGGTTCGAGGGGCAATCAAGGCGTGAGTACGGCGGTGTTGTTTTCGGCGGGGCTCGACAGCGCGGTGCTGTTGGCGCAGGCGGCGCAGGCCGAACCGGTGGTGCCGATCCACGTGAGCGTCGGGCTGGCGTGGGAACATGGGGAGCTCGCCATGGCGAGCCGCCTGTTGTCGGCGCCGGCCTACCGTCTCGCGCGCCCGCTCGTATCGCTGCGGCTGCCGATGGACGACGTCTACCCGGCGTCGCACTGGGCAATTCGCGGCGAGGCGCCCGCGTTCGACACGCCCGACGAGGACGTCTACCTCGAAGGCCGAAACATCGCGCTGCTCGCCAAGGCGGGCATCTACATGGCGCACGAGAAGCTGACGCGCATCCTGCTCGGGCCGCTCGCCGGCAATCCGTTTCCCGATGCGACGCCGGAGTTCTTCGCCGCGATGCAGCACGCGCTCTCGCTCGGCCTTCACCATCCGATTCGCGTGGAAACCCCGTTTGCGGCTCTGCACAAGTCGGACGTCATCCGGCTCGGCGCGCGCCTCGGCGTCCCGATGGAGCTGACCTTGTCGTGCATGCAGCCGAAGGAGGGGATGCACTGCGGCCGCTGCAGCAAATGCCGCGAGCGGCGCGATGCGTTTCGCGCCGCGGGCATCGACGATATGACGAGGTACGCCGTCGCGCCGATCCGTTAGTACGGCCGCAGCTTGATCGAGCCGTCGCCGGTCCGGACGCGGATCAGCTTCCCGCCAGCGCCGAGCTTCCCTCGCAGGCCGCGTTTGTCGGACTCCAGCGCGCCGGCGACGTCGAGGTCGTTCGAGATCCGGCCTTCGCCGGTACGCGCATCGAGTTCGGCGGCGATGTCCGGCGGCACGAAGAGCGAGACGCCGCCGTCGCCGGTCGTGATCTCCCAGTCGTCCAGCACTTTCGTTCCCGGGGTCGCCCGAACGGCGATCGATCCGTCACCGCTGCGAAGACGCAGGCTGGTAAGCCGGCCCGAGACGCTGACGCCGCCGTCGTTCGTCTCGGCGACCAGCTTTCCCTCGGCGCCGTCGACCGACACCGACCCGTCGCCCGTATCGAACAGCAGCTCGCCCGACACGTCGGTCACGCGGATGCTGCCGTCGCCGGTCCGGAGCTCGATGCGTCCTTCCACCGTGTCGAGCTTGATCGACCCGTCGCCGCTGCGCGCCTTCACGTCCGAACGGCGCGGCAACGAGACGATCAGGCTCGCCGTCGGCGTGCGATGGAAGCCGACGCCGTTGAACACCTCGGTGCGCGGCCGCTTCACCTCCAGCTCGATCGTGCTGCCCTTCTGAGCCGACTGAATCTCGATGGCGTCGATCGACTCGCGTGTCGCGCCGCGCTTTTCGACCTCGATCAGCACCTCGGGCCTCTCCCACGAACGGATGTCGATGGCGCCATCGAACGTCGTCAGGCGAACGTCTGGCACGCCCGTTACGGCGAATCGCTTCTCTTCGCGAACGATCTGGCTCTGGGAATCAACCGTGACGGTGCAGCCCGCGGCTGCCATGAGGATTGCGGGCAGGACCAACGCGGAATTGGTTGTCATAACCCGACATACGGGAAGGACGGACCCGGGGTTCGGTCGAGTTCAGGCCCGCGGCCAGGCGGGCTGGCCCGCGACGTAGGTGCGGACCACCCTGAGGTCCGGGTCGAGGATCGCGAGGTCGGCGATCGCCCCCGGCGCAATCACGCCGAGGCCGTGCAGGCGTAGCTCGCGGGCGGGAGTCGTCGAGCACACCATGACGGCATCGATCAGGGTCAGGCCGATGGACCGTACCAGCTTCGCAAAGGCGCGGTCCATCGTCAGTACGCTGCCGGCGATCGTGCCGTCGTCCAGCAGCGCCGCGTCGCTGACGGAAATCCGGCGGCCGCCGATGACGGAATGCGAGCCGCGAGGGAGACCGGCTCCCGCCGTGCCGTCGGTGATCGCCATCACTTTCGATGGTCCCTTCGTCGCGAAGGCAACGCGCATCATTGCCGGGTGGACGTGCACGCCGTCGCACACGAGTTCGACGGCGACGTCGTCGCTTTCGAGCACCGCGCCGGCGAGACCGGGAGCGCGGTGAGCAACGGGGGGCATGCGGTTGAAGAGATGCGTGGCCTGCCGCGCGCCTGCTTCGATGCCGGCCACACCTTGTTCGTAGGTCGCGCCGGAGTGGCCGAGCGACACGTGATGGCCTGCCGCGACGAAGTCTCGAATCAGATCGATTCCGCCGTCTATTTCCCGCGCCAGGGTGATGATGCCGACGTCGGGACGTGCCGCGGCAATCTCTTCGAGAATCTCCGCACCCGTGAACTCACCGTCCTGACGGGCGTCCGACGACGTGGGCAGCCGGATGCATTCGAGCGGCTGCGCTCCCTTGTATTCCGGATTGATGAAGTTGCTCTCGAGATGCGCCGGCAGTACCCGCGCCGAGCCGGGCGCGAGCGCCACGCGCGCGTTGCGAATCGCCGTCACCATCCTGCGCAGCACGGCGGGCGTGCACGCCAGCGACGTCGGGCAGAACGCGGTTGTGCCATGCTGCGGCAGCAGCGACGCAATCGTCGAAATTGCCTGCTCGTCGTCGAGCGTGTCGTGCCCGTGCACGCCGTGAACGTGCACGTCGATGAACCCGGGGACGATGTAGTGGTCGTGGAGGTCCTGACTGCCGACGGGTCGCGTGCCGGGCACGACATCGGCGATCCGATCGTCCTCGATGACGACGGTGCCGGGACTGAGCACGCGATCGGGAAGGACGACGTAGGCGCCGGAGAGGACGGTCATGCCTGCCTCGAGCCCGCGAGCCTGGCGGCGCCGATGGCGATGCCGTATTCAGCGAGCGGCGACACCTCGAACCTGAGCTTTGCCGCAAGCGCCTGCGGCAGGCGGCGCGCCGCTTCCTGACGGACCGGGGCGAGGAGCAGATCACGGGCGAACGAGATCGGCCCGCCGAGCACGATGATCTCGGGATCGAGCGACGTGAGCAGATTCGCGACCGCCATGGCGACGTATCGCGCCGTGTCGCGGACGACAGAGCTGGCCACACCGTCGCCGGCTCGCGCCCCGTCGAACACGTGCGAGGCGGTGATGGCGTCGAGGTCGCCGGCGCGCTCGAGCACGGCGGAGTGATCGCCCGCCTGGATACGCCACGTGAGCCGCCGTGCGATGCCACGGTCGCTGACTTCGGCGGCGAGCCCGCCGTACTTCCGGTAATCCTGACGCTCGACCGGATTCAGCGCGAACCATGCCGCCGCGCCGGCGAGGCCGTGCGCGCCCTCCCACGGCTCCCCATTCAGCATGATGCCGGCCAGGACGCGATCGCCGACCCACAGGCATACCGCATGCTGCATGCCGCGCGCCGCGCCGACCCACGCCTCCGCCGCGACGGCAGCCGATCCTGGCGCGCACCGACGGATGTTGATGGGGAGGTTTTCGATGACGACCGTCCCCTCGACGTCGGTGGCCAGCCCGGCAGCCGAGTACCCGTCCGCGGGGCCGAGTTGCGACACCGCGCTCGCGATCGCCTCTTTCGGATCGCCGTCGACGCGCACGCGGCGAAGCACGCGGCCTTCGCCGTCGACGGCGACGCCGACGACCTGCCGCGACGTGACGTCAAGACCCAGCAGCTGCATTGGGCTCCGAATTCACTTGCCAGTGCACCTTGCGGCCGGAGAGCGGCAGCGGACCAGCGCCGGCCGCGCGGAAGATCTCCGCGTTCACCTGTTCGAGCAGCTTGCGGAAGCGGCGCTCGTCGGGGGCGGAAAACACGATGACCCCGGCGCCCTCCGCCGGCGGAAACCCCTCGTCGTCGATGTAGTCGCGATCCTGCGTGATCAGCGTGCGGCCGAGCTGCCGCGCGAGCCGGTAGTGCTCGATGTCTCGCGCGCGACGCAGATCCTCGTGCTCGAGGACGAAGAACACGTCCCATTTCAGCTCTGCCCGCATGAACGAGACGATGCCGAGCGGAATGTTGGCGTCGGCGTAGACGCGAGGCTGCTCGGCGGCCTCGGCGACGAGCGGCGCGAGCTCGGACGACAGTGTGCCCATCAGCGGTGCCGTTCGAGGTCCGGCATCACCTCGGTGGGTTCCTCCGGTTGCGGATGCTTGCGGCGCGCGTCCTTCGCCTGGCGCTGCAGGTCAGCGACGAGCGCGTCGCGCTGGTGCACCAGCTCACGTCGAGCCCGCCGGCTGCGCCCGGATCCGATCGCGTACTCGCAGAAGATCGGAAAGGCGATCGTCGAATCGCAGTAGGCGACGACGGTGTCCGGCAGCACGCCGGGATTCACCTTGCCCCAGCTCACCGCTTCTGACGGGGTGGCACCCGACAATCCGCCCCAGACGACCTGATCGGTCGTGAACTGGATGAAGTAGTCGTTGCCGCCCTTCGGGATGCCGTACACCTCCCACAGCGTCGGCTGGCCCTGGAGGTAGAAGTTCTTCGGCGAACCGCCGCCGAGGATGACGCAGCCGTTCTGCCTGCCGGCGAGGATGATCGCGCAGACCTCGTTCACGTCGCGGTTCGGATCGATCATCAGGGTGCCGCCGTTCATCAGCTCGTGAAAGGCGACGTTCATGCCGATCGAGCTGTCGCCGGGCGACGAGGTGTAGATCGGCACGCCGGCGAGCGCCGCGCGCGCGACGACCGAGTATTCCTCGCACCCGGGCAGCCGCTGCAGCAGATCCCGACCGAGGTGGTAGTGGAACTCGGCGCTGCTCATCGGTCCTGCGAGGCCGGAGCGCGTGAGGAAATCGCGGATGTAGGTGTCGGTCTCGAGCAGCACCTTCGCTGGGAAGAGCACGTCGTAGATCCGGATGATGCCCTGCTCGTACAGCTCGACGTCGTCGAGAAACGGCGATCCGCGGTGCAGCGTGAAGTTCAGCGCGTAGTGCAGGTCGTGATACAGGTTCGCGCCGGTGCTGATCACGAAGTCGACGAGGCCGCGATCCATCAGTTCGATCACGCAGCCGCCGAGGCCGGCGGGCGTCAGCGCGCCGGCGACGGTGAGGCCGATCGTCGTGTCGTTCTCGGGCGCGAGCATCTTCTCGGTGAAGATGTGGCACGCCTCGGAGAGCCGCCCGGCGTTGAACGCCTGGAAGCCGCCGTCGACGAGCTGGCGCAGCTCCTGACTGCCGCGCGGCCGGTAATACTGAATGGGCTTGCCCTGGAGATAATCTGCTGCGCTTCGAGCCGGTGCGCCGGGCGCGCGGTGGGGCACGGGGCAAAACCTCCTGCAGATGCCTGCGGACCCGCGGCCCTCACGCATGCCGGTCGCGAGCTCGCGCAATTGCCTAAGAGTAGCATCAAAAACCTTGACAGCGGGCCGCCTCAAGAGGGAAGGTGAGCCCTCCACCGATGACAGAGTCTGGTTCGGGGGCGGATGTCCTCATCTGGCTGGCGGCGACTGTCGCGATCCTCGTGATCGCCGCCGGCGCGCTCGTCTGGTTCAAGGGACGCAAGCTGCCGGGACCGCACGTGTTCCGTGCGAGCCGCTTCAGCCGTGGCAACCTGCTGTTTCCGAAGCAGGTCGCGATCACGCCGGCGAGCGTCGTCTACTACACGCCGGAGCTCGTCGGCGGCCGCGAGCACTCGATGCACATCGCGCACGTCGCGTCGGTGCAGATCGATCGCAACCTGTTCTTCGCCGACATCGTGATCGAGACCTCCGGCGGCACCAGCCCGGTGCGCTGTTACGGCCATCGCAAGGCGGAGGCACAGGAGATCAAGCGGCTCATCGAACAGTTCCAGTCCGACTACTACCGCACGAGAGGACGTCCCGAGGCGACCCCCGCATCATGAGTGTGGACGACGCACCGGCGCGGATCGCGCTGAACTCGGAGGCGGACGTCCGCGTTCGCTTTCAGGCGCTCGTGCAGTCGCCGCTGCGCGCGGGATTGCTGCGCTTCTTCAACGCCCGTCCCGCAGAGTCGTTCGACGTCGAGTCGCTGATGCAGACGTTCGGACGGATGCGCCTCGACGTCGAGAACTGCCTGCGGGAGCTCGTCGGCTTCGGCCTGGCGCACACGGCGGCCGGCCCGGGCGGCGTCGACCGTTACGCGTTTGCGATGCCGGCCTCCGACGTCGCGCGCGATCTGCTCGATCAGTTCCTCGAGCGGCGCGACGCCGTCAGCCCCGAAGACCGCTCTCCCTCGGTGCAGCGTTTCCGCGAGATGATCGGACGCGACGAGAAGATGCTCGTCATCTTCGAGTGGATCCGCACCGCCGCCAAGTCGGACATCTCGGTGCTGATCCTCGGCGCAACCGGCACCGGCAAGGAGATCGTCGCGCGGATGATCCACGAGTTGAGCCGCCGCGGCGCGAACCGGCTGCAGGCCGTCAACTGCGCGGCACTGCCCGACACGCTGTTCGAGTCCGAGCTGTTCGGCTACGAGAAGGGGGCGTTCACGGGCGCGCACGAGCGCAAGCCGGGTCGCCTCGAGCTCGCGAACAACGGCACGCTGTTCCTCGACGAGATCGCCGATCTGTCCGGCCCGGCGCAGGGCAAGCTGCTGCGCGCGCTGGAAGAGCGGCGGTTCGAGCGGCTCGGCGGCAACGAATCGATCGACGTGAACTTCCGGCTCGTCTCCGCAACGAATCGCCCGCTCGATCAGCTCGTGCGCGACGGCCGCTTCCGCGAAGATCTGTTCTATCGGATCAACGCCTTCTCGATCCGGTTGCCGTCGCTCCAGGAACGCACGCTCGACATCCCGATCCTGGCGCAGCGATTCCTCACGCGGTACTGCGCGGCGAACGGCCTGCCGAACGATGGCAAGACGTTCTCACGCGAGGCGCTCGATCTGCTGACGCGCTATCACTGGCCGGGAAACATCCGCGAGCTGGAAAGCACCGTGTCGCGCGCGGCGTTGGCGGCACCGGGCCGCGCCATCCGCGCCGAGGACATCGACCTGCTGCACGCCAGCCACGGCCCTGGCGGCACGCGCGAACGGATCCCGTCGCTCGCCGAAGCGGAGCGCGCGCACATCGAACGGGTCCTGAAGGCGGTGCACTGGAACAAGAAGCAGGCGGCGCAGGTGCTGGAGATCAGCCGCGGCACCCTCTACCGGAAGATCACCGAATACGGCTTGGATAATCCGTCAGCGTGAGTCTCGGAACTGGACACGTGTCTGTTTACTGTCGGGGTCGCTACGTGTCCGCAGCTTCTTTCTGCTCAATCGCTTAACCCTCACGTTTGTCGCTCGTGTGCCGTCCTGGTACACGGTGGGCGATTTCGTCGGCCTGCTCACGATATTAGTACTCACGATAAACACCGCAGGCACAGTAGAATACCGGCTCCCCAGACACGAAGGCCGCGCGGCAGCGGCTTTGCAGAACGCGGAGCGCACATTCGCACTTTCAGGCATCGAATGTCTCGATTTGTCGCTCTCGCCGTCGCGTGTCTGCTCGCCGTCGCTGCAACGGCCGACGCCGGCCCCGATGACAAGCTCGATGCCGCCCTGCGTGTGCGCGCGCAGTCGCCGCGCGGCGTCTCGCGCGTGATCCTGCAGACCGTCGAAGGCGCCTCGCCCGACGCGATTCTGATGCGCGTGCGCGCCCGCGCCGGACGCCGCCTGCCGCTCCTCGGCGGCCAGGTCGCCGCCGTTCCCGACACCATGCTCGACGCGCTCGCGCGCGATCCGGACGTCCGTGCCATCAGTCTCGATCGCCGCATCCGCGGCACGATGGAACGCACCGCTCCGACGGTCGGCGCGCCGTGGGTGTGGGAGAGCCTCGGGTTCGACGGCGCCGGCATCGGCGTGGCGATCGTCGATTCCGGCGTCACGGCCTGGCACGACGATCTCTCGCAGCGCGTCGTCCACTTTGCCGACTTCGTCAACCACCAGCGAGCGCCGTCCGACGAATACGGCCACGGCACGCACGTCGCAGGCATCATCTCGGGCAGCGGCTACGACTCGGGCGGAGCCCGGCGCGGCATCGCACCTGGCGCATCGATCGTCGCGCTGAAAGTGCTCGACGGCGCCGGCGACGGCTACATCAGCAACGTCATCGCGGCGCTCGACTATGCCATCGAGCGCCGGCAGGACTTCAACCTCCGCGTCGTCAACCTGTCGGTCGCCGCCGGCGTGTACCAGTCGTACACAACGGACCCGCTGACGCTCGCCTGCAAGCGCGCCGTCGATGCCGGACTCGTCGTCGTCACGTCGGCGGGAAATTTCGGCCGCGACGGCGATGGCCTCGTGCAGGACGGCGGCATCACGGCGCCGGGGAACGCGCCGTGGGTGTTGACCGTCGGCGCGACGACGCACGAGGGCACGCCGAAGCGCGATGACGACTCGCTCGCGCCATTCAGCTCGCACGGGCCGTCGGCGATCGACGGCAGCGCCAAGCCCGACATCGTCGCGCCTGGTGTCGGCATCGAGTCAATCGCCGACAGCGGCAGCCTGCTGTTCACCTCGCGCCCCGATTTCCGCCTGTGGGGGACTGTTCGCACGGCCGCCGAGCCGTACATGCGCATGAGCGGTACCAGCATGGCGTCGCCGGTTGTCACCGGCACCATCGCCCTGATGCTGCAGGCCAACCCGTCGCTCACGCCGAACCTGGTCAAGGCGATCCTGCAATACACGGCGGAGGATCACGAGACCTACGGCCACCTCGCCGAGGGCGCCGGCTTTCTCAACGCGCGCGGTGCGGTGCAGCTCGCGCAGTCGCTCGGCAACAAGCTGACGACGTCGCCGAAGGATCCGACGCCGTGGAGCCGGCAGATCATCTGGGGCAATCGTCGCGTGGCCGGCGGCGTCATCAAGGTCGCGGCAAACGCGTGGGACCAGCGCATCGTCTGGGGCGCCGACACGGCGGCCGACGGCGAGCGCATCGTGCTCGGCACGCAGTGCGCCGAGCGCGAGTGCGACGAGCTGCTGTGGAGCGCGTCCGAGGTGGACCCCGGCGAGTGGAGCCTGCCGCCCGACGCCGCGCTGCCGCTGCCTGAGGATGCGGCCGACGCCCCGCCGGGCGACGGTGGCAACGAGCAGCCCGCACCCGGCGTCGTTCGGGCGCTGGCGGCGCTCGCCCCCGTTCGTCCGCGCGTGACGCCCGCAGACGACGAGGCGTCTCCCGCATGAAGACGCTGCCCGTTCCCGCCCGCCTGTTCATCTGCGTCGTCATCGCCGCGGGAACGTTTCTGCTCGTCTCGCTGTTCCCGCTCCGCCTCCTCACCGCGCCTGTGCTCGGCGGCGGCGTGACGGGAGGCCTCTTCTGGTTCATGCTGTTGATGGTGCTGTCGACGGTGACGTCCATCTTCAAGGTGACGCTGCCGCTGGCGCGCTCGTCCTCGACGTTATCCGTGTCCTACGCCGTCGATTTTGCGGCGCTGCTGATCCTCGGCGCGAACGAAACGATGGTCGTGGCCGCGGTCAGCGCCTGGAGCCAGTGCACGTTCCGCACAAAGGAGAGGAACCCGCCCTATCGCACGCTGTTCAGCATGGCGTGCCTGGTGATCACCGTACAGGCGTCAGGCGCGGTCTACTCGCTCCTCGGCGGTACGCCGGGACGGTTCGACGTCTGGACGATGTCGTCGGGGCTCGTCGGGGCGGCGACGACGTACTTCCTGGTCAACACCGTCATGGTGGCCACGGCGATCGCGCTCTCGACCCGGCAGTCCGTCTTCGGCGTCTGGAACGAGGACTTCCTGTGGAGCGCACCGAGCTATTTCGTCGGCGGGGCGGCCGCCGCGGTGGCGACCGGAATCATGCACGTCTCGTTTCACTGGCTGCTGCCGCTGACGGCGGTGCCGCTGTATCTCACGTATCGCGGCTACAAGGTCTATCTCGGCCGCATTCAGCAGGAGCAGCGGCACGTGTCGGACATGGCCGACCTGCACCTGGCGACGATCGAGGCTCTCGCACTGGCCATTGACGCGAAGGATCAGACGTCGCAGACGCACATCCGCCGCGTGCAGATGTATTCCGCGGCGCTCGCGGGCGCGGCCGGTATGTCGGAGAGCCAGATTCAGGGCGTGAAGACGGCGGCGGTGCTGCACGACATCGGCAAGCTCGCGGTGCCCGAGCACATTCTCTCGAAGCCGGGACCGCTGACGCCCGAAGAGTTCCAGAAGATCCGCGCCCATCCGCGCATCGGCGCCGACATCATCAGCATGGTGCCGTTTCCCTACCCCGTCGCGCCGCTGATTCTCGGCCACCACGAGCGATGGGATGGGAAGGGCTACCCAGGCGGGCTGAAGGGCGAGGAGATCCCGCTCGGTGCCCGCATCCTCGCCGTCGTCGACTACTTCGACGCGCTGATGGCCGAGCGCCCGTATCACAAGGCCATGAGCTACGACGCGGCGCTTGCGCTCCTGCAGCAGGAAGCCGGCAAGGGCCTCGACCCGTCGCTGGTCGAGATGTTCGTCGAGCTGCTGCCGTCGCTGCAGATCGAGGCGGCGAAGCTCGAACAGATGACGCGGCGTCCGCTCCCGGAGGAACTGACGCAGGCCGGGCGCGCGGCGACAGGCCTCACGCCGGAGCCGATCAAGAAGAACGTCTTCGAGGACATCGCGCTGGCGCATCGCGAGATCTACGCGCTCTACGAAATCGCGCAGGCGATGGGCACGAGCCTGGGCGTGTCGGACACGATGGCGCTCATCTCGGCGAAGCTGAGCAACCTCGTGCCGTTCTCGTGCGCGTCGCTATTCCTCTACGACGAGTCGAACGAGACCCTGCGCTGCCGCTTCGCGACCGGCATCGACGCCGAGATCATCCAGCAGATTGCCGTCCACACCGGCGAGGGGCTCACCGGGTGGGTCGCACGCAATCGCCGCGCGCTCGTCAACGCGCGGCCGAGCGCCGATCTCGAAGCCGCCGGATTGCGCAGCGTGATGACGAGCCTGCAGTCGGCGCTCGTCTGCCCGCTCCTCTTCAACGAGCGGTTCATCGGCACGCTGTCCGTTTATCACGTCGACGCCGCGTTCTACCGCGACGACCACCGCCGGCTGCTCGACCGGGTCTCCGAGCAGGCGGCGGCCGTCATCAACAACTCGATGCTGTTCGAGCAGACGCAGGAGGATTCATTGACGGATCCGCTGACCGGCCTGCCGAACACGCGGTTCCTGTTCATGCACCTGACGCGCGAGCTGGCGCGCGCCGAGCGTCTGAAGTCCGAGGTCTCGCTGATGGTCATGGACCTCGACAACTTCAAGGACATCAACGACAAGCACGGCCACCACGTCGGCGACCGCGCGCTGTGCGAAGTCGCGCGCGTCGTCCGCGCCGCGATCCGGCCCTACGACATCTGCGTCCGCTACGCCGGCGACGAGTTCATCGTCGTGCTGTCGGGCTGCGGCGCCGACGAAGCAGAGCACAAGCGGCAGGAACTGCAGAAGACCATCGACGAGGTCTACTTCGAGGCGCGCCCCGGCAAGCGCGTGCCGATCGGCATCAGCGTCGGCGCCGCGGTGTTCCCGCAGGACGGCGAGTCGTACGAGTCGCTCCTCGCCGTCGCCGACAACCGCATGTATCAGGACAAGGCCAATCGCAAGCGCCGCGGCGCGCGCGACAGCGAGCGGCACGAAGTCCTCGCGACCTCACCCTTCCCCGAACTGACCGAAACCGACATCCAGAGAGCGGCCGCGGGCATTCTCTGATCGTTATCAGCATTCAGCATTCGGCATTCAGCATTCGGCATTCAGCATTCGGCATTCAGCATTCAACATTCCATTCAGCATTCGGCATTCAGCCTTCAGCATTGACATAAGATCCCGAAGTGCGCGATCTCGTGCTGAAGGTGGCGTCCGTACGGAAGGAGACGCCGTCCACCCGCGTCGTCCGGCTGGATCTCCAGAGCCAGCCGTTCTCGTATCTCGCGGGGCAGGCAGCGAAGATCGGCCCCGTGGATCGCGCAGAGCACGTCCCTTACTCCATCGCCTCCGCGCCGGAGGAAACGGCGCGTGACGGCCGGATCGAGTTCCTGATCAAAGTGCACGCGGACGGCTTGTGGGGAGAGGACTTCGAGATCCCGCGCCGCGGCTCGAGGATGCGGGTGCACGGGCCGCTCGGGCGGTTCGTGTTCCCAGAGAAGCCGGACGAACGGTGCTTTCTTTTCATCGCCGGTGGAACCGGCATCGCGCCGCTGCGATCGATGATCCGCCACGCGTTGGCACGCAAGCAGCCGGGACGCATGCGGCTGTTCTACAGCGCGCGCACGCCGGCCGATTTTCCCTACCTGCGGGAACTGCGTGCGCTCGCCAGGGAGCGCTGCCTCGAGCTGACGCTGACGGCGACGAGGGAATGCGCGGCCGGATGGCACGGTGGCCGCGGACGGATCAGCGGCGAGCAACTCGCGCCGCTCATCGACGATCGCGAAACGCTTTGCTTCGTCTGCGGCCCCGCAGCGATGGTTGACGATGTGCCCGTGATGCTGCGGCAGCTCGGGATCAGCCGATCGCGGATCCGGCTCGAGGAATGGTGAATGGTCAATGGTCAGTGGTCAATGGTGAATGGTCAATAGCTGCTCGATCTGCAGCTCTGACTTGACGTCCGTCACGCCGCGGATGGTGCGGGCGAGCTGGACGGCCTTCTGCTCCTCGTCCTTCGTCTTGACGCGGCCCCTCAGCGTCACGACGCCCTTGAACGTCTCGACGTCGATGCGCAGCCCGCCGACAACCGGATCGTTGAGGAATGCCGTCTTCACGCGTGTGCTGATGGTGTGGTCGTCCAGAGGGCCGGTGGTTGCGATCGACTTGCCGGCGCAGGCAGTCACGAGGAGCGGCAGCGCCAGGATGAGGATGAGCGTGCGCATTGGCTATAACCCCATTGCGTGGAAACCGCAGTCAACCATTAGGACTTCCGCGCTGACGGCGCGGCCGGCCGGGCCGAGCAGGAACATCGCCGCGTCGGCGACCTCCGCCGTTTCCACCGTACGCCGCAGCGGTGCTCTGTCGCGATAGTGCTGGAGGATGCTCGAGAAGCCCGAGATACCGGAAGCCGCGAGCGTCTTGATCGGCCCGGCGGAGATGGCGTTGACGCGAATGTTCCTCGGCCCGAGATCGGAGGCGAGGTACCGCACCGTCGCCTCGAGCGCCGCCTTGGCCACTCCCATCACGTTGTAGTTCTGGAAGACGCGCTCGCTGCCGAGGTAGGTGAGCGTCAGGATGCTGCCGCCGCCGCGCCGTTCCATCAGCGGCACCGCGCCGCGTGCCAGCGCGATCAGCGAGTACGCACTGATGTCGAGCGACAGGCGGAAGCCTTCGCGCGACGTCTCCACGAACGGCGCGGACAGCTCCCTCGGCGGCGCGAACGCCGCCCCGTGCACGAGAAAGTCGAGACCGCCGGCCTCGCGCTCGATCGCAGAGAACACGTCGGCGATCTGGCCGTCGTCGGTGACGTCGAGCGGCAGGACGATGGGATCGGTCAGTTCGGCCGCCAGCTCACGGACGTTCTCCTCGAGCCGCTCGCCCTGATATGTCACGGCCAGCCGCGCGCCCGCGGCGCTCGCCGCCCGAGCGATCGCCCAGGAGATGGAACGCTTGTTGGCGATGCCGACGATGAGACCGGTCTTTCCTGCGAGCTCGCTCATGCAACGTCCTCACGGTCAGGCCTTCGGCCGCACGAAGGCTCGAAGACGCGAAGGCACGAAGACACATTATCTTTCTTTGATGGCGTCGTGTCTTCGCGCCTTCGTGCCTTCGTGACGCGCCAGCGTGCCATCAGCCCGGCAGCGATCAGCGCACAGCGCTCAGCGGATCTTCTTCGGCAGCAGCTTCTTGGGAAATTTCGCGACGACGGTATAGTTCGGATCGACGACGTTGGCGATGCGCGCGTGGCCGCCCTGCGAGACGACCTGGTACGCCTCCATCCGCTCGAAGCCGTACTCGTCGACGAGCCACTCGATCAGCTCCACCTGCGCGATACGGAACGCGTCGACCAGCGGCCGCACGCTGCCTGCGACCATGATGTCGTCGGCGTCTTCCATGCGCGGCCAGCGAATCCTCCGGCCCTTGATCAGATCGAACTGGAACGTCACGTCCATCGTCGTTTCGAGGCCCGAGCCGGCGATCTCGCCGTCACCCTGCAGCGCGTGGCCGTCGCCGAAATAGAAGAGCGCACCAGGATGGAAGATCGGCAGGTACACCGTCGTCCCTTCACGTGCGTCGGAGGCGTCCATGTTGCCGCCGAAGTTGCCCGGCCAGAGACCGCCCCACGCTTCCTCGCCTGCCGGAGCCACGGCCAGACGCCCGAGCATCGGCTTGAGCGGTATCTCGATCGACTTCGACGCGGAGTTCGGCAGATCGAGCATGCCGACACTGCGCTGGCGATCGATCCGCCACACGAAGCGGCGCGCGGGAAGCGGCTCGTTCAGCAGGCGCGTCCGCGAATCGGCGGCGACCGCGCTGATGCCGCCCGGGTTCACGGCAGACACCGCGGTATCGCGGTTCGGCCGCAGCCTCAGGATGCGAACGACGAGCGTGTCGTCCGGCGTCGCGCCCTCGATGAAAAACGGCCCGACCTCGCCGGGCCATGCGCCTCCGGCGCGCTCGTAATAGTCGCCGGGCTTCGAGAACGTCCGCGTGTCGACGACGTCGCCCGGCTTGATGCGCAGAACCGGCTCGCGTACCGCAAAAGTCGGCACGCCGTTCTTTGGCTCGAAACGAATCGGCGGGGCAGAGGAAGAAGGCTGCTGCGAGGCGAGCACCGCCCACAGCACGAGAGCGCCGGAGAACATGGGATGCTCCAGATGCGCCTCGCGACCGAGGCGGTTATCGAGAACGTTTCCTGCCGCCGTGGCGCGGAGGACCGGAACGGAAGCCTGCGCCTGCGCCGCCACCGCGGCCGGTCGGACGTCCGGGGGCGCCGGGCCGCGGCCCGCCGGCGAACCGCCCGTGCGGACGATTGCCGTTGCCGCCGTGCGGCCGCGCCTTCAGACGCGCATCGCCGCCGCGAAAATGCCCATTCCGGCCGTTGCTGTGACGGATCGTGAACTCCGGAATGGGCCGCTCGACTTTCTGCCCCTCGGGACGCGGCAGCGTCGCGCGAATCAGCGGACGATGAACCGGACCGTCTTCCACGGCAGCCGCAGGGGGAACTTCGTCCGTAGTTTCGGCGACTTCCGCCGGGTCGGCGACGGGTTCAGGCTCCGCAGCGTTGACCTCAGGTGTTTCAAAATTGCCCATGGTTTCGGGCTCTTCGATGGTGTCGACCACGGCGTCGGGGGCGGCCGCAGCCGCCAGAACTTCCTTGTAGAGGGTTGCCGGGGTCTCGCTCTTCCGTCGCCGCGGCACCCGCGCGCCTTTGTAGGCATGCTCGGTATCGCAGGTGGTACATCGTGTCTGCTTGATGTCTTCTTCGATCATCGCCACGATGGCGTGGTTCGTCACCCGCCGCTCACGCGGGCAGTAGTCGTCCAATATGTCACCGAGACGCAGCCGACGCTGCTCCATTCACTCCCCCGAGTTTCCGTGAAGAATAGGCTGGAAAGACGTTCCGCGCAGGTGTGTTGAGTCTAACAAACCCGCTTCGGCCAGCGCAACAATATTTCCCCAAGCGCGTTGTCAGCGATCTTGGGTCCGCTCTATCCAGGAAAGCGCCGCTTCCAGCGTGCGGTCGCGGCCGGCGAGCAGATGCTCCCGGCTGAGGACGACCGGTTCGTCCGGAACAACACCACGACCTTCAAGGCGTGTGCCGTCCGCGGTCACGAAGTCCGCGTACGCATGAATCAGGACGTCTCCGTTGGGCAGCCGATCGAACAGCGATGGCAGCGCCTGCCCCATCGAGATCTGTCCAAATACACGAGCGCGCTTGATCGACTGCATGCCGCCCGTGAAACACTCCGACGCGCTTCCCGTGAGCGCGTCGACCAGAATGGCCACCGGTCCGCCGAACGGCTCGACGCGCTCGCCGCGTGAATTGACCAGCCTGGGGTTCGTATTGAAGTGCAACGTGTTGTCGCGCGTCTTCATGAATCCCAGAGGCCGGACATCGCCGACAAAGTGGCCGGAGATGCCCATCATCATGCCGGCGAGGCCCCCGGGATTGCCACGGAGGTCGATGACGATACCGTCGGTGTCGCGCAGTTCGTCTACCGCTTTCTGAAACTGCGCGTCGACGGCGGCCATCCAGACGTTGAAACGGATGACGCCTGCGACCCGGCCCGCGGATATGGACTGCCGCCGCCAATCGACGCGAACGAACATCGTCGGCAGCGAACCGACGGTGACGGGCTGACCGGTTTCCGCCTGGCGCTCGACCGAGAGGACGACCGGTTTGTTGTGCTCGTCCTCGAACGTGAGCGCGACGCGGCTGCCCGCCGGCCCGCGCAGCCGCGACACGGCTGCACGCCAGACCTCCACTTGACGCAGCCGCTCTTCCATGTCCGCCGGCAGCCGATGGAGCACGTTCGCGACCTTCACGTCGCCGATTGCCGCCAGCCGCCATCCCATCTTCACGCCGGCGGCAGCCGCTGTCCCCTTCGGATCGACCGCCGTCACGAGGAGCTCGTTGCCGGCGAGCCTGACGTCGAACGCCGGTTCCGCGCTGCCCGAAGGACTCGGCGTTCCGTCGCGCTCGCGGTCAACGGAGGCGGGAACGATCGTGAAGTGCGATTGACGCAGCCGTTTGAGCATGTCGCGCAGCACGCCGCGCAGCTCGGGATCCGACTTCGCCGCCTCGGCCTGCGGCCGAAGCTCTTTTCGCACCGCTTCCCAGTCGACGCCGTTCAGCGACTTGTCGAAATGCGTGTCGCGAACGATCGTCCACACGGCGTCGAACGTCTTGACGCCGTCGGTCGTCTGCGCCCGCGGCGCGCCGACGGCGAGCGCCGCCATCGCCGCCGCAATGGCGTAGGACTTCTTCACGCGAACTGCCTCACTTGATCAGGGCCTTGATGGCGGCGGGCGGCTCGAACACGGCAGGATCGACCTTGTCGTACTCGATCGACGTTGTCGTGAACACCTGCTCGATGCCCATCAGGCTCTGTTTCATCGTCGAGGACTGGAGCAGATCGCCGAACTTCTTGTAGTCCGTGAGGGTCTGGGTGACAGAGACCGATCCCATCGGCGACTCGCGCGTGACGACGCGGCCGGCGCGCAGGCCCGTCTTGACGTCGAAGAACTCGATGTCCTCGCCGCCGTCCTTCTTCGTGAGACCCACCTTGTAGCAGGGACGGCCGTCGAAGTCCGCCTTCTCGAGCGTCTTCAGCGACGTATATCGGCTCTCGTCGTAGAGGTCGGAGTAAAAGTCGGAATCGAACTTTCTCTGCTCGAGCTGCTTGCCCTGCGTCAGCATGGGGCCGGTCATCGCGCTGATGCTCCAGCCGATCTCGCCGTTGAACCCTTCCTCGACGTCGCCGATCCCGGGAATCTTGAACCGCACGAGCGTCTTGTTCGGCTTGGCCGCGAAGCTTTCGATGTCGGCCGACAGGCCCTGAGCGGGAATGCTCATCGTGCCAATGTGGTGCGAGGAGCTGCGCGCGAGAATCGCCTTGCGGCCGCCCATCGCCTCGATGTGGCGGTCGATAATCTGCCTCGCGGCGGGCAGGTCTTTTGCGGCGTCCTGCGCGGGGGCAGCGGCGGGTTTCGGCGCGGTCTGGGTCGCCTGGGCCGACACGATCAGCGGCAGCGCGGCGGCAAGCAGCAACGCGATGCGGATGCGCATCGAAGACTCCTTTGCTGAGAGAAAAACAGTTCGAAAGCTGGAGGGCGCCCTCCAAGTGTAAGCCATCCCGGCGTAATTTCAAGCGGTACTAAGACTTAGTGATGCTCGTCACGACGCCGAGCATGTAGTGGAGCGTCACGCGATCGCCGGCCTCGAGCGATTTGGGAATCGCTTCGGGTCCCAGGCGGGCGAGACTCACCTGCCCTTGTGGGTCGTCCGGATCGACGACGTACACGTCGAGCGAGATCTGCCCGTGAATACTGACGGGCTGAATCTTCTTCACGAGAGCATCGCGGGTGCCTTTGAGCATGACGTCTTTCAGGTGAAACACCGCCGGGCGCCGAACATCGCGCCGCGCCAGCGAGACGAGCGCGCGCGCATCACGCAAGTTTCCTCCCCTTTGTTTCGGGGATCCAGATCCATGTGACGGCGGCGAGCACGAACGCGAGGCTGGTGAGCGACAGCGCCAGGCTGAAGCCGCGCGTCTGTGCCAGCGTGCCCACCACGAATGGTGCGGCGGCGCTGGCGACGCGGCCGATGTTGTAGGTGAACCCTTGAGCTGTGGCGCGGATGGCCGTCGAGTAAATCTCGGCCGTGACGGCGCCGAAGCCGCTGAAGTATCCGGTCGCAAAGAAGGCGACGAATGGTCCGAGCAGCAGCAGGGCGACGGGAACGCGCACCGAGATGTAGACGAGAATCAGCGCGGCCGCCGTCAGCGTGTAGATCACGTACGAGCGCTTGCGGCCGATCGCGTCGCTGATGAATCCGAACGTGACGTAGCCGAACCACATACCGACCTGCATGGCCACCACGAACGCGGACATGACCTGCGGCGAGAGGCCGATGCCTCCCGCCGCGGGCGGCTCGCGCAGGTAGGTCGGCAGCCACTGGTTGAAGCCCCACCACGCGAACATGGTGAAGGCGTTCATGAGCGTCACGGCGAACGTGAGTCCAAGCATGCCGCCGCGGAAAATGTCCGCAAAGCGGCCGCGCTGCTCGACCGGTGTCCGCCGCGTGGCCTTCCAGATCTCCGGCTCCTCGACGCGCCGGCGGACCCACAGCGTGAAGAACGCGGGCAGGATGCCGACGAAGAAGACGCCGCGCCAGCCAATGGCGGGCAGCAGGACGCCGGTAGTCGCCGCGGCGGCGCCGTATCCGACCGCCCAAGCGCTCTGCATGAAGCCCAGCGCCTTGCCGCGGTGCTCGGCCGGCCAGGTTTCGGAGACGAGCGCCGCGCCGCTCGCCCATTCGCCGCCCATGCCGATGCCAAGCAGGACCCGGAACAGCGCGAGCTGCGCAACGGTCTGCGCGAAGCCGCACGCCGCGGTGAACACCGAGTAGATCAGCACGCTCGCGATGAGCGCGCGCGTGCGGCCGTGCCGATCGGCGACGAAGCCGAAGACGATGCCGCCCGCTGCCGACGCCAGCAGCGTCAGCGAGCCGAGCGCGCCGGCCATGCTCCTGGAGAGACCGAGGTCGTCCTGGATCGATTTGAGGACGAGCGCGTAGAGCATGACGTCGAACGCGTCGAGCATCCACCCGAGCCAGGCCGCGATCAGCGCACGGCGCGCCTGCGGCGTGCCTTCGCGCCACCAGGCGAACAGCCCGCTCACGCCGTCGCGCTCCCGACCGGAGCGACCGCGATCCCCTTCCGTTCGAGTCCGGCACGCAGCAGCCGCGTGAGCTCGGGCGCGCCGGGCGTATCGCCGTGCGTGCAGATGGTCGCAACACGGAGCGGCACGCCTGATCCGTCCGTCGCGGTGACGATGCCGTCAACGGCCATACGAACGGCGCGGCGGACGACTTCATCGGGATCGTGGATGACCGAACCGGCGCGCGAGCGCGGCGTGAGCGATCCGTCCGGCTCGTACGCTCGATCGGCGAACCCCTCCGGCGCGAGGCGCAGGCCAAGCGCCTCGCCGGCGCGCTGCAGCTCCGATCCCGGCAGCACGAAGAAGATGAGCGCCGGGTCGAACGCGCGCACGGCCCCGGCGATCGCGTCTGCCAGCGCGCGATCGCGCACCGCCATGTTGTAGAGCGCGCCGTGCGCCTTGACGTGCTGCAGCCTGACGCCCTCGGCACTCGCGACCGCAGCCAGGGCGCCGATCTGGTACAGGACCATGTCCTCGACATCCTGCGGCGTCACCCGCATTTCGCGCCGGCCGAATCCGACAAGGTCCGGCAACCCCGGGTGCGCGCCGACGGCGACTCCGGCCTCGCGCGCCAGCCGCACCGTGCGCCGCATCACGGCCGGGTCGCCGCCGTGAAACCCGCACGCGACGTTCGCCGACGAGATGCTGCGCATCACCTGCTCGTCGGCGCCGATCGTGTAGGCGCCGAACGATTCCCCCAGGTCGCAGTTCAGGTCGATGCTCGGCATGTTCACATCCGCAGGATGGCCGCGATCGTCACGATGCCGTCGAACAGGTTCCCGAGCCGCAGATTCTCGTTCTCGTCGTGCTGATTGTTGTCGAAGTTGACGATCGGCACGAGCACCGCCGGGAAGCCGAGCGCCTCGATGAACGGGGCGATCGGCACCGTGCCCCCGAGCGTGCGCAGTTGCACCGGCGGCGCGCCGAACGTGCGCTCGACGGCGGCAGCGACGGCACGTGCCTGCGGGTCGAGCGGCGACGTCCTGAATGCCGCGGTCGCCTCCGAGGCGACGACCCGCGCGATCTTCTGGTGCGCCGCCCGCGTCCGGTCGTCCGGCTCGCGCTCGACGAGATGGAATCCCTGGCGCGCGACGTGACGCCGCATCTTCTCGACCAGGTCCGCGGCGAGCGTTTCCTTCACGAGACGGATGTCGATTGACGCCGTGGCGCTGTCGGGAATGATCGTACGGGCGCCGGCGCCGACGTGCGCGCTGACCATGCCGCGCACGTTGAGGGTCGGGTACTGCATCGCGTCCTGCAGCTTCGGGAACGCCTTCTCGGGCGCGGCGATGCCGAACGACTTCAGCATCTCCGCCGAATCGTCCGGCACCGCGTCGAGCAGCGCGCGCTCCTCCTTCGCCAGCGGCGCGACGGCGTCGTAGAACCCCTCGACGAGCACTCGGCCCTCGTCGTTCTTCATCGACGCGAGAAGCGTCGCCAGCCGCTGCGCTGGATTCGGGACCCAGTTGCCGTAGTTGCCGCTGTGCACGCCGACCTTGGGACCGAACACCGTCACATCGACGCGGACGATGCCGCGGGCGCCGAAGACGATCGTCGGCCGCCCGCTGGAGTGTTCCGGGCCGTCGAGGATCACCATCAGATCGGCGCGCAGCTTGTCGCGATACCTGCCGATCGCCGGGACGAGGCTCCGCGAGCCCGCCTCCTCCTCGCCGTCGAGAATGACGCGGACGTTCGACGTTGGGCGCAGGCCGGACGCCTGCAGCGCGTCGAGCGCCGAGCCCAGCGCGACGATCGGCGACTTGTCGTCCGAGGCAGAGCGGGCGTACAGCCGCCACTCCGGATCGAACTGCGCCCGCGTGATGAAATCGGGGATGTCCGTGCCCCCGCGGTCGAGACGCGCCGTCCGCATGACGGGCACGAACGGGTTCGCTTGCCGCCAGGCCTTCGCATCGACAGGCTGGCCGTCGTAGTGGCTGTAGAAGAGGACGGTGCGGGTCGCGTTCGGAACCTTCAGGTCACCGTAGACGAGCGGGTTGCCGGAGGTCTCGAGGATTTCCGCCGCAAAGCCGCGCCGCGCCAGCAGCGCGCGGAGATGCTCGGCGTTCCTGCGAATGTTGGCGTGGTCGGCGGCGGCGTTCGGGATGGACAGGAGCTCGACGAGCTCGCTGACGACCTGCCGCTGATGCGCGCCGATCCATTTCTCGACGGCGGTGCGCAAGTCGGGCTGCATCGCGGCGACCGCAGCCGCAGCCGACGACAGGGCTGACGCCCACACGAAGACACGAAGACACGAAGACACGAAACCAGTTTGTCTTCGAGCCTTCGTGCCTTCGTGCCCTCGCGTCGGCACCAGCGTAATCGTGACGTTCGTCATCGTCGTCTGTGTACCATCTAGAACTCGATGAGTATCCCCGCGGACGGCACGATCGGAATCATCTGCTCGAACAGGTTCCGCACCTCGCGCGTGGTGGTGTTGACACGCGGCAGCGAGACTCGGACGTTGTCGCGGTTGAGGATGTTCATGACTTCGGCGAACAGCGTCAGGCGCTTTCGCGACCAGGTATACGTCCGGTTTGCGCGGACGTCGACGCGGGAGTAGGTCGGCAACCGCAGCCCGTTACGCCGCTCGACGAGCGTGTATTGTCCACCGGTCTCGGCGTAGTAGCCCGGCACGGGAAAGTTGCTGCCGAGCCGCAGCTTGCCCGTGACGCTCGTGCGGTCCGAGATGCGGTAGAACGCGTAGACGTTGAACGTGTGGCGCTGATCGAGGTCACCCCAGAACGCCTCGGCCGCCAGCGGATCCTCGTAGCGATTGCGGCCGTAGGCGTACGACACCCATCCGGAAAGCCCATTGGGCGTCCGCCGGTGCACGAGCACCTCGACACCCCGCGCGCTGCCTTGAAGCCTGTTCACGAAGCGCGTCGACGCCGATCCGCGGATCACACGGTTGTTCACCAGCCGCGGCTCGGCGCCGAGACGCCGCATGAACTTTACTTGCACGCGGTGCGCG
>JBMDXB010000137.1:0-58656 GCA_048594885.1 Vicinamibacterales bacterium
GGGCGCCCCAACCGTTCCGAGGGTCCCGCGGGGGCGCGGGCTGGGTGGCCCGCCCCGTCGCGACCCCCCTCCGCCCGCCGCAGGCGGGCGCCCGCGGCGTCGAACCTTCGAAGTCAGCTGGATCCCTCTGCGGCCTCGGCGATCTCGGCTGCCTCTGCGTTTTTTCCCTGCGGGATCGCGGATAAGATTATCCGCATGCTTTCATTCGTAATCTCCGCGCTGATCGTCTCAGCGCTCTCGGCTCAGGCGCAGCCCTCTGCGCCCTCGAATCAACAGAAGCCGCCCGCGCCGCCGAGCACCGAGCGTCCGCCGACGCGCGCGGACATTTTGCGCGGCGAGTACGGCCCGCACCGCGCGAACAACGATCTGCTCTCCTATCACCTCGACGTCCGCATTGACCCCGAGAAGAAGACGATCGCCGGCAAGAACACGATCCGCTTCAAAATGCTGAAGGACGACACGCGCATTCAGCTCGATCTTTACGACAACCTGAGCGTCGACAAGATCGTCCTCGGCTCGACGCCGCTGAAGTACGAACGGGAACTGAACACCGTCTGGGTGGACTTTCCCTCAACGCTAAAGGGCGGCCGCGAATACGCGATCGACTTCCACTACTCCGGCACGCCGCGCGAGACGGGGCGCTTCGGCGGCTTCACCTTCGGCAAGGATCCCGCCGGACGGCCGTGGATCGTCAGCTCCTGCGAAGGCCAGGGCGCGAGCATCTGGTGGCCGAACAAGGACCAGTGGCGCGACGAGCCGGAGCGGATGCAGATCAGCGTCGCCATCCCCAACGACCTCGTCGACGTTTCCAACGGGAAGTTCGCCGGCAAGACCGACCTCGGCGACGGCTACACGCGCTGGGACTGGCTCGTGCAGTACCCGATCAACAACTACAACGTCTCGGTGAACATCGGGAAGTACGTCCACTTCGCCGATCGCCTCGGCGATCTGCCAATGGACTTCTGGGTCCTTCCGGAAAGCCTCGACAAGGCCAAGAAGCAGTTCGCCCAGGCCAGGCCGATGATGGAGGCGTTCTACAAGTACTTCGGCGAGTATCCGTTCGTGAAGGACGGCTACAAGCTGATCGAGGTCCCCTACTCCGGCATGGAGCATCAGACCGCCGTCACCTACGGCAACCGCTTCGCGAACGGCTATCTCGAGCGCGACTGGACGGGCGTCGGCGTCAGTTCCAAATTCGACTTCATCATCATCCACGAGAGCGGCCACGAGTGGTTCGGCAACGCCGTCTCGGCGGCCGACGTATCCGACATGTGGATCCACGAGGGCTGGACGACCTACCTCGAAGCGATGTACGTCGAGCAGGTGTTCGGCCCGGCGGACGCGCTGAAGTACCTCAACGGCTACAAGTCGAAGGTGCGCAACCGCGAGCCGATCATCACGCAGCGCGGCATCCACCGCTCGCCGACGCAGGACCAGTACTTCAAGGGCGCGCTCTTCCTGCACACGCTCCGCAGCGTCGTCAACGACGATCCTCGCTGGTGGAAGCTGGTACGCGACGTCTACCAACGCTTCAAGTACCGCAACATCCTCACCGAGGAGCTCGTCGCGTTCGTCAACCGCGAGCTCGGTCGGAACCTGACGCCGATCTTCGACCAGTACCTGCGCCGCGCCGAGCTGCCGACGCTGGAGCTGGCCTTCAACGAGAAGGAAGAGACGCTCGCCTACCGCTGGAAGGCCGGCGAGCGTGACTTCGCGATGCCGGTTCGCGTCGGCGAACCCGGCAAGTGGCTGATCGTTCACCCGACGACGGCGTGGCAGGTGATGAAGACGCCGATGAAGAAGGCGGACCTGCAGGTGGCAACCGACCTGTACTACATCGACGTCACGAAGTACTGACGGACGGCGCTCAACGATGGGTTTGCGGATATAATCCGCACTCCCATGTCACTCTCCCCGCGGACGCGGCTGGGCGCATACGAAGTGGTGTCCCCCCTCGGGTCCGGCGGCATGGGTGAAGTCTATCGCGCTCGCGACACGCGGCTCGGACGCGACGTCGCGATCAAGGTCCTGCCGGACTCCTTGGCGTGCGATCCGGAGTTCCGCGAGCGCTTCGAGCGTGAAGCGCGCGCCGTCGCGGCGCTCTCGCACCCGAACATCGTCCAGATCCACGAGCTCGGCGCCGATGCGGGCCATCTGTACGCAGCGATGGAGCTGCTCGACGGCGAGACGCTGCGCGAGCGGCTCGCCGCGGGCCCACTGCCGCTGAAGAAGTCACTCGATTACGGGCAGCAGATCGCGCACGGTCTGGCCGCGGCACACGGCCGCGGGATCGTCCATCGCGATCTGAAGCCGGAGAACATCTTCGTCACGCGCGACGGGCGCGTGAAGATCCTCGATTTCGGCATCGCGAAGGTCGCCGACGTGCGCATGGACGCCGCCGCGACAGGAGCCGGCACGCTCCCGGCCGCTGCACGCACCGGCGTCGGCGTCATGCTCGGCACCGTCGGCTACATGTCGCCCGAGCAGGTGCGTGCCGATTCCGTCGATCACCGGACGGACGTCTTTTCGTTCGGCGCCGTGCTCTACGAGATGGCGACCGGCCAGCGGGCGTTCAGCGGTCCGTCCTCCGTCGAGACGCTGCATGCGATTCTCACGAGCGATCCGCTCGATCACCCTGCCGGGTTGCCGCCCTTTGCCCCCCACGCACTCGAGTGCATCGTCCGGCACTGTCTCGAGAAGAACCCGGACGAGCGATACCAGTCCGCGAAAGATCTGGCGTTTGCGCTGCAGACGGTGTCCGGCTCCAGCGCCGCCGGCGTGGCGCTGCCGCGGCGAACGCGGCGCGGGCGCGGGCTGATGGTCGCGGCGGCCGCCGCCGTTCTCGCTGGCGTGGCGGCGCTGCTCGGCGCGTACCTGCGCGCGCCGGCGCCCGCGGAGGCCGTGTTCTTCAGGATTCTTCCGCCGACGGATGCGCCGATCGGATTTCCTGCCGTCTCGCCCGACGGACACCAGATCGCGTTCCTGTCGTTATCGGACGACTGGTTCAGCGGCGACGCCATCTGGATCCGCCGGCCGGACAGCCTCGACGCGCAGAAGCTCGAAGGCACCGGCGGCGCGCGCGCGCCCTTCTGGTCGCCCGACGGCAGGTCACTCGGGTTCTTCACTGCGGGCCGTCTGAAGACGATCGAGGTCGAGACCGGAAGGGTCACCGTAGTCTGCGGCGCGGCGTCCGGGTTCGGCGGCGCCTGGGGACCGGACGGCACGATCTTGTTCAGCGCTGACGAACGGTCGCCGATTCTGCGCGTCAGCGCCTCCGGCGGCACGCCGGCTCCGGTGACGACGATCGATCGTGGCGCAGGCGAAGAAGCGCACCGGTGGCCGCAGTTCCTGCCCGATGGACGCCATTTCGTCTATGCGGCGTGGAACAGCACGTCGACGATCCGGCCGATCAGAATCGCGTCACTCGACAGTGAGCCGGTGCGTACCCTGTTCACGTCGTCCTCCGGCGTTGTCGTCGCCGGCAATTACGTGATCTTCGCGAGCGAACAGCCGGCGCGCCTGAACGCGTGGGCGTACGACGCGGGCAAGCGCTCCATGATCGGGGAGCCGATGCAAATCCTCGCCGATACGAACGTCGAGTACGTCTGGGCGACCGCCGACCCCGCGGCATCGGCCGCCGCCGATACGCTCGTCTACACCACCGGCAAGTACCGGCGGTCGCGCCTCACCTGGTTCGATCGGCTCGGCAAGCCGCTCGGCACGGTCGGCGAGACGGCAACGTACTTCGATCCCGCCCTCACACGCGATGGCCGGCACCTGGCGATCGAGAAGCACGACGTCGACCGGAATAGCGGCGATGTCTGGGGCGTCGATCTCGAGCGCGGCGTGTTCTCACGTCTGACGAGCGCTCCCGGATTCGAGAACGTGGCGGTTTGGTCGCCGGACGGCACTCGCGTCGCGTTTGCCAGCGATCAGGAGAAGACGGCGCGGGTGTACGTGAGAGACGGAGGCGGCGCCGGCGCCGAACGGGCCATCTTCGACGGACGCGCCTTCCCGCTGGACTGGTCTGCCGACGGCCGTCACCTGCTGCTGCTCACGGCGGCGGGCAATACCGGCCTCGACGTGACCGCGTATGACACCGAGACGCGGCGCACGGCGCCGCTCCTCTCGACGCCGTTCGACGAGTACGGCGCAACGTTCTCGCCCAACGGCCGGTGGATCGCCTACGCGTCGAACGAGTCGAAGCTGCGGCAGGTCTACATCCGGGCGTTCCCCGATACATCGATCAGGATCGCCGTCTCGACGGGCGGCGGAGCGCAGCCGCAGTGGCGCCGCGACGGACGCGAACTCTTTTATCTCGCCCCCGACAACACCCTGATGGCCGTGGACATCGATACATCGGGCGGCCATCTGCGCGCCGGCACGCCGACGCCGCTGTTTGTCGCGAACGTCGACCAGCGCAAGGTTCTTCGCAACAATTACGCTGCGTCGCCCGACGGTCAGCGCTTTCTCGTGGTCACGTCGGCCGACCGGGAGATCTCGCCGCTCGTGACGGTGCTCAACTGGCGTTCGCTGCTGAAAGACCTGCGGTAAGGAAGTTCGTGGTGGACGCGGCGCGCTCGCCTACTCGAAAATCTCGCGCACGACACATCGAAATCCGGGAAGGACGTCGTCGAGGTCCAGCGCGTCGTCCATTGTCAGCATCAGCGGAGTCGCACCGCGCCGGTGGACGATGACGGTACGTTCGTCCGGATCGACGATCGCCACAACCGACGTGCCGTGAGACAGATATTCTGAAATCTTGTCGCGGATCTCCGACGGCCGATCGTCCGGCGAGAGCACTTCGACGGCCAGATCGGGTGCACCTGTGACGAAGCCGCGCGCGTCCCGAGGAGGCACGCGCTCGCGGCGGATGAACGCCACATCGGGCGCGCGAACCGTATCGGGATTCCTGGCGAGGACGAATCCGATTTCCGGGCCGACGGTCCCCAGACGACGCTCCTTGGCGTGATACCGCAACAGAGCGAGTATCGCCCCCGCAATATCGCCATGGAGGAATCCGACCGGACTCATACGAATGAGTCGTCCGCGTACGAGCTCGTAGCGGTAGTCGTCGTCCGGCATGTGCTCGAGTTCTTCGGCGGTAACGAGGCGGTTCGGGGCAGCCATCCGGCGAATGCGTTCTGCCATGGCATCTTACCATCGTCATCTGCGAGCGCCGTACCGCCGAGGTTCTGGCCCAAATCGACGCAGCGGTCACCGAGATGTTGCGCAAACTGCGTACGGCCCGCAGGAATCGGCGTGCGTTTCCTGCAGCGAAGCCATTTACCGTGTTGCCGGCTGGTGTCGACCGATCATCAGCAACGCTCCGGCGACGATCGGCGGCAACGCCATCGTCAGCAGCACCATGACGACGGTGAAGAGCGGGAAGCGACGGCCGAACGTCAGTGGATAGGCGATCGCGACGAAGAGCCCCTCGAGAATGAGCAGCGCGGCGCCCGCGGCGGGCCAGCGCCACGCAATCAGCGCGGTCACGACGAAGATGCCGCCCGGCACCGCGATATGCCCGACCCAGTTGAGCGGTCCGAGGCGTTCAGCAATGGCGGACGCCACGCCGAACCAGAGCCAGAACGCGATGACGAGCAGGATGATCGCCCATGCCGCGGGACGGACCCAGCGAGAAGCCATATCAGCCACCTTTGCAGGCCTTCATCAACGAGTTTACGCCCGTCACCCTGGCCGAGTTGTCAGCACGCGCTGAAGATCCGTGAGCATTGCATGATCGAGCGGGCAGACCGAGAATGGTGCTGGATCGTCCAACTACTTCGGAGGTTCCCGATGCGATTTGCAGTCGTCGCTGGATGCGTCGTGGCGGCGCTGGTCACGGTCGCGGCGGCACAGGAACAGCGGCAGGTCTACCGGCCCGGCGAGGGCGTCGTCGCGCCGCGGCTGGTGAAGGAAACCAAGCCGAAATACACCCGTGAGGCGATGACAGCGAAAGTGCAGGGCAACGTCATGATGGACGTCGTCGTCGAGCCGGACGGCACGGTCGGCGATGTGAAGGTGACGAAGTCCCTGGACGACACACACGGCCTCGACCAGGAAGCGGTCAAGGCCGTCAAGCAATGGAAGTTCACGCCTGGAACGAAGGACGGCAAGCCCGTCCCCGTTCGGGTCGAAATCGAGATGACGTTCACGCTGCGCAGCCGCGACGGCGGCCTCTAGCCGTTGAAGTAGATGTAGGCCGCGATGATCATCGCGAGGACGATCGCCGAGGCGAGCACGTCCTGGCGGCCCCACGTCGCGCGAGATTCGCGGCGGTGTTCCGCCGTCTCGGTGGCATACGTCAAGCCTGACAGCTGCCGCGCGTTCGGAGGCTCGGTGGCGTAGCTGACGCCGATCAGCACCGCCGCCGACACGAGGAAGATCAGCAGGCTGTAGTACTGGAAGTAGATGTTGTTGATGATCCAGAGGAGCGACCCTTCTGGATACCCCGCCGTGTAGCCGCTCAATCCCAGCGAGACCGGCGTGTCCACCGCCAGCCGCAGCGCTCCCAGCGCGAATCCGACAACCAGCGCCGCCAGGCAGCCCGTTGCGTTCAGCCGCCGCATGAAGACGCCGAGGAAAAAGACGGCAAAAATCGGCGGCGCGAGATAGCCCTGCACGCCCTGCAGGTAGTCGTACAATCCACGCGCGCCCTGAATCACCGGGATCCAGAGCAGCCCGATGACGACCATCACGAACGTCGCCATGCGGCCGACCCACACGAGCTGCTGGTCGCTGACGCGCGGATGCACCCGTCGATAGAAATCCATCGTGAACAGCGTGGCGCTGGCGTTGAACGCCCCCGCCAGTGAGCTCATGAGCGCCGCCAGCAGCCCGGCGACGACGATGCCGCGGAGCCCTGCGGGCATGACGCTCTGCACGAGCAGCGGAAACGCGCTCTGCGCCGCTTGGGGGTTGACGTTACCCGCGGCGTCGACCATCGCCGCCAGACCGGATGCCCGGCCGCTCTTCGCCAGGGCGAGCGCGATCATTCCGGGAATGATGAAGATGAAGACGGGCAGGAGCTTGAGAAAAGCCGCGAAGATCGACCCGCGCCGCGCTTCCTGCTCACCCGAGGCGGCGAGCGCGCGCTGCACGATGTACTGATCGGTGCACCAGTACCACAGGCCGATGATCGGCGCGCACAAGAGCATGCCCGGCCACGGGTAGTTCTGATTGAAGTACCAGGCGGCCCGTCCCGCCTCTTTGACCGGCGCCCACGTGCCCTCGACGCCTTCAGGGATGATCGGCTTCCAGAGGTTGAACATCTCCGGACCGAGCGCCGCTCTCAGCTCGCCCCACCCGCCGAGCGCGCGCAGCCCGTAGACGGTGAGAATCAGCGAACCGAACACGAGGATGAACGTCTGCAGCGCTTCGGTGTAGGCGACGGCACGCATCCCGCCGAACACCGTGTACGCGCCTGTCAGCAGCAGCACGAGAACCGATCCCACCCAGAAGCTGTTGAAGGTCGTCCCCGCGATCTCGAGCTGCAGCTCCGGGATGAGCGTGGCAAAAACGACGCCGCCGGCGAAGATGCCGACCGCGATCTTGGTGAGCACGTAGGCGACGAGCGAGATGATCGACAGCACCCATCGCGCCGTCGGCGAGAACCTGCGCTCGAGGAACTCCGGCATCGTGTAGACGCGCGAGCGCATGTAGAAGGGAACCATCACCCACCCGAGGACGAGCAGGCACCAGGCGTGGAGCTCGTAGTGCGCAAGGGCGACACCGCTCGTGGCGCCCGCGCCGGCGAGCCCGACGAGATGTTCCGAGCCGATGTTCGACGCGAAGATCGAGGCGCCGACGACGAGCCAGCCAAGGTGGCGGCCGGCCAGGAAGTAATCGGCGGCCGTGTTACGCGCCCGGCGCGCAGCCCAGATGGCCACGCCGGCGAGTATTGCGAAGTAGAGCGCGATGATGATCCAGTCGATTGTCGTCATGAGCGGTCAATGCTGAATGCCGAATGCTGAATGCTGAATGAGAGAGATGAATGGGGCATTGAACGGCGGGCTCGAACCGTTTGTCAAGCCCACCGTTCAACATTCACCCCGTCAGCATTGACTTTCACCATTCAGCATTCGGCATTCAGCATTCAGCATTGACACGATCATCGACCCGGCCAGACGGTGCCTTGATGCTTGTTCGTGACCGGCCCAATGCCCTTGTAGACGAACTTCTGCACGCGGCGGCCCTCGTAGGTCTCCGTCGTGAAGATGTTCCCCTTGGAGTCGGTGGCGATGCTGTGCACGCCGTAGAACTGCCCCGGCTGACGGCCGCCGTCACCGAAGCTGGTGAGGATCTCCATCGTGTCCCGCTTGATGACGTAGATCCGCTGGTTCTTGCCGTCGGCGAGGTAGATGTAGGTCTGCTGCGGATCCTTCGAGAACGCGATGTCCCACGTCGAGCCGTCGCCGAGCGTTCTTGGCGCGACGAAGATCTCCCTGACGAATTTTCCCGCGGCCGTGAACACCTGCACGCGATCGTTCGGCCGGTCGCAGACGTAAACGAAGCCGTCGCGCGACAGCTCGGCGCAGTGCACCGGTGTGCGGAACTGCTTTGCCGGCGGCGCAGCCGGATCGTAGGTGCCGATCGGCGTGTCGTCCGGCTTGCCGCCGTACGCGCCCCAGTAGCGCTTGAACGCGCCGGTATCGCCGTCGATCACGGCGACGCGCTTGTTGCGATAGCCGTCCGCGATGTACGCCTCGTTGGTCTTCGGATCGACGAAGATCTTCGCCACGGCGCCGAAATTCACCGTGTCGTTGCTGCCCTTGCCCTGGCCTTGATGGCCGAACTGCGCGATGAACTTGCCGCTCTTCGTGAATTTCAGGATGTGCGCGTCCTTCTGATCGTTGCCGCCGATCCAGACGTTGTCCTTGTGATCGATGAAGATGCCGTGGTTGGACAGTGGCCACTCGTAACCCTCGGCTGGGCCGCCCCAGTGCCCGACGAGGTTTCCGGCGGGATCGAACTCGAGCACCGGCGGCGCGGCCGAACAGCACGTCGCCGTCGGCGGCTTGTGGTCGGCGGCGTTCTCGGTCGGCAGCAGCGTGTCCGGCCGGTGCACGATCCACACGTGATCCTGCGAGTCGACGCCGATACCGATCGCCCGGCCGATCACCCACTTGTTCGGCAGCGGCTTCGGCCACATCGGATCGACCTCGAACCGCGGCGCCATCACGCCGCCCTGCGCCGCGGCCTCACGATCGAGCGCCCACTGGCCCAAACCAAGTGCGGCCAGCGTCGCCAGCGCGCCGGAGGCAACGGCCAGGTCCCGTCGTTTCATCTCCTACCTCCTCCGCTCGCGACACCTGCGGACACGAAGCGCTGCAGGCGCTTGCCCTCGAGGTTCTCGCCCGTATAGACCGTCCCCTTCGAGTCCACGGCGATGCTGCCGACGCCGAAGAAGAACCCGGGATAGCGCCCGCCGCCGCCAAACTCGGAGACGACCTGCAGCGACGGCCGGCCGAGCACGAACACCTTCTGATCCTGTCCGTCGGCGACGTACACGAACTGTTGCTTCGGGTCGTGCGAGAAGGCGAGGTCCCACACCGTGCCGTCGCCGCGCGTCGTCTTCGAGATGATCGTTTCGGTGACGAACGTACCGTCCTTCCGGAACACCTGGATCCGGTTGTTCTGGCGATCGCAGACATAGACGAGGCCGTCACGCGAGATCTCCACGCAGCTCACCGTTCGGAACTGCTTGGCGAGCGGCGCGTTCGGATCGTACGCGCCAATATCCGCATCGTCCGGGTTGCCGCCGTAGGCACCCCAGTGACGCCTGTACGCGCCGGTCGTAGCATCGAAGACGACGACACGGCGGTTGACGATGCCGTCGGCGACGTAGACCTCGTTCGCCGGCACGTCGACGGCAACCGCCGCCGGCCGATTCAGCGCGGTGCGACTGTTGCTGTCGCCCATCTGCCCAGGCTTGCCGATCTGCAGGAGGAACTTGCCGGTGCGTGTGAACTTGAGGACGTGCGCATCCTGCGGCCGCGGCGCGGCCGGTGGGGGCGGTGGCGCGGCAGCACCGCGTCCGCGGCCCCCGGCCGGTGGATCGACGGCGCCTGCGGCGGCGATCCACACGTGGCCGGCGGCATCGACCGTGATGCCGCCCGGCGATCGCGGCCAGTCATAGCCCTCGCCGGGACCGCCCCAGTGGCTCACGAGCGTGCCGGCCTGATCGAACTCGAGGATTGGAGGCGCGGGCCGGCAGCAGAACTCGGAGCCGGGTGGATTCGTTGCGAGTCCCATCTCCTGCCGTGCGCTGAGGGACGCCGCGCCGCGGTGCACCAGCCAGATGTGATCGTTCGAGTCCACGGCGACGCCGGTGATCGATCCGAGAATCCAGTTGTTGGGCAGCGGCTTCGGCCACAGCGGATCGACCTGGAACGCAGGCGCCGCGGGTTTCTTTGGTTGAGCGGCGAAGGTGCCCGCCGCCGCGATGCTGAGTGCAAGAGCCGTTACGCCTGCCGGCACGATTCTGCGCGTCATCGCGTTCGCCCCCTCCCTCTCGAGCGGGCGGCAGTATACACTGCGCGGCATGGCGCTCACGCGCAAGGTGGCGATTGCGGCGGCGTTGGCGATCGTCGCGGTCGTGCCGCGGCTCGCGGCGCACGACGTGCCTGCGGACGTCCGGCTTCACGCGTTCGTCAAGCCGGAAGGATCGCGCCTGCGTCTGCTCGCGCGCGTGCCGCTCGAGGCAATGCGCGATATCGATTTTCCGCGCCGCGAGGGCGGCTTCATCGATGTGGCGCGCGCCGAGCCCGCGCTCCGCGACGCCGCCACCCTCTGGATCGCGAACAGCGTCCTCATCTACGAGGGGGACGAGCGTCTGGGAACGCCGCAGGTCGCCGCGGCGCGCGTATCGCTGCCGTCTGACCGGTCGTTCGTCTCGTATGACGAGGCGCTGGCGCACGTGACGGGACCGCCACTGCCGGACGACACGCGGATTCACTGGGAACAGGGGATGCTCGATGTGTTGCTCGACTACCGGATCGCGTCGAGCGCATCGCGGTTCTCCGTTCATCCGGCGCTGGAATCCCTGGGCTTGAAGGTGACGACCAGCCTGCGATTCGTCTCGCCAACCGGGTCGGTGCGAGCCTTCGAGCTGCACGGCGACCCGGGCGTCGTCCGGCTGGATCCGCGGTGGCATCAGGCCGTGCTGCACTTCGGGGCGCGTGGCTTTCGTCACATCCTCGACGGCGCCGATCACCTGCTGTTTCTCGTCTGCCTCGTGATCCCGCTGCGCCGCCTGCGACAGCTCGTCATCGTGGTGACCGCGTTCACGATCGCCCACTCCGTCACGCTCGTCGCCTCCGCCTACGACCTCGCGCCGTCGGCCCTGTGGTTTCCGCCCCTCGTCGAGACGCTGATCGCCGCCTCCATCGTCTACATGGCGCTCGAGAACATCGTCACCAACGCGGGCACGAGGTGGCGATGGGCGATCGCGTTCGGGTTCGGCCTGATCCACGGATTCGGCTTCTCCTTCGCGCTGAAGGAGACGCTGCAGTTCGCCGGCAGCCATTTGTTGACGTCGTTGCTGGCGTTCAACGCCGGCGTCGAGGCCGGGCAGGTGCTGGTATTGCTGGTGCTCGTGCCTGCGATTCAGGCGCTGTTCCGCCACGTCGTGGCGGAACGGATCGGAATCGTGATCCTGTCGGCGCTGGTGGCGCACACCGGCTGGCACTGGATGACGGACCGATGGGGACAACTGCGGCAGTACGCGTGGCCGGCGCTCGACGCGGCGCTCGTCGCAACCGCGCTCCGCGTGATCATGGCTGTCGTCATCGTGGCGGGGCTGATCTGGCTCGCGGCGCGGGTGCGCGGACGCGCTGCGCCTGCGCCGCCGCCTACTTCCTCGGCGTGAACGTCTCCGCATCGATCTTCGGGTTCAGCCGGAACCTCCGAAGGCGGATCTCCTCGGAGAACTGCCCGTCGATCGTTTCCCTTAGGAGCTGCGGCCACTTGAGACCGTCGACCGTGCGATAGTCCGACAGGTACAGCCGGTGCTCGAGGGCGCCTGACCCGCTGCATCGACGAACAGCCGCATGACGAAGCCATCATTCGACTTCGCCTGGACGACGTCGGCGGTGACGCCGCTGTCCTGACCGACGAAGAAGAAGTCGAGCGGATACCCGTCGAACGAGCGTCCGAAGAGCGCGAGTGCGAGCGGGCCGAACACGCGCTTGTTGCGCAGGGCCTGCGCCGGCAGTCCGCCTAGCCGCAACGGCCTCGGGTGCCATGCGAGGGCCCATGTTCTGCTTCCACGTGCCGGTCGCGGTGACGGACCTCACCGCCCCCAGCGCGGCGTCCCCGCCGAGGGCCTGCCGCACGTCCTCGAGAACGCCGCCGCCTTCCTTCCCCTGATCACCGGACGCCTGAACGGCGGCCAGGCAGCACGCGATCGTCACGGTCCACGGACGCATGGCTCCCCTCCCGGGGGCGTCATGATACATGCTCGCCGTCGCGTTCGCTTCGCGACGCGAGTGCCGTCTGTACCGGCAGCGCACTCGTCGCGTGAAGGCGAGCGGTCGGATTACAATGCGTGTCGCGCTGCACTCTCACGGTTTTTCACATTACGCACCGTAGCCGCTCACGACACACGCGGCCTGAGCCAGGAGACTGCGCGAGTGGAAGAGGGACCGATGAAAGCCCCCAGCGGGATGGCGGCGATGCTGGCGCTGACGCTGGCGCTCGCTCCCGCCTGCTCGTTTAAGAAGATCGCGATCAACAGCGTGGCCAACACGCTGGCCGAGAGCGGGGACACGTTCGCCTCCGACGAAGACCCGGAGCTGATTCGGGACGCGGTGCCCTTCTCGCTGAAGCTGGTGGAGTCACTGCTGGTGGAGGTGCCGCGGCATCGCGGGCTGCTGCTGACGGCGTGCTCGGGGTTTACCCAGTACGCCTACGCGTTCGTCGATTACGACGCGGAGCTGGTCAAAATCGACGACTACACGCGCTATTCGAAACTCCAGGATCGCGCGCGCAAGATGTACCTCCGCGGGCGCGACTACTGCCTGCGCAGCCTCGAGCTCGGCTACCCCGGCATTCGCGAGCGGCTGCTGAAGGATCCGAACGCCGCCGTCGCGACGCTGCAGAAGAAGGACGTGCCGCTGCTGTACTGGACCGGCGCGTCGTGGGGCAAGGCCGTGGCGCTCAGCCTCGATCGCCCCGCGCTCGCCGGCGACTTCCCCATCGTCCAGGCGCTGATCCGCCGCGCGCTCGCGCTCGACGAGTCGTTCAACCTGGGCGCGATTCACGACGTCATGATCACCCTCGAATCGCTGCCGAAGGAGATGGGCGGCGATCCGGAGCGGGCGCGAAAGCACTACGAGCGGGCGGTGGAGCTCACCAAGGGGAATTCCGCGGGCCCGCACGTCTCGTACGCCATGGGCATCCTGCTGCCGCAGCAGAAGCGGCAGGAATTCGAGGCGCTGCTGAAGAAGGCGCTGGAAGTCGACGTCGAGCGCGAACCCAAGCTCCGACTCGCGAACGCTCTCTCGCAGCAGTACGCGCAGTATCTGCTGGATCATCTGGACGATCTGTTTCTCTCGGACAAGGAGACCCGAAGTGGCCATGAGAACTGAGACCGCCGCGGTCCTCGCGGCGTGGATGTGCGGCACGGCGCTGCTCGGCGCACAGGGCGCGATCAAGATTGGCACCATCGCGCCCGAGAGCTCCGCTTACGTGAAGACGCTGCGTGAGATGGGAGACGCGTGGAACAAGCGCACCGGCGGACGCGTGCGAGTCAACGTCCTCGCCGGCACGGTCGGCAGCGAGGCGACGATGCTGAGCAATCTGCGCGGAAGCGCGCGGCAGCTGCACGCGGCACAGCTCTCGGCGATTTCGCTCGGACAGCTCGATAGCGCGTTCAACGTGTTCGCGCTGCCGATGTTCTTCGAGTCGTACGGCGAGGCGGACCGCGTGCTCGGGAGGCTGACGCAGACGCTGGAGCAGCGGCTGGAACAGAAGGGACTCAAGGCGCTGAACTTCGCGTACGCGGGATGGGTTCACCTGTTCAGCAAGCAGCCCATCAGGACGGTCGCCGATCTGAAGAAGCAGACGCTCTTCACGTCGACGGGTGACGATGCGATGGCGAAGTGGTACCGGGACAACGGGTTTCAGCCGAAGCAGCTCGATCCCACGCAGATGCTCGAGTCGCTGACGACCGGCGGCATCCAGGCGGCGCCCGCACCACCCGTCTTCGCCCAGATCCTGAGCTGGTACGCCGCGGCGCCGAACATGATGGACCTGGGGTTTGCGCCGCTGCTCGGTGCAACCGTGATGTCGCTCGACTCGTGGAAGCGCATCTCGCCAGACGATCAGAAGGTCGTGCTCGAGGAGGCGCGCAGGGCGGGCGAGCGGCTGCGGAGCAACATCCCGCGCATCGAGAAGGAAGCCATCGAGGAAATGAAGAAGAAGGGCCTGAAAGTCAACGCCGGCGATGCCGCCGAATGGCGCAAGCTGGCCGATCAGCTCGCCAAGGCGATGCTCGCCGCGAAAGTGGTGCCGCAGGACGTCTATGACATCGCTCGAAGCGAACGAGACGCCGCCCGGGCCGGCAAGTAGCCCGGGCGCCGGAGCTCCGGCGAAGCCGGGCCGCTCTCACCCGCTGGTGCGCGCCACCGCCGCCGTCGAGCGATCCGTGGCGGCCATCGCGCTGGCGGCGATGGTCCTGCTGTTGTTCGTCGAGATTGTCGGCCGGCCGTGGTACGGCTACGTCATTCTCGGCTCACAGATCTTCGTCCGTCAGCTCACGATGTGGGTGGCGCTCGTCGGCGCGGCGATCGCCGCGCGCGAAGGCCTCCTCCTCGCGCTTGCCACCGGCACGTTCATCCGCAACGAACGGCTGCGCCGCGCGGTCGCCATCGCCGCCGCGGCGGTGGGCACCGGCATCGCCGGCGTGCTGTGCGTCGGCGCCGTCATGCGCGTGCTCGAGGAGCGCGAATTCGGCACGCCGCTGGCCGCCGGCCTCAGCGCCTGGGTCTCGCAAATCGTCCTGCCGCTTGGATTCGGCCTGATCGCCGTCCACATGGTAGTGCGCTCGGCGGACGCGTGGAAGGCGCGCGCGTTGACCGCGCTCGGCCTCGCGGCCGGGCTCCTTATCGGGTTGCGTCCGGCGCTGGTCGACGGCACGCCTGGCTGGCCGTGGGTGCTCTTCCTGATCGCGGCGGGCGCCGTTGGCGCGCCGCTCTTCGCGGTGCTCGGCGGGCTCGCAGCGTTCCTGTTCATGACGGAGGGCATCCCGCCGATTGCCGTCCTGAACTACGCCTACGAGCTGACGACGCACCCGACACTGCCGGCGATTCCGATCTTCACGCTCGCCGGGTTCCTGTTCGCCGAAGGGGACACGCCCACGCGCCTGCTGCGGCTGTTTCGCGCGCTGTTCGGCTGGATGCCTGGCGGCACCGCCGTCACCTGCGTCATCCTCGCCGCATTCTTCACCGTGTTCACCGGCGGCTCCGGTGTGACGATCCTCGCGCTCGGGGGTCTCCTGCTGCCAGCACTGCTGAAGGATGGATATCCGGATCGGTTCTCTGTCGGGTTGCTGACGGGTTCCGGGTCCCTCGGACTGCTGCTGCCGCCGGCGCTGCCGCTGATCCTCTACGCGATCGTCGCCGAGGTCTCGATCACGCAGATGATGGTCGGCGGCGTCATGCCGGGTCTGCTCGCCCTGGTGCTGGCCTCTGTGTACGGGATCCGCAGCGGCGGCGCCGCCGGCGTCCGCCGGACGCCGTTTGTGCTCCGCGAGGCGGCAGCCGCGCTCTGGCACGGCAAGTTCGAGGTCCTGCTGCCCGTCATCGTCCTGACGGCGTTCTTCGGTGGCTACGCGACGATCCTCGACACGTCCGCGATCGCTGCCGTGTATGCGTTCGCCGTGCAGGTGTTCATCCACCGCAACATCACCGCACGCGCCATCCCGCGAGTGTTTGCCGACTGCGTGACGACGATCGGCGGTGTCCTGATCATCCTGGCGGTCGCCAAGGGGTTCAGCGCCTACCTCGTGGACGCGGGCGTGCCGACGCTGCTGGTCGACTGGACGCGGCAGCACGTGGACAGCAGGTTCGTGTTCCTCCTCGGCCTCAACCTCTTCCTGATCGTCGTCGGCTGCCTGATGGACATCTACTCGGCGACGTTCGTCGTCGTGCCGCTCATCGCGCCTATCGGAGTGGAGTTCGGCGTCCATCCGGTCCACCTCGGAATCATCTTCATCGCCAACCTGGAGCTGGGATATCTCACGCCCCCGGTCGGCATGAACCTGTTCCTGTCGTCGTACCGATTCAACCGTCCGCTGCTGGAGGTGATCCGTGCAACGGCCGGCATGATGATCATCCTGGCGATCCGCGTGCTGCTCGTCACCTACATTCCCTGGCTGACGACGGCGCTGCTGCCGCTCGTCACCGAAAGTCCCTAGTCCCTGGTCCCTGGTGGCGGGTCCTTGGTCCCAGGTCCCGGGACCGACACGGGACGTTCGACCACGGACCCGTGACCAGGGACCCGTGACCAGGGACGAGGGACCAGGGACTCGCGCCCGTTGTAGGATCTGCGCGGAGGCCGCCATGCGCATTCGACGTCTTGCTGTCGCCGCGACCATTCTGCTGCTGTCCCTCGATTCGTCGCTGCACGCGCAGGTGACGAAATACGTCCGCTACCAGGCGGGCAACCGCGTCGCCCACGGCATCCTCGACGGTGACCTCATTCGCGAGCTGTCCGGCGATCTGTTCGCCTCGCCAAAGCCGACCGGACGCACGGTGAAGCTCGCCGACGTCAAGCTGCTCGCGCCGTGCGAGCCGAAGAAAGTGATTGCCGTCGGCCTGAACTACAAGTCGCACATCGGCGAGCGTCCGGCGGCAGCATACCCAGGGCTGTTCGCGAAGATGCCAACGTCGATCGTCGGTCCCGAGGCGAACATCGTGTTCCCGCCGGGCGCGAAGAACGTCCACTTCGAGGGAGAGCTGGTCGTCGTCATCGGCAGGCGCGCGCAGAACGTCGCGGCCGGTGACGCCGCGCAGTACATCTTCGGCGTGACCGCCGGCAACGACGTCAGCGAGCGCGACTGGCAGAAACAGGACCTCCAGTGGTTCCGCGCGAAGGCATCGGACACCTTCGGCCCGCTCGGGCCCGCAATCGTCAAGGGACTGAACTACAACGACGTGCTGCTGCAGACGCGCGTCAACGGCGAAGTCGTCCAGTCGCAGCGGACCAAGGACCTCATCTTCGATGTCCACGCCATCGTCAGCTACATCAGCCAGTTCGTCACGCTCGAACCCGGAGACGTGATCTACACCGGCACGCCGGGAACCACGAAGGCGATGAAGCCGGGCGATGTCGTGGAGGTGGAGATCGAGGGCATCGGCGTGCTGCGCAACAGGACGACGCAGCCGACGCGGCCACCGGCGTCATACTGAGGCGGTATGCTCCTGCGTGATCCGCGAACGTGGTTCATCGTGTTGTTGATTGCATCCGTGGCCGCGGTCTACATCCTGCACGTCCGGCCGAAGAGTCGCCGTCAATGGCTGCTGCTCGCCCTGACGATCGCGTTCCTCGCCTGGCTGCTGCCGCTGATGGTGACGGTGCGAAGCGCGAGCTGAGACCCGGATATATTCCGTCCTCGTGGCCTGGCCTGTCTGCCGCGTCTACGAGTTCACGCACGCCGGATCGACGGCGTACCTTTCGATGGAGCGCCGTCAGCGCACTCGTCATCGCGCTGAAGCCGTATACGCCTATGGGACCAAAGGGCAACGCCTTGGTGCTTGGAAGTTGGCCAAGTTGCGAGTTGAAACCGGTTGGCAGTTGGCCTTTGGCCCTTTGGGAGTTGACCGAGCGCCACTAACGGCCGGTCAGGTATCCCGGACGGGCTTTGACGGTGGCCTTGCGTCCCTTCACCGTCACGTCGAGCGGATGCCATCCCGTAGGATCCACGCCCCGCGGTGTGTAGCTCAGAAGGTAGCGCTCGCGGAACTCGTTCAGCACGTCGACGAACGTCGAACTGAGGTTGCGCGATTCGACGTCGAGCAGCCGCCCGCCTGTCGCGTTGGTCATCTGCACGAGGAACGGCTGACGATTGCCCTTCATCGACACGGCGTAGACCACCGCATCGGTTCGCTTGGCGACCTCCAGCACGCGCGAGGCGGGCAGCCAGCTCGAGACGTCGAGCCCGTCGCTGAACACCATCACGAGCGCGCGTCCCGGCTGCGATTCGCCGACGACGATGCCGGAGAACGTCGCATCGATGAGCGCGGTGTCTCCGAACGGCTTCGCGGTGTTCAGCAACTGCAGCAACTGCTTGCGTTCCCTGGTCAAGGTGCTGCCGAGCACCACTGCGTGATTGAACCCGACGAGCGCTGCGCGATCTTCCGGCCGCAGGCGTCCGAGCAGCGCGCGGCCGGCCTTCCGCAGGTCGTCGAGCCGCTCGCCCGCAACACTCTCGCTGAGATCGAGCACGAGCACGATATTCAACTGAATCCGCTCGAAGCTGACGAGATCCACCTGCTGCAGCACGCCGCTGTCACGCACCGCGAAGTCTTCGGCGCGAAGGCCCTTGAGCGGCCGGCCCTTGTCGGTGACGAGCACGTCGACGCGCACGGCCTCGACGCCGGACGAGAACCGCGGCGTCTGCGCCGAGAGCGATGCCACCAGCACCAGCACGAGCGCCGCGGCGACACGCGGGATCATGGTGTCGAACCTCCGGCGGCGGATCGCCACAGCGTCTTGATGAGCGCCGCGATGTGGCGGCCGCTGCCTGTGTAGTACGACCACCACGGGTCGCGGCGAGTCCGTTCGTCTGTCGGCAGCCCGAGGAAGTGCTGCAGCGCGAACAGGGAAGCCTGACGATCGCCGGTTTCGCGCGCGAGCACGCCGAGCGCGAGGTGCGGCGCCTGCGCGCCCGGGTACAGCGCCGCGGCAGCCCGATACTGCTCGACCGCGAGCTCCCGATGGCCGAGCGCCTGTTCCGCATCGCCGAGGAAGAGGCGTGCGTAGTAGCGGACGACCGGATCGCTCGAAGAGTTGAGCGCAACGCGCAGCTCGACAGCCGCTTCGCCGTTCCGCCCCAGCAGCGCCTTCACGCGCGCCCGCCGGACCCGCGCTTCGCTGAGCGTCGGATCGAGCTCGATCGCCCGTGTGAAGCGCTCTTCCGCGTCGGTCAGGTTCACCCGCACCGATCCGAGGTCGATACTGAACGTACGGGCGGACTGCTGAACGGCCTGTACTCTCGGCGCCGCGCGCGCCTCGTAGAGACAGCCCAGATCGAATGCGATCTGCGGATCGTCGCGAAACATCGCCTGCGCATCGAGCAGGTGAAGGCGGGCCTCGCCCCAGCGGCTGCGCACGAGCAGGTAGGCGCTCGTGACGTGGAACCATCGACGCAGCATGTCGTCGCGCGACGCCGCCGGGACAGCGCTCACGACCCCTCGCGCGAACGGCCAGTGGCGCTGGGCGATGGCAAAGCTGTCGTATTGCCCGTCGACGCCGATGACCATGACCGGCCGCTTGGCTTTCTGTTCGCGCCGAGCCTGATTCAGGTTGATTCGCTTCAGTTCCGGCGCCAGTCCCAGCATCATCACGTCGGAGTGCAGCATCGCGCCCCGCATGGCAAAGCGGTTGGCACTGCCCTTCTCGCGAATGCCCCTCGCGAGCCGCTGAAGCTGCTCGCGCTCGATCGGACTCCGTACGTCGGTCGCGCGCTCTTCGTCCGCGACTATCTGCACCAGCGAATGGACGTGCGGCAGGACGAAGTCGAGATCCTCGTTCGACCATTGCGCGATGCGCTTTGCCGCATCGTCCGCTCTGCCGGCCTCGTGGGCGTGGACCGCCGCGATCCACTCCTCCACCTTCGGCAGCCACTTGCCGATCTGGCCGCCCTGGGCGTAATCCGTGAGCGCCGGCAGCGCCACGAGCAGCAGCGTCCACCCGAGCCTCATCACGATGAGCGCAGAGTACATCAACTCGCGGGATCGCGCGTTGACAGGAGCACGGGAGAAGGGGAGCATTCTTTCTTCTCTGACAGACAACCGTCTCCCCTGCTCCCGTTCTCCTGTCAGCGCGAGATCTTGCGAGACGGTTATGATCCGAGCGTGCGCATCGTCGTTCTTCTTCTGATTCTGCTCTGCGCGGCGTCGGCGCAGACACAGTCACCGACCGAGATGCTGCGGCTGCGGGTCGAGCAGCTGCACGACGGCGGAATGCCGTCGGTGCGCGGCGTACAGCTCCACCAGCGCGACGCCGTCGCCCACTTCTTTCAGCAGCGCGGCTTCGAGCCGGCGTGGGGCCTGCCGGCTGGCGCCGAGCAGATCCGCCGCGCCATCGCCGGCGTCGAACATGACGGCCTGATCCCCGCCCACTACCATCTCGCTGAGATCGATGCGCTGCTCGCTGCGGGTGCCACGCGCACCGTCGCGGACGATGCGGATCTGCAGCTGCTGCTGACGGACGCCGTGGCGGCGATCGTCGATCACGTCCGCTACGGCAAGGTGCGTCCGGTCACGCTCGACGCGCGATGGAACGTGGACCCGCGCGCCGGCGCGCCGCCGCTCGAAACGGTCGTCGCCGGCCTTGCCTCGTCACGATCGATCGCCGACGCGATTTCCGAGTTGAAACCGGACCACTTCGTCTACCGCGGACTCACCGAAGCGCTCGCGCGGCTGCGCGCCGCTGATGCCGCGGGTGGCTGGCCGGCCGTGACCGCCGGCCCGACGCTGAAGCCAGGCGCGTCCGATCCGCGCGTCGCACAGGTGCGGTCGCGGCTGCTCGGCAGCGGCGACCTGCCGGTCGACGTCGTGGGCGGCGACGTCTACGACGCCTCGCTCGAATCGGCCGTGAAGCGGTTCCAGGAGCGGCACCGGCTGACGGCTGACGGTGCGATCGGCAAGGCCACGGTCGATGCGATGAACGTCAGCGCCCGAACGCGCGCCGGACAGGTCCGCGCCAACATCGAGCGCGCGCGCTGGGTCCTCGGCGGCCTCTCCGATACGTTCCTCCTCGTGAACCTCCCCGCGTTCAAGGTGTATTACATCCGCGATCGGAAGAACATCTGGGAGTCGCGTACGCAGATCGGGCGCGCCGCGCGGCAGACGCCGGCATTTCGTGCGGATATGCGGTACCTCGTCTTCAACCCGGACTGGACGGTCCCGCCGACGATTCTCGCCAACGATGTGATCGCCGGCATGAAGAAGGGCGAGAACCCGATCGAGGAGAAGGGGCTCACGATCATCGACAGGCGCGGCCGCATCGTCGATCCCGCATCGATCGACTGGGCTTCCGTGACACCGCGGCGGTTCCCCTACACGCTGCGTCAGCCGCCAGGCGAGGACAATGCGCTCGGGCGCGTCAAGTTCGTCTTTCCGAACGAGCACGCGATCTTCCTGCACGACACGCCGAGCCGCGCGCTGTTCCGCGCCGACACGCGCACGTTCAGCTCCGGCTGCATCCGCATGGAGAATCCGCTCGAGCTCGCTGAGTTGCTGCTCGCCGGACAGGGCGAGTGGTCTCGGGAAAAGATTGAAGAAGTCGTCGGCAGCGGCCGCTCCATGACCGTTCCCCTGGAACGGCCGCTGCCGGTAGTGATCGTCTACTGGACCGTGAGCGTCGGCGGCACCGGCGATCTCCGGTTCGCGCGCGACGTCTACAGCCGCGACGCGCCGTTGCTCCGCGCGCTCAACGCGCGATGACGGCCTTCGCGAACTCTGCGTGAACCGCTTTGAGCTCCTGCGACAGATCGTCGAACCGCTTCCGCGCCTCCTGGCCGACCTTCTGATCCGCTCCGCCCTCGGCACGGACGATGTTGGAGAGCTGGTCGATGAGCATGCCCTGCTCGTAGGTGCCGGGCGCCGTGACGAGGCGTGCCCACAGCGCTTGAAGCGGGTGCGTGTGCTTGATGCTCCCGGACCACTGGCCCGTTCCCGGCGACGCTGATGGCTGAACTCCCGCCTTCGTCATCGCCTGCTGCACCTGCTGCCGAAGCTCGTTCGCCTCGACCATCGCGCCGCGGACGCGCAGCAGGAACTTCTCCTGCTCGACGAGATCGGCGACGGTGATGCCGTCCTTCGCGAGGCGCGGATCCATCTTCACCTCGAAGGTTTTCGGCGAGTCGACGGCCTGCTCCCCCGCCTTCAATTGCACGGTGTATTTGCCAGGCGCCACCATCGGGCCGTTGCTCGCCCAGCGATAGTCCCACATGAAGCGGTTGTGCCCTGTGCGGGTCGTCAGGAACGCGGCGGCGCCGCGGCCACGGCCGCCGCCGCGCATGTCAGGATCGTCTGGATCGCCGCCACGCTGCCCGCGACCGGCGCCCGCGCGTCCGCGTCCTGCACCGCCAGGCGCCACCGTGCGTACGACCTGACCGGCTGCATTCCTGATTTCCAGCGACAACGGTCCCTTGAAGTCCGCCGGCACGATGTAGTCGATCGCCGTGCCAACGGGCGTGTACTGCGGACCGGACGCGGCGCCGCGGCCGCCCGCCGCGTTGCGATAGCGGACGGCGTCCCTCGGCTGCAGCAGTGTCGGCTTCGAGAGATCGAGGCGTGCGGACGTCGTTGACTGGCGCGCGTCGAGGCCGACCGTCGCCGCCGCGCCAACCGTCATGCCTCCGCTGCTTGCGCCGACCACCGGGCCCACGCGGACGCGACGTGCTGCGTCGGGCGTTGTCGGCGAGACGGTTAGCGAGGCAAGCTGACGCAGCGGACTCACGTTGTCCATAATCCAGAACGATCGCCCCATCGTCGCGATGACGAGATCGCCGCGATGCACACGGATGTCTGTGACCGGCGTTCCGGGCAGGTTCTGCTGCAGCGGCTGCCAGCGCTTGCCGTTGTCGAACGACACGAAGAACCCGAACTCCGTGCCGGCGTACAGCAGCCCCGCCCGCTCGGGATCCTCACGGACGACGCGGGTGGGATGGGAGTCGGGGATGCCGTTGGTCCCGTCGGTCAGACGGGTCCACGTCGCGCCATAATCGTCGGTCCGGTAGATGTACGGCTCCAGGTCGTGCTCGCGGAGGAAGCGGTAGACAGCGATGTACGCAGACCCCTTGCGGTGCGGCGAGTCCTCGATGTTCTGCACGCGTCCGCCGGGCGGCAGTTCCTTGGGCGTGACGTTCTTCCACGTCTTGCCGCCGTCGCGCGAGACGTGCACCGGACCGTCGTTGGCGCCCACCCACAGCACGCCGGGCTCGAGGCGCGACTCGATCGCGGAGTAGATGGACGAGTAGACCTCCTCGCCCGTGACGTCGCGGGTAATCGGATTGCCCGGCACGATCTGGAACTGCTTCTCGTGCGCGGTCAGGTCGCCGCTGATCACCTGCCACGTCACCCCGTCGTCTGTCGAGCGGTGCATCACGTGCGACGCCTGGTAGATCACCTTCGGATTGTGCGGCGAGACGAAAATGACGGTCTGGCGCGGAAAGCGGTACTTGATGTCGTCCGGGTGATGCCCATAGCGGTTCTGCGGATAGATCCACTTGCCCTGCGACTGGCCGGTCTCGACGTTGTAGCGCTCCACTTCCCCCTTGCACGCGCCCCATATCACTTTGCCGTCCGGCGTGGGCCAGATGCCGCCGGTCTCGCAGCCGGATGCCTGCGTCCACGCCTGCGCCGGATGATCGAAGCTCCACGCGTGCCGCGGCAGGCTCGGCACGACGACGGTGGAGTTGTCCTGCTGCGGGCCATACAGCATGTAGGGATGCTGCTCGTCCACGCTGACCATGTACAGCTCCGCGGTCGGCTGGTTGAGGATGGACGACCACGACCTGCCGCCGTCGATCGTCACGTTGGCGCCGCCGTCGTTGCACTGAATCGCGATCTGCGGTGCGTCCGGATTGAACCAAATGCCGTGGTTGTCGCCGTGCGGCGTCGGCACCGTCGTGAACGACTTGCCGCCATCCGTCGACTTGAACAGCGAGAGCGCGTTGACCCAGACCTCGTTCTCGTCCTTCGGATTGACGTCCACGTAGTTGAAATAGAACGGACGCGGGCGCAGGTTCGCCGCGCTGTTCACGTTCCTCCACGTCGCTCCCGCATCGTCCGACCGGTAGAGACCGCCTTCGCTGCCCGGCGCCTCGATCATCGCGTAGACGACCTTCGGGTTGCTGCGCGGGACGTCCAGATCGATCTTGCCGATCAGAGTCTGCGGCAGGCCGCTCGAGAGCTTCGTCCAGTTCTCGCCGCCGTCGGTCGATTTGTAGATGCCGCCTTCGCTCGCGGGGCCGCCGCTGATGATGTCCCATCCTTTTCTGAAGCCGCGGTACATTCCGGCGTAGAGCTCATTCGGATTGGCGTAGTTGATCGCGAGCACGCGGCCGCCGGTCTCCTGGTTGACGAACAGCGTCTTGCTCCACGTCTTGCCGCCGTCGGTCGTCTTGAAGATGCCGCGCTCGGCGTTGGGGCCGAACGGGCTCCCCAGCGCCGCGACCCAGACGATGTCCGGATTCTTGGGATGGATGATGACGCTGCCGATCTGGCCGGCATCGCGCAGGCCCACGAACTGCCAGGTGCGGCCAGCGTCGGTGGACTTGTAGGCGCCGCGGCCGATGATCACGTTGCTGCGGATCGCCGCGCTGCCGGTGCCCACCCAGACGACGGACGGATTCGATTCGGAGACGTCGATCGACCCGATCGAGCCCGTTTCGATCTGGGCGTCGCTCACCGGTGTCCACGCGCTGCCGCAGGTTTCCGTCTTCCAGACGCCGCCGCCCGTGGCCCCCATGTAGAAGGTGCAAGGCTGACTGCGCACGCCGGCGATCGCGGTCACACGGCCGCCGCGCGTCGGGCCCACGTTGCGCCACCGCAGATCCTGGTAGGTAACGGGGTCGATGAGAGGCCCGCGATCGGGCGCCGTGTAAGCCTGAGTGTCGGCGCTCGCACGCGCCGCCGGACGCTCGAACGCGCTGGCGCCGACGAGAGCAACGCCGAGCAAAAGAAGGAGCTGTCTGCGCATCGGCGCAGTATACAAGCTGCCTGCTGCCTACCGCCTACCGCCGACTGGGTCGATGTTGCCGCGCATCAGCGTCATCGGACCGAACGTCGGCATGCCGAACCGTCCTGCATCGACGCCAATGGTGCCCTCGAAACGATACGCAATCGGCTGCCGGCCGATGGCGCGTTCAAGCACCGTCGCGAGTCCTGGAATGTCCGAGAAGCTGATCGAGAGGTCGAGCGGGATGACGGTTTCGCCACGCGCGGCGAGCGGCAGGCCGAGCGGGAAATCCGCGATCGCTGCGCGCGAGTCCTCGAGGAAGAGCGTTCCCTCGAGCGTGCTCAGCGTGAAGCCGAACGGGTTCGGGTTCGACACCTTGGCCCACAGCCGCACGCCGGCGCCCCCAATGGGCCGTCCGGACCCGGGACCGAGCAGGCGAATCTCAGCCGGACGATCCGGCGCCTCCTCGAATCGCGGCGCCTGCACGAGCCCGCGAAGCTGGCCGAGCGCGGCGCAACCGCTGGCCGTCACGGCGAGAAGAGCCCCGACCACAACAGGAGCGAGCGCACGCATCAGTGTTCCTCGTGAGCGATGTGTGCAAAAAGCGTCCCTCTGCTAATCTCATCGGCATGATCCCGCCGCTGCTGTTCAGGTGCGTGCTCGTCGGTATCGGCATCTGCCTTGCGGCGCAGACGACGGAACTCCCCGCTATCGTCGGTCTCGATCACATCCCCATCGCGGTCAACGATCTCGAACGTGCAGCGGAACGCTTCCGCGCGCTCGGGTTCGTGCTGAAGCCGGGACGCCCTCACGCGAACGGCATTCGCAACCAGCACGCGAAGTTCCCCGACGGTACCGAGCTCGAATTGATCACGGCTCCGGAGGCGCGCGACGACCTGACGGCGAAGTACCGGCGCCATCTTGCCGCCGGCGACGGTCCGGCGTTTCTGGCTTTGTACGCACCGCAAAGCCTGCGGGTGAAGCCGCCACTGCCGTCGTACATCTTTCTCGGCGGACGCAACGTGTCGCCCACGGATCGGCCAGAACACTTCGCGCATCCGAATGGCGCCGATTCGTTCATCGGCGTGTGGCTCGCCGGCGCCGATCTCGCCGCGGAACGCCATCTGCTCAAATCCTACGGCGCCACGTTCACGACCGAGACGGTGTTCGTACCGACCGCCGTGCCGGCGGAAATCGCGCGGCTTCAGCAGGCCGACGTGATCTTCCTTCCAGCCCGCCACCAGATCGTCGCGGGGCGGCCCATCGCCGGCGCGACGGTCAGCGTCAGAAGCGCAGAAACGGCGCGACGCGTGATCGCGAACGCCGGAATCAACGTACGGACAGGACCACCAGGAGGACGCAGCGTCTTCATTGCCCCCGCTGACGCGAACGGTCTGTGGTTGGAATTCCGCGAAGGGCCGTTCGGACTGACGCGTCCGAAGTTCCCAAGACGCTGACGCCGGGACTATACCCGGAAGGAGGCGATCGCCGTGTCCTCGGAGTCGAACGCTTCGAAGACGGTCAGCAGCTTCGTGATCGTCATCACGCGGTGGCTGCGCGGCGAGAGATGGAGGAGCTTCACGTCTCCTCCGTTTCGGCGAAGGCTCAGGTACTTGCCGACCATCATGCCGACGCCGGCGCTGTCGATATAGGTGACGTCCTTCAGGTTCAGGAGAACCTTCAGCCGATTCTTCTGCACGAGATCGTCGACACGCCGGCGGAAGAGCTCCGTCTCGTCGAGCACGAGACGCCCCTGCAGGTCGAGCACAGTGACATCGTCAACATCTCGCTCCGCGATCTGCAGGGTCCGTTTCATCGTCCGAACCGCGATTATACGCCCGCACGCACGTAGCGAGCCACGGCGGCGAGCGCGCGGTCGACTTCCTTGTGCGTGTTGTAGACGTGCGGCGAGAAGCGGATTCCCGGACGGTCGGAGCCGCCGCGCGTGGCGCAGATCACGCCCTCCTTCGCGTAGAGCACGTCTGCGAGCTTGCGGACGTCGAGCGCCGCCGGCTGGAATGAGACGATCGCCGCCGAGCCGCCCGGCACCGTTGACGTCCAGATCGTCACGCCGTCGATCCGGCGCAGGCCTTCGAGGAGCGCCGCCGTCAATTCGCGCGCGCGATCCTCGATGAGCTTCGCGCCGATCTGCGCCTGAAACTCCAGCGCGCGCCCGAACCCGACAATCGCTGACTCGTCGCGCTGGCCAAATGCTTCCATCGTCCGCGAGATGCCGACTGCGCCAGGATAGAGGCTGACGACACTCGGCGAGATGCGCCCGTGCGCGCGCACGTTGACGTAGAGGATGCCGGTCTCCTTCGGTCCGCACGGCCATTTGTGCGCGCTGCCAGTGTAGAAGTCCGGCTGCATGTCCGAGAGATCCACGTCGAGCACGCCGAACGACTGCGCGCCATCGACCAGCGACAGGATGCCTCGTTCGCGTGCCGCGTCGCAGATCTCGCGCACCGGCAACACCTCCCCGACCGATGATGTGACGTGCGTGATCGCAACGACCTTCGTTGCCGGCGTCATCGCCCGCGTGAATGCGTCGACGTAATACTCCGCGCCGGGAGGCGGAGTCTTGTGCTCGACGACACGGACGCCGAAGCCGAAGCGCTTCGCCTTCTCGCGCCACGCGACGTGGTTGCTCGGGTGGTTGTCCGAGAAGATCAGCACTTCGTCGCCCGCTCGAAGATCGAGACCGCTCGAAACGAAGTTGTTGGCCTCGCTGGTGTTTCTCGTGATGACGATCTCCTCCGGCGTGACGCGGAGGTGCGCCGCAACCGATCGACGCGCCGCCTCCCGTCCGTCGCGCGTCTTCTGGCGGTTCTGTGGTGACGGATCGCGCTCGACCGATCGCGTGCTGTCGAACGTCGCGTCGATGACCGGCAGTGGCGACGGACAGAGGTTGGCGGCATTCAATGCCGCGAGGCCCGGCGGCATCACGAACTGCGCGCGAACGGACTCCCAGAAGCGCTCATCGGGCACCGCCGGCGTGGCGCCTATCGGTGCCGGACGGGTCCATCCGGCCGCCAGCGCACCGGCGGTTCCGAGCGTCAGCAATCGGGCGAAGTCGCGGCGGTCGGGACGGGCAAGTCTGTCGTGCATGGCTGTGTCAGCTCCGCGGCCTTTCGCCTATAGTAGCGCCAGCAGGCGCGTGCGCCGCCAGAAGGGGGGGACATGGATCGCTCGGAGATCCTGGCACTGTTCACTCGACGCGAATCCAATTGGCGCTTGGGCGACGCCGCTGCTCTTGCCGCCGACCACGCCAGCGACGGCGTCGTCGTCAGCCCCACCGGCGGCGTGCTCGAGGGACGCGACGAGATCGCACGCGTCTATCGCGTCTGGTTCAACGCCTTCCCCGACCTCGTCTTCACCAATGACGACGTGATCGTCGACGGCAATCGCGTCGCACTGCTCTGCCGGGTAACCGGAACCCACGGCGGCGAGTTCTTCGGCGTGCCGGCGACCGGCCGCCGCATCGAGATACCGATGGTGTTCGTCTACCGCTTCGATGCCGGCGGCCTGATCGAGCACGAGCGGCGCGTGCTCGACTTCACCGGCGTCCTGGTGCAGGTGGGCGTGCTGCGCGCCAAGCCCGCCGGCGGACTCTAGGAAGGGAACTTCGCGCGCAGTTCCTCGAACCAGATCAAGACGACGTGCAGCGCCCGCGGATCGCGGCCGGACGATGCAAGCCCGGCAGAGGGTCAGTGAACGGTCGTCGTGTCGGGGGCGACGGGGGAAACCACTTCGACCGGCGAAGTGACGATGCGCGTGCCGTCGAAGACGATCTCGATCGAGAAGCCGCGGTAGATGCCACCGAGCTTCAGAAACGCGCCGCCCAGCGAGCTGCCGAGGATGACGGCGCGCGTGTACTCGGGAAAGAAGCGGCCGCCGCGGATCATGACGTCGCCGCTGCCGCTGACGATGATGTCGTAGAGGCTGTTGCGCGTGCGGACCTGCAGGCGGTCGAGGGCCCGCAGTTGATCGACCTGGACGCCATCGTCCCAGTTGCGGTGCGTCCAGAACTCGAGCTGGGCGGCGGCGCGGAACTGAGTCGTGGTCGCAGGCACGGAGCGGCTCACACTTTCATTATCGGCCCGCGCCGGCCGTTGTCGACGGCTTTGTGGCCGTGGCCGCAACTTTTTCGAGCGCCGCCAGCGCGAGGGCGGTCGCGTCGAGATCGGCGTTGCGAAGCACGACAACCCCTGTCTTCGAGACGCGATCGAACTGCGCCGCGGCGCGGAACCCGGCCGTCGAGCCGCCGTGGCCAAGCGCGACGAGCGTACCGCGGCGAGTGGCCTGAAACCCGAGTCCGTAGCCGGAACCCAGCGCACCGTTCGCCGAGTACACGCGAGCGAAGTTTCTGTCCTGCGTTTCCTTCTTGATGATGGCCGGTCCCTCGCCGAGCTCGAACAGGACGAACTTCGCGAGGTCCGTCACGGTGCTCATCAGCGCGCCGTTGGGTACCCGGTAGCCCCGGCCGTCCAGCTCACGCTCCGCCGTCTGCCAGTCGACCTTGCCGTCCTTCGACTTCGAGTAGCCGCGCGCCGCGTGCGCGCGCATCTCCGGCGTCAGCTCGAACGCCGTACGCGTCATGCCGAGCGGCTTGACGATCTGCTCCTGCACGTAGTCGGTGAAGGGCCGGCCCGCTGCACGTTCGAGCGCGAGGCCGAGCGTCGCATACCCGATGTTCGAGTAGAGATACTGCGTGCCGGGCTCGTACTGGAACGTGGTCTGCGGCAGCGAGACGAGCACCTTCTGCGTCCAGCCGCTCACAGGCCCGTTCGAATGATCCGCCGGCCCCTTCGGCTCGCGCGCCAGCCCGGACGTCATCGTCGCGAGCTGCAGCAGCGTGATCGGCGGCGTGTCGGGCCGGAACTTCGGGATCGCCGTGATCTCCGGCACGTACCTCTCGACCGGGTCCGTGAGTCCCACCTTGCCCTGCTCGACCAGTTGCAGCAGCATCAACGCCGTGAACTGCTTCGTGATCGACCCAATCCGGTAGACGGTGTCCGCCGAAGCCGGCCGCTTGCTCTCGGCGTCCGAAGACCCGTAGCTCCTTGTCCATGCGAGCTTGCCGCCGGAGATGACCCCGATGGTGAGGCCGCCGATGCCGCCATCGCGCTGCGTCTGCGCGGCAAGCGCATCGATCTGCTCGAGCGCGGCGCCGAGCTCGGCAGGGACACTCGCCTGGCGCGCGACCGGCACGGCGATCGCCAGCGCGATGACGATCGCGGCGGTTCGAAATGTTCGCAAGATGCCGGGCATTATAGCCGCGTCGTGAGCCGTTCGCGACGTCATTTGCACATTGCAGGGCATATGGGGGCCGGAACACTCCTGCGACGGTGGACCGTGTTCAACTCGGTCGGCGCGGCCGGCGTGGTGCTGCAGCTCGCGCTGTTGTCGATTCTCGTCCACGTCGCGGGCGTTCATTACCTGGTCGCGACCGTCGTCGCGGTCGAGGCGACGATCGTTCACAACTTCTTCTGGCATCAGCGTTGGACCTGGAAGGATCGCCCGGTGCAGTCACGCGCGACCATCGCGTGGCGGCTGGCCCGCTTCAACGTGCTGAACGGCGGCATCTCCCTCGTCGGCAACGTCGTCGTCATGGCGCTGCTGACAGGCGCGGCGGGCGTCGAGCCGGCCGTCGCGAACCTTGCGGCCATCGTGCTCTGCTCGGTGGCGAACTTCGCCGCCAGCGAGACGCTCGTCTTCAACACGGCGGGCGGGCTCGCGGTGGTGATGCTGCTCGGCGCGCCGGACACGGCATGGGCCGGTCCCGGAGCGGCGGCGGTCACGGGCTGGAAGACCTACGAGAGCACCGTCGAATCGCGGTTCGCCGCTTCCGCCCGCGAGAGTCGCTTCTTCGTGCAGGACGAGCGATCCGGCTGGCGCACGACGGCTCGCCACGACGGCGTGAGAATGCTGTCGATGCCGGCGCCCTCAGTCGATGGCGGACACATCCATCATTGGGTCGGGTCGATCTTCGTCCCGGGAGTGACGCTGGACGACGTGCTCGGCCGGCTGCAGCGGCATGCGGGCGACGAATCGCGGTTCTACGATGACGTGCTCGCGTCGCGGCTCCTGTCGAACGGCGGCGATCGCCTGTCGGTCTACCTGAAGCTGCGGCGCGATTCGATCGTCACAGTCACCTACAACACGGAGCATGCCGTCGAGTACCATCGGCTCGACTCGCGGCGTGCGACGAGCCGCAGCGTCGCGACGAAGATCGCGGAGCTCGCCAACGCCGGTACGCCGCGCGAACGCGAAAAGCCGGCCGGCAGCGACAACGGATTTCTCTGGCGGCTGAACGCGTATTGGCGTTACGAGCAGGTCGAGGGCGGCGTGCTGATTGAGTGCGAGTCGGTGAGCCTGAGCCGCAGCATTCCCATGCTGCTGCGGCCCTTCGTCACGTCGACAGTGGATCGCATCGCGCGCGAGTCGCTCGAGAAAACGCTGCGCAGCCTGCGGAAGTTCCTCGCCGTCAGCGGCGGACAGGCTTGATCTCGAACAGACGCGGCCACAGCTTGCCGGTCACGAACAGGCGATCGCCCGCGGCATCGTAGGCGATGCCGTTCAGCACGTCGACGCCGGCGGACTCACGCGGCCCGAGCAGCCCCTTCAGATCGATCCAGCTGATCACCCGGCCCGTTGCGGGAGCGATGCGGGCGATCCGGTCCGTGTTCCACACGTTGGCGTAAATCTCCCCCTTCACGAACTCCAGCTCGTTCACCTGGTTGACGGGCGCGCCCGCGTCCTTGACCTGGAGCTTGCCGGTTTCCTGAAGCGACACGGGATCGAGGAAGCGCAGCCACGGCGTGCCGTCGCTCATGATCAGCCGCTTGCCGTCGTGTGTCAGGCCCCACCCTTCGCCGCCGTACCTGAACGTCTTCGTGCGCCGGAACGTCGCGCGGTCGTAGACGAAGCCGAGACCCGACTGCCAGGTGAGCTGGATCAGCGCATCACGCCAGACCGCGATGCCTTCTCCGAAATACTGCGCGTCCAGATTCTGGATCTGCACGACCTCGCCAGTCTCGAGCCGCACCTTGCGAATCGACGAGCGGCCGTTCAACCCCGTGCCTTCGTAGAGGAAGCCGTCGAGATACACCAGGCCCTGCGTGAAGGCGCGGGGATCGTGCGGATAGGAGCCGACGATCTGGTAGCCGAACACCGGCGCGGGCTGGCTGCCGGCCGGGCGGCGCTGTCCGCCCTCTGAAAGCGCGAGCGTGGCGGCGGCTGCGCCGATCAGGCCGAGCACGCAGGGAACGCGGACGCGGCCGCCGACGCCGTGGCGAGGGCGGCTCACTTGAACAAATCGTCGAACGCTTTGCGCGCGCTCGTCGTTCCGGTGGACTTCGTCTCGCGCTCGACGGTCGTTCGCGGCTCGTAGAACGCGCACTCGTTGAGGGCGTCCTTCGGCGACACTCTCGACGGCACGGGTTTCTGGCACTCGAACGGTGCGCTCGTGTCGAAATGCAGGCACTGCGCGCAGGTATGGAGATGCGCGCCGCATTTCTGGCACTGCGCCCCGGGGCTCCACGCCGCCGCGACCGTGAGCTCGAACCCGCAGCGCGCGCAGCGCAGCACCTCGCGGAAGCCCGGCATGTTGAACGTCTTCGGCGCGACCGGCGGCTGGCCGCGCGGCGCATACTCCTTCTTCTCAGCCGGCTTCTGATCGCGGCGCGGCTCGCGCGGATCGTCCTGGTAGCCGCGCTGGCGGTACTTACGGTCGCTCATGAGTGGTCCTTGACGGGAGTCAGCAGAATGGTAGCGCATATTATCAGCGGGAACGGGCCCGGACGGCCGGCCGTCTAAGCTCCACAGGAGATTCCGACCTATGCGAAGTGCGCTCGTCCGTCTCGTCGCGCCGGCCCTGCTGATGCCGGCGCTGTTCGTCGCCGCCGGCTGCGACATCGCCATGGCCGACCTGAAGGCGCGGGAAACGGCCGAATGGCGGAAGAGCTATCAGCTCCAGCCCGGCGGACGCGTGGAGATCAGCAACGTGAACGGCCGCATTACCGTCGAGCCCTCCGGCACGGACACCGTCGAGATTGTCGCCGAAAAGAACGCACGCGCCGCCTCGCCGGAGGCCGCCAAGGCCGCGCTCGAGCGCGTCGAGATCCGCGACGAAGCGACGGCCAGCTCCGTCCGTGTGGAAACGAAGGTGCCGCGGACCAGCGGGTTCTTCGGCGGCAGCGTGGAGGTGGCGTATCGCGTCCGGGTGCCGGCAGCCGCGGATGTGAAGTTCACGACGGTCAACGGCGGCATCGAGGTCGAGCGGCTTGCCGGGCGCGTGAACGTCGAAACGGTCAACGGCGGGATCGTCGCGCGTGACATCGAGGGCGCACTCGAAGCGAGCACCGTCAATGGCGGCGTCGATGTCGACGTCAAACAGGTGGCGTCCGGCGGCGTGAAGCTCGGCTGCACGAACGGCGGCATCAAGCTCCGTCTGCCGTCAGGTGCGCGCGCCGACATCACCGCGAGCGTCGTCAATGGCGGAATCGAGACCGATGTGCCGATCGAGACGACCCAGAAGTCGCGCCGGCGGCTGGAAGGTCGTCTGAACGGCGGCGGCCCTCGCGTCGAGATCCAGGGGACAAACGGCGGCATCCATATCGGCGGCAGAAGCTGACACCGCGGCCGCGCGAGCGTCCCGGGATCGGCGTCCTGACGCGCGGCTAGACGTCTTCCCTGATCACCACTTCGGGATCGACCGCCATGACGCCGTTCAGCCAGATTTCGTACTTGTAGGTCCCCGGCGTCGCATTCCCGCGCACGCGATCGTGGATGACGCCGTTCCTGTCAACGCGCGCCTTGCGATTGCGGTCGTCCTTTTCGAGCGGATGCCCGGTCTGCGGGCCGCTCGTTCGCGAGAAGTTGATGAGCGCGATCTCCTGCTCACGGCCGCTGGCGTTCTCAACACGCCATTCGAGCTCGCTCGCGCGGCGCGCGACGATCTGCTCCGGCTCGTTCGTGATCGCGGGGGCCTCGGGCCGGCCGCCGATGACGATGGTGGTGTTTGTCTTCATGGCCTCTCCCGTTGTCGCATCTCCGGTTCATCGCTCGTGAGCCGCACGAACCGATCGTGGCTCGCAAGCGCCGCAAAATCATCGCTCGCGTGCGCGAACGCGCGGCTGAAGCCCTTGCCGACGGCGCGATCGAGCAGATCGAGCGCCTCATGGGACTGGCCCGCAAGCGCTTCCACCGACGCGGCGCGGAACAGCACCGTGCCGTTGTCGGGCGCATAGTCGACGGCCGTCCGGGCGCGACGCCGCGCCTCGGCGAACCGTCCCAGCTTCGCCTCGCACAGGGCTATCAAACTCAACGTATCGGCATCTCTTGGATTGACCGACAGAGTGCGGGTCGCCAGCTCGATCGCCCGCTCGTATGCCGTCGTCGCACCGGCGGTGTTCCCCTGCTGCCGGTGCGCGTCGCCGAGGTTCCTGTGCCACATCGCCACCGCCGGTGACAGTCCGATCGCCGCTTCGAATGCCGCGATGGCCTCGTCGTAGCGCTTCTGGCTGTGATACAGCGCGCCAAGGTTCGAGTAGGTCAGGTCCGTCGGACTGATGTCGATCGAGCGCTTGTAGTTGTCGATCGCGCGTGGAACGTCGCCCGCGGCGTGCAGCGCGGCGCCCAGGTTCGTGAAGCCGTCGGCGTTCTCCGGCTGCAGCGCGGTGACGCGCTGATAGGCGATCGCGGCGTCGGCAAAACGGCCGCTGCGGTAATAGAGGGCTCCGAGTGAATTGTGATTGCGCCAGTAGTCAGGACGAATGCTGATCGCCTGCTGGTAGGCGGCAATGGCTTTTTCCGTGTCGCCGTTGCTCGCGTGTATTCTCCCCAGCGCCCGGTGCGCATCGTCGTTGTTCGGCTGCAGCGAGAGCACCGACCGCAGCTCGGTGAGCGCTTCGTCGACGCGGCCGGTCTCGAAGTACGAGCGTGCCAGCGACAGGTGGATCAGCGGATTGTCCGGGTCGAGCGAACGCGCGAACTCTATCGACTGGATGGCCTCCTTCGCGTCGCCGGGCTGCTTCGCGAGGTTGTAGCGCAGCCACAAGGCGTCGCCGAGCCCGGCGTAAGCGAGCGCGAATTTCGGATCCCGCTCGATCGCGTCCCGGAAGAGCGCGATCGCGTTGTCGATCGCGCCGGCGCGCGACTGCCGATCGAGCCAGGCGCGCCCCTCCGAGTACGCACGCAATGCCGCCAGGTTCGCGGTGGGCGCCGTCTCCAGGCGCTGCCGATCGAGCGGCGACAGCGCCACGCGCAGTCCCTCGGAGACGCCGACCGCGATGCGGCGCTGCAAATCGAAGACGTGCTGCGTGGATTCCTCGAAGTCGCGCGCCCACTCGACGGAGTTGTCCGCCCGCACCAGTCGCACGTTGACCTTGAGGCGCTCGCCGGAACGTTGGAAGCTGCCGTCGATCACATAGGTCGCGCCGACGGCCCTGGCGATGCGGCTCGGCTCGCCGGCGGCCTTCAGCAGATCCTCCGCGGGGACGCGCGAGACCACGGCAAGCGATCGGACGGCGGCCAGACCGGTAACCAGGGAATCGCTGAACGCCATGCCGAGATAGTCGGTGGCCGCATCGCCGGTGTCGTTCCGCAGCGGAATCACGGCCACGACCGGCACGTCGGAACGGACGGCAGCCGTGTCCCGCCATCGCTTCACGAACGGCAGCCCCGCGGCAACGGCGACGACGACGATGCCCGCTGCCGCAAGCGCCCATCCCCGCAGCGCGTGCCGGCGGCTCACCGGCCGCGCACCCGATAGCGTGCGCGTGCGCGCGTCGGACATGACGCCGGTGAGCTGAGCCAGCGCCTCCTTCAGCTCCGACGCCGACTGGAAGCGATCGCGGGGATCGAGCGCGAGCGCACGGCCGAGCAGCTCGTCGAGAGCCGGCGGCAGATGCGGATTCCTCGCGCTCGCCGGCGCCGGCGTCGCCAGCGTCCCCATGACGCGGCCGAGCGGATCGCCGGCGCTGAACGGCCGAACGCCCGTCACCAGCTCGTAGAGCATCGCGCCGAGGCTGTAGAGATCCGTGCGCTCGTCGGCCGGCCGGCCGACGAACTGCTCCGGCGCCATGTAGTCCGGTGTTCCCAGCAGTTGTCCCGCCTCGGTGAGGCGCGCCTCGCCCTCACGCGGCTCGTTCGTTCGCGCGAGGCCGAAATCCAGCACCTTCACGCCGCCAGCCGGCGTCAGCATCACGTTCGCGGGCTTCAGGTCACGGTGAATCACGCCTGCCGCGTGCGCGACTTCGAGCGCTTCGGCGAGTTGCTGTGCGATGCCGAGCGCGCGCTCCAGCGGCATCGGCCCCTTGCGCACGACCGCCGAGAGCGGCTCCCCCTCGACGTACTCGATGACGATGTAGGGGCGGCCGTCGATGTCGAGGACGTCGTAGATGGCGGCAATCGCGGGGTGGTTCAGGCGCGCGACCGCTCGCGCTTCGCGGTGCAGACGTACGCGCGCATCAGGCGACCGCAACCATGATTCGGTGGGACTCTTGAGCGCGACCTTGCGGTCCAGACGGGTGTCTTCGGCGAGGAATACATCGCCCATCCCGCCCGCACCGAGTTTTTGCACGACCCGGTACGGTCCGATCGACGTTCCTATCAACCGAACCCCCGCTGGAAAGTTAGAAAGGCGTCAGGAGAATACATCAAAATCGCGCGACCTCGGCGCCGAGGATCAGTCTGAGCACGCCTCCGTAGCTGGCAATCCCCTCATCGACACGGTTCGCACGCAGGTAGGAATCGTAGACGTCGCGCGAGGCGCGGCGCAGCCGCGGCCGCGATCGTGCGTATCGCGCCGCCATGGCGCGCAGATCGTCGCGCGGACCCGCGTCGAGCTTCGGCAGGCGCCCGCGATCGTCCCTCGAGAGCTCCGATACGGCATGCCCATACGTCGCCAGCCACGCGCTGTAGCGCGCCGGCGCATCGGCTCGCAGGCACGCCAGCCACGCGACGAAATTCGCCTCCGCCTCGTGCGCGTAGCCGGCAAGATGCGCCCACTCGTGCGCGAGCACCATCGGCCGCTCGAAGGGCAGCACGTCGGCGTTCAGGATGATCTCGAGGAAGACCGGATTGGTCATCCCGTCGACCGCCGTCAGCCTGAAGCCGTACGACAGCAGCGAGCGCTTGGGCACTCCGGCGACGAAACGGTGGCGATCGCCGAGGCGTTGCTGCGCATCGGCAACGGAGTTCGCGAGCGCACGCGAATCGAGCGTCGCAGCGTGCGCGGACGCATGCAGCGCATTCACCTGCGCGATAGCGCGGGCAGTCAGGGCAACGAGCGCCGCGCTGTTCACGCGCGACGTGTCGTAAGCGAGCTTGTCCTCGAGCCGCATGCGACGGTAGTTGAGCCCCCAGAGCAGCGCGAAGGCGAGATACAGCGCCGCCGCGGAGACGACGAGCGCGCGCGCACCCCGGCGCAGGCGCTCGCGCCAGCCTTTCAGCCGTGTCAATCGAATGATGCCGGCCAGAACGAGCGCGCCGGCGGCAACGTCGAGAAGCGCGATCGGGACGAGATTCGATACTGGCGTCAGCATCGCCTGCACCCGCGGGTACAGCCCGCGCGAGTACCACTGTTCGACCAACGACGGCGGCAGCGGCACGAACGCGACGGCAGCGGCGAACAGGACGAGAAGGATGCGGACGATCACCGTTTCTGCTCGCCCGTGATCAACCGCACGGCACGCTGGTAGCTGAAATAGGCCCAGGCCCACTGCACGAACACCACAATCCGGTTGCGAAAGCCGACGAGCTTCATCAGATGGATGAACAGCCACGCCAGCCAGCCGAACCAGCCCTTCAGCCGCAGCCACCCGAAATCGGCGACGGCCGATGCGCGCCCGATCGTGGCCAGGTTCCCGTAGTCGCGATAGCGGAACGGCAACGGCGACTCGTCGCGCAGGGCGCGAACAATATTCCGCGCGGCGTGCTTCCCCATCTGAATCGCCACCTGCGCGACGCCCGGCAGTGGACGCCCGGCGGCATCCGTGAACGCCGCGAGATCACCGATCACGAACACTTCGGGATACGCGGGAATGGAGAGCGCCGGCTCGACCACGACTCGACCGGCGCGATCGAGCGGCACGCCAAGCGTCGCGCCCAGCGGCGACGCGGCCACGCCTGCCGCCCAGAGCACCGTTTCCGCTTCGATCCAATCGCCGCCGGCGGAGATACGTCCGGCTTCCACGTCGGTCACCGCGCATCCGGTGCGCACCTCGACGCCAAGTCGCTCGAGTTCCCGCTTCGCTGCATCGCGTAGCGGCCCGGGAAACGCGGCGAGCAGCGAGGGCCCCGCTTCGAGGAGGACGATGCGCGCTGACCCGGGGTCGAAATGACGGAAGTCACGCGCCAGCGATTGCCGGGAGATCTCCGCAAGGGCGCCGGCGAGCTCAACGCCCGTGGGTCCGCCGCCGATCACCACGAACGTCAGCAGCGATCGCCGCCTGTTGTCGTCACGCTCGAGCTCCGCGCGCTCGAAGGCAAGGAGCACGCGCCGCCTGATCTCCAGCGCGTCCTCGAGCGTCTTGAGTCCCGGCGCGGAGTGCCGCCATTCGTCACGGCCGAAGTACGCGTGCGTGACGCCGGTCGCCACGATGAGAAAGTCGTACGCCATCTCGCCATCGTCGCGCGTCCTCACCACGCGTCGAGCCACGTCGATGGCGACGACGTCGGCGAGCAGGACCTCGACGTTGCGTTGACGCCGGAGAATCCACCGGATCGGCGATGCGATGTCTCCCGGCGAGAGCGCCGCGGTGGCGACCTGGTACAGAAGAGGTTGGAAAAGGTGGTGGTTACGCCGATCGACCAGCGTGACGTCGACCGGCGCACTCGCCAGCGATCGCGCCGCGTGGAGGCCCCCAAACCCCCCGCCGATAATGACGACGTGCGGTGACCGGCTCGATCCCCTCCGTTTCCTCCGGTCACTCCATTCAGCATTCAGCATTCAGCATTCAGCATTGACCGTCAGCCACCGAATTGTCGAGGCCGCGGAAGGAACGGTGCTTGCAATCGAAGCTGCCAGGCTTATGGCTACGAATACGAACCGGATCGTTCGCTGGGGTGGCGCGCGGCTCTCACGGCGGCTGTCGAAATCAGTCCCGATTATCGGCGCGGTGGTGGCCGTCGCCACCGTGGTCGGTACGATGCGGCGAAAAGGATTGATCAGCGGCGCGTTCGACACCGCGCTGAACGCGATCCCGTTCGTCGGCGCGGCGAAGAATGCCGTGGAGATCGCGCGCGGCCGCGACTTCTTCCCGGATCGGGCCGCTCAGCGTCCGAGCGTCATCCACCCGGCCCAGTAGAACGGCGCTTGCGTCCCCTCGGCCTTGCGCACGGCGGCCGCGGCGGCGGCCAGCGCGTCGGCCGGTGCCTCTCCTCGCCTCAGCCGCTCGTACAACGCGCCAACCAGCGCCAGACTCGACGCGTCGTCTGCGCTCCAGCGGGGCAGAACGATCGCCGGCACGCCTGCCGCGAGCCACGCCCACTGGACGATCGGCGAAGCCGCCGCAGCGTTGCGCATCGAGGCCACCGCGCCATCCGTGAACGTCGCGACGCGTGAGGGAAGCGTCAGGTTCATCACCTCGCGCGCTTCGAGCCAGCCATCGTCAGCGCCGTCGACGGGTTCCGTGCCCGCCGGCACCGCGAAGAGAATGAACGAGAACAACGGGCTGCCGCCATTGATGCGGGCCGGCGCAGCGATGTGCAGCAGTGATGCGGCCGCGGCACGATCGCGGAACGCCCGCTCGGTCGCCGCCGCACCGCTGTGCGTCAGCCGTTCCGCCTCACCCTGAGCGCCGGCTATCTGCTTTGTCTCGAGCTGCGCGGTCTCCGCCGGGCGCATCGTCCAGCCCGGAATTGTCGCTTTCAACTGATCGACAATTGCCGGTGGAACATCCGGCGCAGTCACAGCTAGAAGTGGAGCCGTCGCCGCGGCCGCTGTTCCCGCATCCCGCGGCTCGAGAGCGAACACCGAAGCGGCGTACGTGATCGTTGCGCGATCGGTGAGGTATCTATCTTCGACCGGCAGCGCCTCGAACGGAATCCTCCAGAGCACGTCGTCCGGGATGATCACCAGCCGCTTCGCGGCGATCATCTGCTCGATGAGGTCAGGCGGAAGCAGGTCGAACACTTCTGCCGATGACTTCTTCCACAGCTCGCGATCCTTGACCGCCGCCACCTCCATCGCGCGGGAGACACGCTCGGCGAGCTTCCCGCGCTTGATGGGAATCACGTGCGCACCCCAAGTGGGTTCCGCGTCAGGCGCGCCTGCGATGCCCGTCACGACCAGCAGCTCTTCGTCGTCCGCGACGAACTGGACGACGGTGGTCTCGGGCGGCGGCATGATCCGTTCGGCGATCGGGACGAGACCCCTCCATCGCTTCAGCTCCGGAAGTTTCTCGAACAGCCGCTGCTGCTGGGCCCGATGGCGGGCGGCGGCATCCTGAATCTGCGCGTCGAGCGTCTTGATCTTCCCGGCATCCGGCTTCGGCAGTCCCTGCTCGTTGTCGCGCCGCGCGTGCAGCGCGATGAGCTCGCCGACGATCTTCCGCTCCTCCTCACGCTCCTCCGGCGTCATGCCACGGAAGATTTCCCGCTCGTTCGTGTAGAGCGCGGTGCGCAGCGCGTGCGCGCGGCGGCGTTCCGCCGTGGCGAATGCCGCAGATGCGTCCTTCGCGGCGGCCTGCAGCACGGCGAGAAACGCGTACGCGGATTCGGTGTCCGGCGCAACGCCGCGGCCGGGACGATCGATCGACGCATCGTTCAGCCGATCGATAGCCGCGATGGCGTCTTTGGTCAGGGTCAGCGCCTTCTCCGCGTCCCCGAGCATCCGCGCGGCCCGCGCTTCGGCAACCAGCGCACGCCAGATAACGTCGTCTTTCGCGATCGCCGTGCCGCGATCCTTCGCGCGGATCGCGGCCTTCGACGCGGCGTCGTAGTCCTTCTTGCCGAAGAACGCCTGCGAGAGGCCGACTTCCGCGCGCGCGAGCTCCTCGCTCTTGTTCAGTTTCGTGAACTCGGCGATCGCGCGCCGGTAGGTTGCGATCGCCTCGTCGAAGTGCTCCTGCGCAGCCTGCGCGTACGCGAGCCCGACGATGGCGCGCGCCGCGCATTCGGCTTCCCCGGCTGCTCCGCACGCTGCTTCGCTCTGGACGTAGGCCTTTTCCGCCGCGGCGAATCGAGTGGCGACGAGCTCGGTCAGGCCGAGACCCTGCCAGCAGAAGCCGACGTTCGCAGGGTCCTTGGCTTTCTCGAACAGCGCGCGGCTCTCGTCGAACGCCGCGCGCGCGTTGTCGGTGTTGCCGAGCCGCAGATGGATCTGGCCGATGCTCTGGAGCGCGTTGCCCTGCGCGCGCGTGTCGTTGCGCGCGCGGCTGTCGACGAGGACGGCGCCGTACGCCTGGAGCGCCGCCGGCAGATTGCCCTGAGCGGTGAAGACCAGGCCCAGCCCCTCGAGCGCGCGAGATTCGCCGGACTTGTACATGATGCTGCGATACAGATCGCGGCTCCGGCGATAGCTGGCGCTCGCATCGTCGAACTCCCCCTGCACGAACAACACGTTGCCGATGCTGATCAAGGTCGTCGCGATCGACATCTTGTCGTCGAGCTGCTCCTGGAAGGCGAGCGCCTCGCGGTACGCTACGAGTGCAGGCCCGTAGTCGAACGTGGAGTACCGCGCGGTGCCGAGACCGGAAAGACCGAGCGCCAGGCCTTCGGTGTCGTTCAGCTCGCGCGCGATGGCGATGCGTGCCTCGTAGGTCTCGAGGGCGCGCTCGAACTTGCGCTGGAAGTACAGCGCGTTGGCGATGTTCTGCAGCGCGCGTCCTTCGGACTTGCGGCTGCCTGCCAGGCGGGCCACGTCGCGAATCCGCTCGTAGAGCGCCTGCGCCTCGAGGAACTGCGCTGCCTGCGCGAGGCCGTCCGCCTTGCGCGACATCGCGTCGAACAGGCGGTCGTCAACGACCTCCGGGTCGGAGTCGAGGAGCGCTTTCTGCTCCTCCGCCGTCCTGGCGTCGAGGAGCGCAGCCGCGAGGTCGTCGGCCGGGGGGCCTTCGCTGACGAGCTTCCACTCTTCGCCTTCGCGTACGAACGAGAGGCTGGTCATCAGACGGCTGTTGAACACCGCTGGCGTGCCGTCCGGCCTCTTGATGCGGAAGTCGGTCCGCGCGCGTGACACACGCAGCCGCACGCGCGCGCGATTCCCGAGAATCGCGATCCGCAGGTACTCGATGCCGGTGAACTTGTCGTCGCCGTTTTCGAAGATGAACTTGAGCTGTGCCGGCTGCGGCCGTTGCGCCGTCCTGCTCCACAACGCGAGATATCCCGCGACGTCCTCCGCCTCCTGCGTGGCATAGAACTGCTCGACGACTACGCGGATCGAAGGATCGACGGACTCGGGCGGAATCGGCGTCGATTGAACGCCTGCCTGCACGAGCGAAACGAGCAGCGCCGTCAGCAGCATCAGCGTTGCAGCGTGAAGCGAATCGTGATCGTGATCAGCACGGGGACGGGAACTCCGTTCAGCCGCGTCGGCGTATACCGCCACGCGCTCACGGCATCGACGGCGGCCTGATCGAGCAATCGCACGGACCTGATGATACGCACATTCTCCACCGTTCCGCTCGTGCTAATCACGGCTTCGATAACGACGGTCCCCTCGACCGCCGCGCTGCGTGCGATGGCCGGGTAGATGGGCGCCACGTGAACGATCTTCCGCGGCTCCCGAATGCCGTCACCGACGCGCAGCGGTCTCGTGACCGCAGCCGCAGGTGCCGGCGGTGGCGGAGGCACGACATCGGGCGGAGGGACCACGCCGCCGAGCGCAACCGGCAGTCCGCCGTCGACGCCTGGTCCCGGAACGCCGGCCGGATCGCCCACTGTCGACTCGCCGCGTTCAGGTTCGATGCTGTCAGGAACGACCGAGGGCGCAGCGGCTGCGCTGGGTGCCGGCGTCGTCGCGCCCGCACGACGCGGCGCGGGCGCGGCGGGAATCGGACGCGCTGCGATCACCTGGAGACGCGATGACGACATCGGCGCGGGATCGGGCATCTCGATTTCGGCAGCCAGCGGAATGATGAAGATCGCGGTTGCCGCAGCAGCATGCGCGGCAACGGACAGCGGCAGGACGGACCATCGCCGTCGCGATCGCCCGGCCTCACGCGTCAACACCACATCGCGCAGAAACTCGGCAGGCATCGGCAACCTCCTCGAGCAGGCCAATGAAGAACGATGGCCTGCAAAGGCCAAGGGCCAAGGCCAAGGGCCAAGGGCCAAGGGCCAAAGGCCAAAGGCCCTAGGACCAAGGAACCAATGTGGGAGCGATCGCTTCTGCCCGAATAGACACCGCACCGCCGCGGGAGTTCCGATGACTCGGCGGTGGCACCCACCTTGCTCACTCACATACAGCGCAGGAGGACGACATGGACCGACCCGACGAGCTGAAATCAGATCGTGAATTCGAGCGCACGACCACCGACGACGAGACCGTCCGTGAAGGCGATGTGCTCGGCCTCGGCGGTTCCGCGGTGCCGAAATCACCGTCGGATCCCACGACGGAGTACGACGAGGTGTCCGTCGAGCAGCGGCGCAATCGCGCGCGTGAAGAGAACGTCGTACGGCGTCCGTCCGACGATCAGCACGGCGCCACCGGCGTGGATATGGGCGCGGGTGGTCACGGCACCGATCTCTCGTCAGAGTGAAGGGAAAAGGGAAAAAGGGTACTCTTTACTCTTTGCCCTTGTCCTATTGCTTGAACGCTTCGGTACTGCGTGACGACGGCTTCGGCGGGCTCTTCACCGACGAGGAATACCGGGACGTACACGAGTACTACGCGGTGCATCCCGAGCTTCCGCCGACGCCGTCGCGCTCCCTCTCCCGCCTCGCCGCTTCCCTCGGCATCGCATCCGTCGACGCGAAAGACGAGTCGCACCGCTTCGGCCTGACGTCGTTCAAGATCATGGGGGTGCGCTATGCCGTGCACCGTTTTGGATCGCATCGCGTCGCTCGTGGTCTCGTCTGTGCGACCGCAGGCAATCACGGCCGCGCTGTGGCCCGGGTCGCGCGTGAGAAGGGCGTGTCGTGCACCGTCTTCGTGCCGGCCGCGCGCGCGCTCACGGAGATCGATCGCGCGACGCGTGCGTCGCGCATCGCCGGAATGACGCAGGATGGCGCGGCGGTCATCGAAGTCGACGGGTCGTACGAGGAAGCCGTGCGGCGCGCCTCCGCGCACGGCGAGCAGACGGGCGCGACGATCCTGTCCGACACGTCATGGCCGGAATACGAGGAGATCCCCCGCTGGATCATGGCGGGCTACACGCAAATCTTCGAAGAGGCGTACGGCCAGTGGGACCGCGTACCTGATGTCGTGCTCGTCCAGGGTGGCGTTGGCGGACTGCTGTGCGCCGCCGCCAGCTGGTTCGCGTGGCGGTTCGGCGCGGCGCGTCCGTTCCTGATCGCCTGCGAACCGGAGAACGCCGCGTGCCTGCTCGAATCGGCACGCGCCGGCGGACTCGTGTCGCTCGACGGCGATCTCGCGACGATCATGGCCGGCTTACGCTGCGCGAGGCCGTCGCCTGCGGCCTGGCCGGCGATCGCAGCGGGGGTGGACGCATTCGTGTCGGTTGCAGACGAGCGCGCGATCGACGCGATGGCCCATCTGCACCAGGAGCGGCCTCCGGTCGCCGCCGGACCATCGGGCGCGTGCGGCGTCGCCGCACTGACCGCCCTCTGTCATGACGATGCCCTCGAAGCGGTGCGGTCCGCCTGTCGAATGGGCCGCTCGACGCGCGCCCTCGTCGTCCTCACCGAGGCGCCGTGAGATAGAATCCTCTGCATGTCTCGCACTGCGGCGCCACAGACGTGGGGCCATTCCACCGTCCGAACAGCCTGCCCGCTCGATTGCCCCGACTCCTGCACCCTCGACGTCACCGTCGAGAAGGGGCGCGTGATCAAGATCGACGGCGGCAACGCCAATCCGACGACGGCTGATTTCATCTGCGCCAAAGTGCGGCGGTTCGCCGATCGCGTCTATGGCGAGGATCGGCTCCTCTATCCGGCGATCAGGAAGGGCGCGAAGGGACAGGGCACGTTCACGCGCGTGACGTGGGACGAGGCGCTCGATCACGTCGCCGAAAAGATGATCGCCATCCGCGATCGGTGGACCGCGGAAGCGATCCTGCCGTTCTCCTACGGCGGGTCGAACGGGCTGCTGACGCAGGACACCAACGACGCGGCGCTCTTTCGCGCGTTCGGCACGTCGCGGCTCGCGCGCACCGTCTGCGCCGCGCCGACCAGCGCCGCGACGCTGGCGATGTACGGCAAGATGGCGACCGTCACCTACCCGGACTACGTGCACGCACGGCTGATTGTCCTCTGGGGCGTGAACCCGGCGGCTTCCGGTATCCACCTCGTCCCGTATCTCAAACAGGCGCGCAAAGCGGGCGCGAAGATCGTTGTCATCGATCCGCGCGCGACGTCGCTGGCGCGGCAGGCCGACCTGCACCTGGCGGTCACGCCCGGAACAGATCTGCCCGTCGCGCTCGCGCTGCACCGGTATCTCTTCGACGGCGGGTTCGCCGACGAGCGATTTCTCGCCGCGCACACGCGCGGCGTCGAGCGGCTGCGTGCCCGGGCGGCCGAGTGGCCGATCGAGCGCGCCGCGGACGTCGCCGGCATTGATGCCGCGGATCTGCAGCGCTTCGCCGAGCTGTACGCCACCTCGTCTCCGGCGCTGATTCGCTGCGGGTGGGGCCAGGAGCGGAACCGCAACGGCGGCAGCTCCACCGCCGCCATCATCGCGCTGCCTGCCGTCGCCGGGAAGTTCGGCGTGCGCGGCGGCGGCTACTCGATGAGCAACTCCGCCGCGCTCGGCATCAAGGCCGCCGCGTGGCTGAACGATACGCCGGAGCCCCCGACGCGGCTCGTCAACATGAACCATCTCGGCCGCGCGCTGCTCGAGTACTCGAATCCACCCGTGCAGATGCTGTTCGTCTACAACTGCAATCCGGTGGCAACGATGCCGGACCAGAACCGCGTGCTCGAAGGCCTGACGCGCGAGGACCTGTTCACCGTCGTGTTCGAGCAGGTCTTCACCGACACGGCGCGCTACGCGGACGTCCTGCTGCCGGCGACGACGTTCCTCGAGAATTACGACGTCGCGAAGAGTTACGGCGTGCTCAGCCTGCAGCTGGTGCGGCCGGTGATCGAGCCGGTTGGCGAGGCGCGCGCCAACGTGGAAGTGTTTTCGCAGCTCGCGGAGCGGCTCGGCGTCGGCGAAGCGGAGGAAGAAACCGACACGCTCATGCGCGTTGTCGGCCGGTTCCCGGGAACGCTCGGCGACGAGCTGATGCAGAACGGCTTCGCTACCCCGCCACATGCCGGCACGCCGATTCAATTCGTCGACGTGTTTCCGCTCACGCACGACGGCAAGATCGATCTGCATCCCGCATCGCTGGAAGAACAGGCACAACACGGCCTGTACGTCTACCAGCCCGATCCAGCCACCGGCCGCTATCCGCTGGCGCTGATCTCCCCGTCGAGCGAGAAAACGGTGTCCTCGACGCTCGGCGAACTGCGCGAGCGTGCGGCAGTGCTGCAGATGCACCCCGCCGACGCCGAAGAGCGCGGTCTTGCCCAGGACGATCCCGTCCGCATCTTCAACGATCTCGGCGAGGTGCAGTGCCCCGTCGCGCTGAACCCTGACGTTCGCCGCGGGACCGTGTCGCTGCCGAAAGGCCTGTGGCGGAAGAGCACCTACAACGGATCCACCTCGAACGCTTTGGTTCCGGATTCTCTAACAGATCTGGGCGCGGGCGCCTGTTTCAATGACGCCCGCGTGCAGGTGGCGCTGCTGGGGCGACACTGACGGAGACTTCGTCAACTCCCAAAGACCAAAGGGCCAAAGGCCAAGCGAGGGAACTCCCAACTTCCAAAGGCCAACTTCGACCCGAGTATTTGAGAGTTGGCCTTTTGGATTTTTGGATGTTCCTTCGTTTGGAGGTTGGCCCTTGGTCTGTTGGTCTTTGACGACTGTCTGCCCGTCGGTCTTTGACTAGTAGCTGAAAAAGAAGATCAGGTCGATCCCGCCGCGTTCGATACGCCGCTGATTGAGGCGATTTCCTGAGCCGGTCGTTTCCGGCGCGGCCGTGGCCTGCAGCCGCAGGAACTGGAACAACTGGTATTCGAGCATGAACTCGCTGACGTTGCGCTCGCCAAACTGCTGCCGCAGCTTGACGAACGCGCGGTCGCCGATCTGATGCCCCAGCGTCACGCCCGCCCCCAGCTCTCCTTCCTCGGTCGTCGTCGTGATCTCGAAGAGATCGAGGTCGAGCGCCTTGCCGATCGACTCACCGAGCGGCGTGGCGAGGAACCCGGTGGCGATGCCGCCCGCAGTGGCCGCCAGAGATGAACGCTCGCCCGTACCCAGCTCGTTGACGGGACGGTTGAAGACGATCAGCGCGAGGATGTCGCTTTCCTCGAGCGGCGGCGTGCTCGAGAGCGCGAGCTCGGGCGTCCGCGCCGTTCCGGTGATCCGCACACGCGCCTCGACCCCGGTGTTGGGGATGAGGCGCGTGGCGCTGACGTCGATCGCCGGATTGATCTCGGGCGTGCCGACGAACTTGATCTGGCCGCCGCGCACCAGCTCGAAGCGGCGGCCCTGGAAATCGTAGCGGCCGCGGATCGTCTCGACGTTGCCGACGAGGGTCATCTGCCCGCCCGGATTCTTGAGGACACGGACGTCGCCGCCGACGGTGGCGTGGACGCCGCCGATCGCGGCACCGGTAGGCCCGCCAGGCCGCAGGTCGTTGCCGCGCAGCACGAGGTTGTCAGGAATGCGCAGGCGAACGTTCAGCGCCATCGGTCCGAAGATGCCGCCTGGCGCAGGCGGCGCGCCGGCGGGCCGCGCTTCCGCGCCCGGCGGCGCGGCCGACCGCTCCGCCTGCTGCAGCGCCCGATCCGTGGCTTCCTTCGCGCTGCCGGCGCCTTCGACGGTGCGCTCGGCAGAAACGACTTCCGGCAACGCCTCGACGGAATAGGGGTCGTAGAACAACTGGAGGATCTGGTCGATCTCGAGGCGGCCGTCTTCCAGCCGGATCTCGCCATCGATGCGGGGCCGGCGCAGCTCGCCACGGATCCGCAGCTGTGCGTCGACGCCGACGTCGCCGAGCTCGTTGTCGATCAGCTCGAAGTCGCGCGTCTCGATCGTGATGTTGATCGCGCCGACCTGGCGCTCGTGCACAGCCAGGTTGCCTGACACGGTCGCGGCCTTGCCGTGCTCGTCGAGGATCGTGAACGTCGCGAGATCGATGCGGTCCGTCTTCAAATCGATCCGCGTATTGAGGCCCGTATACGAGACGCCGCCGAGCGGCACGCCGAACGCGCCGTTCTGGATGCTGATGTAGCCGCTCATGTGCGGGTCGTGGCCTGAGCCCGTGACGTGCACGTCGGCCTGCATCGTCCCGGTCACATTCGTCACGGCATCGGTGAAGGCCTGCACGAACCCGAGGTTGATCTGCGACGAGGCGATCTGGAGGTCGATCTGGTCCTCGCCACGCGGCGAGATGTGCCCGGAATCGCCTTTCTCGAACAGCGTCCGCGGCACCGAGCCGCGGGCGGTGATCGATTCGGTCGGCGACTGCCGCAGCGTCGCGTCGATCTGCAGCCGCGGGTCGCTGTACTTCACGTCCGCGACGAGCGATTCGTACTTGTAGGTCTTGAAGGCGCCGCCGTCGACCTGGATGCGACCGTCGACCAGGGGATTCGCCGTCGAGCCGGTGATCGTCGCATCCGCGTTGAGCCGCCCCGCGAACCCGCGGTTCTGCAGCAGCAGCGTCTCGAGCTGCTGCAGATCGACGTTGCGCGCCTGGACGCGGATGGTTCCGGCCGTGTCGCTGCCCTTGAGCGCGAGCGCGCCGTCGACGTTGAGCGACTGATCGGCGCTCACCAGCCGGACCCCACTCAGCTCGACCCGTCCGCGTCCGTACTGCACGAGCGCCTCGCTCGTGGGAGCGAGCTGCCACTCGAGGCCCTGCGTCCGCAGCGCCAGCCGCGGCAGGTGAACCTCCTGATGGTCGGGGTGCAGGATCAGCGTGCCGGTCGCGTCGAGCTCCCGCGTCCGCTCCTTGACGTTCGTCGTGAACTCGAGCCGCTGATTGTCGTAGGTGGTGGTTGCCGTCAGCTCGCTGATGTCGAACCCGGCGGTCTTGACGAACGTCGCGGTGCTCGTCGCCTCGACTCGCGCGGCAGCGAACCGCAGGTCGGGAACCGTCACCGTGTACTTGCTGTTCAGATCGAGCGCACTGTTCTTCTCGTAGGCGAGGTTGCTGCCGTTCAGCGTTCCGGTGGTCGTCAACGACGCCGCGTTGCCGGTGAGCGTGCCGTCGAGGATGGCCGCCCCTCGCACGTTCTCGCGCCCCGCCAGCTTGGCGAGCGATTCGAGGTCGACTGCCTCGACGTGGTACTTCAGGTTCGACTGACTGGTCCGATCGAGCGCGAGCCGGCCGGTCGCATTCGCCTTGAGATCGGGACCGGCGATGTCGAACCGTGCGATGTCGCCGATCTGATCGACGTATTTCCCCTCGATGTTCGCCGCATCGATCTCGAGGCCGCCGACGGTCGATTTCGCCAGCGTGAGCGTGCCTTCCGCCGTGACGTCCTCGGGCGCAATCGGCGCCGTGACGTCGGCGATCGCGATCGTCGCAGTGACCGTCCCCGATACGCTCCCGGCGAGGTTCTGCCGGCCGGTCAGCCGCGCTGGATCGAAGCCCTCGAACGAACCGTTGGCGCGGACGTCGAGCGCGCCGCGATCCATACGGGTCTCGAACGCCACAGCGGGCAGGCGACCGCCCCACAGGGTGGCGTTCGTCAGCGCGCCGCGCGCGTCCACCGTGACGTCGGCCGCCTTGATCGGCGCGCCGACGTCGGCAATCGCGACCGTCGTGTCCACCGTGCCGGTGAGCTGGCCGCGCAACTCCTCGCGATCGACGAACCGCGCGACATCGACGCCGACGACGTCACCTTTCGCGCGAACGTTCAGCGCGCCGCGATCGAGGTCGGTGTCGAACTCGAGCCTTGTCACGCGGCCGCCGCCGAATGGCGAGTCGGTGACGACTCCGCGCGCATCGAGCACCACGCGGTCGAACGTCGACGCCGTCCGGCCCGGCTTCGCCGCGGCCGCGGCGCGCACGCGATCGACGGACCCGCGAACGTCGTAGGTCGCGTTGATGCGGCCCTCGTACTGCGGCTCTGTCAGCTCGGGCACTTTCAGGGCCCTGCCGAAGCGCTGCACATCCACATTCGCCGCGTGGCCTTCGGCCGTGAACGACACGGCGCGCGGCGTGACGTTGAACGTCGTCATCGTGCCGGACGACAGCGTCGCGCCTTCAACCGCCGATCGCTTCAACGTCGCGCTGCCGCTGTAGCTGCCGCCGCTTCCGCGCACGTGGTACGCGGAGGTCGAGAGATTGGTGGCCAGCTTTGGAATACCGAGGGACGGCGGCAGATCGCGGAGGTCGACGCTGTCGGCACTGCCGCGCAGATCGAGCGCGACTGCGCGGCCGCGCGCAGGCGTCACGATGAACCCTCTCGCGGTCGCGGTGCCGCCATAGGCGTCAGCCCGCGCGTCGAGCGTGATGCGCGGCCCGTCGATGCGGCCGGACGCGCGCACGCTGCGCGCCTCGTAGCCCTGCGCCAGCACGTACGGTCCGCTGAAGGTATAGGTGCCGCGCATCCGATCGAGCGCGCGGACGCCGGCCGGCCTCGTCGACAGACGCAGGTCGATCTTCGCGTGCCCGGTAATGTTGCTGCGCTCGGTTGCGTTCTTCGTCAGCGGCGCCAGGTTCAGCCGCTCGACATCGAGATCGCCGCGGAACGCGAGCTCCGGCGCCTTCACGTCCGCGGTCAGTGCGCCGCGCGCATTCCCCGCTTCCGACCGCACGTCCAGATCGAGCAGCAGATTCTCCGCCGGACCTGACGCCCTGATGTCGACGTCCGGATGCAGCCGGTAGCCGGACACGGCCGGCAGCACGCGGCCGATCTCCGGCAGCGAGATCTTCCCCGTCGTCGTCAGCTTCACGACCGGCGTCCGGAGGTACTGCTCGACGACGCCGTCGATCGTCACCGACGTCTCCGTCGTCTTCATCGTCACGGAATCGAAGTAGAGGTTGTCGTCGCGGACGGCAATCTTGCCGGCGAGCTCGCGCATGTCGAACTGCGGCGACGCACCGCGGAAGCTGACGTGATCGAGCTCGATCGAGTAGTGAACCGGCTCGTACTGGAAGCCTGCCTTGATGTCGAGCGCGTCGATGCGGCGCGGCATCCGGTATCCGGACGGCGCGAGCGCGTCGCGGATTTCGACCGAGGCATCCTCCACCTCGATCGACCCCAGGGTAATCGGACGCTTCGGACCGCGGCGATCCGCCTCCTGGCGCTCCTTTTTGATCAATCGCGCAAGGTTCCAGCCGTTGCGATCGCGCTCGGCGAGGATTACGGGCTCGTGGAGCTTGATCTCGTCGAGGATGATGTCGCGCGAGATGAAGTCGAAGACGCTGTAATCGAGCTCGAGCGCCTTCACCGCGACCACGCGCTCACCCGAGACGTCTACCGTGACGTCGTTCAGGTTGACGCCGAAAAACAGGTTGCCGCTGAGCCCGCCGATGGCGAGCTCGCCGTTCAGATACTGCTTCGATTCGCGGACGATGTAGCGGCGGAGCCAGTCGCGGAACCAGGGAGTCTGCGAGACGATGAGCGAGGCGGCGATGATGCCGACGAGCAGCGTCCCGGCCAGCGCCGTGACCTGCAGCATCCGCCGGAGCCATCTGAGTCGCCGTTCGCCGTGAACCATGTCGCTGTCCGCTGTCCGCTGTCCGCTAGAACGCGTGGCCGATGCTGAAGTGGAACCGGAACTTTCGCTCCTTGGTCCCCGGCTTCACGAAGAGACCTTCAATCGGATTGAGCTGGTAGCCGAGATCGGCGCGCACCGGGCCGATTCGGGTGTTGTAGCGAAGCCCCGGCCCCACGTCGTACCGGAGATCGTTCAGATTGAAATCCCACGGGTCGGCCCAGACGTTGCCGCCGTCGAGAAACAGCACACCGCTGAAGTTGCCCCACACGGGAAATCGCAGCTCGGTCGAGAAGTCGGCGAACGTCGCGCCGCCGATGGGCAGACCGCGTCCGCTCAGCGGCGACACCTCGAACCGCCCCCATCCACGCAGGTTGGTCGCGCCGCCAAGGAAGTAGCGCTTGAAGAACGGAACGTTCCGGTCCTGGTCGCCGAACGCGTCGATGGAGCCCGCCCTCGCTCGCAACCCAACCACCGTGCGCTCGGTGACCGGCAGGAAATACCGCCCCTCGGCGATCAGCTCGTAGTAATCCCATGAGCCCTGCAGCCATCGCCCGGCCTGCTCCAGGTGGATGGAAGCGAAGTACCCGCGCCTGGCGTCGAGCAGGCTGCCGGCCGTATTGCGCGTGACGTCGAGCGCGACGGCCGAGCGCTGCCCGCGGCCCTCGCCGCTGCGCGGATCGATGCCCTGCGCGATCAGCCGCTTGCGGAAGTCCGGATCCTCGACCGCCTCCAGCAGCGCCTCGTTGGACAGCTCGTAGGCGTCGTGCTCGTTGGCGTAGCTGAACGTCATCGTCGTCGACGGGCGATCGCGGAGCACTGGCCCTCCACTGCCGTACGCCTGACGCGTGATCGTGATGCGGCCGCCGAGCGTCTCACGGTCGAACGCGGGTTCTCTCGTGAACCAGGATTGCGCGCTGCCGCCGAACGAGAAGCGCGGTCCGAAGAAGTACGGTTGCCTGAAGGTGACGCGGACCCCGCGATCCAGGCCGGAGTACCGGGCCGTGACGCCGGCGGTCCGCGCGCCGCCGAACCAGTTGACGTGCCGCCAGTCGACCTGGGCGCGTGCCTTTTCCTCGGTGCCGTAGCCGACGCCGAGATTGACCTTCCGGTGCTTCCCTTCGGTCACGGTGATGCGCGTGGGGATCTCCGACGCGCGCAGCTCGAGCTGCAGCGGCTCGACGTTGACGAAGTCGAATGTCTCGAGCGCGTACAGCTTGCGCTGGCTTTCCACCAGTTTGCTTTGACGATAGAGATCGCCCGGCTTGAAGGTGAGCTGCCGCCGTACGACGTTGTCGTCAACGCTGGAATTGCCGGTGATCTCGATGGGACCGTGATGGGCAACCGGCCCCGGCTCCGCGTTGAAGTGGATGACGCGCTGCCGTTCGGACGATCCGGGCTCCTCGAAGACGCGCACGCTCGCGTACGGATACCCATGGTCCTTGAGCTCGTCGAGCGTGGCTTCGCGGCTGGCCTGCAGGAGCGCGCGATCGAGCGGCGCTCCCTGCTTGAGCGGCAGGCGCGTGTGGAGATGGGTGCTATGTTCGTCCGGCAGCGACTCGACGCCGGCGATGACGATCCGCTCGACGCGAATCGGCTCGCCTTCCGAGACGTTGATGGTGATGTCCACGGAGGTCTGGTCGGGACTGAGCTTGACGTCGAACGCCGACACGCGCGCATCCGGATAGCCGCGGTCCTTGTAGAACGCGACGATGCGTTTTAGATCCGCCTCGAACTGCTCGCGGCTGAAATACCGCTTCGTGCCCCAGGGCAACTGGACGCCGAGCAACTTGTCGCTTGCGGCGGTCGCGAGCACGGATTTGAGCTGGTCGTCGGTGACGGCCTTCGTGCCGGTGAACTTCAGGCTCGTGACCTGGACGCCGCCTTCCTCCCGGCAGGCAATCGAGGCCACCAGCAGCAGAATGGCCAAGACGACGCGCGCGGAAGACGCTACCGGCACAGGCACCCCGTCCGGTACTCACAAGGTGTGCCATTGGGTCCCTGGTCCCTGGTCCCTGGTCCCGGGTCCCGGGTCCCGGGTCCGCGCGTACACAAAAACGCCGGTGCCATCATGCGATGGCACCGGCCCCTTCGCCTGAGTGCTGGGTGGCGCTATTCGCGTGTGATTTCAGGTTTCCCGGCCGAGATTGCCAGCATGATCCCCAGGCCGAACGCGATCACCAGGCCGATGACGATCCAGGTCGCGGAGATCTGGCGAAGCACGCCGCCGTACCAGAGGGCGGCGAGCGCGCCGATCACCAGGAGAAAGTAGCCAATCAAGTACACATTGACGAACCGCATACTCGGTCTCCCAAGGGTCAAGGGTAAAGGGTTTTGCCCTTTACCCCTTACCCCGTGCCCTTATTGTTGGATCCGAACGACGAGCGCCGCGCGCCGGTTGAGCCGGCGGGTCTCTTCGCGGGCGTTGTCGTGCTTCGGACGCTCCTCGCCGTAGCTCACCGTGCGGAGACGATCCGCGCTGATGCCACGCGTGGTCAGGTACTCGCGGACCGACGTCGCTCGACGCTCGCCGAGCGCGAGGTTGTATTCCGCCGTCCCGATGTTGCAGGTGTGCCCTTCGATCTCAATCCGGAGGGTCGAGCTCTCCTGCATCGCCTTGACGACTTCGTCGAGCGCGCGCGTCGCCTCGGGCCGCAGCGAGTAGCGGTCGAAGTCGAAGTGCACGTCCTCGAACGTGTAGGTCTTCACCGGCTTCGCGATCACGTTGATGTTGACGGTATCGCTCGCCGTCTTGCCGTCGCTCGGGCACGTCACGGTCACGGTCACGGGCACCGTGCCGGTCTGCATCGGCGCGACCCACGGCGTCTGGCGCGCCGTCGGGTTCGTCAACTTGCCGGTCGGCGCCGTCCAGTTGTAGGTAACGGTGCAGCCGATCGAGCTCTGGGGGAACGCCGTGACCATCGACTGCGCCCCGGTTTCCACCGTGCACGGCTCGCACTGCGCCTTCACCGTGAGCACGTGCTCGGGCGGCGCCGGCGGGGTCGGCGGCGGGGGCGGTGGCGGCGGCGGCACATAGACGCGGACGCCCGGATGGTAGCCGAGTCGAAGCTGGAAGCCGAGCGCGTCACCCGTCTCGTCCTCGAACGAGCCGAACTCATTGCGGCCGTCGTGATTGATCCGCCAGTTCAGCCCCGCGCCGGCGAAGAATCCTTTGCGGGCCTGCCACGTCAAACCGATCGAGGCGTTGGCCGGCGAACGGATTTCCGAGGTCAGCGGCGCAATCGATCCGTCGTCGGCGATGAGCACACGTGACAGCGTCACCGTGTCGTCGAAGTACTTCTCGCCGTGGAGTTCCGCCGTGAGGCGCAGCGCGCGGCGTGACGGCGTGCCGATGCCGAAGCCCCAGCGCAGCCCGTTGCTCAACTCGGCGTCGTCGGGGTCGCCGCGGAAGATCACGCCGCCGAAGCCGGAGACCTCGACGCGCTCGTTGACTTCCTTGCTCAGGACTGCGTCGAGCGCGAAGTCCGCCTTGCCGGTGCCGACGCCTTCTTCGTCGTCTTTCGCGGTGGGCAGCTTGATGAGGCCGCGGATACCGAATGCCACCGGATGCTGCCGCCACTGCGAGGCGAGATTGATCTTGGCACCGAGCCAGAAGTCGCCAAGCTGGTTGTCCGACCAGCCCTGGCGCACGAACGGATACTCGTTGACCACGCCACCGGCCGCGGTCTGCGTCGGGATGAAGATGGGACGCAAGTCGCGGTCGACCCGGCGGACGACCGTCCACGCGCCGAACAGTTCCGCGCGGTCGCCGAGGCCGACGCCGAACGTCACGGGCCAGTTCGACACGTCGGTGAATCCCTGCTGGTAGTCGAAGTTCACGCGGTAGACACTGAACGACCACTTCTTCGCGGGGAGCACCTCACCGGTCGGGACGAACCACAAACCCGTGTCACCCATGAATGTGGTCGTGGCCGGCCGCGTTTCACCGTTCTCCGTCGTCGTGTCCTGACGCGCGGGAGCCTGCGCCGCAGGATCCTGCGCGGCAGTCGCGGCGCCGCTGGACGGCGTCGTGGTCGCCGGCTGCTGTTCGGCCGCCGGTTTCGCAGATCCGGGTGGTGTGGTCTGCGCTGCCGCGGCCGAGGCGCACCCGAGCGCCACGACCATCGCGATCGCTACCGATTTCAACATACGCACACGCCTCCGTCCGTCAAACACGCTACTGCCGGTCGAGCGTCCCCGCATCGGGTGACGCGCCGACTGGCGAAGCCGAGGGCTGCATCGGCGGCTCGACGAGTCGTCCGCGACCGCCGCGGCTGATCTGACCGCCCTTGCGCCCTGCCGACCGCGCTTCCTCAGACGTCCACTCGTGCGCGGTGCCCTTCTGGTGCGCCGCGCGTCCTCCCTTGCTGGCGATCTCGCGCTGCTTCTCAGGCGACATCGACGCAAAGCCACGGCGCTCTTTCCGTTCACCCATCATGCGTCCTTTTGCAGCATCATTCATGGCTCGACTCTCGTGCTGGCTGCCCGCTCGCTGGTCCCTCACGACGTAAGGGGCCTTCCCAGGTTCGGCCGGGGGATCCTGAACGGGCGTGGGTTTCGGTTCATCGCTCGGAGTGTCTGGAGCCTTCTCCGGTTCGTTCCCGGGACGAGGGCCCTGATCGTCGTGCTGCATCCGCTCAATCACTCCCTGCGACATGAAGCTACCGTCGGGCTCTCAATCAAACGGTGTGCCACGGCGTCACGGAGTTTTGGGGGGAGTGTTGGCGCTAAATCACTGGAATTTGCGGGGATAAGAGGCGGCGCGTCCGGAGCGTGCCACACTATGGAGCGATTCGCTACACCCGACATTACACATGAGCCTGTTCGCGAGACGCCCTCGGCCTGCCCGGACCCACTCGGAGTAAGATGCGGCTATGAGTCCATGTGGCGGTCCTCCGCAGCCCCAGCCCCCCGCCGGCAACACCAGCGGCCGCAAGGTTTTCTGTCACAAGTTCCAGAAGGAGATGCCGGGCCTCGACGCGCCGCCCTGGCCGGGCGAACTCGGGCAGCGGATCTACGAGAACATCTCCGCCGAAGCCTGGAAGATGTGGGAAGAGCGGATGAAGATGATCCTCAACGAGTACCGCCTGATGCCGTGGCAGAAAGAGGCGCAGCAGCTCGTGACGAAGCACATGGAGGACTTCTTCTTCGGCGAGGGCGCCGCGCTGCCGCCGGGCTACGTCCCTCAGCAGGCGAAGTAGTCTCCGGCGCAGGGCGGAACTTCAGTTCCGCCGTTACGTCCGCGCCAGATCGATCGCCGGATCGATGGTGAACTGCAGCCGCCGATGCGCTTCGCGCAGCGCCGCGACGACGTCCCGCGGCTGTGGTCCTCTGGCGAAGATGAACCCGAGATAGCTCGCGCCTTCGGGAAGCGGCTCGAGGAGCTGGTCGGCCTTCGCCGTGATCGTCAGATCCTCGACGCGCGGCACGGCAAGCGCCTCCTGCTCGCGTGCGACGCCCTTGAAGATCCCCCGCTTGGGAATCGGAATCATCATGACGCCCGACGCCTCCGGCTCGCGCAGGTACGGCGAGAGGTCTTCTCCCAGCGCGTGACGCAACAGGACTTCTTCGAGTGAGTGGCGCTCGATCGGACGCGCGTCCGCGACGGGTGGGCCGGCATAGGCGGCCGGCGGCGCGAAGCGAAGCACGCGCGCGCACAAGCCGCCGATCGGCCTCGCCGCGATCTCGAGCATGACGATGCCCGCGTGCCCAACGCGGCACTCCGCGTGGACCGGACCGTGGACGAGGCCGAGCGCCGCGGCCGCGCGCTGCACCTCGAGCCCGATGTCGTGCTGCACCTGCGACGGCAGCGAGCTCGGCGTGACGTAGATGGTCTCCTCGAAGAACGGGCCGTCGAGCGTATCCGGCTTGTCGAAGATCGCGAACACGCGCAGCTCGCCGCGTGTCAGCACGCCCTCGATCGCGTACTCGCGTCCCTCGACGAATCCTTCGATCAGGACGACGTCCTCGAGGCCGCTGCGCATGATGCGCACGTCCTTGCGCGTCAGCAGCGCCCGCACGCGCTCGATCGCGTAGGCAAGCTGCGAGGGCGTGTCGGCGCGAATCACGCCGCGGCTGCCCGACAGGCCGAGCGGCTTGACGACGCACGGGAACGGCACGCGGAGATCGTGGATCGCAACCGGTCCGCGCTCCGGCAGCGGCACACGCCGGAACCACGGCGCACGCATGCCCGCCGCGGTCATGCGCGTCCGCATCTCGTGCTTGTTGCTGCTCGCGGCGGCGGCCTCGGGCGGGTTGCCCGGGATGCCCAGTGCCGACGCAACGCGAGCGGCGAGCACGACAGGCCGATCGCCGACCGCGAGGACGCCGTCGATCGGACGCTCCCGCGCCGCCGCGACGATGGCGTCGACCGACGCCGGCTCGTCGTGGAAGCGCACCGCGATCGCGCGGTCCTGCCAGGGATCGTCCAGATGCCGGCAACGGTCCGTGCCGAAGAGAATCTCGACACCCATCCGCTCCGCCGCATCATTAAAGGACCGCAGCTGGTAGCCGGTCGTCGTCGAGAGAAGCAGAATTCTGGTCACAGTCGATTGCCGATCGTCGATCGTCGATTGTGGATTGACCAGTAGATCGATTGCGGATTGCCGATCGTCGATTGCGGATTGACGGGATTGACGATTGTGGATTGGGATTGTCGATTGACGATTGGATTGCGGATTGACGATTGCGGATTGGATTGACGATTGCGGATTGAGATTGGCGATTGCGGATTGGGATTGGCGATTGGCGGAGCACCCTGAATCATCAATCCTCAATCCCCAATGTAATCCCCAATCCCCGATCTCCAATTCAATCCGCAATCCTCAATCCCAATCCCCAATCCCCAATCCCCAATCCCGTCAATCCGCAATCGACGATCGGCCATCCGCAATCGA